>NZ_LZLY01000127.1 GCF_001673535.1 Mycobacterium sp. 1081908.1 | reverse complement strand
GGCAGGTTCACCCAAACGGCCAATGGCGGGGCCGGCGGAAACGGCGGCGGTGCCGGGCTGTTCGGCAACGGCGGGGACGCCGGCGACGGCGGGGCCGGCGGGTCCACCAACGCCCAGGGCACGGGCGGCATCGGCGGCATCGGCGGGAACGGCGGGGCGGGCGCGCGGGTGTACGGCAACGGCGGGAACGCTGGCACGGGCGGGGCCGGCGGGGTGAACAGTGCCAGCCAGGCCGGCGGGCACGGTGGCGCTGGCGGGACCGGTGGAGGCGCGGGCCTGATCGGCACCGGCGGGCACGGCGGCATCGGCGGGGCCGGCGGCAACCAAATCGGTGGCCAAGGTAACGGTGGCGCCGGCGCCAATGGCGGGGCCGGCGGCAGCGGTGGATGGCTGTCCGGCAACGGCGGGGACGCCGGGGACGGCGGGTCCGGCGGGAAAAATTCCGCCGGCGGAACGAACTCCGCCGGCGGCGCCGCCGGCGACGGCGGGGCCGGCGGGAGCGCCCGGCTGATCGGCGCCGGCGGTCACGGCGGCAACGGCGGAACCGGCGGGAACACCGCGGGCAGGCAGACAGGCGCGGTCGGCGGCGCCGGCGGCAACGGCGGGGCCGGCGGCAACGGCGGATCGCTGTTCGGCGACGCCGGGGCCGGTGGCGCCGGCGGGAATGGCGGGAGCAACACCGCGGCGCCCGGGGGCTCCCTGCATAACGGCGTGACGGGCGGCGCCGGGGGCCAAGGCGGTGCCGGCGGAAACGGCGGTAACGCCGGGTTGTTCGGCAACGGCGGCAGCGCCGGCAGCGGCGGCAACGGCGGCGGCGGTGGCGGTGCCCAGCTCGGCACTGACGGAAGCGCCTCCGCCGCGGGCGGCACCGGCGGCACCGGCGGCAGCGGCGGAGACGGCGGCGCCGGCGGCAACGGCGGCCACAGCGGGCTGCTGGCAGGCAACGGCGGAAGCGCCGGCAACGGCGGCAACGCCGGCGCCGGCGGCACGGGCGGCAAAGGCGGCAGTAACGGCGGCGCCGGTGGCGGCAACGGCGGCACCGGCGGCAACGGTGGGCTTGGCGGGACCGGCGGGGTCGGCGCCAGTGGCGGGATGCTCTACGGCAACGGCGGCAGCGGCGGCAACGGCGGGACCGGGGGCACCCGCGGCACCGGCGGGGCGGGCGTCAGTCCGGGCACCGCCGGCGCCAATGGCGGCGGCGGCGGCGGAGGTGCCGGCGGTGCCGGCGGAAATGCCCAGAGCATTGGCAATGGCGGCAACGGCGGTAATGGTGGCGACGGTGGATCCGGTACGCCCGTCGGAACCGGTGGGCTCGGCGCCGCCGCCGGCAGCGGCGGAACGCTATTCGGCACCCGCGGCGCCAACGGCACCGACGGGGCCTAGGCCGTCAGCTACCCCTGCACGTACTCCGCGGCGCCGTCGTCCAGAACGACGCGCGCGTCCGAACCGTCGGGCGCGGAAGCTTCGGTGCGGAACACGGCCTTGCCGGGCTCCGTGCGCCAGATCAGGGTGGTCAGCGTCTCGCCGGGAAACACCGGCGAGCTGAACCGCGCGTCGATCGCGGTGACGTTGGCGGCCACCCCCTTGCCCAGCTCGGCGACCAGCGCCCGGCCCGCCACCCCGTAGCTGCACAGCCCGTGCAGGATCGGCTTGGGGAACCCGGCCAGCTCCCGGGCGAACCACGGGTCGCTGTGCAGCGGATTGCGGTCACCGGACAGCCGGTAGATCAGCGTCTGATCCTCGCGGGTGGGCAGCGGGATCCGGGCGTCGGGCTCGCGATCGGGGAACTCCGGCGCGACGGGCCGCTGGCCCGGCTGCCCGCCGAAGCCGCCCTCGCCGCGGATGACCAGCGTCGTCAGCGTCTCGGCGATCAGCTCCCCGGAGTCCGGGTCCGTGCCGCGCCCGCGCAGCATCACGACGGCGTTCTTGCCCTCGCCCTTGTCCTGTATGTCGGTGACCTCGGTGACCACCGACAGCTTGCCCGCGGGCGGCAACGGCGCGTGCAACCGGACTCCCTGCGATCCGTGTAAAAGCATGGCCCAGTTGAAGGTTCCGATCTTGCCCGCCGCCCCGAACGCCGGGCAGCAGATCACCGCGTACGTGGGCAGCACCTGCTGGGCGATGTCGTGGCTGTTCTCGGTGGTGAACGACAGGTCCTCGGTCCCGCACCCGACGCCGAGCGCGTAAAGCAGCGTCTCCCGGTCCGTCCATTCGAACAGCATCGGGTCGGTCACCGCGCCGACCGCGCTCGGGTCAATCGCCATAGCAGTCTCCTCTCGAGGATTTTTCGCCACCTAACCATCGCAAACCCTTCCCCCCGGCACCGTCGGCAGGGCAGGCTATCGACATGCGCAAGGGGAGCATGATCGCAAAAGCACTAGCCGTGCTCGCCGCGGCGATGATCGTCGGCGCATGCGGCGGGTCACCGCAGGTGCGCAGCATCACGATCACGTTCATCCGGCACGCCCAGTCGGAGGCCAACGCCAGCGGAGTCATCGACACCAGCGTGCCGGGCCCCGGCCTGAGCCCGGAGGGCAAGTCCCAGGCCGAGCAGGTCGCGCACCAGCTCGGCCGCGAGCACTACGACGCCGTCTACGCCTCGACCATGGCGAGGGCCCAGCAGACCGCCGCGCCGTTGGCCGCCGAACTCGGCAAGCAGGTCGAGGTGCTGCAGGGCATTCAAGAGATCAACGCCGGCTGGTTCGAGGGCAAGCCGATCTCGATGGATCCCACCACCTACCTGCTGGCGCCGGCGGACTGGCTTGCCGGCGACACCCAGAACAGCATCCCCGGGTCGATCTCCGGCAAGGAGTTCAACAACCGGTTCACCGCGGCGATTCAGAAGGTCTACGACAGCGGCCACAGCAAACCGGTGGTGTTCGCGCACCTCTACTCCATCGAGTACTGGGTGCTGATGAACGTGACGAACGCCAAGGACAGCCTGCGCACCAGCCACCCGCTGCCCAACACCGGCCGCGTGGTGATCAGCGGCAACCCGGCGACGGGCTGGACGCTCGAGGACTGGGACGGCATCCGCAACTTCGGCGGCTGACGGCTACCATGACCGAATGCGATATGTCGTTACCGGCGGTACCGGGTTTATCGGTCGACGCGTCGTATCTCGTCTGCTAGCCACCGAGCCCGACGCCCAGGTGTGGGTGCTGGTTCGCCGCCCGTCGCTGGGACGGTTCGAACGCCTCGCCGCGGACTGGGGCGAACGGGCCAAACCGCTGGTCGGGGAGCTGCCGGAGCTCGGCCTGACCGACGAGACCCTGGCCGAGCTGGGCCACGTCGATCACGTCGTGCATTGCGCGGCGGTCGACTCGGAGGGAACGCGCGCGGTCATCGAGCTGGCGCGGCGGCTGGACGCCACGCTGCACCACGTGTCGTCGATCGCCGTGGCCGGCGACTTCCGCGGCGAGTACACCGAGGACGACTTCGACGTCGGCCAGCAGCTGCCGAGCCCCTATCACCGGACGAAGTTCGAGGCCGAGTCGCTGGTCCGGTCGACGCCCGGGCTGCGCTACCGCGTCTACCGCCCGGCGGTGGTGGTGGGCGACTCGGTCACCGGGGAGATGGACAAGGTCGACGGGCCGTACTACTTCTTCGGCGTGCTGGCCAAGCTGGCGGTGCTGCCCAAACTCACCCCGATCCTGCTGCCCGACACCGGGCGCACCAACATCGTCCCGGTCGACTACGTCGTCGACGCGCTCGTGGCCCTCATGCACGCCGACGGGTGCGACGGCCGGACGTTCCATCTGACCGCACCGAAAACCGTTGGGCTGCGCGGCATTTACCGCGGCGTCGCCAAGGCGGCCGGCCTGCCGCCGATGCGCGGGTCGCTGCCCCGCTCGGTGGGCGCGCCGGTGCTCAAGGTGCGCGGGCGGGCCAGGGTGCTGCGCAACATGGCGGCCACCCAGCTGGGCATCCCCGCCGAGGTTTTCGACGTCGTCGACCTGAAGCCGACGTTCGTCAGCGACGAGACCCGAAAAGCCTTGCGGGGCACCGGAATCGAAGTCCCCGAGTTCGCCGGCTACGCGCCGAACCTGTGGCGGTACTGGGCCGAGCACCTGGACCCCGACCGGGCGCGACGCGACGACCCAAAGGGCCCCCTGCAGGGCCGGCACGTCATCATCACCGGCGCGTCCAGCGGCATCGGTCGGGCCTCGGCGATCGCCGTCGCCGAACGGGGCGCAACGGTGTTCGCGCTCGCCCGCAACGCCGACGCGCTCGATTCGCTGGTCGCCGAGATTCGCGCGGCCGGCGGCCAGGCGCACGCGTTCGCCTGCGACGTCACCGACTCCGCGTCGGTCGAGCACACCATCAAGGACATCCTGGGCCGCTTCGACCACGTCGACTACCTGGTCAACAACGCCGGCCGGTCAATCCGCCGCTCGGTGGTCAACTCCACCGACCGGCTGCACGACTACGAGCGGGTGATGGCGGTCAACTACTTCGGCGCGGTGCGGATGGTGCTGGCGCTGCTGCCGCACTGGCGCGAGCGCCGCTTCGGCCACGTGGTCAACGTCTCCAGCGCGGGCGTGCAGGCCCGCAACCCCAAGTACAGCTCGTACCTGCCGACCAAGGCGGCGTTGGACGCGTTCGCCGACGTCGTCGGGTCAGAGACGCTGTCGGACCACATCACCTTCACCAACATCCACATGCCGCTGGTTCGCACGCCCATGATCGCGCCGTCGCACCGGCTCAACCCGGTGCCCGCGATCAGCCCCGAGCGCGCGGCGGCGATGGTGGTACGCGGCCTCGTCGACAAGCCGGCCCGCATCGACACCCCGCTGGGCACGCTGGCCGAGGCCGGCAACTACTTCGCTCCGCGGACGTCGCGGCGCATCCTGCATCAGCTGTACCTGGGCTACCCCGATTCCGCCGCGGCGCGCGGGCTGGCCACCGAGGCGCCGACGTCGACCTCGGACCGCCGGCCGAAGCGCCCGGCCCGCGCCGTCACCGCCGGGATCCGAACGCCGCGACCGGTCAAGCGGCTGGTGCGATTGGTGCCCGGAGTGCACTGGTAAACGCGGGGGTTTAGCCCGACGGGATTGCGGTATCCCGGCGCGATGGTCCTTTGCGAAAAGCGGACGAGCGCCGACGCGGTGGCCGCCGCGGCCCGGCAGGTCGCCGCGACCGGCGTCGCCGTGCTGCCCTCGTTCGACGTCACGCACAGCCTCGAGGTGGGCCGCGACGCATGGACCCGGTTCGCCCGGCATTGGCGCCAGTTGGCGCCCGACCCCTACGCGGCGGAGGTGGGGGTGCGGCGGCTGCGCCGCTACGGCCAGTACTCGTTTCGCGGCGGGGTGCTGCGCCCGATGCCCAAGCTCGCGTTCGTGCAGCCGCAGGACTCCAACCCCCTCTACGTCGGCAGGGACCGCGAGTTCGAGCCGCTCACCGACGCGTTCGCCGCGGATCCGCTGCTGCACAAGGTGATCGGGCTGCTGGCCCGGGTGGCCGCCGCCCTGGACGACGTGGCCGACTGGAACGTCAAGGTGCACCCGTTTCGCATCCAGTGCAACGGGGAGGAGGACGGCACTCCGACGCCCGAGGGCATGCACCGCGACGGCGTCACCCTGGTCACCTCGCTGCTGATCGGGCGGCGCAACGCCATCGGCGGCGAGAGCACGGTGTGCGACCTCGAGGGTCGGCGGTTGCTGGCGACGACGCTGGCCGAGCCCGGGACGCTGATGCTGGGCGACGACCGTCGCACCCTGCACGGCGTCTCGCCGATCCGGCCGATCGACGCTTCCGGCCCGGCACAGCGCGACGTCCTGGTGATCACGTTCGCGTCGGCCTGGCCCTAGAATCGCCGGGGTGACCGCCCTCTTCGTCGATGTCGACACCGGCATCGACGACGCGATGGCGCTGATCTACCTGCTGGCCAGCGCCGACGCCGAGGTGGTGGGCATCGCCTCGACCGGCGGCAACATCCACGTGGAGCAGGTCTGCGCCAACAACCTGAGTTTGCTCGAATTGTGCCGCGCCCCTGCCATACCCGTGTCCAGGGGCGCCGACGAGCCGCTGTGCGGCCACTGGCCCCACCACTCGAAGTTCCACGGCCCCAAGGGGTTGGGCTATGCCGAGCTCCCCCGCACCGACCGGCGGCTCACCCGCCACGACGCCACCGCGGCGTGGGTGGCCGCGGCGCGCGCCCGCCCGGGGGAACTAGTCGGCCTGGTCACCGGCCCGCTGACCAACCTGGCGCTGGCGTTGCGCGCCGAACCCGCGCTGCCGACGCTGCTGCGCCGGCTGGTGATCATGGGCGGCTCGTTCGGCGGTGACGCCAACCCGATGGCCGAATGGAACATCCGGGTGGATCCCGAGGCGGCCGGCGAGGTCTTCGCCGGCTGGGCTGGGCAACAACGGCTTCCGATCGTCTGCGGCCTGGACCTCACCCGCCGCGTCGCGATGACGCCGGAGATCCTGGCCCGGCTGGCCTCCGCCTCGGGCCCGTCCCCGCTGATCCCGGTGATCGAGGACGCGATGCGGTTCTACTTCGAATCCCACGACGACCGCGGACACGGCTACGTCGCGTACATGCACGACCCGCTGGCCGCCGCGGCGGCGCTGGACCCGCAGCTGATCACCACCCGGGCGGCGACGGTGGACATCGAATTGGCGGACACCCCGACCCGGGGCGTGACGACCCCCGATTGGTCGGGCGACCGAAAAGCCAACGCCCTGATCGGCGTTGACGTGGACGCCGCGGCGTTCTTCGAGGAGTTCATCGAGCGGGTCGCGCCGTTCGCGCGCGGGCTCGGCTGACGCCGTTTGGCCGACCGAACGCCGGGTATGCGCGAGCCATGCCCTTCGCCGACTATCAGACCGAGCTATACGACCAGGGGCAGGCCGGCCGTCAACCGCCCTACCCCATCAAGTTCTCCGACCTGGAGGCCAAGGCCGCCGCGGCGATGCCGCCGAAAGTGCTGGGGTACGTCGCAGGGGGTGCCGGCGACGAACACACCCAGCGGGCCAACTGCGACGCCTTCAAACGCTGGGGCCTGTACCCGCGCATGGGGATCGCCCCCGAACAGCGCGACATGTCCATCGAGCTGTTCGGCATCACCCTGCCGTCGCCGATCTTCATGGCGCCCATCGGCGTCATCGGCGTGTGCGCCCAGGACGGCCACGGCGACCTGGCCGCGGCGCGGGCCTCCGCGCGCACCGGGGTGCCGTTCTTCGTGGGCACGCTCACGTCCGACCCGATGGAAGAGGTCGCCCCGGAACTCAGCGACACTCCCGGGTTTTTCCAGCTGTACACGCCCCCGGACCGCGAGATGGCGGCCAGCCTGGTGCACCGCGCCGAGGCGTGCGGTTTCAAGGCCATCGCGGTCACCCTCGACACCTGGGTCACCGGCTGGCGGCCCCGCGACCTGAGCGCCGGGAACTACCCGCAGGTGCCCAGCGGGTGCCTGAGCAACTACACCTCCGACCCCGTCTTCCGCGCGAGCCTGCAGCCCGGCCAGGACGCCACCGAGGAGGCGGTGCGCAGGCTGCCGATCTTCGGCGGCCCCTTCCGGTGGAGCGACCTGGAGTGGCTCCGGGCGGAAACCAGCCTGCCGCTGATGGTCAAGGGCATCTGCCATCCCGACGACGTGCGCCGCGCCAAAGACATTGGCGTGGACGGCATTTACTGCTCCAACCACGGCGGCCGGCAGGCCAACGGTGGGCTGCCCTGCCTGGAGTGCCTGCCCGGGGTGCTCGAGGCCGCCGACGGGATGCCGGTGCTGTTCGACTCGGGCATCCGCAGCGGCGCCGACATCATCAAGGCGCTGGCGATGGGCGCGACCGCGGTGGGGATCGGCCGCCCCTACGCCTACGGCCTGGCGCTCGGCGGCGTCGAGGGCATCGTGCACGTGCTGCGTTCGCTGCTGGCCGAGGCGGACCTGATCATGGCCGTCGACGGCTACCCCTCGCTCAAGGATCTGACGCCAGACGCGTTGCGGCCCACCGGGTAAGCGCGCTCACTCGTAGCTCCCCTCGAGATACCAGCGCCGCTGGCGGTAGCACAGCAGAAACGCCCGCTCGTCCTCCAGCAGGACCTGGGCGCGCGCGGCGCGCCCCTTGGCTTCGGGATCCCACCACCGCTCGTCGACCGGCCACGGCCCGGCCCACCAGCGCAGCCCCTGGTCCCGGCCGCGCACGGTCAGATGGGCGGGGTCGGCCGAGAACATCCCCCGGGCGGTAACGCGTATCGGATTGCCTTGAGCGTCAAGCAGATCCACCGGATCGTCCAGCAGCACCGCCGGCGACGGCTCGGGCAGTTGACCGGGCCACGGCGGACCCGGGTCGGCCTGCGGCACCGGCTCGTCGCCCAGCGGGGTCAGCGTGATGCGTTCGGCCGGCCCGCGGCCGCCGGACAGCACCGGCACCCGCACCGCCTCCGGCCCGAGCAGGCCCTGCACCCGCACCAGCGCCCGGCGGGCCCGCAGCCTGTCCTCCTCGCCGAGACCACCCCACAGCGGCAACTGCAGCGCCTCGGCGGACACCACCTCCACCGCCTGCAGCCGCAACAGCGTCACCGGCGCGGTCGGGCGCGGGGTGCGGGCGGTCCGGCTGCTCAGCCACCCGTCCAGCTGCCAACGCACCCGGTCGGCGGTGGCGTCCTCGGTCAACGGCTCGGCGCACCGCCATACCCGTTGCAGCTCTTCGCCGTTGGCGGTGACGGCGTGGATGGCCAGCCGGGTGCAGCCCACCCCCGCGGCCATCAGCGCCTGGTGCAGCGTGCCGGCCAGCGAGCGGCCGGCGAAGGCCGCGGCGTCGACCCGGTCGATCGGCGGGTCGCAATCCAGCACGGCCTCGAGTTCCGGCGGCGGCTCGCGCCCGGACGGCCCCCGCTCGGGTTCGCCGCGGGCGAACCGGTGCGCGGCCACCCCGTCGGCGCCGAACCGGGAGGCCACGTCGGTGCGGGACAGCGCGGCGAACTGCCCGATGGTGCGAATTCCCATCCGCCACAACAGATCCGTCAGCTCCTCTCGCCCCGGACCGGACAGGCTCGGCTCGGTGGCGAGCTGCCGGATCGACAGCACCGACAGAAACCTCGCGTCGCCCCCCGGCTCGACGATCCGGCCCGCGCGCGCGGCGAAGACCGCGGTGGACAACTGGTCGGCGATACCGGCCTGGCACTCGGCGCCGGCCACGGCGACCGCGTCGATCAGCTTTTCGGCGGCCTGCTCCTCGGACCCGAAGTAGCGGGCCGCCCCGCGCACCGGCAGCACCAGGAGCCCGGGCCGCAGCACCTCGGCGCGGGGCACCAGGTCGTCCACCGCGGCGATCACCGGTTCGAAAAAGCGGGCGTCGCGGTCGGCGTCGGCCGGCGCGACGTGCAGTTGCGGGCACCGCGCCGCCGCCTCCCGTCGCCGCAGCCCGCGCCGCACCCCCGCCGCGCGGGCGGCCGACGAGCAGGCGATCACCCGGTTGGCCAGCGTGACCGCGATCGGGGCCGTCGCGGGCAGGTCCGCCGCCGCCGACGCCGCGACCGCGGGCCAGTCCATGCACCAGATCGCCAGGGCCCGGGATGCCACGGGAGTCACCCCGCCCGCGCCCGGCCGATCACCCGCCTGCCCGCGCACACCCCGCTGATCTGCAGCCGCACCCTGCTGATCCGGCCGAAGCCCGGCCGGCCGTTCGCCGTGATCTCGTAGCCGCAGACCCGCGCCGCGAGCCGCGTCGGCGCCCCCTGCCAGTCGCCGTCGGTGACCAGCAGGGTGCACCCCTTGTTGCGGGCCCGCGCCACCACCGCCCGCGCCCGGGTCTGCGGCACCTGGCGCCCGCCCAGCCCGAGCACCACCAGGTCCATGCCGTCGATGAGCACCGCGGCCACCTCGACCGGATCGGTTCCGGGATCCGGGATCACCGCGAGCCGGCTCAGGTCCGCCCCCATCTCGGCGGCGGCCAGCAGCCCGATGTCCGGCTGGCCGACGATGGCGACGTTGCCCCCGGCCGCCGTCACCGCGGCCACCATGCTCAACAGCAGCGACCGGGCCCCCGACAGCACCGCCACCGTTCCGCGCGGCAACGGCACGGGCAGCGACTCCGCCAGCCACCGCGGGAGCGGCACCAGGGCTTCCGAATCCGGCAGCATGTCATCGGCGGGAGTGACAGCCCGCCCGGAGATCCCAGCCATCCGCCGTCGCAGCGATTCCAGCTGCTCAACGCGATTTTCGGAGGCGAAAGCCGCGGTCATGACCAGCCTCCTTTCGAACTTATGTTCGATACATTGGCGAGTAAACACCCACCCTCCGACAACCGTCAAGAAACGTGAGAGGCTGCTTTATGCGCTCGGTGCTGGTGGGGCTGATGGTGCCTTTTTGCATCACTTTTCCCGCGCCGGCCCACGCCGCGCCCTGCCAACCCGCGGAGCTGTTCGCCGCCGACACCACCGATCCCCTGTTCGAGGCGCAGGCCGACGTGACGCTCGCGCTACACGGCGCGGCGGTGACGGGATCGACCCCGCTCGACGGGGTGTATTGGTCGAGCGCGCTGCAGCGAACCACCCGGGAGCGCTCGCGCGAATTTCACCTGTGCGGCGCCGACGGCTCGGTGCACACCGCCGCCGAGGCGCTGCGCCGCCAGTTCGCCCAGGAAGCGGTGCTGACCTTCGACTACGAACCCACGCCGGACCAGGACGCGATCCTGATCGCCGTGCCGGGCGTCGACGTCGTCCGCTTCGGCGACGCGCTGGCGGCCGACCCGATCGCCCGCGACCGCATCCGCGGCGGATCCGTCACCACGACCGACCACACCCTGATCCTGGTCGCCGAAGACGACGATCGCGATATCGCCCGCAAGCTCGTCACCGCGGCCGGCGGGAACTGGGATGGGGCCATGATCGCCTATGGCAGGCGCGAATTCGTCCAGTAGCCGGCCGCCTCGACTGTGCGGCTGGCCGCACGTTCGGCCTCGAGTGTGCGCCTGGCCGCACGTTCGCGTCAGGCTGACGCGGCTACTCCCACTCGATGGTGCCCGGCGGCTTGCTGGTGATGTCCAGCACCACGCGGTTGACCTCGGCCACCTCGTTGGTGATCCGGGTCGAGATGCGCTCGAGCACCTCGTAGGGCACCCGGGTCCAGTCGGCGGTCATGGCGTCCTCGCTGGACACCGGCCGCAGCACGATCGGGTGTCCGTAGGTACGCCCGTCACCCTGCACGCCGACCGAGCGGACGTCGCCCAGCAGCACCACCGGGCACTGCCAGATCTGCTTGTCCAGTCCGGCGGCGGTCAGCTCCTCACGCACTATCGAGTCGGCGCGCCGCAGCGTGTCCAGCCGCTGCGCGGTGACCTCGCCGACGATCCGGATGCCCAGCCCCGGCCCCGGAAACGGTTGGCGCGCAACGATTTCCTCGGGCAGCCCCAGCTCGCGCCCGACCGCGCGCACCTCGTCCTTGAAAAGCAGCCGCAGCGGCTCGACGAGTTTGAACTTCAGGTCGTCCGGCAGGCCGCCGACGTTGTGGTGGCTCTTGATGTTCGCGGTGCCGCTGCCCCCGCCGGACTCCACCACGTCGGGATACAGCGTGCCCTGCACCAGGAAGTCGACTTGGGAATCCGTGTCCCCCACGATGTCTCGCACCGCGCCCTCGAACGCCCGGATGAACTGGCGGCCGATGATCTTGCGCTTGCCTTCGGGGTTGGTCACGCCCGACAGCGCCTGCAGGAAGGTGTCCGCGGCGTCGACGGTGACCAGGTTGGCGCCGGTGGCCGCGACGAAGTCGCGCTGCACCTGGTCGCGCTCGCCGGCGCGCAACAGCCCGTGGTCGACGAAGACGCACGTCAGCCGGTCACCGATGGCGCGCTGCACCAGCGCGGCGGCCACCGCCGAGTCCACCCCACCGGACAGCCCGCAGATGGCGCGGCCATCACCGATCTGGGCGCGCACCTGTTCGACGAGCGCGTCGGCGATGTTGGCCGGCGTCCACTCGGCGCCGAGCCCGGCGAAGTCGTGCAGGAAGCGGCTGAGCACCTGTTGCCCGTGCGGGGTGTGCATCACCTCCGGGTGGTACTGCACGCCGGCCAGGCGACGGGCCCGATCCTCGAAGGCGGCCACCGCGGCGCCCGCGCTGCTGGCCACCACGTCGAACCCGTCGGGCGCGGCGGTGACGGCGTCGCCGTGGCTCATCCAGACCGGCTGGACGTCGGGCAGGCCCGAATGCAGGTCGCCGCCAAGGACTTTCAGCTCGGTTCGGCCGTATTCGCTGGTGCCGGTGTGCGCGACGGTGCCGCCCAGGGCCTGCGCCATGGCCTGAAACCCGTAGCAGATGCCGAACACCGGCAGGCCGAGGTCGAACAGCGCCGGGTCGAGCTGCGGGGCGCCGTCGGCGTAGACACTGGCCGGTCCCCCGGAGAGCACGACCGCCACCGGGTCCCGGGCCTTGATCTCCTCGACCGTGGCGGTGTGCGGGATGACCTCGGAAAACACCCGTGCCTCGCGAACCCGGCGGGCGATCAGCTGCGCGTACTGCGCGCCGAAATCGACCACCAGCACGGGCCGGGACGGGGGGGTTTCCACGGCAGCCAGCTTAATGGCATCAGTGCTCGCCCGGCTCGAGCCAGCTCCGGGTGTGGCTGAGCAGGGTGCCGTCGGTTTCGGCAGCCAACCGGAACTCGACCGACATCGCGGGCAGCCGGGGGGCGTACTGCACCCAGCACAATCGCGTGCGCGGTTGCACCGAGGTCACGCGGCACAGCGCGGTGTCGTCGCGGCCGCGACGGTGACGGATCAGCCGAAACGACGTGCCGACCTGCAGTCGTTCGTCGCCGGCGGAGTGTTCCACCGCGTCCCAGGTGTCGTACCACTGGGTGATGCCGGCGACGGCGGTGATCAGGTCCCACACCTCGTCGGGCGGCGCGGCGACGCGTATCGACTCGGACAGCGTCTGGCGGCGGGTCACGGGTGCACGCTTTCGGTGACGGTCCGGACCAAAAGACGGTCGGGCAGCCGGGCCCGCTGCGGGCGGCCGGGAATGCCCACCCGCCGGGGCCACCAGAACCACCGTCCGAGCAGCGCGGCGATCGAGGGCGTCATCAGCGACCGCACTATCAGCGTGTCGAAGAGCAGCCCGATGCCGACGGTGGTCCCGAACTGACCGATCATCTTCAGGTCGCTGAACACGAAGGAAGACATGGTGAACGCGAACACCAGGCCCGCGGAGGTCACCACCGCGCCGGTTCCGCCCATCGCGCGGATGATTCCGGTCTTGATTCCGGCGCCGATTTCCTCTTTGAACCGCGAGACGAGCAACAGGTTGTAATCCGATCCCACGGCCAGCAGGACGATCAGCGCCATCGCAATGACCAGCCAGTGCAACGGAATTCCGAGGATGTCCTGCCACACCAGCACCGACAGCCCGAACGACGATCCCAGCGACAGCACCACGGTGCCGATGATGACCAGGGCGGCGACGACGCTGCTGGTGAGGACCAGCATGATGATGAAGATCAGGCACGCCGCGGCGATTCCCGCGATCAGCAGATCGTACTTGGCCGCGTCGCTCATGTCCTTGTAGGTCGCGGCGGTGCCCCCCAGGTAGATCTTGGCCTCTTCCAAGGGGGTTCCCTTGAGGGCGTGGCGCGCGGCCTTCTTGATCGCGTCGACGCGCGAGACGCCTTCGGGCGTCGCGGGATCCCCGTCGTGGGTGATGATCAGGCGCGCCGCCTTGCCGTCGGGCGAGAGGAACATCGCCAGGCCGCGTTTGAAGTCCGGGTTGTCGAATACCTCCGGCGGCAAGTAGAAGGAGTCGTCGTTCTTCGCCGCGTCGAAGGCCTGCCCCATCGCGGCGGCGTTCTGCTGCGCGGCGTCCATCTGGTCCAGCAGGCCCGCGAACGTGCTGTACATCGTCATGGTCATCGCGCGCATGGTCGTCGTGGCGTCGATGATCGGCGGCAGCATCGAGATCAGCTGCGGCATCAGCTCATCCAGCCGGTCGGTGTCCTTGACCAGACCGCCCAGGTCGTCGGTGAGCGTGTCGACGCCGTCGAGTGCGTCGAATACCGATCGCAGCGCCCAGCAGACGGGGATGTCGAAACAGTGCCGCTCCCAGTGGAAGTAGCCACGCAGCGGCCGGAAGAAGTCGTCGAAATCGCCGATGCGGTCGCGAACTTCGGTGGTGTCGTCGACGATCCGCTTCGTCTGGCCGGCCACGTCGTGTGTGGTGGCGGCGAGCTGACGCATCAGGGCGAGCATGCGTTGCATGGTGTCGATGACGCCCGTCATTTGGTCGGCGACGGCGCGCATGTCGGCCATCCGGTCGTGCAGGTACTTCATGTTCTCGGTCAGCGTGGTGCCCTGCATGCTGATCTGAAATGGGATGGACGTGTGCGTGATTGGGCCGCCCAGCGGCCTGGTGATGGACTGGACGCGCGCGACGCCGTCGGCCCCGAACACGCCCTTGGCCAACCGGTCCAGGACGAGCATGTCGGCGGGATTGCGCATGTCGTGGTCGGCCTCCACCAACAGCAGGTCGGGGTTCAACCGTGCGGGTGAAAAGTGCCGGTCGGCCGCGGCGTAGCCGATGTTGGACGGCGTGGTCCGGGGAAGGTAATTGCGGTCGTTGTAACTCGTCGTGAACGACGGCAGGGCGAGCAGCCCGACGAGCGCGGTCGCGGACGTCGCCGCGAGGATCGGCGCGGGCCACCGGACGACGGCGGTTCCCACCCGCCGCCATCCCCTCGTCTTGATTTTGCGTTTGGGGTCGAACAGCCCGAATCGGCTGCCCAACGTGATGACGGCGGGACCGAGCGTGAGTGCGCCCGCCACCATCGTGAACATCCCGATCGCGCACGGGGCGCCCAGCGTCTGGAAATAGGGCAGCCTGGTGAAGCTGAGGCAGAACATCGCGCCGGCGATGGTAAGGCCCGAGCCGAGCACCACATGGGCGCTGCCGCCAAACATGGTGTAGTAGGCGGACTCCCGGTCCTGCCCGGCCTGCCGGGCCTCCTGATATCGGCCCACGATGAATATCGCGTAATCGGTGCCCGCGGCGATGGCGAGGATCGGCAGGATCTGCACCGCGAACGTGGATAGCCCGATGACCCCGTGGCTTCCGAGGAACGCGATCACCCCCTGCACGGCGGGCAGTTCGATGAACACCATCAGCAGGGTCAGCAGGACGGTGACCAACGAGCGGTACACGATCAGCAGCATCAGCACGATGACCGCGACCGTCACGCCCATCACCTTGCGGGCGCTCTTGTTGCCGAACTCGAGCTGATCGGTGGTGACGGCCGCGGGGCCGGCCACGTACGCCCGAACCCCGTTGGGCGCCACCGCGCTCGACACGATTGCCCGGACGGCGTCGACGGACTCGTTGGCCAGCGTCTCGCCCTGGTGGCCCGCGAGATAAACCTGGACGTAGGCGGCCTTGCCGTCGGCGCTCTGCGAACCGGCGGCGGTGAGCGGATCGCCCCAGAAGTCCTGAATGTGCTCGACGTGTTTGCGGTCGCGCGCGAGCCTGCGCATCAGGTCGTCGTAGAACCGGTGCGCCGCGTCGCCCAGCGGCGCCTGTCCTTCCAGCACGACCATGACCGCGCTGTCCGAGTCGAATTCTCCGAACACCTGGCCGACGCGCTTCATCGCCCGTATCGCCGGGGCGTCCTCGGGGCTCATCGACACGGCGTGCGCCTCACCGACCGCTTCCAGTTGTGGCACAACGATATTGGTGACCGCGGCCAGCCCGAGCCAGAAAAGGAGGATGGGCAACGACAGCCGGCGTACCGTTCGCGCGATCACGCGGACTTCACCAAGCAGAAGGTTTGGGGGTGGATCCCCGCCACCGTCCGCTGGGCCTTGACGTCGCCGTTCACCGTGATTCGGCAGCCGATGACCGCACCGTCGCCCTGCGCCACGACGTTCACGCTGACCGCCGGGGCCGTCGTGGCCACGCTGTACGTCCACGGCAGCCGCATGCCGTCAACGCGCTGCGGTGCGGCTTCGACGTCCAGATAGTTGATGTCCGCCACGGTCCCCTCCGGGCCGAAGACCTGCAGGGTCACGTGCTTGGGGTTGAAGGGCTTGATGTCATCGGGGCGGCCGCCGACGGCCGACGTGGCGCCGCGCGCGCCGAAGGCGCCATGCAATCGGTAGACCGCGAAACCCGCGATGGCGACCAGGACCACCACGACCAGCGGAATCCACGCGCGTTTGACGACAGTCATCCTCGCCCCTTTTGATAGGTATAAGTTAGTTACCTAACCAATACGCTAGCGCTCGCGGAGGAAATCGCGCAAGACAAAATCAGTCCTGACAGACGGTTTCCCGGCCTCATCTCCCCCGCGTGGCCCGCAGTCTTGCCGTCCGGCCGCGACCAGTGCTAAGTTACCTAACTAACTTGATTCGGAGGTTCAACGCCATGAGCATCAGTGCAGATTGGTTCGGCCCGTGGGCCGTCGTGACGGGCGCGTCGTCGGGGATCGGGCGCGAATTCGCCCACCAGCTCGCCGATTCCGGCATCAACGTGATCCTCGTCGCGCGCCGCCTCGCCGCGCTGCAGGACCTGGGCGCGGCGCTGAGCCGCGACTACGGCGTCGAGTACCGCGCCGTCGGCGTCGACCTGTCCGACCCGGGCTCGCTGACCCCGATCGCCGAGGCCACCAACGACATCGACGTCGGGCTGCTGATCTCCAACGCCGGCGTGGCCCTGCCCGGCGCCTTCGTGGACTCCGACCTGCAGGCGCAGCGGGCGATCCTGCGGCTGAACACCGCCGCACACCTGGGCTTGACGCACCACTTCGGTGAACGGCTGGCGCGGCGCGGCCGCGGCGGCATCATCCTGGTCTCCGCCCTCGGGGCAGTGCACGGCGTGCCGTACATGGCGCATACCGCGGCGACCAAGGCCTACATCACCAGCCTCGGCGCGGGCCTGCACGGCGAGCTGGCCAAGCGGGGGGTGCACGTGACGGTGCTGCACCCCGGGCCCACCCGCACGCCGGCGCTGGCCGACCTGGGCCTGGACCCCGACAAGATGCCGATATCGCCCATGGCGCCGGACGTTTGCGCCCGCGAGGCGCTGCGCGCGCTCGAGCGCAATCGCGCCAGCTGCATACCGGGACGAATCAACCGGGTGACCGCCGCGCTCGTGCCGGCCGCCGTCACCCGCTCGGTGATGTCGCGCATGCTGTTGCGGCCCACCCGGGTCGAGGCCCATGGATAGGCCCATCTGCCTCATCACGGGGGCCACCGACGGCATCGGCAGGGTCACCGCGACCGAGCTCGCCCGCTCGGGCTACTCCGTGGTGCTGGCCGCGCGCAACGAGGCCAAGGCGGCCAGTGTCACCAGCGAGATCGTCGCGTCCACCGGCAATCGCGACGTCGCTTACCTCACCACCGATCTCAGGTCGCTGGCGCAGCTGCGCGGGCTCGCCGAGGCGTTCCTGGCGCGCTACCCGCGGCTGGACGTGCTCGTCAACAACGCCGGGGTGGTCATGCCGCAACGCGTGCTGACCGCCGACGGATACGAGACGACGTTTCAGGTCAACTACCTGGCGCAGTTCTATCTGACCCAATTGCTGCTCCACGCATTGGAGAAAAGCGCGCAGGGCCGGGTCGTCAACCTGAGCTCGAGCGTCTACCGCGCCGGCAAGTTCGACCCGGACAACCTGCAGAGCGAACGCCGTTTCTCGACGATCCGCACGTACGCCGCGTCCAAACTTTGCGTGCTGCTGTTCACCATCGAACTGGCGCAGCGTCTCCGCCCGACCCGCGTCACCGCCAACGCGGCGCATCCCGGAATCGTCAGGACTCCGATGATGCGGGGAACGGAAGGGGTCTTCCGCGCGATCTCCGTTGCGGCGCTGCCGTTTTCCCGCTCTCCGGAGAAGGGCGCCGCCACGTCGCTGTTCCTCGCCGGGTCACCGGATGCGGCGCAGGCCTCCGGGCAGTACTTCGTCAACAACGCGCCGAAGACGGTCAGGAGCGCGTACAACACGCCGCAGAACAGGGACCTGCTGTGGAACCTGAGCATGGACGCGTGCCGTCTATAGTCCGTGAGTGATATGGCTGACTCAACCGACGCCGACGAGGCGGCCTCGCCGCCACCCCCCGGCAAGCGCGAGCGACTGATCGCAGCCGCGTGCGACCTGTTCTACCGGCAGGGCATCGCGGGCACCACGCTCGCGCACATCGCCGAGGCCGCCGGGGTGCCGCTGGGCAACATGTACTACTACTTCAAGACCAAAGACGACATCGTGGCCGCCGTCGTGGAGGCGCGCACCGAGGAAATCCGGGCCGCGACCGCGGGACTGCAGCGCCGGTACGGAAGCCCGAAGGCCCGGCTCAAGGCGCTCGTCGGGATGCTGGCCGAATCGGGCGACGCCATCGCCGACCACGGCTGTCCGCTGGGAACCCTGTGCACCGAGCTGGCGAACCAATCGGGCCGGTCGCCCGCGCTGACCGCCCCGATCATGCAGACCCTGCTGGACTGGGCCGAGCAGCAATTCCACGCGATGGGCCGCCGCGACGCGCGCGACCTGGCGCGCGACCTCGTCATCGCCTACGAGGGCAGCGCCGTGTTGACCAACGCGCTGGCGCAACCCGAGCTGATGGCGCACGAGGCCCGGCGCATCGAAAGGTGGATCAACGCCCTGTAGGCCGGCGTCACATCAGGTGGGTCGGCTGGGTGATGCCGAAGCGGGTGTTGGCGTAGCGCTGCAGGGCGGCCGGGCTGAAGTACACGTGCTGGCCGACGGTGTGCAGATCCCGGAAGCACCGTTGCAGCGGGTGGGCGGCGTGCACCGCACCCGCGCCGGTCAGGCCGAACGCCGTGTCGACGGCTTGGCGCGCCGCGCGCATCGCCTGCTGGGCGGCGAGCTGGAAACGCGCGCGCTGCTCCAGAGTCGGTGCGTCGCCGGCGAGCGCGGTGTCCCACAGGGCGCCGGCCTCGCCGAGAACGAAGGCCCGCGCGGACCGCAAACCCGCTTCGGCACCGGCGAATTCGACCTGGGCGACCGGGTCCCCGGCGAGCGGCTCGAACGCGCCGGCCCGCGTCTTCGTGGTCGCGAGGTCGGCGAATTCGTCGAGCGCGCGCCGCGCGATCCCGAGCGGGACGCCGACGAGCGCCGCACCCACCATCGTGAAGAACGGCAGCCGCCACAGCGGCCCGTCGGCGCGGGCCGGCCGGAAGAACGGGCTGATGGTGTGTTCCTCGGCGACGCGCAGACCGCGGCCGACCACGTCGTTGCTGCCGGTGGCGCGCAGCCCCAAAACGTCCCAGTTGTCCACGATTTCGGCGTCGGCGCGCGGGAAGAAGCCGAGGCGCCAATCCGGTCCCTGCCCGGCAATCATCCGCGGCGAGTCGCCGTCGAACACGAACATCCCGGTCAGTAACCATTCGGCGTGCCGGCAACCGCTGGCGAACGGCCATCGGCCGTCGACGGCGAACCGGCCCCCGCCGTCGGGGACGGCCCGCCCGGTGGGGGCGAACACGGTGGCGGCCAAGAAGTCTGCGTTCGAGCCGAACAAATCCTGGGCGACGGCCGGCTCGAGCCAAGCGGTGAACGTGGGTGCGCCGGCACCGATGGCCGCAACCCAGCCGGTCGAGCCGTCGGCGCGCGCCAATTCCTCGATCATCTCGATGAACTCGACGGGGGCGATCTCGAATCCGCCGAGCCCGCGCGGCTGCAGGGCCTGGAAGACGCCGGCCGCGCGCAGCCGCCCGACGAGATCGATCGGCAGCGTCCCGAGCGCCTCGGCTTCGTCGGCGCGCCGCGTGATTTCGGGTGCCAGGGCGCGCGCTACCGCCGTGGGATGGTCTCCGTCCGCCAATGCGGCGACGACACGTGTCGCGGTTGTCATGTCGGCTCCCTAGCTTTTGGTACAGTAACCAGTAATCGATACAGGAGCATCTACTCAATTATGGGATCTGTCAAGGGCCCGGCCCCGCGCCGCTACGACTCGAGCCGTCGTCGTCAACAGGCCCAACAGAATCGGCAGGCGGTGCTCGCGTCCGCCCGCCAGCGCTTCTTGGCGCGGGGCTACGCCGCGACCACCATCGCGGAGATCGCGCGGGACGCCGGCGTGTCGGTCGAGACCGTGTACAAGGCCTTCGCGACCAAGGCGGGCGTGCTCAAGGCGCTCTTCGACGTGTCGGTGGCCGGCGACGACGAACCGATCCCAATGGCCGATCGAGACGTCATCCAGAAGGTGCGCGACGCCCCCGACGCCGCCCGCAAGCTCGAGCTCTACGCCAAGCACCTGGCCGCCACCATGCCGCGCAGCGCCCCGGTCCAGCTGCTGGCTCGCGACGGCGCCGCGTCGTCGCCCGACGCCGCGGAGGTCTGGAAGCAGATCCGGCACGAAACCCTCACGGCCATGACGATGTTCGCCTCGGGCCTGGCCGGCACGGGGCAGCTTCGGGTCGGCGCCACCCAGGCGCGCGACATCCTGTGGACGTACCACGCGCCCGAGCTTTACGAACTTCTCGTCCTCGAACGCGGGTGGTCGGCGGCCCGCTACGGCAAGTTCATCGCCCAAGCCTGGATCGACGCCCTGCTCGGCTAGCCCGACGCCGCGTGGATCACGGCGTCGACGACGCTGCGGATTCGCGCGGCGGCTTGGTCGGGGTCGGGCTGGCCGGCATCGAGCCAGGCGATGACGGCGTCGATCGTCATGGTGGGCAGGAGTCGCGCCGCCCAGTTGCGCCACCGGTCGTCGCCGACGCCCGCGAGGTGGCGGCGGGTGATGTCGGCTGAGCCCTCGATGAGGGTGTCGATGACGTCGCGGAACTCCGCTTCGCGCGCGGCATGCCGGTAGAGCAGCCGGAAGGTGTCCGGATCCGCTGAGGCGGCGCGGATCAGCGCGGGGATGCTGGCGTCGTCGAAGTCGTCGGGGCCGGTGGCTTCGCGAAGCCTGCCGTGACCGCCCTCGATGACCTCCCGATACAACTCGGCCTTCGAGGCGAAGTGCCGGTACAGGATCACCGGGGTGACACCGGCCTCCGCGGCGATCGCGTCGAGCCCGGTGTTCGCGAAGCCGCCGCGGGCGAAGGCGCGCGTGGCGGCCTCGAGGATCTGTTCGCGCCGCTGCGCGCGGGGCATCCGCCGGGTCGGCTCCGATCGGACCGCCGTCATCGCACCCTCCTCTTGTCTAGAGAAGAGTGTACAAGTACTCTTGTAAATGCGTATCTATACAAGGCGGGGCTTCGATGACTGAAATTCATCGGGTGCGAACACCGGTCGGCGACGAGGCCTGGCTGGTCACCGACTACGTCCAGGTACGCCGCCTCCTCGACGACGATCGCCTCGGTCGCTCCCACCGAAACCCCGAAACCGCTTCGCGCACCGGGGAATCCGCGCTGTTCGGCGGCCCGATGGGCGACTTCGACACCGAGGATGCCGACCACGCGCGGATGCGCGCACTGCTGCAGCCCCATTTCTCGCCGAGGCACCTGCGGTCGCTGGAGCCCAGGGTGGCCGCGCTCACCACCGAACTGCTGGACGACCTTGCGGCCCAGGGCCCCCCGGCCGACCTGCACGCGCGGCTGGCGCTGCCGCTGCCCATCCTGGTGATCTGCGAGCTACTCGGGGTGCCCTACTCCGACCGCGACCAGTTCCGCGCCTGGGCGGAGGACGCCGGCAACGTGCGCGATCACGCCCGCTCCGAGCGCGGGCTGGCCGAGCTGTTCGATTACGGCCGCGGGTTGGTCGAGCGCAAGCGCGCCCACCCCGGCGACGACGTGACGTCGCGGCTCTGCGCGACCGACGGCGTCTCCGACGAGGAGGCCGCGATGATGTCGATGTTCCTGCTGTTCGCCGGGCACGAGACCACGGTGGTCCAGATCGGGCTGAGCGCAATGCTATTGCTGTCGAATCGTGACCAGTGGCAGGCGCTGGTCGATGACCCCGGGCTGATCCCCAACGCGGTCGAGGAGCTGCTGCGGGCGACGGCCGGCGGCGACGCGGTGGGCGGTATCCCCCGCTACGCGCGCACGGACTTCGACATCGACGACGTCGCCATCCACGCCGGGGACCTGGTGCTGCTGGACGTGGGCTCGGCCAACCACGACCCCGCGACGTTCGAAGACCCGCAGCGCGTCGACGTCGCACGCAAGCAGGCAGCACACCTCACGTTCGGGCACGGCGCGCGCTACTGCATCGGGGCCCCGCTGGCGCGCATCGAGCTGAAAACGGTTTTCGGGCAATTGATTCCGCGGTTCCCGTCGATGCGCCTGACCGTCGATCCCGCGACGTTATCGACGCGCGCCGACACGCTCACCGGCGGCCTCGTCGAACTTCCGGTGTCCTGGTGAGGCTCGCTACGGCGGCAGCGTGGGGTTGACGGGCGGCGGCGGTGAGGCTTGCTCAGCGATGACCGCACCGGCGTCCGCGACTGCCCCCGCAGGAAACTCAATGATGCGAGTGGCCATTCGCGCCACCGCTGCCGTGTCCGTCCTGACCGCTTGCACGACGCGCCTGGGGATCTGAACGGGGTGAGCGTTGAGCACGGCCGCGTTGGCGACTTGGATGGCACCGACCTCGGAGTCGACATATAGCCCCAGGTCACGCGCGTCCGCCGCGACAGTTGTAGCGACCTTCGCGGCCGTTTGCGGGGTGAAAACAGCGCCTAAGTTCGTCGCCGGGGTTGCCTGGGCCGACGGCAGCTGCTGCCACGGTGCCAGTTGGGCGGCCACCGCCGAGGCCGCGCCGTGATAGCCGGCCAGCGCGGCGACGTTCTGGGCCCACATCTCCTCGTACGCGCCCTCCGCGGCCGCGATCGCCGGGGCGTTGAACCCGAACAGGTTGGAACGCACCAGCGACAGCAGCTGCAGGCGATTGCCGGTGACGGCCGCCGGATGCGTGATCGCCGCCTTGGCCGCCTCGAAGATCGCGGCCGTCGCATTGGCGTGTGAGGCCGCGCCGGCGGCCTGAGCCGCCGATGCGTTGAGCCACTGCGCGTATTGAGTGGCCACGGCCGCCATGGCCGCCGACGCCGGCCCCTGCCAGGGCCCACCCGCCAGGCCGGAAGTCAGGGAGGCAAACGAGTCCGCCGCCGATCCCAGCTCGTCGCCCAGCCCGGACCAGCCCGCCGCGGCGGCCAGCATCGGCCCCGAGCCCGCACCGGTATACATCTGCGCGGACGTCACCTCTGGTGGCAGCACCGCAAAATTCGTCACAGCCGTCCCTTCGTATGGACATGCGTGCCAGCGAAAACAGCTCGAAGACGATACGACTGTATTGCAACGTGGCCCGAAAATCCACGGTTCCGGGAAAGGTCGATCTAGCGGAGCGCGAACGCCCGGCGCACGGCGTCGACGGTCTCGGGGTCGCCTTCGACCTCGACGCGCCGCAGCGCCGCCCTGCGCTTGGCCTCGGTCGACCCCAGACGCGCGTTCACCAGGTCCGCCGCGCTGGCGGTGAGGGTCACCGAGGGCTCGCCGCGAGCGGCGGCCAGGCGACCCTGCGTGATCGCGAAATCGAAACGGCGGCCGTCGATCTCGGCGCGACACGTCGCCTCCAGGCCGGCGCCGGCAGCCGGGTCGAAACCCAGCAGGATCCCGGCCAGGAACCCGTTCAGCGGCGTCGCCGGGCCGTCCCCGATCGGGTCGATCCGGTCCAGCCCGAACCACGCGATGCTCTGCAGGATCGGCAGCGCCCGCTGCCAGCCGAGGTCGCTGAGGCTGTATACGGTGCGCCCGATCGGCGCCGGCAGGTCGGCGCGCTCGACGAGCCCCGCCTCTTGCAGCTCCTTGAGCCGCTCGGCCAGGAGATTGGTCGCGATGCCGGGAAGCTGGTCGCGCAGGTCGCCGTAACGGCGAGCGCCGCCGACCAGCTCGCGCAGGATCAGCAGTGTCCAGCGCTCGCCCACGACGTCGAGTCCGCGGGCGATCGGACAGTTCTGGTTGTAGTTCCTGCGGGACGCCACCAGGCCACTCTACCGCCGGCGGACATCTTTTTCAACTTACTACTTGATTTATTTGTCTATTGGCTTTAGCGTCTTGTCCATGAACACCGAACCCACCTACCCGATCTTCAAAAACCGCCCCATCGCGGCACTCGCCGTGATCTGCCTCGGCGTCTTCGTCATCAGCGTCGACGCCACCATCGTCAACGTCGCGCTGCCCACCCTGTCGCGCGAGCTCGGCGCCGACACCGCCCAGCTGCAATGGATCGTCGATGCCTACACGCTGGTCATGGCGGGACTGCTGCTGTCGGCCGGCAGCCTGTCCGACCGCTACGGCCGGCGGGGCTGGCTCAGCTCCGGACTCGCACTCTTCGCGCTCACCTCAGCCGTTGCCGCGCAAGTGAATTCGGCCGACGCGCTGATCGCCGCCCGCGCCGCGATGGGCGTCGGCGCCGCGGTGATCTTCCCCACCACGCTAGGCCTGATCACCAACATCTTCACCGACCCGGTGCCGCGAGCCAAGGCGATCGGGCTGTGGGCGGCCATGGTCGGCGTCGGGGTGGCCGTGGGACCGATCAGCGGCGGCTGGCTGCTCGAACACTTCTGGTGGGGCTCGATCTTCATGGTCAACATCCCGATCGCGGCGCTGGCCATCATCGGCGGCGTCCTGTTCGTCCCGACCTCTCGCGACCCGGCGGCGCCGCGCGTCGACGTCCCCGGCCTGATCCTGTCCGCGGTCGGAATCACGACGCTGGTCTACACCGTGATCGAGGCGCCCACCTGGGGATGGACCAACGCCCGGACCGCCGCCGGATTCGCCCTCGCCGCGGCCGTTCTCGCCGGGTTCGCGGCGTGGGAGCGGCGCAGCACCCACCCGATGCTGGACGTCTCGGTGTTCGGTAACCGCCGGTTCTCCGGCGGCAGCCTCGCCGTGACCGCCGGCTTTCTGACCCTCTTCGGCTTCATCTTCGTCATCACCCAGTACTTCCAATTCATCAAGGACTACACGGCGTTTCAGAGCGGCGTGCGCCTGCTTCCGGTCGCCGCCTCCATCGCGCTGGCCAGCATCCTGGGACCCCGGGCGGTGGAGCGAATCGGCACCACTGCCGTCGTCGCCGGCGGGCTGGCCGTGTTCGCCGCCGGGCTGGCGTGGGCATCCACCGCGGACGCCGCCACGCCCTACAACCAGATCGCGGCGCAGATGCTGCTGCTCGGCGGCGGCCTCGGGCTAACCTTTTCGCCGGCCACCGAGGCCATCATGGGATCGCTGTCGGTCGACAAGGCCGGCGTCGGCTCCGCCGTCAACGACACGACGCGCGAGCTCGGCGGCACCCTCGGGGTCGCGATCGCGGGCAGCATCTTCGCGTCGGTGTACTCGGGACATCTCTCGGGAAACGCCTTGACCGGGCTGCCCGCCGACGCGATGCGGAACTCGATGGCCTTCGCGCACACGGTGATCGGACGCCTGCCCGTGCAACAGGCCGGCCACGTCCGCGCCGTCGTGGATCGCGCCTTCCTCGACGGCCTGCAGGTGAGCTCCCTGGTGTGCGCGGGCATCGCGCTGGGCGCCGCGATCCTCGTGGCCTGGCTCCTGCCGGCGCGGGCCGCGCGACCGACATCCCCCGAACTGGCGAACGCCTAGAACCGCTCCCACACAGAAAGGTACGAAACCAATGGGTACATCAGAAAGCACGTACGTCCTCGGCCACGCCGACGCGGAGGTGCAGCGGCTGCTCCTGCAGGGACGGCTGTACGACGGCTACACCGAGCACGCGCTGCGGCTCGCCGGGCTGCGCCCGGGCATGCGGGTGCTCGACATCGGCAGCGGCCCCGGCGACGTGTCGTTCGTCGCCGCCCGGCTGGTCGGGCCGACGGGAAGCGTGCTCGGCGTCGACGCCGCACCCGCCATGGTCGAACTGGCCCGCGCCCGCGCCGCCGAAAAAGGCTTGTCCACAGTGCATTTCACACAAGCGGTCATCGACGCGATCACCCTGGACGAACCGGTCGACGCGGTCATCGGCCGATTGATCCTGATGCACCTGCCCGACCCGGCCGCCACCCTGCGGCACCTCAGCTCGTTGCTGCGCCCCGGCGGCGTGATCGCGTTCGCCGAGATCGACATCACTCGGGCGCGCAGCGTCCCGGAGCTGCCACTGTTCAGCCAGGTGATCGCGGGCATCGTCCGCGCCTTCGAGGCCATGGGCATCAGCCCGCGGTTCGGCACCACGCTGCACGCGGTCTTCGCCGACGCAGGCCTGGGCGCGCCGCGGCTGGCCATCGGCGCGCCGATCGGCACCGCCGCCGACGCCGACATCCTCGACTACGGCGCGGAAGTCTGGCGGCTCGTCTCGCCCATCGCAGAACAAGGGGGCTTCGGCCTCGACGATCTCGACGACATGAGCGAATTCGTGCCGCGTTTCCGCGAGGAAGCGCTGGCGGCCAACGCCCTCATCACCATGCCCTCCATCATCACCGCATGGTCAGAGGTGCAGAAATGAACGCCACGATCATCGAGCAGTATTCGACCGGCCTGTCGCGCAACAACATCGAGCGGGCGCTGCGCTCCGCCGGGATGGACCTCGACCGCCTGGCGCCCGCCGACCTGGCCATGCTGGAGGACTTCCACACCATGGGCCGCATCGCCACCGGGCAGCTCGTCGACCTGGCGCGCATCACCGGTGACAGCGACGTCCTCGACGCGGGCAGTGGCGTCGGCGGCACCGCCCGCTACGTCGCCGACCGCTACGGCTGCCGAGTCACCGCCGTGGACCTCACCGACGAATACTGCGAAACCAACCGCTGGCTCAATCGACTCGTCGGGCTAGACGCCCTCATCGAGGTTGGCCAGGCCGACGTCACCGAACTGCCCTTTCCCGACGGCGCTTTCGAGGTCGCCATCAGCCAGCACGTCCAGATGAACGTGGCGGACAAGGCGCGGCTGTACTCCGAGGCGCACCGGGTGCTCAAGGACGGCGGTCGGCTTGCCCTGTGGGACATCGTGATTGGTGACACCGGCCAACTCGACTACCCCCTGCCCTGGGCCGACCACCCCGACCGCAGCCACCTGGTCACGCCCGATGAATTGCGCGGCGCGGTCGAGTCCGCGGGGTTCACGGTCCGACAGTGGAACGACCTCACCGACCAGGCGGCCGCGCTGATGCAGGCCATCCTGGCCCAGCCCGACGGCCCGTTGGGACTGCACGCCTTCGTCACCAACTTCCGCCGAAAAGCCGAAAACCTGACCCACGCGCTGGCGGACGGACGCGTCCGCGCCGTCCAGGCGATTGTCGAACGGTAATGTCATGCCGCCCAACGGGATTCCTGACCAGCGCTACACGATGACGTGGAGCGGCGGCCGCGGCGAGGTCAAATTCCTCCGCCGCTCCGACGGCTCGCGATTGCGCTACTTCACGACGGGCACCGGCCCACCGCTCGTTTTGCTGCACACCGTCCGCACGCAGCTGGACTACTTCCAGCGGGTCATGCCCGCGCTGTGGGACGAATTCACCGTGTACGCGCTGGATCTGCCCGGGATGGGATGGTCCGACATCGCACCCGGCGCCCGCTACGGCGAGCCCGAATTGCGGGGCTCCGTCGTCGAATTCATCACGTCTCTGAGCCTGCGCGGCGTCACGCTGGCCGGCGAATCGATGGGTGGCGCGCTCGCGCTGTCGGCCTCGATCGAGCTGGCCGACCGGGTGAGCGGCGTGGTCGCCTTCAATCCGTATGACTACCCGGGCGGCCTGGAGCGCGGCAATTGGTTCGCCCGCGTGATCGGCACGGGCATGCGCCTGCCGGGATCGGGACCGGTCTTCGCCCGGCTGGAAAACCGCCTCATCCTCGAAGGCGTCCTGGCCGGCGGCTTCGCCGACCGCCACGCGCTGCCGAGGGACTTCCTCACCGAGCTACGACGCAGCGGCCGCCGGCCCGGCTACCCCAGGGTGAACCGGGCGATCATGCGCAGCCTCTCCGGGCTCATCGACGCGAAAGGCCGCTACGCGCAGGTGAATACGCCGGTCACGTTGGTCTACAGCGAGCGCGACTGGTCGCGCCCGGTGGATCGGGAGCAGGTCGCCCGCCTGCTCGGTGTCCGGGCCGTCACGGTGCCAGGCGTCGGCCACTTCTCGGCCCTCGAGCGCCCCACCGAGATGGTCCGCATCATCCGGCAGAGCGCCGGTTCATGACGCAAACCCCGCTTCGGATCATGATCCGGCTGACCGCGGTCGGGTATCTGCTGTTCTTCGTGCCCGACCTGGTGTTCGCGATCACTCATCGGGCCAACGCGCTCTTCGACTGGGGCTCCGGGGGCGACGCGATCGCCGTCATGTTCGCCACGGTCTACATCGTCTGGGCGCTGTTCCTGTTCGCGTCGGCGCGCGACCCGCTCGCCAACCGGCTCTTCCTGGACTTCAACCTCACCGCGAACGCCGCGCACTTCGGCGCCATGCTCGTAATGGCGGCCACCATGCGCGAGGAGCACCGGCACCTGGCGGGCGTGATCGCGCTCGGAGCGCTCACCACGGTCCCGTTGGCCGCATGCTGGCTTCCGGTCCGGCGCTGGTATCCCCGCCTGTCGGAATCGCGCCGCGATATGCGATGAGTCTCCGCGCCTCGTCGCCTCCATATCAACATGACAACAATCGCCATTTTCGGGGCTACCGGCTACTCCGGCGGGAACATCGCCGACGAGGCGCTGTCCCGCGGCCACCGGGTGATCGCCGTGGCCCGCAACACCGGCCCATTGGCCGGCCGCACCGACATGGACGTCCGGCAGGGCTCGTTGTTCGACGAGCAGTTCGTCCGCGATATCGCGGTCGACGCGGACGTCGTCGTGGTTGCCTTGCCGGCGCACGGCACCGGCCTGGCCGACTACCTAGCGACACTGGGCCGAATCGCCGCCCACAACGCGGTGCGTATCGGCGTGGTGGGCGGCGCCGGTAACCTGCGCGTTTCGCCCGACGGGCCGCGCGCGCTGGACACGCCGATCTTCCCCGAGGAATTCCGGGAGGATGGCATCGCGCACGCCGAGGTGCTGGCGGGGCTGCGCGCATTACCCGAGGGGGTGGACTGGTTCAGCCTTTCGCCACCGGCGCTGTACAACTCGGAGAACCGCGGCGAGCGCACCGGGATTTTCCGCGTCGGCGAGGACGTGCTCCTCATCGACGCGGAAGGCAACTCCCACATCGGTGGCGCGGACTATGCCATCGCCTTTGTCGACGAGATCGACAACCCGAGGCATCACCGAGCCCTCTTCACCGTCGCGTACTGATCGCGGATGCGCCCGACGGCGCGTGCTCGCGGTGCCAGACGGCCGACTCGCCCGAATACCGCGGCCGGGCGGGCTGGGGATGCTGCTGGCGCCGGTCGAAGCGGTCGAGCCGGGGCGCCGGTACCAGCCCGGTGAGCATGAGATTGCCGATCTCGCGCAACATCTTGGCCGGCTTGCGGCGGGTGTCCGCCGCTTCGACGTAGCGGCGCGCGATGGTGAGAAAGTCTTCGGGCTCGACCCCGGCGACATCACGCACGTCGGTGGTCGGGCCGCCCACCTCCCAGGTCCCCAGCCCGGTCTCGGGCAGGTAGTGGCGCAAACCGGACTCGAAGAACATGTCGACCCCCAGCCGCCTGGCGTCCACGCGCACCGCCCGCAGGAACATCCACGACGGAATTTCCATCAGGCGCACCGGTCGGCCCAGCGCCTCGCCGACCGCGTCCGCGATATCTTTGCCCGACAACAGCTTTGGCCCAGTCGGACGGTAGGCCCTACCGTCGTGGCGGTGCGGGTCGAGCAATGCGCCCACCGCGACGCGGGCGATGTCTTCGTTGGACGGGGGCGCGTTGCGCCGGCCCCCCGTGCTCGGCATCGGCAACACGCCGAGTTGGGCGGCAACCGGCAGCACCTGGAAATAGTTTTCCGCGAAGAACCCGGGATCGACCGCGACGTGGGCGGTGTCGGGCAGCAGCGCAAACAGCTTGTCGGACAACCACTGCTGGCGCGTCATGAGCGACGGATGCTCGGGGCTGGCCAGCCACTGGCCCAGCGCGACCACCGCCTCGACGCCGGCGTCGCGCGCGGCCACGGCGAAGCTGACCGCGCTGTCGAGCGCGTGCGGGTGGTACGGCGGGTTGAAGAACAATCGGTCCACGCCGTCGACCGCGGCCCGAACCTGTTGAATGTCAAACATATCCGCCGCGACGACCTCGGCGCCCAAGTCCCGCAACCGGGCGCTGCGCCCGTCGTCGCGATGGACCAGTGCCCTCGTCGCCACGCCCTTTTCCAGCAATTGGGCCGCCACCGCGCCGCCTATCTTTCCCGTCGCGCCGGTGACCAGCACACGTGTGTTCGTCATTGGAGTTCCCTTTCCGATTCGCTCGAATGTGACCGATGGTTACATCCGCCAGTATGAGCCCCCGATGTGACCGTTGTCAACATTTGGCCTGGCGTGAGATCGTGTGGGCATGAGTTCCGACGGGGCCGTCCCCCCGGGCAAGAAGGGCTACCACCACGGCGCGTTGCACTCGGCCCTGACCGAGGCGAGCATCGCGCTGGCCCGCGAGGGCGGACCCGAGCGGGTGATCCTGCGCGAGGCGGCCCGGGCCGCCGGGGTGTCGCACTCGGCCGCCTACCGGCACTTCGCCGACCGCGAGGCCCTGTTGGCCGAGGTGTCAAGCTATGCGCGCGGCGAGCTCGCCGCGCAGATGCGCCGGCGCGTCAACCGCACCCACGACCCCCGCAAGCGGCTGCGCGCGGTCGGCACCGCCTATGTCGACTTCGCGATATCCGAGCCGGGCCTGTTTCGCACCGCGTTCACCTCGCATCCCGCGACGTCCGCCGAACCCGCGGACACCAGCGCCGAGCCCTACGAGGTCCTCGCCCAAGTGCTCGACGAGGCCCAGGCCGCCGGCCTGCTGGACGCTCGCCGCAGACCGGGAGCCGAGATCGCCGTTTGGTCAGCCGTGCACGGGCTGGCCGTCCTGCTGCTCGACGGACCGCTCCCCGCCAGCCCTGCCGCCATCAGATTCGCGCGGGGGCAGGTCTTCGACCTCATCGAGCGAGGACTTTTGAACGACGCATGATGGGCTGTCGGTGGCTGGTCGTAGGTTGCGCCGTATGGACATAGACTTCATCGCGAGCATTGCGGTCATACCCGCCGATCCGTCACAGAGCCGCAGGCTGTTCATCGATGCCCTCGGCCTCCCCCTGGAAGGTGAGGCCGACGGTTACTACTCCAGCGCCGCGATCCCCGGCAGCAAGCACTTCGGCATCTGGCCGCTTTCGCAGGCGGCAGAGGCGTGCTTCGGCACGCCGAAGTGGCCCGCCGACCGAGTGGTTCCCCAGGTGTCGATCGAGTTCGAGGTGCGGGATGCGGAAGCCGTCGCAGCGGCGGCGGGCGAGCTGCAACGCAAGGGCTTTGAGATATTGCACCCGGCCCGCACCGAGCCATGGGGACAAACGGTGACCCGGCTTCTCACGCAGGACGGCGTCATCGTCGGCATCTCCTACGCGCCCGCCCTGCACGACGAGGGCTGAGCGCCCCCGAAACCCTGGCGGCGCACGGCCAAGCATGGTGGAGTGGATAACGCCCGACCCCGATACCGAGAGTGAGGTCCAGCCGTGCTGGGTCTGCCGGAGAAGGTGCGCGCCTGCCTGTTCGACCTCGACGGCGTGCTCACCGATACCGCGAGCGTGCACACCAAGGCCTGGAAGGCCATGTTCGACGCCTACCTGTCCGACCGGGCGAAACGAACCGGGGACAAATTCGTGCCCTTCGACGCGGCCGACGACTACCGCAAGTACGTGGACGGCAAGAAGCGTGAGGACGGCGTCCGGTCGTTCCTGGAAAGCCGCGGAATCGAGCTGCCCGACGGCGAGCCGGACGACCCCGGCGACGCCGAGACGATATCCGGCCTGGGCAACCGCAAGAACGACATGTTCCAGAAGGTGCTGCGCGACGACGGCGTCGAGGTGTTCGAGGGATCGCGCCGCTACCTGGAGGCGGTCTCGGCCGCCGGCCTCGGCATCGCCGTGGTGTCCTCGAGCGCCAACACCCGCGACGTCCTCGAGATCACCGGCCTGGACCGGTTCGTCCAGCAGCGGGTGGACGGCGTCACGCTGCGCGACGAGCACATCGCCGGCAAGCCGGCCCCCGACTCCTACCTGCGCGGGGCCGAGCTGCTGGGCGTCGGCGCCGACGCCGCCGCCGTCTTCGAGGACGCGCTCTCGGGCGTGCAGGCCGGCCGCGCCGGTAACTTCGGCTACGTGGTGGGCGTCGACCGGGTGGGCCAGGCCGAGGACCTGCGCCGCAACGGCGCCGACGTGGTGGTGACCGACCTCGCCGACCTGCTGAAGTCATGATCACCGAGGAGTGCTACCCCGTCGAACCCTGGCAGATCCGCGAGACCAGGCTCGACTTGAACCTGCTGGCCCAGTCCGAATCGCTGTTCGCCCTGTCCAACGGCCACATCGGGTTGCGCGGCAACCTCGACGAGGGCGAGCCGCACGGCCTGCCGGGCACCTACCTGAACTCCTTCTACGAGATCCGGCCGCTGCCCTACGCCGAGGCCGGTTTCGGCTACCCGGAGGCCGGCCAGACGCTCGTCGACGTCACCAACGGCAAGATCATCCGGCTCTTGGTCGAGGACGAGCCGTTCGACGTGCGCTACGGCGAGCTGCTCTCCCACGAGCGGGTGCTCGACCTGCGCGCCGGGACCCTGACCCGCCTCGCGGACTGGCGCTCGCCCAACGGCAAGCAGATCCGGGTCGTGTCCACCCGGCTGGTCTCGCTGGCCCAGCGCGGGGTCGCCGCCATCGAGTACGTCGTCGAAGCGGTCGAGGAGTTCGTCCGCGTGACCGTGCAGTCCGAGCTGGTCACCAACGAGGACCAGCCCGAGACCTCCGACGACCCGCGGGTGTCGGCGATCCTGGAGAACCCGCTCGAGGCCGTCGACCACGAAAACACCGACACCGGAGCGCTTCTCATGCACCGGACGCGGGCCAGCGCGCTGATGATGGCCGCGGCGATGGACCACGAGATCGACGTCCCCGGCCGCGTCGAGTTCAGCACCGACGCCCGCCCCGACCTGGCGCGCACGACGGTGATCTGCGGGCTGCGCCCGGGCCAGAAGCTGCGCATCGTCAAGTACCTGGCATATGGCTGGTCGAGCATGCGGTCCCGCCCGGCGCTGCGCGACCAGGCCGCCGCCGCGATCCACAGCGCCCGCTACACCGGCTGGCAGGGGCTGCTGGACGCGCAGCGGTCCTACCTCGACGACTTCTGGCAGAACGCGGACGTCGAGGTGGAGGGCGACCCCGAATCCCAGCAGGCCGTCCGGTTCGGGATGTTTCACCTGCTGCAGGCCAGCGCGCGCGCCGAGCGCCGCGCCATCGCCGCCAAGGGGCTCACCGGAACCGGCTACGACGGCCACGCCTTTTGGGACACAGAGGGTTACGTGCTGCCGGTGCTGACCTACACCGCCCCGCACACCGTCGCCGACGCGCTGCGGTGGCGGGCGTCGACGCTGGACCTCGCCAAGGAGCGCGCGGCCGAGCTCGGCCTCGAGGGCGCCAGCTTCCCCTGGCGAACCATCCGCGGGCAGGAATGCTCGGCCTACTGGCCGGCCGGCACGGCGGCCTGGCACATCAACGCCGACATCGCGATGGCGTTCGAGCGGTACCGCACCGTCACCGGCGACCACGACCTGGAGCGGGACTGCGGGCTGCGGGTGCTGGTCGAGACCGCCCGGCTGTGGATGTCGCTGGGGCACCACGACCGGCACGGCGTCTGGCACCTGGACGGCGTCACCGGCCCCGACGAGTACACGGCGATCGTCCGCGACAACGTCTTCACCAACCTGATGGCGGCCCACAACCTGGTCACCGCCGCGGACGCGTGCAACCGCCACCCCGAGGAGGCGGAGGCGCTGGACGTCACCACCGAGGAGGCGGCCGCCTGGCGCGACGCCGCCGGCGCGGTCAACATTCCCTATGACGCGGAGCTCGGCGTCCACCAGCAGTGCGAGGGCTTCACCACCTTTGCCGAATGGGACTTCGAGAAGAACACCACCTATCCCCTGCTGTTGCACGAGGCCTACGTGCGGCTCTACCCCGCGCAGGTGATCAAGCAGGCCGACCTGGTGCTGGCGATGCAGTGGCAGAGTCACGCGTTCACGCCCGAACAGAAGGCGCGCAACGTCGACTACTACGAGCGGCGCATGGTCCGCGACTCGTCGCTGTCGGCCTGCACGCAGGCCGTGATGTGCGCCGAGGTCGGGCATCTGGAGCTGGCCCACGACTACGCCTACGAGGCCGCGCTGATCGACCTGCGCGACCTGCACCACAACACCCGCGACGGGTTGCACATGGCCTCGCTGGCCGGGGCCTGGATGACCCTGGTCGTCGGGTTCGGCGGCCTGCGCGACGACGAGGGCATCCTGTCACTGGATCCCGCGCTGCCCGACGGCATTTCGCGGCTACGGTTCCGGCTGCGCTGGCGGGACTTCCGGCTGACGGTCGACGTCAACCACTCCGAGGTCACCTACACGGTGCACGACGGGCCCGACCACGAGCTGGACATCCGGCACGCCGGCGAACAGCTCACCCTGAGCACCGATGCGCCGACGATCGTCGCGGTGCACATCCGCAAGCCGCTGCTGCCGGCGCCGCAGCAGCCGCCGGGCTGCGAGCCACTGCACCGGCGCGCGCTGGCCCGCACTCAGTGAGGTTGCAGGACGCGGGAGATTTCGGTGGCGATCGCCTGGCGCAGCTCGGCGTCCGGCAGATCATCGATGCCGACCGCCGAGCGTAAAAAAGGGGCAAACAGCCGCCAACCGAACTGCAGGGCAAAGGCATTCGCCACGGCCAGGCGCGCGCTGCGGTCGCCGTCGGGACCGGGGCCGTGCATCGGCCGGATGTCGTCGTACATCTGCGAGGCGCCGGGGAACCGCGACTGCAACTTTCCCGCCGGGTAGCCGTCGAGCAGCGTGCGCGCCATGACCCGCAGATGCCGGTCCAGCGCCCGCTCCGCCTCCTCCGCGGTCGGGTCGCTCTGCAGCAACGCGGTCGTGGTCGCGCCCAGGTGGTCGAGCACGGCGCCGACGAGCTGGTCCTTCGTGCCGAAGTGCCGAAACACCAACCCGTGGTTGACGTTCGATCGCGCGGCGATGTCGCGGATAGACGTCGCGGCCGGGCCGCGCTCGGCGAACAGCTCGGTGGCGGCGTCCAGGACCGCGGCCCCCACCTCCTCGCGCCCGGTGGGATTTTTGCGGCCGGCCCTTGCCGAACTTGTAGTCATGTGACTACACTAGCCCATGTAGTCAGTTGACTACAGCCGATCTTCGCAAAAGGACGAAAGAAAATGACCCACTCCATCACCGTCACCAAGCTGGGCAGCCGGATCGGCGCCCGGGTCGACGGAGTCAAACTGGGCGGCGACCTCGACCAGGCCAGCGTCGACGAGATCCGCGAAGCCCTGCTGGCCCACAAGGTGATCTTCTTTCGCGGGCAGGACCACCTCGACGACGAGGGGCAGCTCGAGTTCGCGCGGCTGCTGGGCACCCCGATCGGCCACCCCGCGGCGTCGTTCCTGTCGGCCGGCAACGCGCCGATCATCACGCCCATCAACTCCGAGTACGGCAAGGCCACGCAGTGGCACACCGACGTCACCTTCGCCGCGAACTACCCCGCGGCCTCGATCCTGCGCGCGGTCACGCTGCCCAGCTATGGCGGGTCGACGCTGTGGGCCTCCACCGCCGCGGCCTACGACAACCTGCCCGAGCCGCTCAAATGGCTGGTCGACAACATGTGGGCGCTGCACACCAACCGCCACGACTACGTGACCGCCGAAGCGATCGACGCGATGAGCGACGCCCAGAAGGCCTTCCGCCAGGCGTTCGAGAAAAAGGAGTTCCAAACCGAACACCCCGTGGTGCGGGTGCACCCGGAGACCGGTGAGCGCACGCTGGTGCTCGGCAACTTCGTGCGCGGGTTCGTCGGGCTGGACAGCTACGAGTCGACGGTGCTGCTCGAGCTGCTGCAACGGCGAATCACCATGCCCGAGAACACCATTCGCTGGAGTTGGGGGTACGGCGACGTCGCCATCTGGGACAACCGGGCGACGCAGCACCGCGCCATCGACGACTACGACGGCCAGCATCGGCTCATGCACCGGGTCACGTTGATGGGCGATGTGCCGGTCAACGTGCACGGGCAACGCAGCCGGGTCGTCAGCGGCGCCCCGCTCGATGCCACTACGCCCGAGGGAATCGCAAGCTGAGTGAGGGGTCAGCCTGCGGTGCTGACGGGATCGCTCGGTAGCCAGCGCAACGCACCCGGCGCATGCGCTGGCACCACCGGGTGATCCGGCGGAATCGGGGACAGCCTCCGGTAGGTGTCGCCCTGCAACGGGCGCAGGTCGTTCTCGCCCTTGTTCGGCCACAGCGACGCGGCCCGCTCGGCCTGCGCGGTGATGGACAGCGACGGGTTGACGCCCAGGTTCGCCGAGATCGCCGCCCCGTCCACCACGAACAGCGTCGGGTAGCCGTAGACCCGGTGATACGGGTCGATGACGCCGTTTTCGGGGCTGTCGCCGATCACGGCGCCGCCGAGGAAGTGCGCCGTCAGCGGGATGTTGAACAGCTCGCCCCAGGTGCCGCCGGCCACGCCGTCGATCTTGGCGGCGATGCGGCGGGTGACCTCGTTGCCGACCGGGATCCACGAGGGGTTCGGCTCGCCGTGCCCCTGTTTGCTTGAATACCAACGGATTCCGAGCTTGCCCCGCTTGGTGAACGTGGTGATCGAGTTGTCCAGGTGCTGCATCACCAGCGCGATCACCGTGCGCTCGCTCCACTGCCGGGGGTTGAGCAGCCGCAACATCAGCTTCGGATTCTCACCGGCCTGGTCCAGCAACTGCTTCCAGCGCGGCGTATCGGTGCCGCCGGGGCCGTGCCCGTCGGTCATCAGCGTCTGCAGCAGCCCCATCGCGTTGGAACCCTTGCCGTAGCGGACGGGCTCGACGTGGGTGTCCGACGTCGGGTGAATCGACGACGTGATCGCCACCCCGTGCGTCAGGTCCAGATCGGGCTTCACCTCCAGCGTCGCGGCGCCGACGATCGACTCGGAGTTGGTGCGGGTCAGCACGCCGAGGCGATCGGACAGGCGCGGCAGCTTTCCCCTGTCGCGCATCTTGAACAGCAGGTGCTGCGTGCCCCAGGTGCCCGCGGCCAGGATCAGGTGAGACGCGGTGTAGGTGCGCCGGTCGCGGCGCAGCCAGCTTCCGGTGCGAACCGTTCGGACCTCCCACAGCCCGTCGGAACGCTGCTCGAACCCCTTCACCGTCGTCATCGGAATGACTTGTGCGCCATTGGCTTCCGCGAGGCCGAGGTAGTTCTTCAGGAGCGTGTTCTTGGCGCCGTAGCGGCAGCCGGTCATGCAGCAGCCGCATTCCAGGCAGCCGGTCCGGTCCGGGCCCGCGCCGCCGAAGAACGGGTCCGGCACCGTCTTGCCGGGCGCCTTGGTGCCGTCCGGGCCGAAGAACACCCCGACCGGGGTCGGCACGAAGGTGTCGCCGCAGCCCATCTCGTCGGCGACTTCCTTCACCAGGCGGTCGGCGTCGGTGAACGTCGGGTTCTCCACCACGCCCAGCATCCGTTGCGCCTGTTCGTAGTGCGGCATCAACTCGTCGCGCCAGTCGGTGATGTGCGACCACTGCCGGTCCTTGAAGAACGGCTCCGGCGGCACGTACAGGGTGTTGGCGTAGTTGAGCGAACCGCCGCCCACCCCGGCGCCGGCCAGGATCATCACGTTGCGCAGCGGGTGGATCCGCTGGATGCCGTAGCAACCGAGCCTGGGCGCCCAGAGGAACTTGCGCAGGTCCCAGGAGGTCTCGGCGAACTCCTGGTCCGAGAAGCGGCGTCCGGCCTCCAGCACGCCCACCCGGTAGCCCTTTTCCGTCAGCCGCAACGCGCTGACGCTGCCCCCAAACCCCGACCCGATGATCAGGACGTCGTAATCCGGCTTCATGGCACCAGTATGGCCTTACCGGCCGGTAGCAAACCAGGGGGCGCCGAGGCCCTAGTCAGGCGCCGCGCAGCTGGCTTCGCCGAGTGCGCCTTGCTACGACCAGGCGGCGGATCCCGCCCAGCGCCGGCGCCGCCAGCATCACCGCCGGCATCGCAAGCAACAGGACAGGACCGCCGCCAGGGCCACCCGCCATCATGACGAGTCCCCCTATCGCAACGGCTACGACTGGAAGCGCCTCCCACTTGCGGAAGGGCTTGTCGACCCTCAGCCGCGTCGGCCGGCTTTGGCGCTTGCGTAACACGGTGCGACGCGCCGCGGCCACAGCCGGTGCGAGGACGACTACCGCCGGCATCGCGAGCATCAGTTCGGGACCGGCGACCCAGCTGCCGATCACGATGACGGTCGCCCAGACGGCGGCGGCCAGGGCCGACAGGGCCACGAATTCGCCAAGGGGCTTTTTAGCGGCGCCCAGCACGGCGGGAACCAGACCTCTTGTGGGGGGAATCCAGCGCTGGATGAAGAGTGCACTCATCGTTCCTTGGCGTTGAACACGCTGCTGCGCGTTCATAATGCGGCGGCGCGATCGCCGAAAGATGTGCAGCCGCAGCAATTTCTGGCCGAACCATCGGCCAAGCCAGTAACTGAGCACGTCCCCCAGCACCGATCCCGCCACCGCGACCGCCACGAGCGGCACGATCGAGACGCGACCGCCGCCCGCGAGCACGATTACCGTCATCAGGATTGGTTCGGCGACAATCACCAGCCCAAGCAGGGGAACACCCGAGGCAACGACGACCGCCGCAAGCAAGGCATACAGCCAGGGGCCGGTCAGCAGTTCGGGCAAAGTACCGAACGGAGGCATGTCGCCGGTCATCCGGCGTCGGCGCAGCTTCGGTCGGCTGCGCTGGCAGGCGGTTGCGCGGCGCGACGCCGTGCCAACGGGTTCAGCCTGCGGTAGGGGTCCTCCGCGCGGATCTTGAGCAGATCGGCAAGCACGGTTTCCAAGGACGTTTGGGTCGCCTCCTTCACAAGGGCGACCCATCCGTCGTCGGACGCGCCGGCGGGCTTGGTCGTGTCGACTTGCGTGCCGAAGCGCAGATACATCCGTTGCGGGCGGGGGATCAGCGTGGGGCCGATGCCATGCATGAGCGGCATCGGCATGTCTTTGCGGCCGGTGATCTTTTCGCTCAGGGCCAGACTGAGCCGTCCCCATCGGCTGTCGCGGGACAAGAAGCTTCGATACATGTCGTCGCTGCCGACCAGGCCGACGGGCACGATCGGGTAGTCGTTGGCAATGGCCACCCGGGCGAACCCGGCCCGTCCGCGCCAGTCCAGGGTGTGCTCCTCGCCCTTGAATTTGGCGATCTCGCGCCCGCCGCCCGGAAAGACGAGGATGGTTTCGTTGTTCCGCATCAATTCATGAGCGTTTTCGGGCGCACCGACGACGGCGCCGTAAGCGGCGGCCAAGTCAGCGATGGGCCCGCGCATATTGCCCATTCCCCGCTCGGCCAGCGGCCGCACCCGGGTTCCAATGGCTCGCCGGACGAAGTGGGAGATCAAGAACACCTCCATCCCTCCTTGGGTATGGTTGCCCACCAGCAGGAAGCGGCCATCCCGCGGCAGGCCTTCGAGGCCCTCGACATACGGGCGGCAGAAATCGACGACAGGTTCGCCCCTGCTGCTGACCGAATCGAGAACGCGCCGCAGCGTCTGCACCCGCGCAGGCTGGTCGATGATCTGTTCGGGTCTTACGGGAATGGCCATGGCCCTCGCATACTCCAATCGTTAGTGAGTTCGCCCCAAGTCGGCCGACGTGACGTCCTCAAGCTACCAAACGAATTAGTTCGTTTGCCTGAATTCATCCTGAAGAAACGCCACCGCACGCGGCGGGTGACCGGTCGCTGTCCGGTCCGCGATCTGTGTCGCCGATGGCGAGAATCAGCCCCCGACGGTCAGGCCGACCTTCTGGAACTCCTTGAGGTCGCAGTAGCCGGCCTTGGCCATCGACCGGCGCAGGCCGCCGACCAGGTTCAGGCTGCCGAACGGGTCGTCGGACGGCCCGCCCAGCACCCGCTCCAGCGGGGGCCGCTCACCCACGGCGATCTGCAGCAGCGCCCCGCGCGGCAGCGACGGGTGCGCCGCCGCGGCCGGCCAGAACCACCCGCCCCCGAGCGCCTCGGCGGCCTCGGACAGCGGCGTGCCCAGCATCACCGCGTCGGCGCCGCAGGCGATGGCCTTGGCCAGCTCGCCCGAGGTGTGGATGTCGCCGTCGGCCAGCACGTGCACGTACCGGCCGCCGGTCTCGTCGAGGTATTCGCGGCGCGCGGCGGCGGCGTCGGCGATCGCGGTGGCCATCGGCACGCTGATGCCCAGCACCTCGTCGCTGGTGGTCACGCCCCGGGTGGAGCCGTAGCCGACGATGACGCCGGCGGCGCCGGTGCGCATCAGGTGCAGCGCGGTGCGGTGGTCGAGCACCCCGCCGGCGACCACCGGCACGTCGAGCTCGGAGATGAAGGTCTTCAGGTTCAGCGGCTCACCGTCGCTGGCCACCCGTTCGGCGGACACGATCGTGCCCTGGATGACCAGCAGGTCGATGCCCGCCTGCACCAGCACCGGCGTCAGCGCCTGGGCGTTTTGCGGGCTGACCCGCACCGCGGTGATCACTCCGGCCTCGCGGATGCGCGCCACCGCCGACCCCAGCAGTTCGGGGTCCAGCGGCGCCGCGTGCAGTTCCTGCAGCAGCCGGATCGCCGCGGAGGGCTCCGGCTCCTTCTCGGCGGCCTCGAGGAGCTGGGCGATCTTGGCCTCGACGTCGGCGTGCCGGCCGATCAGCCCCTCGCCGTTGAGCACGCCCAGCCCGCCGAGCCGGCCCAGCTCGATCGCGAACTCCGGCGACACCAAAGCGTCGGTGGGATGGGCGATCACCGGGATCTCGAACCGGTAGGCGTCCAGCTGCCACGCCGTCGACACGTCCTTGGACGAGCGGGTGCGCCGGGACGGCACGATGCTGATCTCGCTCAGTTCATACGTGCGACGGGCGACGCGGCCCATGCCGATCTCGACCATTGCCAGTTCGCTGTTCACCGCGCGAAGTAGTTGGGCGCTTCGACGGTCATGGCGACGTCGTGCGGATGGCTCTCGCGCAGCCCGGCCGCCGTGATCCGGACGAACTGCGCCTGCTGCAGCACCTCGATGGTGGGCGAGCCGGTGTAGCCCATCGCGGCGCGCAGGCCCCCGGTCAGCTGGTGGATCACCGAACCCAGCGGGCCGCGGAACGGCACCCGGCCCTCGATGCCCTCGGGCACCAGCTTGTCCTCGGAGAGCGCGTCGTCGGCGAAGTAGCGGTCCTTGGAGTACGACTTGCCCCCGCCCGAACCGCCGGAGCCCCGGCCCGCCATGGCACCCAGCGACCCCATGCCCCGGTAGCTCTTGAACTGCTTGCCGTTGACGAAGATCAGCTCGCCGGGCGCCTCGGCGGTGCCGGCCAGCAGCGAGCCGAGCATGGCCGTCGACGCGCCGGCGGCCAGCGCCTTGGCGATGTCGCCGGAGTACTGCAGTCCCCCGTCGGCGATGACCGGAACCCCGGCCGGGCGGCACGCCGCGACGGCCTCCAGGATCGCGGTGATCTGCGGCGCGCCGACGCCGGCCACCACCCGCGTCGTGCAGATCGATCCCGGGCCCACCCCGACCTTGACCGCGTCGGCCCCGGCGTCGACGAGCGCGGCGGCCGCGGCGCGGGTGGCCACGTTGCCGCCGATCACCTCGACGCGGTCGCCGATCTCGGCCTTGAGTTTGCCGACCATGTCGAGCACCAGCCGGTTGTGCGCGTGCGCGGTGTCCACGATCAGCACGTCGACGCCTGCGTCGACCAGCATCATCGCGCGGACCCACGCGTCACCGCCGACGCCGACGGCGGCGCCGACCAGCAGCCGCCCGTCGCTGTCCTTGGTGGCCAGCGGGTGCTGCTCGGTCTTGACGAAGTCCTTGACCGTGATCAGCCCGGTCAGCCGGCCGTGGCCGTCGACGATGGGCAGCTTCTCGATCTTGTTGCGGCGCAACAACCCCAGCGCCGCGTCGGCGCTGACGCCCTCCTGGGCGGTGATCAGGGGGGCCTTGGTCATCACCTCGGCGACCTTCTTGGTCTGGTCCACCTCGAAGCGCATGTCGCGGTTGGTGATGATGCCGACCAGCGCGCCGTCGTCGTCGACGACGGGCAGCCCCGAGATCCGGAACCGGGCGCACAGCGCGTCGACCTGAGCCAGCGTGTTGTCCGGGCGGCAGGTGACCGGATCGGTGACCATGCCGGCCTCGGAGCGCTTGACCATCTCGACCTGGCCGGCCTGCTCGGCGACCGGCAGGTTGCGGTGCAGCACACCCATGCCGCCGGCCCGGGCCATCGCGATCGCCATCCGCGCCTCGGTGACGGTGTCCATCGCCGAGCTGACCAGCGGCACCTTGAGCCTGATCTTCTTGGTCAGCTGGCTGGAGGTGTCCGCGGTGGGCGGGACTACGTCGGAGGCCGCGGGCAGCAGCAACACGTCGTCGAAAGTCAATCCGAGCATCGCGATTTTGTACGGGTTGTCGCCGCCGGTCGGCAGCGGGTCGTCGGCCAGTCCGGGGATGTGGGGGTCGCGCAGATACGGGCTGGCAACCAGGTCGGAGCTGTCTTCTAAGTGGGACGTGCCACTGGACATCGGTGGGGCCCTCCATGCGCGCGCGGAGTGAGAAGCCCATCCTATCGGCTCGCGCCGACACCGGACCCGCTTGGCCACGCGCGCCGCTCGCGGCGCGCGGCGCGAGTCCGCCTGCTGGCGCGATGACGGCCCGCCTGCGTAGTCTAGAGGCGTGCGTGACCACCTCCCGCCGGGTTTGCCACCCGACCCGTTCGCCGACGACCCCTGCGATCCGTCGGCTGCGCTCGAAGCCGTCGAGCCGGGGCAACCCCTGGATCAGCAAGAGCGGATGGCGGTCGAGGCGGACCTGGCCGATCTCGCCGTGTACGAGGCCCTGCTGGCGCACAAGGGAATTCGCGGACTCGTGGTGTGCTGCGACGAATGCCAGCAGGACCACTACCACGACTGGGACATGTTGCGGGCCAACCTGTTACAACTGCTCATCGACGGCACTGTCCGCCCGCACGAGCCCGCCTACGATCCCGAACCGGACTCCTACGTCACCTGGGATTACTGCCGGGGATACGCCGACGCCTCGCTCAACGAAGCGACGTCAGACGCGGACGGGTTTCACCGCCGCTGAGCTGATATGTAAGCGGTTCTGTCAAGTGGGCAGGGAAAAGCGGCGGTCGCGGTGTGTTGCGGCCGCCGCTTTTCGTTGGCCGGATGAGGTCGTTGTCGAGGTCGAGCGTGTCTTTCGACGCGTGTCAGTCTGATATGCGCGGGTTGGTTACCGCAGGACGGGAGTTTCGAGTTGGAGCGGCTTGCTGTGTCTAGGAGCGAGCGTAATCGCCTGTGTTGCAAGCAGATTGCTCATAGCTCAGTCGCGGGTCACTCCAAGGCGCTTGCCGGCCTGTTCATCGACCTCATCCGGGGCCTGTGGGGCGATCTATCCGTCGAGTACGGCCAGTGACCAGCACCATCCGGCCAGCTCGCGGGCGATCGCGGTGTTGGCGACCACGGCGCGTTTCTTGCGTGCATCGAACGAGCGCCACCGAGTATGCAGGCGTTGGTTGGCCAGCTGGGCGCGCGCACGGGCCGCGGGATCAGCAGCAGCCCAGCGCCGCTGCAGCTTGGCGCTCACACGGTAGCGGGGCCGGTGATGCCAGGCTGCTTCGATCAGCAGTCGTCGGGCATGACTGTTGCCGGTCTTGGTGACCCCGCCCTGAATCCGGCTGGGCCCCGAGGAATACTCGCTGGGCACCAGCCCGAGATAGGCGCCGATCGCGCGGCCGGTCAGCCGATGCCAGTCGCCGATCTCGACGGCCAACCCGAACGCGGTCAACGTCGCGATTCCGCGCAGGCAGCACAGCCTGCTCACCACCGGGGTGAACTCAGAATCAGCAGCCATCTGTTCGATAGCGCGATCGAGGCGCTCGCGGCGATTGAGGGTGACCAGCATCGCCTCAAAGCTACTGTCGTAGGCCAACTGCAGGGCGGGATTGTCGAACCGCTGAGCGCGCAGCCACAGCTCATGTTTGCCGGTCCAGGCTCTGCCACCGCTGTAGA
>NZ_LZLY01000126.1 GCF_001673535.1 Mycobacterium sp. 1081908.1 | reverse complement strand
CATCGTGTTCGCGAACTCGCGGCGGCTGGCCGAGCGGCTGACCTCCCGGCTCAACGAGATCCACGCCGAACGCGCCGGCATCTCGCTCGACGCCGACCTCAACCCCAAGGTGGCGGGCGGGGCCCCGGCGCACCTGATGGGCAGCGGCCAGAGTTTCGGCGCGCCGCCGCTGCTGGCGCGGGCCCACCACGGGTCGGTCAGCAAGGAGCAGCGCGCCCTGGTCGAGGAGGACCTGAAGCGCGGGCTGCTCAAGGCGGTGGTGGCGACGTCGAGCCTGGAGCTGGGCATCGACATGGGCGCCGTCGACCTGGTGATCCAGGTGGAGGCGCCGCCGTCGGTGGCCAGCGGCCTGCAGCGCATCGGGCGGGCCGGCCACCAGGTCGGCGAGGTCTCGCAGGGCGTGCTGTTCCCCAAGCACCGCACCGACCTGATCGGGTGCGCGGTGACCGTGCAGCGCATGCTCGGCGGCCAGATCGAGACGATGCGGGTGCCGGCCAACCCGCTGGACATCCTGGCGCAGCAGACGGTGGCGGCCGCCGCGCTGGAGCCGCTGGACGCTGACCGGTGGTTCGACACCGTGCGGCGCGCCGCCCCCTTCGCGACCCTGCCGCGCAGCGTGTTCGAGGCCACCCTGGACCTGCTGGCCGGCAAGTACCCGTCCACCGAGTTCGCCGAGCTGCGCCCGCGCCTGGTCTACGACCGCGACACCGGCACGCTGACCGCGCGGCCCGGCGCGCAGCGGCTGGCCGTCACGTCCGGCGGCGCCATCCCCGACCGCGGGCTGTTCACCGTGTACCTGGCTTCCGAGGCCGAAAAGCCGTCGCGGGTCGGCGAGCTGGACGAGGAGATGGTGTACGAGTCGCGTCCCGGCGACGTGATCTCGCTGGGGGCCACCAGCTGGCGGATCACCGAGATCACCCACGACCGGGTGCTGGTGATCCCCGCGCCGGGACAGCCGGCCCGGTTGCCGTTCTGGCGCGGCGACGACGTCGGCCGCCCCGCCGAGCTGGGCGCCGCGCTCGGCGCGTTCACCGGGGAGCTGGCCGGCCTCCCCCGCGACGCGTTCGACAAGCGTTGCGCCGCTTTGGGTTTCGATGCCTACGCGACCGACAACCTGTGGGGGCTGCTGGACGAGCAGCGGACCGCCGCCGGCGTGGTCCCCACCGACACCGCCCTCCTGGTGGAGCGGTTCCGCGACGAGCTGGGCGATTGGCGGGTGATCCTGCACTCGCCCTACGGGCTGCGGGTGCACGGGCCCCTGGCGCTGGCGGTGGGCCGGCGGCTGCGCGAGCGCTACGGCCTCGACGAGAAGCCGACCGCCTCCGACGACGGCATCGTGGTGCGCCTGCCCGACACGGAGTTTTCCGGCGGCGACGGTGCCCCGCCGGGAGCGGAGCTGTTCGTCTTCGACGCCGACGAGATCGACCCCGTCGTCACCGCCGAGGTGGGCGGCTCGGCGCTGTTCGCGTCGCGGTTCCGGGAGTGCGCGGCGCGCGCGCTGCTGCTGCCCCGCCGCCACCCCGGTAAGCGTTCGCCGCTCTGGCACCAGCGCCAGCGCGCCGCCCAGCTGCTGGACGTGGCGCGCAAATACCCCGACTTCCCGGTGGTGCTGGAAACCATCCGCGAATGCCTGCAGGACGTCTACGACGTTCCGGCGCTGACCGCGCTGATGGCCGGCATCGCCCAGCGCAAAGTGCGGGTGCTCGAGACCGAGACCACGCGGCCGTCGCCGTTCGCGGCGTCGCTGTTGTTCGGCTACGTCGGCGCGTTCATGTACGAGGGCGACACCCCGCTGGCCGAGCGCCGGGCCGCCGCGCTGTCCCTGGACAGCACCCTGCTGGCCGAGCTGCTGGGCCACGTGGAACTGCGCGAATTGCTCGACGTCGACGTCGTCGCCGCGACCGGCCGGCAGCTGCAGCACCTGTCGGCCGACCGGGCCGCCCGCGACGCCGAAGGGGTCGCGGACCTGTTGCGGCTGCTGGGCCCGCTGACCGAGGACGAGGTCGCGGCCCGGGCAGGCGGCGCCGACGTCGGCGGCTGGCTGGAGGGGCTGCGGGCCGCCCGCCGCGCGCTACCTGTGCCGTTCGCCGGCCGCAGCTGGTGGGTGGCCGTCGAGGACATCGGCCGGTTGCGCGACGGCGTCGGGGCGGCGGTCCCGCTGGGCGTCCCCGCCGCGTTCACCGAGGCGGTGGCCGACCCGCTGGGCGAGCTGCTGGGCCGCTATGCGCGCACGCACACCCCGTTCACCACGGCCGAGGCCGCCGGCAGGTTCGGCCTGGGTTTGCGCGTCACGGCCGACGTGCTGGGCCGGCTGGCCGCCGACGGCAAGCTGGTGCGCGGCGAGTTCGTCGCCGCCGACCTGGTCGCGGGCGCCGGCGGCGAGCAGTGGTGCGACGCCGACGTGCTGCGCATCCTGCGCCGGCGTTCGCTCGCGGCGCTGCGCGCGCAGGTGGAGCCGGTGAGCACGGCCGCCTACGGGCGGTTCCTGCCGGCGTGGCACCACGTGTCGTCGCCGCAGTCCGGCATCGACGGCCTGATGTCCGCGATCGACCAGCTGGCCGGCGTGCGGATGCCGGCCTCGGCGATCGAACCGCTCGTCCTGGCCCCGCGGGTGCGCGACTACTCCCCCGCGATGCTCGACGAACTGCTCGCCTCCGGCGAGGTCACCTGGTCGGGCGCCGGGTCGATCTCGGCCGGCGACGGCTGGATCGCGCTGCACGCGAGCGATTCCGCGCCGCTGACCCTGCCCGGGCCCGCCGAGCTCGACTTCACCGACGCCCACCGCGCGATCCTGGACACGCTGGCCGGTGGCGGCGCGTACTTCTTCCGCCAGCTGGCCCAGGGCCCGATCCCCGAGGCGGAATTGAAAACCGCGCTGTGGGAACTGATCTGGGCCGGCTGGGTCACCGGCGACACGTTCGCCCCGCTGCGCGCCCTGCTGGCCGGCACCGGGGCCCGCAAGCGCTCGGCCCCCGCGCACCGCACCCGCCGCGCGCCGCGGCTGAGCCGCTACAGCGTCGCGCACGCCCAGCACCGCAGCGCCGACCCGGCCGTGGCCGGGAGGTGGTCGGCCCTGCCGGCCCCCGAGCCGGATTCCACGCTGCGGGCCCACTACCAGGCCGAGCTGCTGCTGAACCGGCACGGCGTGCTGACCAGGGGCGCGGTGGCGGCCGAGGGCGTGCCGGGCGGATTCGCCACCCTCTACAAGGTGCTGAGCACGTTCGAGGAGGCCGGCAGGTGCCAGCGCGGCTATTTCGTGGAGTCGCTGGGCGGCGCGCAATTCGCGGTCGCATCCACCGTCGACCGGCTGCGCAGCTTCACCGACGACGTCGACCAGGAACGGCCGGAGTACCGGGCGGTGGCGCTGGCCGCCGCCGATCCCGCCAACCCCTACGGCGCCGCCCTGCCCTGGCCCCCCTCGGGGGCCGAAGGCGCGCGCCCCGGCCGCAAGGCCGGCGCGCTGGTGGTGCTGGTGGACGGCGGGCTGGCCTGGTTCCTGGAGCGCGGCGGGCGATCGCTGCTGACGTTCACCGACGACCCCGCGACCGACCACGCCGCGGCGGCGGCGCTGGCCGACCTGGTCGCCGCCCGCCGCGTCGGGTCGATCCTCGTCGAACGCATCGACGGCACGCCGGCGCTGCAACCCCGCGCCGGGGGGCCGAACCCCGTCGCCGAGGCGCTGGCCGAGGCCGGGTTCGCCCGCACCCCACGCGGAATGCGGCTGCGATAACCCATGCCCGAGGGCGACACCGTCTGGCACACCGCGACCATGCTGCGCGAGCAGCTGGCCGGGCACACCCTGACGCGCTGCGACGTCCGGGTGCCGCGGTTCGCCACGGTCGACCTGACCGGGCAGGCGATCGACGAGGTGCTCAGCCGCGGCAAGCACCTGTTCATCCGGGTCGGGCGGGCCAGCATTCACTCGCACCTGAAGATGGACGGCAGCTGGCGGGTGGGCAGGCGGCCGGTCCGGGTGGATCACCGGGCCCGGATCATTCTGGAAGCCAACGGGATTCGGGCGGTCGGCATCGACCTGGGCGTGCTGGAGATCCTGGATCGGGATACCGACGCCGACGTGGTCGCGCACCTGGGGCCCGACCTGCTCGGCCCGGACTGGGACCCCGCCCGCGCCGCCGCCAACCTGGCGGCGCGCCCCGACCGGCCGATCGGCGAGGCGCTGCTGGACCAGCGGGTGCTGGCCGGCATCGGCAACGTCTATTGCAACGAGCTGTGTTTCGTCAGCGGCCGCCTGCCCACCGCGCCGGTCGGCGCGGTCACCGACTTGCACCGGCTCGTCTCCCGCGCCCGAGACATGCTGTGGGCCAATCGCTTCCGCTGGGACCGCTGCACCACCGGCGACACCCGGGCCGGCCGGCAACTGTGGGTCTACGGACGGGCCGGGCAACCCTGCCGCCGCTGCGGCACCCGCATCCGCTACGACGACGTCGGTGATCGCGTCAGGTATTGGTGCCCGTCCTGCCAGGTCGGCATGCAATGATCTCAGTGCAAAAGCGGCCCGGATGGCCCTGATCACGACGCGGCGGGAGGTCCCAGCGATGACGGCCACCCGAACGCGCCTATCGGCCGGCCTCGTCCTGGCGCTGCTCAGCCTCGCGGTGGCGGTCTCCCCGGCCGCGCGCGGCGACGCCGTCGACAACCTGTTCGTGACGGCCGTGAAGAACAAGGGCATCGAATTCGCCTCCCCGCAGGCCGCGATCGTCGCCGGCCACGAGGTCTGCGACGAACTCGATCTCGGCAAGCAGAAGTCCGACATCGCCTCCGAGGTGATGACGAACAGCAACCTGGACGGCTATCGCGCCGGGTTCTTCATCGGCGCCAGCGTCGCCGCGTACTGCCCCAGGTATCGCGCCAGCTGAGACCGCTCACGCGAGGGCGTCGACCGAGGCCGACAGCCGCGACTTGAACTCCTGCGGGATGGGGATGTACCCGTTGTCCGCGAGGCCGTCCTGGCCGGCGCCGATGGTGCTGCGCAGGAACGCCTTTACCGCCGTGCCGACCTGCGGGTCGGGGTATTTCGAGCACACGATCTCATACGTCGCCAGCACGATCGGGTACGCGTCGGGCTGGTTGGGCCGGTAGAACGAGATGGTGTCGAGGGCGAGGTCGTTGCCCTTGCCGATGAACCAGGCCGACGAGATCGTCTTGCCGACGGACTCCGCGCTGATCGCCACCGGGTCCGGACCGGCCGACGTGAGGACCCTGGCCGTGTTCAGGTGTTGCGCCTGGGCGAACGACCATTCGATGTAGCTGATCGACCCTTCGGTGCCCTTGACGGCGGCGGCGGCGCCGTCGTTGCCCTTGGCCCCCTCGCCGACACCGCCGTTGAACGTCTTGCCGGCGCCCTTGCCCCACGCGCCGTTGGAGGCGCTGTCGAGGTACCGCTGAAAGTTGTCGGTGGTGCCGGACTCGTCGTTGCGGAACACGACGCGGATCGGCTCGGCCGGCAGGGTGACGCCGGGGTTGATCGCCGCGATCGCGGGATCGTTCCAGCCGGTGATGCCGCCGTTGAAGATCCGGGCCGCGGTCGCGCCGTCGAGGTTCAGCGAGGTCACACCGGTGACGTTGTAGCCGATGGCGATCGGGCCGAACACCACCGGCAGGTTCCACGCGGGCGAGCCGCAGCGCTGCTGCGCGCGGGCGTACTCGTCCTTGCTCAGCGGCGAGTCCGAGCCGGCGAAATCCGTTTGGTTGCCGTTGAATTCGCCGATCCCGGCGCCGGAGCCGTTGGCCGTGTAATTGAGGGACTGGCCTCCGCAGGCCTGTTCGAAGGCCTTGACGAAGCGGGTCATCGCGTTCGCCTGGGCGGTGGAGCCGCTGGCCCGCAGGGTCGCCTTGCCGCCGCACGCCACCTTCGCCGACGGGGCCGTGCCGCCGCTCGCGCCACCGGCATGGTTGTCACTGCCGCAGGCCGACAACGCCGCCGCGCCGGCGGTCAGGACGGCCAGGGTCGCGCCAAATCGATTGAGTTTCAATGGGATGCCCTCGTCACGGCCATGAGGCATAGTAACCGCTTCCGTTAGTTCCGGCCGTGCGCGAGGAAGAACTGGGCGATGACCTCCGAGGCGTCCAGGGCGCGCGAGGTGCGCCCGATGACCGCCTGGGGCAGGTATTGCTTGCCGCCCGGCCAGGTGTGGCCGCCGTTGTCGACGCGGTAGAAGATCACCTCGGTGGACGCCGCGCACGCCCCGGAATCGAAGCGGTGCACCACGGTGCCGTCGCCCACGCCGGGCAGCACCTGCGCCGCCGGATCGCCTTGGCACCCATCGGCCGAGCGCCAGATGTCCACCATGCTGGTCGCCGACACGGCATGGCTGACCCCGCCCCGACCGCGCACGTCGCCGCCGTTGAACGGCACGAGCGGGTCGGCGGTGCCGTGGGCCGCCAGCACGGACACCGGGCGCGACGGGTGGCACGCCACGCCCGCGCCCAGCGTGCCGGCCACCGGCGCGATGGCGGCGAAGACGTCGGCGCGGTCACAACCGAGCCGGTTGGACATGAAGCCCCCGTTGGACATGCCGGTGGCGAAGACGTGCCCGGGCGCGATGTTGTAGTCGCTTTGCAGCTTGCCCGCCAGCGCGACCAGGAACCCGACGTCGTCGACGTGGTGGCGGTCCGCCGGGGACGCGCCCCGCCCGTCGGCCCAGCTCTTGTCGTAACCGTCGGGGTAGGCCACCAGCAGGTTGTTGGCGTCGGCGACGGCGTCGAAGTCGGTCAGGCCCTGCTGGCCGGTCCCGCTGCCGCCCCCGCCGTGCAGGCTGAGCACCAGCGCGACGGGATCGCCGGGCGGCACGTGCAACGTGTAGGTGCGGTCCATGCCGCCGGAACGCAAGGTGCCGGACAGACCCCGGGCGCTGGCCGCCGACACGTGGCGCACGTCACAGCCCACCACGCTCAGCGCGCACACCGCCAGCAGGACGAGCGAGAACCAGCGCGGGTGCGCCGCGCGCGAACCATTGTTGCGTTGTTCGCAATATCCGCGATGATTAGATGACGGCGAGCTGTAACCTGCTTGCAACGTTGGCGGCCGAACCTTCAGTCGTCAATCCACGGAACTTCAGAACCTTGGGGGTATTAGAAATGACGAGTACCGGTACCCGCAAGCCTGGCCGGCTGCTCTCGCTGTTGGCTGCCGGGTTCATACCGGCGGTCGCGCTGCTCGGCCCGGTGACGGCGGCCGCGCCGGCTCGCGCCGACGGCACCGACGACGCGTTCATCACCGCGCTGCACAACCACGGCATCGAGCACGAATCGCCCAAATCCGCGATCGCGGCGGGCCATTTGGTGTGCCATCAGCTCGATATGGGTAAGACTCAGGAACAGATCGCGACCGACGTGATGAACAGCAGCGGCATCGACGGCGACGACGCCGGATACTTTGTGGCCCTGGCCGAACGCGCGTACTGCCCGCAATATGCGGACGTGCCGTCGTAAAGGGTGCGAACAGCGGAGTAATTCGCGAAATCCGGCGGGGCGAACGCCTTTCGTGTCGCCCTGATTTGAATTCGTCGATCGCCGCATTGTGCAAAGCTGTGATGTGCGAAATTCCCCGACTCGGGCAATGGCGCTGACGAGGGAGGAGGCGAAATGACGACCACCCGGATCGCCCAGCTGGTCGTGCTGGCCGCGCTCGCCCCCGTGGCGGCGACGGCCGCGATCGCCCGCGCCGACGCCAGCGACGACGCGTTCCTGGCGGCGCTGAGCGCGAAGGGCATCCATTTCGGTTCGCCGGACAAAGCGTTGATCGCGGGCCACGAGGTCTGCGACGAGCTGGACACCGGCAGGACGGTGAACCAGGTCGCGTCCACCGTGATGAGCAACAGCAGCCTGGACGGCTACCACGCCGGCTACTTCGTCGGGGCGAGCATCCGGGCCTACTGCCCCAAGTACGCGTCTTAACGCAATCGAAACGCCGCGCTAGCAAGTACGCGACTTTTCCCCGCCTACCCTTCAGATACCAACTACCGCGGAGACCATCGATTGGTATCGAAAATCCTTGTCAGCGCCGCCCTTGCCGTCGGCGCCGCAGTGGCGATAGCGGCACCGGCCGGCGCTGACCCCAGCGTGTTCAACGATCTGTCCTGCAGCTGCCCGCAGACGGTCTCGAACGGCGGGTCCTCCGTCGCCGACCAGATCAACCGGGGCATCCAGTCCGGCCTCGCCGGCGGGAACGTCGCCCGCGCGCAGCAGTAAGCCCCGGCCTCAGCCCGCGGCGCCCCGCCCGACGGCCTGCACGGCCGCGTGCTCGTGCAGCGCCTGTTCGGCTTCGGGGTGAACGGGTTTGAGGTCGAACACGACCTCCTTGACGGTGCCGGTGAACGCGTACGGCGCCCTGTCCTCGTAGTCGCGGTCCACGACCAGGCCGTTGTCGCGCCCGATGTCCATTCCCGCGTAGGACGTGAAGGCCAGCGGCACCGTGTTGGCCATCGAGCCCTCACCGATGAGCCGGTCGCCGGCCCACAGCGTCACCCGGCCGCCCGAACCGGGCACGGGTTGGTCGGATTCGAAGAGCATGCGCACCGTCACGTCGCCGGTGGGGATCGGCTCGGTGGACACCTGCCTGTAGGTGTCCACGCCGAGGAACGAATACGTGTGGCGCAGCCGGCCGCCCTCGTCGACCCAGAGCGCGAACCCGCCGATGAAGTCGGCGTCGGCGACGATCACGCCCTGCGCGCCGCCCTCGGGAACAACCAGCCGCGCCTCGATGGCGTACGAGCGGCCGAAGATCCGGGGCACCATGCCGCGCTGGATGTTCTGCACGTCGCCCTTGAAGGTGAACCGGGTGGTGGTCGGCAGCGGCGGCAGGCTGCCGAACATCACCGCGAGCCCACCCAGCAGCGGCAGCACCCGGTTTCGTTCGGCCTCCCGCCACCACAGCCGCGTGAGTTCGGCGACCTTGTCGGGATGCTCGGCGGCGACGTTGCGCGCCTGGGAGAAGTCGTCGGGCAGGTAGTACAGCTCCCAGACGTCGCTGTCCGGGTCGTAGGTTCCGGGCGCGAAGCGCGCCAGCGTCTCCGGCGAGAGGTCCCACGGCGCCTTGTCCAGCCGCGTGCAGGCCCACCACCCGTCCTGGTAAATGGCCCGGCTGCCGAACATTTCGAAGTACTGCACCGTGTGGCGCTCTTCGGCCGCCGCGTCGTCGAAGGTGTGCGCGAAGCTGGTCCCGTCCATCACCTCCTGGTCGAAGCCGTCGACGCTGACCGGCTGCGGTAAACCGATGGCCTCCAACACCGTTGGGGCGATGTCGATGCAGTGGGTGAACTGGCCGCGAATCGCGGCGTCGGGCTTGATCCGGCTCGGCCAGGCGACCACCATCGGGTCGCGCGTGCCGCCCAGGTGGCTGGCCATCTGCTTGCCCCACTGAAACGGGGTGTTGTTGGCGTGCGCCCAGGCGCTCGCGAAATGCGGTGCGGTGAACTCGTTTCCGAGCGCCTCGATGCCGCCGTACTGCTCGATGAGCTCCAGTTGACGGTCGGCGTCGAGCAGCACCCCGTTCAGGAACGTCATCTCGTTGAACGAGCCGGTGACGGTGCCCTCCATGCTGGCGCCGTTGTCGCCCCAGATGTAGAAGACGAGCGTGTTGTCGGATTCGCCGAGGTCCTCGATCGCGTCGAGCAGCCGGCCGACGTTCCAGTCCGCGTTCTCCGAGAACCCGGCGAACACCTCCATCTGGCGGGCGTAGAGCTTCTTCTGGTTGGCCGACAGCCCGTCCCACGCCGGGAACAGGTCGGGCCGATCGGTGAGCTCGGCGTCGGGCGGGATGACGCCGAGCTGCTTTTGGCGTTCGAATGTCTTGCGCCGGTACGCGTCCCAGCCCTCGTCGAACTGGCCGCGGTATCTGTCGGCCCATTCTTTGAATACGTGGTGCGGTGCGTGGGTGGCGCCCGTCGAGTAATACATCAGCCACGGCTTCTCGGCGTCCTGCGCCCGCACGGCGTGCAGCCACTCGACGGCCTTGTCGGTGAGGTCGTCGGGGAAGTAGTAGGGCCGGCCGTCCTTGCCCTGCGGCACGCCGACGACGGAGTTGTCCTGGGTGATGATCGGGTCGTACTGGCCGGCGGCGCCGGACAGAAAGCCCCAGAAATGGTCGAAGCCCCAACCCACCGGCCAGTTGTCGAACGGGCCCGCCGCGCCCTGGACGTTGTCCGGGGTCAGGTGCCATTTGCCGAAACCGCCCGTCACGTAACCGTTGTCGCGCAGGATGCGGGGCAGCGCGGCGCAGCTGCGCGGCCGGACCGAGGAATAGCCCGGGAACGGGCCGGGGAACTCGGTGACCGACCCGAATCCCACTCGGTGGTGGTTGCGCCCGGTGAGCAGCGCCGCCCGGGTGGGCGAGCAGACCGCGGTGACGTGAAAGCGGTTGTAGGTCAACCCGTTCTGCGCCACCCGGCTCAGCGTCGGGGTCCGGATGGCGCCGCCGAAGGTGTCCGGGCCGCCGAACCCGGCGTCGTCGATGAGCACGATCAGCACGTTCGGCGCGCCGTCTGGCGCCTTGGCCCCCGGCACGATCGTCCAGTCGCCGACCGAGTCCGCCATGGTGCGGCCGATGGTGCCGCCGAAGCCGCGTTGCGGCAACGGCAGCCGGGTGCGGTCCGGGTTGAACTTCCCCATCGCCTCTTCCAGCGCCGCACTCAGGCTTCGCAGCGTCGAACGACTCAGCTCCGCAACCGATTTCATCGGCGAGCCGGCGCACGCCTGCTCCACGCCCAGACGGCCCTCCGCCGGCGTCACGGCGATGATCAGGCCGCTGCCCGCGGCCAGCGCCTGCCCGATCTTGTCGGCCAGCCCGGTTTTGATCCGGTGGTCGGCGAACGTGCCCGCCAGCGCGCCCGCCGCCGCACCCACGGCGGCCGCGGCCAGCAACGCCGGCGAGAACAGGCCGACCGCCAGGCCCGCGCCGGCACCCCACGCGGCGCCCCGGCGGCCCAGCCGGTTGCCGGTGTCGAGCAGGACGGCGTTGCCGTCGGTGTCCTTGCCGACGAGCACCGCGCCCCGCAGCGCGATGTCCTTGGCTTTGGTTCGCTCGGTCAGGGTTTCGAAGTCCCGGCGAGCCGCGTCGAGATCCTGATAACCGGCGACAATGACCAGCGCTTGATCTTCGCTCATGATGTCGGAGATTACGTCCCGCGCGCCGCGCGCGGGACGTAACGCCGTTCACGTGTTCGGGCCTTCGTCCGGGATCCTCGCCGGCCCTATTCAGCCCGCCGAGGGCGGGCGGGTCATGAAGGTGCCCTTGATCTCCAGCCCGTATTCGATGTCGTCGTAGTCGCGCCCGGCGCGCTTGCTCTTGTCGCGCGGCGCGACCGGCGGCATCATCGGCGGCGGCATGAAGGGGAACCCGGATTCGTCGACGGCGAGCGGGGACACCGCCGCGGCGAGCTGCACCGCCGGTTTCGACGCGGACAACAGCCCCACCATGGCGGGCGGGGCGGTCAGTTTGCCGAGCGAAACCCCGACGCCCACCGCCGCCGTCGGCGCCGTTCCGGCCGCCCGGACCGCGTCGGCGAGGCCCGCCTCGACGCCTCCCAGCGCGGCCTCGCCCTCCGACAGCCCCAGGCCCACGTCGCCGCCCACGCTCTGCAGCGACTGGGCCGCGTTCAGCTGCGCCAGGTAGCTGAGCAGGTTGATGGGGATTCCGCCCGCGATGAACTGGTCCGCGTACGTGTTGGCCAGGCCGAACCAGCCCTGTTGGGGGTTGAAGCCGAAGGGGGTGCTGAGGAGGTTCGTCAGGAAGTCCCCGAGGGGCGTCGACGCCGCCGGAGTGGCGGCCGCGGCGGACGTGGCGGTGGCTTGCGCGGCCGCCGCCGTCGGGCTGACGATCGCGGGCGGCGACGAGAACTGCGGCAGCCGGGTGGCCTGCGCCGAGGTCGCGGCGTAGCGATACATCGCCGCCGAGTTGTTCACCCACATGCCCTCGTACTGGGCGTCGGTCTCGGCGATCGCCGCGAAGTTCGTCCCGAGCCAGTTGGTGGCGATCAGCTGCGCCAGCCGGGTCCGGTTGGCCGCGACCTGGACCGGGAAAACCACTGTGCGGCGGGTCAATTCGAATGCCGCCGCCACCGCCTGCAGCGAGGAGCCGACCCGCTCGCACTGCTGCGCGGTGGTGGCCAGCCACGTGAGGAACGGTGCGACGGCCTGGGCCATCGCCGCCTCGGACGGGCCGCCCCAGGCCTCGCCCAGCGTCGAGAGCACCGAGCCGTAGCCGGGCAGGGATTCCTCCAGCTCGATGCCCAGCTGCTCCCACGCGGCGGACGCCTCGATCAACGACTCCGCACCGGGGCCGGAGTGGATCAGCGCCGCGCTAATTTCTGGGGGCAGCGTCCCGAAGTCCATGACATCTCACCCCGGGAAGATTTCGGTGTTGGCTTTCATCCGGCCGACGGCGGTGTGTGGATCACTTTGCCCTTGACTTCGGCGCCCACCTGGAGGTCTTCGAGCTTGGTCTGCTTGCGCTTGCGCCACCCGCTGCCCGCCGAGACCGGCGGGGGCATCAGCGGCGGAAGCATGGGGAACCCGGCGTCGGCGCCGTCGAGCGGCGATGCCGCCGACGCGAGCTGGACCGGCGTCTGCGAGGCGGGCAGCAGCCCGACCACGGCGGGCGGCGCGGTCAGCTTGCCCATCGACACCCCGACGGCCATCGCCCCCGTGGGCGCCGACCCCAGCGACCGGACCGCATTGGACAGGCTGGCCCCCGCCGCCCCCAGCGCCGACTCGCCCTCCGAGAGGCCCTGGCCGATGTCGCCGCCCACGCTCTGCAGCGCCTGGGCCGAGGTGCTCTGCGCGAGGTAGCTGAGCAGGTTGATCGGGAAGCCGGACGAGATGAACTGGTTGGCGTAGGTGTTCGCCAGCCCGAACCAGCCCACGTTGGGGTCGAAGCCGAAGGGGGTGCCGACGATGGACTCCAAGAAGTCCCCGATCGAGGTCGACGCCGCCGGCGTGGCGGCGGCGGCCGACGTGGCGGTGGCCTGCGCGGCCGTCCCCGCGGGATCGGTGATCGCCGGCGGGGTGGTGAACTGCTGCAGGTCGAGCGCCTGCGTCACGGCCGCCTGATAGCGCGTCAGCGCCGCGGAGTTGTTCGCCCACATCGCCTGATACTGATCTTCCGTCGCGGCGATGGCCGGCAGGTTGGCGCCGAACCGGTTGGTCGCTATCAGCTGCGCCAGCCGTGTCCGGTTGGCGGTCACCGTCGCGGTCGGGACCACGGCCGACTGCGCGGAGCTGAACGCGGCCGCGGCGGCCTGGGTCGAGGTGGCCAGCTGCTGGGCCTGCTGGGCGGTGTCCCGCAGCCAGGTGAGGTAGGGCTGGACGGCCTGAACCATCGCCGCCGACGACGGGCCGTCCCACGAGTCCATCAGCGAAGACAACACCGACGTGTAGACGCTGACCGAGCCGTCCAGCTCGTTGCCCACGCGCTGCCAGGCGGCGGACGCTTCGATCAGCGAGCCCGCCCCCGGACCGGAATGCACGAGCGCCGAGGTGACCTCGGGCGGCAGCGCTAAAAAGTCCATGACATCTCACATCCCTTATTCGGGAAACCATCCAGGAAAGTTGCGCTGACTGGGCCGCGACCAACGCTGAAACATTGCACGTCGACGCCCCTTCGCGTGCGGCCCGGATCCTACCCCGTTCGCGTACCGCATGACACGAACATATACCGACGGCGCTGGCCAGCGAAGAATTAGCGCCAACGCGGTCCTGCCGGGTCGCGGCCCTTTTCGGGCGGCGAGAGGGCTGGCTGTTCGGGCAGGCGCTAGGGGCCGCCGCCGGTGCCGCCGTGGCCGCCGACCACGACGCCGGGAGTGCCGAAGGTACTGGCGAGGCCGCCGCCGCCACCGCCACCGATGCCGGCGGTGCCGCCCACCCCGCCGGGCGGTGACGGCAGGGCGGTGCCGCCCGCCTGGCCGGCAGCGCCGCCCTGACCGGCTCCGCTGTCGCCGCCGCCGGTCCCGCCCGTACCACCGGTGCCGCCGGTGATGCCGCCGCCACCGCCACCGCCGCCCTCGCCCGAGGCGATCGTGCCGGTCGTGCCGATGACCGTGGCGCCGCCACCGCCACCGCCACCGCCCGTGGGGTTGCCCTGGCCCGCCTGGCCGAGGGCGCCGGCGGCCGATTCGTTGCCGAAGACGGCGGCGGCGCCGCCCCCTCCGCCACCGCCGGGGCCACCGCGGGTTCCGGCCGCACCGCCGCCGTCGCCACCGCCGCCGCCGCCGGCCGACGCGGTGGTGGTGCCGCCCACGGCGTCGGCATTCCCGCCGGCGCCGCCGCGCCCGCCGGTACCGCCGGGACCACCGCCCGTGCTGTTGCCGCCGGCTCCGCCGCCGCCGCCAGCCCCGCCGGACGCACCGGCGTCGGTGGCATGGACTATCGCGACGCCGCCCGCCCCGCCGTTGCCTCCGTCGCCGCCGACGACCCCGGTGCCGCCGCGGCCGCCGGTGCCGCCGTCGCCCCCGTTGAACGCGGCGGCCCCGCTGCCGACGGTGAAGTTGCTGAAGCCGCCGTCGCCCCCCCGGCCCCCGGTGCCGCCGATGCCGCCGGGGCTGTCGCCGCCGACGCCGCCGTTGCCGCCGGTTCCGGCGGTGCCGGTGGCGCTCGAGGCGCCCGCGCCGCCGCCAGTGCCGCCGGTACCTCCGGTGCCTCCCGCCCCGGCGTGCCCGATCAGCAGCGCGTGGTTGGCGCCGCCGGCCCCTCCGTTGCCGCCGAGCCCGCCGTGCCCGCCGTTCATCGACGAGGCCCCGCCGAGCCCCCCGGTGCCACCGGCCCCGCCGGCCCCGGCCTGCCCGCCGAGCAGGTGCAGGTTCGCGCCGCCGGCGCCACCGTTGCCGCCGGTCCCGCCGGTCGCGCCGTTCGGGCCGATCACCAGGCCGGCGGACCCGCCGTTGCCGCCTCTGCCGCCCATGCCGCCGTTACCGCCGCCGAGCAGCCCGTTGGCCCCGCCGGCCCCACCGTTGCCGCCGGCCGCGCCGGTGCCGGCGAGGGCGTTGCCACCGGCGCCGCCGTTGCCGCCGTGGCCCCACAGGCCCGCCGACCCACCGTTCCCGCCTGGCTGCCCCGTCGCACCGGCCGCGCCGTTGCCGCCGCTGCCGAACAGGATGCCGCCGTCCCCGCCCTTGCCCCCGGGCGCGGTCGCGTTGGCGCCGTCGCCGATCAGCGGGCGACCCAAAAACAGCTCGGTGGGCGCGTTGATCGCGCCCAACACGTCTTGCTCGATCGTTTGCAGCGGCGAGGCGTTGGCCGCCTCGGCCAGCGAATACGCGTTGCCCGCACCGCTCAAGGCGCGCACGAACTCGCCGTGCAGCGCGGCCGCCCGCGCGCTCAACGATTGATAGGCCCGGGCGTGCCCGGAAAACAGCGACGCGATCGCCGCCGACACCTCGTCGTCGGCGGCGGCCACCACCGCGGTGGTCGGGGCCACCGCCGCCGCATTCGCGGCGGTCACCGCCGAGCCGATGTTTGCCAGATCCGTTGCCGCCCAAGAAAAGAACTCGGGGGCCGCCACCACATACGACATCGCTACCCTCCCGCCACGTCGTTGACTTGCCGGTGAATCGGACGAGTCGAGGGAGGTAAAAGTTTACGCCGGTTCCGACCGATAGTTCGGGGGTCCGGCAAACGTTCACGCCGTCAAGGTGGGCGGGTCCCCGACCGCGCGCTGCCCCGGGTGGTGACCATAGGTCTGCCGCACCTGGTTAGAGGTGCGGCAGATCAGCGAGAACCGCCGCCAAACGTGGATCGGATACTTCAATCCTTCCGAAGAAAGCCAGGAGCAACTCGGCGGGTTCCACGGCGATCGGCTCGTCATCGGCAGACCGGGATCCGGAGGACGCCACGAATTCGACAGTGTCGTCTTTTCCCAGATACACCCGATGTCGGGTAGAGGTTTTGCGCTCAACCAGCCGATTCATCGACTCAGCGGGGCCACGAATCGCCATGGATGCCTCCGCGGCCGGTATCCCCCACTCGTTTCCGGTGGCAACGGCGATGTCGTAGCCGTGGACGAGCAGCTCGCACAAGATCCATCGAGCCCCACCGCCGGCAGAGATTGTTGATCCTCCGTGGAAGGGATACAGACGGTCGAAGTCGACTTTGGGGTAGACGTGGTCGATCACCGCACGCAGATTTGCCTCGAGCCGGTCGGCGATATCGTTGATATCTCGGTCGTTGTACTCCGAGAGGCAGGTCGCGTTCAGCTCGGCAACCCCCTCGTTTGTGGCGGCACGTCTACGATCGCCAAGCAGCCTGCCGAGCACGGTTACAACGTGCGCCGCAGTCTCCACGGCCGTCCAGGCGAGCCCAGGCACCGGTCGCGCGGCGCGATCCGCATCGAGCCCCCGGACCATCGACACGAACCGCTTCCCACTGTCATCTAGCGCGGCGAGGATGTCGGCTTTGGTCGCTTCTTGCACCGGCTAAGCGTACGGCGGGCCGGTACTCGGATTTCGCGGCACTGACGGGCTCAAAGGCGTGCCGGGGCGAACGGCGCCCATTCGCCGTCGCCTCCGCGTAAACCATTGAGCCACCGTCAAAATGGCGGCGGGTCGTCGTCTTCGGCGGGTGGGGCGGGCAGGGTGTAGCTCCAGGCCTCGGCCCGGCGGGCCAGCCGCGCGTCACGGTTGTGGCGGCGTTCGGTGGCCACCCGGTAGGCGCGGTCTTGGGCGCGGGTGCGTCGGCGTCGGGGCATCATCGCGCTGCGTTGATCGCAGTAATCGACGGCCGGTGGGTCGGCCTCAGGGGACGGCATCCCGCCCACCGCATAACACAAGCTGGGGAACAGCAGGGCGCTGCCCGGCGTGGTGACGTAGGTGTGCCCGGACGGTGAGGTCAGGATCAGCGTGCCGTCGGGCAGTTGCTGTTCGGCCCAGCCCATAAATGTCTTGATCAAGTGATGAGTTCGGCAGTAGCACTTCAGGTTTGACGCGTGCGTGCGCCCGCCCTGGGCATGGGGGATGGTGTGGTCGATGTCGCAGCCGACGGCCGGGGCATCACAGCCGGGCCAGCGACACGTCAGATCCCGGCAGCGCACGAAATCGGCCAACGCCTTCGACGGCACATACCCGTCCTCGGGCGGCGCGTCAGCGGGGTGAACCAGCGGCACCCGCTTGGCCGAGGCCGCCAACTGGGCCACCAGTTCCGGCGGGATCAGCCCGTCGGCACCCACCTCGGAACCCGGCGCCGAGCCGCGCCCATCCAGGGTGGCCTGCTCGGCGATCACATGGATCACCACCGGACCCGCGGGCGGGCGTTTGCCGGCCGCGCAATCCGCCCGCCCGCACCGGCAGCCCAGCCGATCCGCGCCCGCGGCCAACGCGCCCAGCGCATCAGCGCGGCGCTGCTCGCGGGAGCGCGGATCATGCGCACACACCGTGCCCGCCAACGCGTTCAGGCGCTTCTCCAACGCGTGGGCATCCGGGGACAACAGGACCCCGCCGAACGCCGCGCGCCCATCCAGATCCGGGCCGATCCACACCTCCCGATCCCGCTGGGCCTTGGCGCGCCGGCGCACCGCATCCACATCCGCTCTGGCCACGATCCGATCCACCTGGGCGCCCAACCGGCCACGACTCATCGAGGGCCAACGCGCCACATTGGCGGCCAGCTGCGCATCCACGGCCGCCAACACCTCGGGATCCTCGATCAGGTCGGTGCGATAAACGATCGTCTGAAACAGCCGGTAATCGAGATCGCCGGCCCGAAACACCTCCCCCACCCGCGGCAGGCGCTCACGCATCGCCCGCGCATAACGCAGCCGGCTCGCGGCCAGCCCCTGGCTGATCCGCAACGCCGCCCCCACCTCCGCGGCAACCGCCTCCATCGTGTCGATCGCCCAATCCTCGGTCTCCGAACACCGCGACAACCGATACCTGAACAACTCACCGATCGCGACCAGCTGCGCGGCCGCCTGCCGGTTCTCCGCCCGCGCTGCCGCGCCGATCTCATCGATCAGCGCCGCCGACTCCGGCGTCGTCGACGGGTGATGCCGCTCGATCATCTCATCGAGACGAGCCACCGCCTCCGCCGACACCACCCGTTCTTCGAACATGTGTTCGAGTATAGCAGTGCCCGGCGACACGAGTCGGTCAGCGGTCGGCTTTGGCGACGCAGCGGTAGAACCCCTCGCCGTAGGGCACCACGATCGCGGGAGCCCGACGGCAAGCCGCCGGCCACCGTGAGGCCGCCCGAAAGGGGCGCCCGGGCAACGGCCTTCGTCAGTATGTGCGTGACGGCAGGCTGGCGACGGGCGCATCCGAAATTCTTGCGCTGAGCCGCTGACCGTCGGTTACGGCCCCGGACGCCGGCTGACGAATTCGCGGCGCACACCGGAGCGCGGGTCGTCGAACTCGATGCGCTGCGCCAGCAACCGCAGCGGGGTGCTGAAGTCGTCGGGGGGCGCGTCAATGACGCTGGGATACAAGGGATCACCCTCGATCGGCACGCCGAGGGATGCCATGTGCACCCGCAGCTGATGCGTGCGTCCGGTGCGCGGCGTCAGCCGATAAAGACCGTCGGAAGTAATCAGCTCCACGAACGTCTCCGCGTTCGGCGCACCGGGCTCGCAAAAGGCCTGTAAAACGCCGCGGCGCTTGACGATTCGGCTGCGCACCACCCGCGGAAAAACCAGAGCGGGGTCGACGGCGGCGCGGGCCAGGTACGTCTTGCGAACCAAACCTCGGGAAAACAGCGTCTGATAGGCGCCGCGCACCTCGCGCCGGGTCGTGAAGAGCAGCACCCCGGCCGTCAGCCGGTCGAGCCGGTGCGCCGGGCTCAGCTCGGGCAGGCCAAGTTCGCGACGCAGCCGCACCAGCGCGGTCTGCGCGACGTGCCGGCCGCGCGGCATGGTTGCCAGGAAGTGTGGCTTGTCGACGACGACGATGTCGCTATCTTGATGCAGCACCGGGACCTCGAAGGGCACGGGCACCTCGTCGCGCAGCTCGCGATAGAGGTAGACGAAGGAACCCGCCGGCAGCACCGTCGTCCCGTCAACCGGGGTGCCGTCGGCGTCGACGACCTCGCTGGCCGGCGCGCCGAACCGGGCCGTCAGCTCCGCCAGCACCGGGCCGCCGCGCAGCCGCACCCGGGCCGGCCCGAGCCCGTCCCGCACGGGCAGGGGCGCCGGCCTCACCGAAACCTCAATTGAGCGGCACCGGTTCGAGGATCTCGGCGCGCGCCTCGGGCGCGCTGGCCCGCAGTTCGTCCGCCGACACGTCGTCGGGCTGGGCCTGCGACAGGATTTCGGCCTCCACCCGCGCGGTGTAGTTGGCGACCTCGCGGTCGACGTCCGCCGGGGACCAGCCCAGCACGGGCGCCACCACGTCGGCCACCTCGCGGGCGCAGTCGACGCCGCGATGCGAGTACTCGATAGAAATGCGCATCCGGCGGGCCAGGATGTCCTCCAGGTGCAGGGCCCCCTCGGTGGTGACGGCATAGAGGGCCTCCACCCGCAGGTATCCCGGCGCCTCCTTGATCGGGCTGAGCAGGTCGGGGGATTCCGCGGCCAGCTCCAGCACCTCGCCGATCAGCGACCCGTAGCGGTCCAGCAGGTGGCGCACCCGGTACGGGTGCAGGCCCTTCAGCGTCCCGACGTGTTCGACCTGGTTGACCAGCGCGAAGTACCCGTCGGCGCCCAGCAGGCTCACCTTCTCGGTGATCGACGGCGCCACCCGCGCGGGAATGAACTGGGCCGCGGCGTCGATCGCGTCGGCGGCCATCACCCGGTAGGTGGTGTACTTCCCGCCGGCGATCGCGACCAGCCCCGGCGCCGGCACCGCCACGGCGTGCTCGCGGGACAGCTTGGAGGTTTCCTCGCTCTCCCCCGCCAGCAGCGGCCGCAGCCCGGCGTACACGCCGTCGATGTCGGCGTGCGTTAGCGGCGTGGCCAGCACCGTGTTGACGGTCCCCAGGATGTAGTCGATGTCGGCCTTGGTGGCCGCGGGGTGGGCCAGGTCGAGATTCCAGTCGGTGTCGGTGGTGCCGATGATCCAGTGGCTGCCCCACGGTATGACGAACATCACCGACTTCTCGGTGCGCAGGATGATCGCGACGTCGCTGACGATGCGGTCCCGCGGCACCACCACGTGCACGCCCTTGGACGCGCGCACCTGAAACCGCCCGCGCTGCTTGGACAGCGCCTGGATCTCGTCGGTCCACACCCCGGTCGCGTTGACCACGACGTGGCCGCGGACCTCGGTGATCGCGCCGTCCTCGGAGTCGCGGACCCGCACGCCGGTCACCCGGTCGCCCTCGCGCAGCAACGCGACCACCTGGGTGGAGGACCGCACCACCGCGCCGTAGTGCGCCGCGGTGCGCGCGACCGTCATCGTGTGGCGGGCGTCGTCGACGACGGTGTCGTAGTAGCGGATCCCGCCGATCAGCGAGGTCCGCTTGAGGCCGGGGCTCAACCGCAGGGCGCCCGCCCGGGTCAAATGCTTTTGCGCCGGAACGGATTTCGCGCCGCCCAGGCGGTCGTAGAGGAAGATGCCGGCGGCGGTGTAGGGCCGTTCCCAGACCCGATGCGTCAGCGGGAACAGGAACGGCATCGGCTTGACCAGATGCGGCGCCAGCTTGGTCAGCGACAGCTCCCGCTCGTACAGCGCCTCGCGGACCAGCCCGAACTCCAGCTGCTCGAGGTAGCGCAGCCCGCCGTGGAACATCTTCGACGACCGGCTCGACGTGCCCGACGCGAAATCGCGCGCCTCCACCAGCGCCACCTTGAGCCCGCGCGTGGCGGCGTCCAGCGCGCACCCGGAGCCCACCACGCCGCCGCCGATGACCACCACGTCGAACTGCTGGGCGCCCAGCCGCTCCCAGGCCAGCGTGCGTTGCTGCGGTCCCAGCGCGTCGGTCGGGTCGCTCACTGCGGGGGCTCCTGTCCGGTTACTCGTCGGTAGGTGTGCGGTTCCCAGGCTAAGCCCTAATCCAGATCGTCGTGGGCCATCAGCCGGCGCGCGGCCTCGGTGATCGAGCCGGACAGCGACGGGTAAACGGCCAGCGTCTGCGCCAGCTCGTTGACGGTGATGCGGTTCTGCACCGCCACGGCGATCGGCAGGATGAGCTCGGAGGCGATCGGCGCCACCACGACGCCGCCGATCACCACGCCGGTGGACCGCCGGCAGAAGACCTTGACGAAGCCCTGCCGCAGGCCCGACATCTTGGCCCGCGCGTTGGTCCGCAGCGGCAGCATGATGGTCCGCGCCGGCACCGAACCGTCGTCGATCATCGACTGCGGCACCCCGACCGCGGCGATCTCGGGCCGGGTGAACACCGTCGCGGCGACCGTGCGCAACCGGATCGGGCTGACGCCCTCCCCCAGCGCGTGATACATCGCGATCCGGCCCTGCATGGCGGCGACCGACGCCAGCAGCAGCAGGCCGGTGCAGTCGCCGGCGGCATAGATCCCCGGCACCGAGGTGCGCGAAACCCGGTCCACGGTCAGGTAATTGCCGGGCCCCAGCTCGATGCCGACCCGCTCCAGGCCCAGGCCGCGGGTGTTGGGAACCGACCCGATGGTCATCAGGGCGTGGCTGCCCGCGACGGTGCGGCCGTCCGTCATCGTGACCAGCACCCCGGCCTCGGTGCGGGTGACGGCCTCGGCGCGCGCGTTCTTGAACAGCTTCACCCCGCGTTCGGCGAACGACTCTTCCAGCACCAGCGCGGCGTCGGCGTCCTCGTACGGCAGCACCCGGTCCCGGCTGGCCGCCACCGACACGCGCACGCCCAACTCGGTGTAGGCGTGCACGAATTCGGCGCCGGTCACCCCGGAACCCACCACGATCAGGTGCTCGGGCAGCGCCTCCAGGTCGTAGAGCTGCCGCCAGGTCAGGATGCGCTCGCCGTCGGGCCGGGCCGTCGGCAGGATCCGCGGGCTGGCGCCGGTGGCGATCAGCACGACGTCGGCCTCGTGCTCGCTGGTGGTGCCGTCGGCGGCGGTCGCCTTGATGCGGTGCTTGGCCAGGCCGGGCGTGGGGTCGACGAGCTCGCCGCGGCCCGCGACCACCTCGACGCCAACGGCGAGCAGTTGGGCGGTGATGTCCGCCGACTGCTCGGTGGCCAGGCGTTTGACCCGGGCGTGGATCTGCGGCAACGAGATCTTGGCGTCCTCGAAGTCGATGTCGAAGCCCAGCCGGGGCGCCCGGCGCAGCTCGGTGCGCAGCCCGGTGGAGGCGATGAACGTCTTGGACGGCACGCAGTCGTCCAGCACGGCCGCCCCACCGACGCCCTCGGAGTCGATCACGGTGACGTGCGTCGTGTCGGGATGGGAGGTGGCGGCGACGAGCGCGGCTTCGTAACCGGCCGGCCCTCCCCCGAGGATGACAATGCGGGTCACCACGGTCCCCAACCTATCGGGGCGGCGGGGCCCCGGCGAATCGCTCGGGTGAATACCGCGCGAGCATGCGACGTCTAAGCTTTCCCCGTGCCGCTCTACGCCGCGTACGGGTCGAACATGGATCCCGAGCAGATGCTCAAGCGCGCGCCGCACTCGCCGATGGCCGGAACTGGCTGGCTGCACGGGTGGCGGTTGACGTTCGGCGGGGAGGACATCGGCTGGGAGGGGGCCCTGGCGACCGTCGTCGAGGACCCCCAGTCGAAGGTGTTCGTCGTCCTGTACGACATGACGCCGGCCGACGAGATCAACCTCGACCGGTGGGAGGGCTCCGAGTTCGGCGTCCACAAGAAGATCCGGTGCCGGGTGGAGCGCATCTCGTCGGACACCACCACCGACCCCGTGCTGGCGTGGCTGTACGTGCTGGACGCGTGGGAGGGGGGCCTCCCGTCGGCGCGCTACCTCGGCGTGATGGCCGACGCGGCCGAAATCGCCGGCGCGCCTGAGGATTACGTGCACGATTTGCGGACCCGCCCCGCGCACAACATCGGCCCGGGGACCAGCGGCTGAGCTTTCCGCGCGAGCGCCCGGCCGCCGCCCCCGTCGCGAATGTGCGTGTCTGTATGCGACGCGCCGGTGATCGCCGGCCTAGAACAGGGCCGCCTGCTCGACGATGTTGACCATCACGCGCAGCCCGATCGCCAGGGCTCGCTCGTCGAGGTCGAAGGTCGGCTGGTGCAGGTCCAGCTGCGGCCCCTCGCCCGACCACACCCCCAATCGCGCCATCGCGCCGGGGATCTCCTCGAGGTACCAGGAGAAGTCCTCGCCGCCGCCGGACTGCCGGGTGTCGGCCAGCGCGTCGGGCCCGACGGCCTCGATCGCGTGGGTCAGGATCCGCGTCGAGACGTCCTCGTTGACCACCGGCGGCACGCCGCGCCGGTATTGCAGCGTGTGCTCGATCGCCAGCGGGGACAGCAGCGCGGACACGGTCTCGCGGATGACCTCCTCCAGCGCGATCCACGTCTGGCGGCTCGCGGTGCGCACGGTGCCGGCCAGCACTCCGGTTTGCGGAATCGCGTTGGGGGCCACGCCCGCGTTGACCGCCCCCCACACCAACACCGTGCTGTTGCGCGGGTCGATGCGGCGCGACAGCACGCCCGGCAGCCCGGTGATCAGCGTGCCCAGGCCGTACACCAGGTCGGCGGTCAGGTGCGGGCGCGACGTGTGCCCGCCGGGCGAATACAGCGTGATCTCCATCTGGTCGGCCGCCGAGGTGATGGGGCCCTGCCGGACCGCGATCTTGCCGACCTCGAGGCGGGGATCGCAGTGCAGGGCGAAGATCCGCGACACCCCGGACAGCGCCCCGGCGGCGATGGCGTCGATCGCCCCGCCGGGCATCAATTCCTCGGCGGCCTGGAAGATCAGCCGCACCCCGACGGGCAGCTCCGGCACGGATCCCAGCGCCAGCGCCGTACCCAGCAGGATCGCGGTGTGCGCGTCGTGCCCGCAGGCGTGCGCCACGTTGGGCATGGTCGAGGCATACGGCGCGCCGGTCCGCTCGGCCATCGGCAGCGCGTCCATGTCGGCCCGCAGCGCGATCCTCGGCTCGTGCTCGGGACCCAGGTCGCAGATCAGCCCGGTCCCGGGCAGCAGCTTCGGTTTCAGCCCCGCGTCGACCAGCCGCTCGGCGACGAACTGGGTGGTGGCGAACTCCTGCCGGCCCAACTCCGGGTAGCGATGGATGTGCCGGCGCCACTCCACCAGGTCATCGTGGTGCGCGGCCAACCACGATTCGGCGGTGTCGACGAGGCTCATGCGCGCCCGCCCGGTCTGCGCGCCTGCGCGGTCAGCACCCGGTCGCGCTGCTCGGGGGCCTGGGCGAGGTGAACCACCGTGCGCGCCAACATGATCGCGCCGTCGAGGACCGCGCGGTCGGCGCTGGGTCCGGCGGCGGCGGCCGCGAAGGCGCGCTGGTGCACGGTGGCGCCGCCGGCGTCGACCCCGACGACCGGATGGATCCCGGGCAGGACCTGCGTCACGTTGCCCATGTCGGTGCTGCCCATGGGCAGCGAGGCCTCGAATTCGCGGGCCACCGGCTCACGCCCGAGCCGGCGCATCTCGTCGCGGAAGACGTCGGCCAGCCACTCGTCGGGCTTGAGCTCGTCGTACGCGGGCGCCGGGGTGTCGATCTCGTATTCGCAGCCGGTGGCCAGCGCGCCCGCGGCGAAGCACGCGTACATCCTGCCCTCCAGCTGTCTCAGCGAATCCGATTCGAGCGCCCGCATCGCATACTGCAGCGCCGCGTGCCCGGGGATGACGTTGACCGCCCGGCCGCCGTCGGTGACGATGCCGTGCACCAGCTGGCCCGGCGCCAGTTGCTGCCGCAACAGCCCGACGGCCACCTGCGCGACGGTCACTGCGTCGGCGGCGTTGACCCCCTGATGCGGCGCGACGGCAGCATGGGATTCCTTGCCACGGTAGTGCACCGTCGCCTCCGACAGCGCCAGCGAGCGGGCCGCGGCGATGTCGGCGGGCCCGGGATGCAGCATCACCGCCGCAGCGACGTCGTCGAACACGCCGGCCCGCAGCAGCAGCGCCTTGCCGCCGCCGGCCTCCTCGGCCGGGGTGCCGATCAGCGCCACCCGCAGGCCCAGGTCGTCGGCAACCTCGGCCAGCGCCAGCGCGGTGCCCACCGCCGACGCCGCGATGATGTTGTGCCCGCACGCGTGGCCGATCTCTGGCAGCGCGTCGTACTCGGCGCACACCCCGACGGTCAGCGGTCCGCTGCCGAAGTCGGCGCGGAACGCGGTGTCCAAACCGCCCGCGGACGCGGTGATCTCGAAACCGCGCTCGGCGACCAGCGCCTGCGCCTTGGCGCAGCTGCGATGCTCGGCGAACGCGAGCTCGGGCTCGGCGTGGATGGCGTGGGACAACTCGACGAGGTCGGCACCGTGTCGCCGCACGACATCCTCGACGCGACCTAGCGGGTGGTCCAACGAGGGAGCGGGCACCTTCGCAGTATCTCACCGCCGCGGTCGCGCCCACGGAACCAAACCGCTTAACTAGCTTTTACGTGTTCAACTGGACTTAAAGTATGTAATTCTGCTATCTATATGACATCTGGTCGCAAGCAGAAGGATTCCCCTGATGAGCTTTTTGGTGTTGCCGCCCGAGATCAACTCGTTGCGAATGTTCGTCGGCGCGGGGTCGGCACCGATGTTAGAGGCCGCGGCGGCCTGGGACGGCCTGGCCTCCGAGCTGGCGTCGGCGGCGTCGTCGTTCGCGTCGGTGACCTCCGGGCTGACCGGACAGGCGTGGCAGGGCCCGGCGTCGGCGGCGATGATGGCGGCGGCCACCCCGTACGCCGGCTTCCTCAGCGCGGCCGCCGCCCACGCCGAAAACGCGTCGGCGCAGGCCCAGGCCGTCGCCTCGGTGTTCGAGTCCTCGCTGGCGGCCACGGTGCATCCCACGATCGTCGCCTCCAACCGCACCGACCTGGTGTCCCTGGTGGTGTCGAACCTGTTCGGCCAGAACGCCCCCGCCATCGCGGCCACCGAGGCCGAATACGAGCAGATGTGGGCCCAGGACGTGGCCGCGATGGTCGACTATCACTCCGGCGCGTCCGCCGCGGCGACCCAACTGGCGGCGTCCGGCCCCCTGGACTTCATCGAGCAGAACATCTTCGCACCGCTGGAAACCCTGCCCGGCATCAATTTCTTCGGCATCGGCAACTCGCACCTGCTGACCCTCGGCATCGGGAACTCACAGTCGTGGAACCTGGGCAGCGGCAACCTGGGCCTGCTCAACCTGGGCAGCGGCAACATCGGCAACGTCAACCTGGGCAGCGGCAACTTCGGCCACTGGGACCTGGGCAGCGGCAACATCGGCAGCTTCAACTTCGGCAGCGGCAACAACGGCAGCTACAACCTGGGCTTCGGCAACAACGGCGGCTACAACCTGGGCTTCGGCAACAACGGCGGCAACAACTTCGGCCTCGGCAACGTGGGCTCGCTGAACTTCGGTTTCGGCAACACCGGCACCGGCAATATCGGCATCGGGGTCACCGGCGACCACCAGATCGGTTTCGGCGGCCTGAATTCCGGCCTCGGCAACATCGGGTTCGGCAACTCGGGCACCAACAACATCGGCTTCTTCAACTCGGGCAACGGCAACATCGGGATCGGCAACTCGGGCCAATTCAACTGGGGCCTGGGCAATTCGGGGGCGTTGAGCGCCGGGTTGTTCAACTCGGGATCGAGCGACACGGGAATCTTCAACTCGGGTGACTACGCCACCGGCGCCTTCAACGCGGGCAACTACAACACGGGCTTCTTCAACTCGGGGAGCATCAACACCGGTTTCTTCAATTCCGGCGACCTGAACACCGGCGCGGGCAACCTGTTCACCGGGAGCGGCGCCAGTTCGGGCTTCGGCAACCTGGGCATCGGCAGCTCCGGGTTCGGCAACGCCGGCGACTTCTCCTCGGGCATCGGCAACACCGGCGACTACGTCTCCGGCTTCTTCAACACCGGGGTCAACGGCGCCGTGACCGGGCCGCCGTCGGCCTTCGCCGCCGGCGTCAACGCCCTGCGGAACCTGCTGGGCCTGTAGGAGCGCGCGGCTACACCAGTCCGGCGATGAACGCCGCCGCCTGGCCGGGGTAGGGCGGCGCCTCGTAGACGTGGTGCGCGTCGCGGTCGCGGCCGCCGACCACGCAGACGGGATCGCCGTCGCTGCACAGGTCGATGGCGCGACCGGCCCACGCGCCCGCCGTCGACAGGGGCGTGTTGAACCGGTTGCCGGGATTGCCGAACACAGCGACCGCTCGCACCCGGTCGGCCAGCGGGGGATCCAGCGCGGGCGCCGACCCGAAGTTGCCGATGCGCTGCCCGAGCGGCGGCACCCCCGCCAGCATCGACACCGCGGCGGCGCCCTGCGAGAAGCCGCCGAGCACCAGCCGGGTCGCCGGGCACTGGTCGACCATCGCGGCGATGTGATCGCGCGCGTCGTTGGCGGCGTCGGCGGTGGTCAGGAAGTTGTAGCTGGCCGGATAGTTCACCGGGTACGCCTCGACGCTGCGCGCGCCGAGCGCGGGCCGCAGCGCGGCGAACAGCGCATCTCCCACCGCACCCAGGCCGGGCGGCTCGGCGGTGCCGCGGGCGAAGATGAGCTGGACGTCGGGGCACGCGTCGGCCGCCGCCGCCGGCGCGGGGCCGCACGCGATCGCGGCCACCGACACCGCAACGGCAACAACGACTCCAACCACCAGACCAAAATTCGACCACCCCGGACGACGCATACGGCAGATCCTGACACATGCCCGGCTAAGCTCGCCGACTGTGGCCGAACCCCTGCCCGATCCCGACGAGCTCGCGCGGCGGGCGGCGCGGGCGATCGCCGAGCGCACCGGGATTGCCGAGCACGACGTCGCGATCGTCCTCGGCTCGGGATGGCGACCCGCGGTGGCCGCCCTCGGCCCCCCGACCGTCACGCTGGCCCAGGCCGAACTGCCCGGGTTCGCGCCGCCGACCGCCGTAGGGCACACCGGCGAGCTGCTGTCGGTGCGCATCGGCGCGCATCGGGTGCTGGTGCTGGTCGGTCGCGTCCACGCCTACGAGGGGCACGACCTGTGCCACGTCGTGCACGCGGTGCGCGCGGCCTGCGCGGCGGGCGTGCGCACCGTGGTGCTCACCAACGCGGCCGGTGCGCTGCGCCCCGAGCTGGCGGTCGGCCAGCCGGTGCTGATCAGCGACCACCTGAACCTCACGGCGCGCTCGCCGCTGGTCGGCCCGCAGTTCGTGGACCTGACCGACGCCTACTCGCCGCGGCTGCGCGAACTGGCCCGCCTCGCCGACCCCGAGCTGGCCGAGGGCGTCTACGCCGGCCTGCCGGGGCCGAACTACGAGACGCCCGCGGAGATCCGGGCGCTGCGGGTGCTGGGCGCCGACCTCGTCGGCATGTCGACGGTGCACGAGACCATCGCGGCCCGCGCGGCCGGCGCCGAGGTGCTGGGGGTGTCGCTGGTGACCAACCCCGCCGCGGGGCTCTCGGGGGAACCGCTGAGCCACGCCGAGGTGCTGGCCGCCGGGACCGCGTCCGCCAGCCGGATGGGCGCGCTGCTGGCCGACGTCATCGCCCGGCTGTGACGCCGGCCCGCCCGCTCAGGTTCGGCACCGCGGGGTTGCGCGGGCCGATGCGGGACGGGCCCGACGCGATGAATGCCGCGGTGGTGGCGCGCGCGACGTGGGCGCTGGCGCGGGTCCTGGCCGAACCGGGCCTGGTGATCGTCGGCCGCGACGCCCGGCACGGTTCGGCGGCGTTCGCCACGGTGGCGGCCGAAGTGCTTGCCGCCGAGGGGTTTTCGGTGCTGCTCCTTCCCGGCGCGGTGCCCACGCCGGTCGTCGCGTTCGCGGTGCGCCGCACCGGCGCGGCCGCCGGGGTGCAGATCACGGCGTCGCACAACCCGCCTACCGACAACGGCTACAAGGTCTTCTTCGACGGCGGCATCCAGATCGTCTCCCCCACCGACCGGCGGATCGAGGCCGCGATGTCCGCCGCTCCCCCGGCCGACCGGATCGCCCGGAAACCCGTCGCACCGGCCGACACCGACCTCCTGGAGCGTTACCTCGAGCGCGCGGCGGCCGTGCGCCGCGGCGCGGGGTCGGTGCGGGTGGCGCTGACGCCGCTGCACGGCGTGGGCGGCGCGGTGGCCGTGGCGGCGCTGCGCCGCGCGGGATTCGACCAGGTGCACACCGTCGGGGCCCAGTTCGCGCCGGACCCGGACTTTCCCACCGTCGCCTTCCCCAACCCCGAGGAGCCCGGCGCCACCGACGCGCTGCTGGCGCTGGCCGAGGAAACCCGCGCCGACGTCGCGATCGCGCTCGATCCCGACGCCGACCGGTGCGCGGTCGGCGTCCCCAGCCCCGCGGGCTGGCGGATGCTGTCCGGCGACGAAACCGGTTGGCTGCTGGGCGATTACATCCTGTCCCACGACAAATCCGGCACGGCGGTGGTGGCCAGCACGGTGGTGTCGTCGCGGATGCTGGCGGCGATCGCCGCCGAACACGGCGCCGCCCACGTCGAGACGCTCACCGGCTTCAAGTGGTTGGCGCGCGCCGATTCCGGCGTCGCGGGCGGCCGGCTGGTGTACGCCTACGAGGAGGCGATCGGCCACTGCGTCGACCCGGACGCGGTGCGCGACAAGGACGGCATCAGCGCCGCGGTGCTGATGTGCGACCTGGTGGCCACGCTGCAGGTCCAGGGCCGCTCGGTGCCCGACGCGCTCGACGACCTGGCCCGCCGCCACGGCGTGCACGACGTCGCCGC
>NZ_LZLY01000125.1 GCF_001673535.1 Mycobacterium sp. 1081908.1 | reverse complement strand
CTAGACGGTATGTGGGGCTGGGGCCTCGCTCACATGTGAACGTGGGTTGCCGTCAGGAAGTTGGTCCTGGCCGGTAGAGCCACAAGATGTGGGAGGCCCCAGTGGTAGTTCAGCGTACGAGCGTCGGTTTGGATGTGCACGCACGGTCGGTGGTGGCGTGCGGGTTGGACCGGGAGACTGGTGAAGTCTTTGAGCAGCGTCTCACCCCAAGCCATGAAGAGATCGCTGCTTGGATCAGGTCTTTGCCTGGACCGGTTGCAGCTGTCTATGAGGCTGGGCCGACCGGGTTCGGTTTGGCCCGGTCATTGCAGAACGCGGGCATCGTCTGTGAGGTCGCGGCGCCCTCGAAGTTGATGCGGCCATCGGGTGATCGGATCAAGACCGATGCCCGTGACGCGCGGCATCTGGCGCGGTTATTGCTGCTCGGTGAGGTGACGGCAGTGACCATTCCCAGCCGTGAACAAGAAGCGGCGCGGGATCTGGTGCGCGCACGCGAGGATTGTCGGGGAGATTTGATGAGCACTCGGCATCGCTTGTCCAAACTGCTGCTGCGTCAGGGCATCGTCTACAGCGGTGGCAGAGCCTGGACCGGCAAACATGAGCTGTGGCTGCGCGCTCAGCGGTTCGACAATCCCGCCCTG
>NZ_LZLY01000124.1 GCF_001673535.1 Mycobacterium sp. 1081908.1 | reverse complement strand
GCTGGCCGTCGACGAGTCCAAGGAATTCACCGCCCAACTGGCGACCGGGGAGCACGCCGGCAAGGACGCGCAGGTCACCGTCACCGTCAGGTCGATCAAGGAACGCGAACTGCCCGAGCCCGACGACGAGTTCGCCCAATTGGCCAGCGAGTTCGACACCATCGACGAGCTGCGGTCCAACCTGCGCGTCCTTGCCGGCGTGCTCCCCGGTCGCCAGTTGGGCGGTGAATTCCTTGGACTCGTCGACGGACAGGCCGACCAGCGCGTCGTCCAGGCCAGCGATGAGCCGGCCGGATCCCACCTCGTGCGACAGGCCCTCCGCGGCCGCGTTGGGCACCTCTTCGCCGTCGACGGTCGCCGACAGGTCGATCGAGACGAAGTCGCCGAGGGCCGCCGGGCGCTCGACCCCCTTCAGGGTGCCGAACCGGGCGCGCAACGACTCCAGCTCGGCGTCGACGTCGTCGTCGCTGATCTCGATCGGGTCGACCGAGACCTTCAGCGAGCCGAGGTCCGGGAGGGCGATCTTGGGGCGCACGTCGACCTCGGCGGTGAACGCCAGCTCCTCGCCGTACTCCTTTTTGGTGACCTCGATGTCGGGCTGGCCGATCGGGTCGACTTCCGCCTCGGCGACGGCCTGGCCGTACCGAGCGGGCAGCGCGTCGTTGACGACCTGGTCGAGCATCGCCTCGCGGCCGAACCGGGCCTCGAGCAACTTGGCCGGCGCCTTGCCGGGCCGGAACCCGGGCAGCCGGACCTGCTTGGCCAGCTCCTTGTAGGCGCGCTGGAAATCGGGCTCGAGTTCGGTGAACGGCACCTCAACGTTGATGCGCACCCTGGTGGGGCTCAACTGCTCGACGCTGCTCTTCACGGATTTGCTCCTCGGTATTCGGTGGATCGGCGCAGTGTTGGTCGGGGTGACAGGATTTGAACCTGCGGCCTTCCGCTCCCAAAGCGGATGCGCTACCAAGCTGCGCTACACCCCGCGCTGACCTCGCGATCCTACGGCCCCACGACGCCAGGCCGGCCATCGGCTTCGCAGGGACCTCAGGACCTCACGGGGCGATCACAAAACCGCTTCGATTAGATTTGATGTTCGCCGCCAGATACAGTCTCGCTCGACTAAAACTTGCGGGCGTAGCTCAATGGTAGAGCCCTAGTCTTCCAAACTAGCTACGCGGGTTCGATTCCCGTCGCCCGCTCGGGCTGATTTTTGCTCGACAGAAAGGCGCCATGAGCGACGTCGAACTGAAGGGCTCATGCGCGTCCGACTTTGTCGGAGTGCGCGACGCTTTCGAGCGCAACTTTGTGCTGCAATCCGAGGTCGGTGCGGCCGTCGCGGTGTGGGTCGACGGGGAACTCGTCGTCAACCTCTGGGGCGGCTGGGCCGATGCCGCCCGAACCCGGCCCTGGGCGCAGAACACCTTGACGACGGTCCTGTCGGGCACCAAGGGCCTGACGGCCACCTGCGTCCACCAGCTGGCCGATCGCGGCGAACTGGACCTGCACGCGCCCGTGGCCCGCTACTGGCCGGAGTTCGCCCAGGCGGGCAAGGACGGCATCACGCTGGCGATGGTGATGAGCCACCGGTCCGGGGTCATCGGCCCGCGGACCCGAATGGGCTGGGAGCAGGTCGCCGACTGGGACTTCGTCTGCGAGCAGCTCGCCGCCGCGGAACCGTGGTGGGAGCCCGGCACCGCGCAGGGCTACCACATGACCACGTTCGGCTTCATCCTCGGCGAGGTGTTCCGCCGCGTGACGGGCCGCACGGTCGGTGAGTACCTACGCACCGAGATCGCCGAACCGTTCGGCGCCGACGTCCACATCGGCTTGTCGCCGGCCGAGCAACGGCGCTGCGCCGAGCGCGTGAACAAGCCGCACGCCCGTGATCTGCTGGCCGAGGCGCAGGCCCCGGGCTACCCGACCAGCCTGACCGAACACCCGAAGGCGGCGCTGTCGATTTCGATGGGCTTCGCCCCCGACGACGAACTCGGCTCCCACGACCTGGAGCTGTGGCGCCAACTCGAGTTCCCCGGCACCAACGGCCAGGTGTCGGCGCTGGGGCTGGCGACGTTCTATAACGCCCTCGCGCAGGAGCGGCTGCTGACCCGTGAGCACATGGAACGGGTTCGGGTGTCGCAGGGCGGCTTCGAGACCGACCTGGTGCTGGGCCCGCGGGTCGCCGACCACGGATGGGGCCTGGGCTACATGCTCAACCAGCGCTGCGTCAACGGACCCAATCCCCGGATCTTCGGGCACGGCGGCCTGGGCGGCTCGTTCGGATTTGTCGACCTCGAGCACCGCATCGGCTACGCATACGTGATGAATCGCTTCGACGCCACCAAGGCCAACGCCGACCCGCGCAGCGTCGCGCTCAGCGACGAGGTCTACGCGGCGCTGGGCGTCATCGAGCGCGCCCAAACCTGAAGCGCCGGGCCGTCACTTCTGACAGTTGGGGCACCAGAACACGTTTCGGCCCTCCAGCTCTTGCGTGCGGATCGCCGTGCCGCACACCCGGCACGCCTCCCCCGCGCGCCGGTACACGTAGGTGCGTGGCCGCCCGGGCCGGTACGACGGCGCGCCGTGGTCGTGTTCGGGCCGCACCACCACGATCTGGCCGCGGCGCAAGCCGACCTTCATCAGCGCCACCAGATCGGTCCACGCCGCGTCGAATTCCGCCTGGCCGATCGCGCGGCCGGGCCGGAATGGGTCGATGCGGTGGCGGAACAGCAACTCGTTGCGATAGACGTTGCCGACACCGGCGATCACGGTCTGGTCCATCAGCAGGGCCCCAATGGGCCTGCGCGACTTGCTGATTCGGGCCCACGGCCACGACGGGTCGGCGTCGCTGCGTAAGGGGTCGGGGCCGAGCCTGGCCACCACGTCGCTGACCTGAGCCTCGTCGATGACTTCGCACACCGTCGGGCCGCGCAGGTCGGTGCCGTAGCCGGCGCCGACCATCCGCATCCGCACCTGCCCGATCGGTTCGGGCAGGTGCGCACCGTCGGGCCGCTCCCATTCGGTGAAGGCGCCGTACAGCCCGAGGTGCACGTGCACGATCGGGCCGCCGTCGTAGTGGTGAAACAGGTGCTTGCCCCACGCGCTGGTCCGCCGCAGCACCCGGCCGTCCACGATGGCCGCTTCGAAGCGGCCCTGCGGGCTGGACACCGCGACCGCCGCGCCGCCGTATCGGCGTTGGTGCAGCCGGGCCAGCCGGTGCAGGGTGTGGCCTTCGGGCATCGCTAAGCCGGGGCACCCGGCACCGGCGGCGCCTGGTGGGTGCGTTCGTATTCGGCGAGGATGTCGATACGCCGTTGGTGGCGTTCGGCTTTCGACCACTGCGCGCTCAGGAAGGCGTCCACGATGGTCAGCGCCTCCTCGACGGTGTGCATGCGGCCGCCGATGCCGATCAACTGCGCGTTGTTGTGTTCGCGGGCCAGGGTCGCGGTCTCGACGCTCCACCCCAGCGCGCAGCGCGCGCCCGGCACCTTGTTCGCGGCGATCTGCTCACCGTTGCCCGACCCGCCCAGCACGATGCCCAGGCTCTCCGGGTCGGCCACGGTGCGCGTGGCGGCCGCGATGCAAAACGCCGGGTAGTCGTCCTCGGCGTCGTAGCTGAACGCGCCGCAATCGATCGGCTCGTGCCCGGATCCCTTGAGGTGCTCGATGATCTGCTGCTTGAGCTCGTAGCCGGCGTGGTCGGACCCCAGGTAGACGCGCATGTCCGACATCCTTACACAGCAGCGCGCCGCCGCAGCGCGTCGCTCGTCAGTCGAACTGGGGCGGCTCGGTGCGGGTCCGCTTGAGTTCGAAGAAATGCGGGTAGGAGGCGAAGGTCACCGAGGCGTCCCACAGCCTGCCCGCTTCCTCGCCGCGCGGAATCTTGGAGATCACCGGCCCGAAGAACGCCACGCCGTTGACGTGGATGGTCGGCGTGCCGACGTCGTCGCCGACCGCGTCCATCCCCTCGTGGTGGCTCTTGCGCAGCGCCTCGTCGTAGTCCTCGCTGTGCGCGGCCTCGGCCAGCTCCGCCGGCAGACCGGCGTCCGCCAGCGACAGCTTGATGACCTCCTCGAGGTTCTTGTTGTCCTCGTTGTGGATCCGGGTGCCCATCGCGGTGTACAGCGGGTCCAGCACCTTGGCGCCGTGGGCCTGCTCGGCGGCGATCGCCACCCGCACCGGCCCCCAGGCGTGCTTCATCATCTCGCGGTACTTGTCGGGCAGGCCTTCGCGGTTTTCGTTGAGGATCGCCAGGCTCATGACGTGGAAGTGCACCTCGATGTCGCGGACCTTCTCCACCTCGAGAATCCAGCGCGACGTGATCCAGCACCACGGACACAGCGGATCGAACCAAAAATCGGCTCGGTTTTTCTCGTTGGCCTTCTCGGGCATAGCGCGGTCCTCTCCTGGAGAGCAGATACGGTCAGAACACCGTTCAGCACAACCGTAGTCGCGCGGCGCGTGTTCCCGCTCCGTCGCTTCGGTTACCGGCCGTTCACCAACACGTTTAAGTTGGACGCGTGGCCCTTCCTAACCTCACCCGTGACCAGGCCGTCGAGCGCGCCGCCCTGATCACCGTCGACAGCTACCGGATCGACTTGGACGTCACCGACGGCTCGGGTAGGGCCGGCGATCGCACCTTCCGGTCCACCACCACCGTGGCGTTCGAGGCGCTCGCCGGTGCCGACACCGTCATCGACATCGCCGCCGACGCCATCCGCAGCGCCACCCTCAACGGCCGCGAGCTCGACGTGTCCGGATACGACGAATCGACCGGCATCCCGCTGCGCGGGCTCGAGAAGCGAAACGTCCTCGTCGTCGACGCCGACTGCCGCTACTCCAACACCGGCGAGGGGCTGCATCGCTTCGTCGACCCGGTGGACGACGAGACCTATCTGTATTCGCAATTCGAAACGGCCGACGCCAAGCGCATGTTCGCCTGCTTCGACCAACCCGACCTCAAGGCGACCTTCGACGTGCGGGTCGCCGCCCCCGAGCACTGGAAGGTGATCTCCAACGGCACGACCGTGTCGGTGCAGGACGGCATACATACGTTCGCCACCACACCGCGGATGAGCACCTACCTGGTGGCGCTGATCGCCGGCCCGTACGCCGAATGGACGGACACCTACACCGACGAACATGGCGAGATCCCGCTGGGCATCTACTGCCGCGCCTCGCTGGCCGAATACATGGACACCGAGCGGTTGTTCACCCAGACGAAGCAGGGATTCGGCTTCTACCACAAGAACTTTGGGCTGCCGTACGCGTTCGGCAAGTACGACCAGCTGTTCGTCCCCGAGTTCAACGCCGGCGCCATGGAAAACGCCGGGGCGGTGACGTTCCTCGAGGACTACGTCTTCCGCAGCAAGGTCACCCGGGCTTCCTACGAGCGGCGCGCCGAGACGGTGCTGCACGAGATGGCGCACATGTGGTTCGGCGACCTCGTCACCATGACGTGGTGGGACGACCTGTGGCTCAACGAGTCGTTCGCGACCTTCGCGTCGGTGTTGTGTCAAAGCGAGGCAACCGAATTCACCGAGGCGTGGACGACGTTCGCCACCGTGGAGAAGTCGTGGGCGTACCGCCAGGACCAGCTGCCGTCGACGCACCCGATCGCCGCCGAGATCCCCGACCTGGCCGCGGTCGAGGTGAACTTCGACGGAATCACCTACGCCAAAGGCGCGTCAGTCCTCAAGCAGCTGGTCGCCTACGTCGGGCTGGAGCACTTCCTGGCCGGGCTGCGCGACTACTTCCGCACGCACGCGTACGGCAACGCCACGTTCGGTGACCTGATCGCCGCGCTGGAAAAGGCGTCCGGCCGCGACCTGTCCGACTGGGGTCAGCAGTGGCTGAAAACCACCGGCCTGAACACGCTGCGGCCCGACTTCGACGTCGACGCGGACGGCAAGTTCACCCGGTTCGTCGTGCGGCAAGGCGGCGCCGCGCCCGGCGCGGGCGAGACACGGGTGCACCGGCTGGCGATCGGAATCTACGACGACGACGGCGCCGGCAAGCTGGTGCGGGTGCACCGGGAGGAACTCGACGTCGAGGGCCCGGACACCGAAGTCCCTGCGCTGGTTGGGGTTTCGCGTGGCAAGCTGATCCTGGTCAACGACGACGACCTGACCTACTGTTCGCTGCGGCTGGACGAACGCTCGCTGCAGACCGCGCTGGAGCGGATCGCCGACATCGCCGAGCCGCTGCCGCGCTCGCTGGTCTGGTCGGCCGCGTGGGAGATGACCCGCGAGGCCGAACTGCGCGCCCGCGATTTCGTGGCGCTGGTCTCCGGCGGCGTGCAGGCCGAAACCGAGGTCGGGGTGGCGCAACGTCTGCTGATGCAGGCCCAGACCGCGCTGACGTCCTACGCCGAGCCCGGCTGGGCGCGCGAGCACGGTTGGCCGCGATTCGCCGACCGGCTGCTGGAGTTGGCGCGCGCCGCGCCGCCCGGATCGGATCACCAGCTCGCGTTCGTCAACGCGCTGTGCACCGCGGTGCTGTCGACGCGACACGTGGTGACGCTGGCGGACCTGCTCGACCACGACCCGGCCGAGCGGGGGCTGGCCGGGCTGGAGATCGACACCGACCTGCGGTGGCGCATCGTGACCGCGCTGGCCGCCGCCGGCGAGATCGACGCCGACGGGCCCGCGACCCCGTTCATCGACGCCGAGGTGCAGCGCGACCCGACCGCCGCCGGCAAGCGCCACGGCGCCCAGGCGGCGGCGGCGCGGCCCCAACTCGAGGTCAAGGAACAGGCCTGGACCACCGTGGTCGAAGACGACACCCTGGCCAACATCACGGCCCGCTCGATGATCGCGGGCATCGCGCCGCCGGGACAGCACGAGCTGCTCAAGGCGTTCACCGCGCGCTACTTCGATGCGATCCCCGGGGTCTGGGCGCGGCGCTCCAGCGAGGTCGCCCAAACCGTGGTCATCGGCCTCTACCCGCACTGGGACATCAGCGACGAGGGCGTCGCGGCCGCCGACGAGTTCCTGAGCGACCCGGAGATTCCGCCGGCCCTGCGGCGCCTGGTGCTGGAGGGTCAGGCCGGGGTCAAGCGGTCGCTGCGCGCCCGCAAGTTCGACGCGTCCTGATCTCGGCGCGCGGCAGAACCTAGGCGGGGGAAATCCCGGCGCTCAGCACGCGGGTCGCGCTGACCAGCCCGTCGACCAGGTGACCCTGCTCGAACGCCGACGACGCGGCGGCCACCCCGAGCGGCGCGGCGGACTCGGCGCCGCGGCCGCGGACCGCCGAGCCGTAGACCACCTCGATGACGCGCTGGTCGGGCGACACGGCGAGCAGCACCGCGTTGTCGGGCGTCGGCACCTTGGCCAAGATCTCGCGGGCCCGCGCGGCGGTGTCGCTGCCCAGGTCCCCGAGGTAGATGGCGAACCGCGCCCGAGATGCCCGCGAGGCATACTTCAGCGCGTCGTCGATGGCGACCAGGTCGCTGATCGGGAACGGGTAGTGCACCGACAGCTCGCCCGGCTCGGTGACGGCCGAGATCCGTCCGCTGGTGGTGATCGCCGAACCGTAGGGCAGCTCGCTGGGCGCGATCGTCGCGACCTCACCATGTGCCACTTGCGCCACCTCCCACCGAGAACTCCGACGTGCCGTGTCCGCCGTGCGCGCCGCCAACGTCTTCGTCGGTGGCCGCCCACAGGATCGGCGGATGCGTCCACTTCTCCGACATCTTGTAGGTCGCGGGGTGGGGCCCCTTGCGCGACCAGATGAGTACCGCCAGCGCCGCTACCAGCGCCAGCGGGATCCCGATGAAGTACAGGTGAATCTCTGCAAGGCTCACGACGCAAACCGTATCCCACCGGATGATCCACCCGCACACTTGGACACGGGATCGGTCAGGCCGCGCCCTCGCCGAGGTATCGAGCCCAGGATGGGTCCAGTTCCTTGACCGTCGACAGCAGTCGCCAGTGTTGCCCGGTCGGCGGCAGCGGCGCCCGGCGCAGCGCCCAGCCCAACTCGGTGAGCAGCTTGTCGCCCTTGCGGTGGTTGCAGGTCGAACAGCACGCCACGCAGTTCTCCCAGGAGTGGTCGCCGCCACGGCTGCGCGGCACCACGTGGTCGACGGTGTCGGCCTTGGCGCCGCAGTAGGCGCAGCAGAAACGGTCGCGGTGCATCAGGGCGGCGCGGGTCATCGGCACGCGCGCCCGATACGGAACCCGCACGTAGGACCGCAGCTGGATCACCGAGGGCACCACGATCGACCTGGTCGCCGAGTGGATGACCGGCCCGGCCGGGTCGTCGTGCACCACGTCGGCCTTGCCGCAGATCACCATGACGATGGCCCGCCGCATCGGCAGCGCGGTCAGCGGCTCGTAGGTGGAATTCAGCAGGAGAACCCGCCGCCGGCTCCAGATTGACGCGGTTTCGTGGCGGGTTGGCGGATGGGTATCGACGCTATGCAGGGGTGACGCGGTTGGGGGCCCGGTTAACCCTGCCGCGGCACCGGAACTGCGGTGGCTGCGGCGTCTCTTGCCATGCGCCATTGATCCTCCGCGGATAGTCCACCATGATTCGCCGCCAAACGCACCCTTATTGCTGGTGCGCGCCGTGACGAACCGGTGAACAGAAGGCGCGTTCCGGGCCCGTTCGGCCTTGCCACCGCGGCGATGCACCACAATGGAGGGGATGGATCAGGTGAGCTTTTACGAGGCCGTCGGCGGTGCCGAAACCTTCAATGCGATCGTGTCGCGGTTTTACGCACAGGTCCCCGAGGACGAGATTCTCAGCCAGCTGTACCCCGCGGACGACCTGGCCGGCGCGGAGGAGCGGCTGCGGATGTTCCTCGAGCAGTACTGGGGCGGCCCGCGCACCTACTCCGACCGGCGCGGGCATCCGCGGCTGCGGATGCGGCACGCCCCGTTCCGGATCACCCCCATCGAGCGCGATGCGTGGCTGCGGTGCATGCACACCGCCGTGGCCTCCATCGACTCGCAGACTCTCGACGACACGCACCGCCGGGAGTTACTCGAATACCTGGACATGGCCGCGCACTCTCTGGTCAATTCATCGTTCTGATCCCCCGTAACCGAACGGAGCAGCATGAGCCCCGAGCCGTGGTGGTCGAGCGCGGTCTTCTACCAGGTGTATCCGAGGTCGTTCGCCGACAGCGACGGCGACGGCGTCGGCGACCTGGACGGGGTGACCGCCCGCCTGGATTACCTGACGCAGCTGGGTATCGACGCGATCTGGCTCAACCCGGTCACGGTTTCCCCGATGGCCGACCACGGCTATGACGTCGCCGATCCGCGCGACATCGACCCGCTGTTCGGCGGGATGGCCGCGATCGAGCGGCTGATCGCGGCGGCGCACGAGCGGGGCATCAAGATCACCATGGACGTGGTGCCCAACCACACCAGCTCGGCGCACCCGTGGTTTCAGGCGGCGCTGGCCGCCGGCCCCGGCACCGACGCCCGCGAGCGCTACTTCTTTCGCGACGGGCGCGGTCCGGACGGGGCGCTGCCGCCGAACAACTGGACCTCGGTGTTCGGCGGGTCGGCCTGGACCCGGGTGGTCGAACCCGACGGCAACCCCGGACAGTGGTATCTGCACCTTTTCGACGCCGAGCAGCCCGACCTGAACTGGGAGCACCCGGACGTCTTCGACGACTTCGAGAAGACGCTGCGGTTCTGGCTGGAACGCGGCGTGGACGGCTTCCGCATCGACGTGGCGCACGGGATGGCCAAGCCGGCCGACCTGCCCGACGCGAAGGGCGACATCAAGGTGTTGAGCCACAGCGACGACGACCCGCGCTTCAACCACCCGAGCGTGCACGAGATACACCGCGGGATCCGCACGATCGTCGACGACTATCCGGGGGCGGTGACCATCGGCGAGGTGTGGGTGATGGACAACCTGCTGTGGGCCGAGTATCTGCGGCCCGACGAATTGCATCTCGGCTTCAATTTCCGGCTGACCAAGATCGAATTCGACGCACGCGAAATCCACGACGCGATCCAGAACTCGCTGGAAGCCACCGCAATTGAGAACGCCACCCCGACGTGGACGCTCTCCAACCACGACGTGGGCCGGGAGGTCACCCGGTACGGCGGCGGCCAGGTCGGGCTGAGCCGGGCGCGGGCGATGGCGATGGTGATGCTGGCCCTGCCGGGCGCGGTGTTTGTCTACAACGGGGAGGAACTGGGCCTGCCCGACGTCGTGGACCTGCCCGAGGAGGTGCTGCAGGACCCCACGTGGGAACGCTCCGGGCATACCGAACGCGGCCGCGACAAGTGCCGGGTCCCGATTCCGTGGTCGGGTGAGGCTCCCCCGTTCGGCTTCTCCGCGACCGCCGACACCTGGCTGCCGATGCCGGCGGACTGGGCGGCGCTGACCGTCGAAAAGCAGCTCGACGATCCCGACTCGACGCTGTCCTTCTACCGAAGGGCGCTGCAATTACGCAGGGAGCGGGGCGAATTCGGTGGCGGCGAGCTCGAATGGCTGGCCGCCGACGACGACTTTTTGATCTTCGAGCGCCACGGCGGGGCCCTGGTGTGCGCGCTGAACGCCGGCCGGCTGCCGATGGCGTTGCCGCCGGGAGAGGTGATCCTGGCCAGCGCGCCGTTGGTCGACGACAAGTTGCCGCCGGACGCGGCGGCCTGGCTGGTCTGAGGCACAGAGGACCCGGTTCGGACGGCGCAGCCGCTCAGCGCAGCGCTCGTGCCACGTGACGGGGGCCCGCGGGGGTCACCTTTTGCACGTACGAAACGTCAGAGATCGCGTAAGGGCAACATGATCAATGATTGACGAAGGAGTCCGATATGCCCACGTTGATCGTGCGATATGAAGTTGGGCCTCAGGGCGTCGATGACATCGTCAAGGCGGTTGAACTCGCATTCGCGGCGGTGAACGAGCGACAGCCCAACGGCATTCGGTGGACGTACTGGCAGGGACCCGGCAACACCGAGTTTGGTGCAATCCTCGAGCTGGCTGACGGGGCCGAGAATCCGCTACCGGGCATCGCCGCAGCGCGCCGTGTTCAGGAAGCCGTCGCTAAAGGCATCGTTGGCGAACCGCCGACGCCTAAGCCTGTCACCGTCATCGGATCGTACGGCTAGGCCTGGCCATTCGGCTGTTGGATGTGTAAACCGCAACGACCGTTCAGGCAAGCACCAGCGCCGCGTGTGCGCGGCGCCGGTACACCGAGCCGAACTTGGCGTCGACGCGCAGCCAGGTCGGCAGGATCCGCACCCGGACAATCTCGTCGGCGCCGATGGCATCTGGTGACTGCGGCAGGAAACCCATTGCGGTCAAGGCGAACACGCATCGCATCGGGAGTCCCACGCTGAAGTCGGCCCCTCCAGAGGCCGAGCTGACCCGGATGACCTCCTGGTCCAGCAGCGACACCGGCGGACCATGAGAACTGCCGTGCTCCTTGGCGAGTTGCGCGCCGCGCTGCGCCAGGTCCAGCATCACCCGGGCGGGTACGTCGTCGAGGTGGGTGAAACCGGATTCGGGGGGCAGGGCTCCCCGCCACGCGGAGTCCATCGCGAATCCGGGATCCACATAGCCCTCGGCGTCCATCGCCGACAGTCCCCGCGCCAGCCCGTCCGCCGCGACCGACATATCGTCGGGCCGCACCCGGCCGACCACCACCCGGCTGGCCAGCACGTCGAAACCGGTTGCCACCCAAGCGGTCAGCAGCCCGGCGGATCGGGCCCGAAGCCGGATGACCGCGGCGTCGTCTAGGCGCATCGCGTGATCGACGAACGTGGCGAGATCCCCGCGGTGGGCGGCGTCACGCAACCACACACCCCGCTCGGCTACCCCGCTTATTCCCTGAGCCACCGTTGCAGATACTCCCGATGGTTGGGCAAGAGCCGGAACAGCCGCTGCTCCTCGATGTGCACGGCGGCCAGCTGCGTCTCGGCGATGACGGCGGGTTTCGAAGCGGGATCGGCGTTGACGGGGCGTACCTCGTAGCCGAGCGTGAAGTCGACCGTCCGGTGCTGTTTGGTCCAAATCGTCACCTGCAGAGGCGAATCGGCCAGGCGCAGCTGGCTCTTGTAGGTCACCCGCACGTCGGCGATCAGCAATCCGATGGTCGTGATGTCGGCGGCGAAGGGTTCCTTGAGGAACTGCACCCGCGCCTCTTCGAGGATGGTGACCATGGTGGCGTGGTTGACGTGCTGGTACATGTCGATGTCCGACCAGCGCACGGGCACCGGCGCGACGAAGCCAACGTTCAACTCGACGATCCCCTGCCGCTGGTGCGGGTCATCCGGCGAATCTGCCGCGCGGCGACCGACAGCGTCGCGAGATCCTTTGCCCCGCTTTCCTGAATCTCGCTCAGCGTGCGACGGGCCCGCTCAACCCGGGACGCGCTGATGTGTTCCCACTCGCCGATCTTCTCTTCGCCGCTTTCGTCGGGCTCGCCGACCGCCAGCACATCGAAGCACAGCGACCGAAGCGACGCGTAGATGTCGTCGCGAATAGCCAAGCGCGCCAACGACTGCCAGCGGTCGTGGCGGGGTAGCTCCGAAACCGCCGTCAGCAAGGCGTCGGTGCCCAGGTGGTCCATCAGGGCGAAATAGGTGTCGGCGACTTCGGCGGTGTCCATTTCGGTGATGTCCGCGACGTCGATGATGTCGAGCAGGCTATAGCGGTACAGGCCGGCGGCCACCATGTACGCCAAGTCCTCCGGCGCGCCCTGCGAGGCGAATTCGGCGGCTTCCTTTTCGACGATGGCCTTGTCGTCGCCGCGCAGCCACTCCGACATGCGCGGCGTCAGCTCTTTGACCTTCGCGGCGAACCGGTTGATCTCGGCGCCGACGGCCAACGGCTGGGGCCGGTAGTTGAGCAGCCAGCGTCCGGCGCGGTCGATCAGCCGCCGGGTGTCCAACGTCAGCCGGTCCGACAGCGCGACGGGCACGCTCGCCGCCCGGATCTGCCTCCAGATCTCGTCCACGCCGAAGATGGCGTCGGTGGCGACGTAGGTGCGCACCGCGTCGATCGGCCCGACACCGACGTCTTCGGTGATCCGGAACGCGTAGCTGATGCCCGCGGCGTCCACCAGGTCATTGATCAGCATGGTGGTGACGATCTCCCGACGCAGCTGGTGGCCGCGGATCTCCGGGGTGAACCGCTCGCGCAGTTGCGTCGGGAAGTACTGCGGGAGCCGGGATGCGAAGACGTCCTGCTCGGGCAGTTCGGTGGTCAGCATCTCCTCCTTGAGTGCCAGCTTGACGTGGGCCATCAGGGTGCACAGCTCGGGAGAGGTGAGCCCGATGCCGACATCGATGCGCCGGTGAATCTCCTTCTCCGAGGGCAGCGCTTCCAGCTCCCGGTTGATGCCGCGCTCTTCGAGGTACTTGATTTGCATCGCGTGCACGGGCAGCAAGCTGGCCGCGTTGGCGCGGCTGGTGCCGATCAGGTCGTTTTGGTCCTCGTTGTCGAGCAGCACCAGCCGCGCGACCTCGTCGGTCATCGACTCCAGCAGCTCCTTGCGCTCCTCGGCCTTGACCTTGCCCGCGGTGACCAGCGAGTCGATCAGGATCTTGATGTTGACCTCGTGGTCCGAACAGTCGACTCCGGCGGAGTTGTCCATCGCGTCGGTGTTGATCCGCCCGCCCGACAGATCGAACTCGACGCGGCCAAGCGCGGTCACCCCCAGGTTGCCGCCCTCGCCAACGACCTTGGCGCGCACCTGGTTTGCGTTCACGCGCACCGGATCGTTGGCGCGGTCGCCGACGTCGGCGTCGGACTCGGATTCGGCCTTGATGTAGGTGCCGATGCCGCCGTTGAACAACAGGTCGACGGGCGCCTGCAGGATCGCCTTGATCAGGTTGGGCGGCGACATTTCGGTGGCGTCGTCGTCGATGCCCAGCGCCTCGCGGACCTGCGGGCTGACCGGGATCGCCTTCTGGTCGCGGTTGTACACCCCACCGCCCTCGCTGATCAGCGACTTGTCGTAGTCGTCCCAGCTGGACCGCGGCAGGTCGAACATCCGCCGGCGTTCCCGCCACGACGCGGCCGGGTCGGGGTCCGGGTCCAGAAAGACGTGCCGGTGGTCGAAGGCGGCGAGCAGCCGGATGTGCTGGCTCAGCAGCATGCCGTTGCCGAACACGTCGCCGCTCATGTCCCCGACGCCGACGACGGTGAAATCCTCGGTCTGGGTGTCGACGCCCATCTCGCGGAAATGGCGTTTGACGGCCTCCCACGCGCCCTTGGCGGTGATGCCCATGGCCTTGTGGTCGTAGCCCACCGACCCGCCGGACGCGAACGCGTCCCCCAGCCAGAACCCGTACGACTTGGCGACGTCGTTGGCGATGTCGGAGAACGTCGCGGTGCCCTTGTCCGCGGCCACCACCAGGTAGGCGTCGTCGCCGTCCCGCCGGATCACTTCGGGCGGCGGGCTGACCTTTTTGGTTGCGTGGTCGACGTTGTCGGTGACGTCGAGCAGACCGGAGATGAACAGCTGATAGCAGGCGACGCCCTCGGCGCGGCTGGCGTCGCGGTCGGCGGCGGCGTCACCGGACGGCAGCGGCGGCCGCTTGACGACGAACCCGCCCTTGGCCCCGACCGGCACGATGACGGCGTTCTTCACCGCCTGCGCCTTGACCAACCCCAGGATTTCGGTGCGGAAGTCGTCGCGGCGGTCGGACCAGCGCAGGCCGCCGCGCGCCACCGGGCCGAACCGCAGGTGCACGCCCTCCACGCGCGGCGAGTACACGAAGATCTCGAATTTGGGCCGCGGCAGCGGAAGCTCGTCGATCAGTTGAGCGTCGAGCTTGAGCGCCAACACATTACGGGCGCGTGCGGAACCCTCGCTGGTGACGAAGTAGTTGGTCCGCAGCGTGGCCTGCACCAGCGACGCGAACGCACGCAGGATGCGGTCGGTGTCGAGGCCCACCACCGCGTCGATGTCCGCGGCGACCGCGGCGGCGGCCGCCTGCGCGTCGCGGCTGGTCGGCGACCCCTTAAAAGAGGCAGCCCGCGGGTCGAAGAGCGCCTCGAACAGGGTGACCAGTGACCGCACGGTAGAGGGGTGCTCACTGAGTACCGACTCGATGTGGGACTGGCTGTACGGAAAGCCCGCCTGCCGCAGGTATTTCGCGTAGGCGCGCAGCAACACGACCTGCTGCCACGTGAGCCGCGCGCGCATCACCAGTTCGTTGAACCGGTCGATCTCGACGCGCCCCTCCCAGATGGCGGTCACCGCGTCGGCGAATCGCTCCGCGGTGGCTTGCCGTTCGGCCGCCGTCCGCGCCGCCGGGATCGTCGGGTGTGGCTGGATCTTGAACTGGTAGATCCACACCGCCAGCCCGTCCTCCCGGGTGACGGTGAACGGCCGCTCCTCGAGCACAATGACGCCCATGCTCTGCAGCATCGGCAGCAGCTGGCTCAACGAGGCGGTGTGCCCCCCCACGAACCAGGTGAGCTGGGCGGCCCCGTCCTCGCCGCGATCGGAGAACACCAGCTTGACCGAATCATCGGACAGCCCTTTGATGATCGCGATGTGCTCGATCGCATCCTGGGGCGGGACGGCCTGTTTGTAGACCTCGGGGAAGGCGGCCGCGTAATGCTCGGCGTCGGGGTGCGACACGGGCCCCTCGGGGACGTCGGCAGCCGCGGCGATCAGGCGGTCCCCCCAGGTCCGCGCCGCCTCGCTGAGCAGCCCCTGGATCCGGATGCGGTTGGCTTCCGAGACGTCGACGGCCGTCGTTTTTTCGGGCAGCCGGACCATGAAATGCATTAGCGCCCAGGGCGATTCGCTGACGCGGGCGGTGAATTCCAGTCGCGTGCCACCGAATTCGTGGACCAGGATGTCCTCGATCTGCAGCCGAACCGGGGTGGTGTAGCGATCGCGCGGCACGTAGACGAGGCACGACACGAAGTACCGCAGGCGATCGGCCCGCAGGAACAACAACGCGCGCCGCTGGGATCCCAGGTCCACCACCGCTTTGGCCATCGTCAGGAGCCGTTCGGCGCTGAGCGTGAACAGCTCGGAGCGCGGCACGGTCTGGATGACGTCGAGCAGCAGCTGGCCGGGGTGGATCGGGTCGCCGTCGGCCATCGCGAGCGCCTCGCGGACCCGGCTCGAGACCGTCGGGATCTCCAGGACGTCCGCGTTCATCGCGGCGACCGTGAAGAGTCCGACGAAGCGATGCTCGAAGACCGCGCGGCCGCCCTCGCCGTCGTCGGCGTATTCGCGAACCGCGATCGCGTACGGGTACGCGCCGTAGCGCAGGTAGCTGCCGACCACGGATTGGGCCAGGACCAGCAGGTGGTCCTCGTCGGTCAACCGCGGGCGCGACCCCGTCCGGGTGCGCAGGACCCCCAGGCCGGTCGCGCCGTCTCCGGAAACCACGTTGTCGTGCACCCGGGCGCGCTGATATCCCAGCAGCAGGAAGTTTCCGTTGCCCAGCCAGCGCAGCAGCTCGGCGACGTCCTCGCGGTCCGGCGCCGAATATTGGCCCTGGGCGTTGGTGTGGACGGCCTCGGCCAGATCGCTCAGCGTGGCGATCATGGTCGCCGCGTCCCTCGCGACTTGCTCGACGTCGCTCAGCACCTTGGGCAGCAGGCGGTCGACCTCGGCGAGGACCTTGCTGTCGACGGACGGCGACAGCGGGACGTATATCCAGGCCTCGCCGTCGTATTGCGACGCGCCGGGCGGTTTCGGTTCGACGCTGAGCAGGTCGCCCGCCGCGTTGCGGTGCACGTCGAACACCGGGGTCATGATCCCTGCGTAGGCGACGCCGAGCCGGTGCAGCAAAACCGTGACGGAGTCCAGCAGCATGCTGCCGTGATCGGTGACCACTTGCAGGGCGGGCCCGAATCCCTCGGGGTCGTCCGCCCCGTGGACGCAGACGCAGCTCCCGTGTTCGGCGCGGCACCCGGCGAGCCGATAGTGGGCGCGCAGCATGGCGGGGGTGACCATGACCGCGGGGTCGACGGGACCGGGTTCCGCGGCTCCCGGTTCGTCGCCGCGGGGACCGCGGTAGCTCTCGATGTAGGCGTTCGCGATCCAGTCGGGAATGTCGTCACTCTTGGTGAACGTGGTCCACGGCTTGAGATCCTGCCTGGCACCGGGATCGATCGTCATGCCGATTGCTCCCAACTCGCGACGGATGCCACTCTGCGCCCGATCGCCCCACTTCTCAGCGGGACAGCCCTGACACTAGTCGCGGGTCAGCTTGCGATGGGTCACTCTGTGCGGCCTGGCGGCCTCCGCCCCGAGGCGTTCCACCTTGTTCTCCTCGTACGCGCCGAAGTTGCCCTCGAACCAGAACCACTTGGCCTCGTTGTCCTCGTCGCCCTCCCACGCCAGGATGTGCGTGCACGTGCGGTCGAGGAACCACCGGTCGTGGCTGATCACGACCGCGCAGCCGGGGAATTTCTCCAGCGCGTTCTCCAGCGAGCCCAGCGTCTCGACGTCGAGGTCGTTGGTCGGCTCGTCCAGCAGAATGAGGTTGCCGCCCTCCTTCAACGTGAGCGCCAGGTTCAGCCGGTTGCGCTCACCGCCGGAGAGCACGCCTGCCGGCTTCTGCTGGTCGGGTCCCTTGAAACCGAACGCCGATACGTAGGCCCGCGACGGGATCTCGTTCTGACCAACCTCGATGTAGTCCAGCCCGTCGGAAACCACTTCCCACACCGTCTTTTTGGGGTCGATGCCGGCGCGGGTCTGATCCACGTAGCTGAGCTTGACCGTCTCCCCGACCTTGACGGTGCCGCTGTCGGGCTGCTCGAGGCCGACGATGGTCTTGAACAGTGTGGTCTTCCCGACCCCGTTGGGACCGATGACCCCGACGATGCCGTTGCGCGGCAGCGTGAACGACAGGTCCTTGATCAGCGTGCGCCCGTCGTAGCCCTTGTCGAGATGCTCGACCTCGACGACGACGTTGCCCAGTCGCGGCCCGACCGGGATCTGGATCTCCTCGAAATCGAGCTTGCGCGTCTTTTCCGCCTCGGCGGCCATCTCCTCGTAGCGCTGCAGGCGCGCCTTGCTCTTGGCCTGCCGCGCTTTGGCACCGGACCGGACCCAGGCCAGCTCTTCGGTCAGCCGCTTCTGCAGCTTGGCGTCCTTGCGGCCCTGCACCGCGATCCGCTCGGCCTTCTTCTCCAGGTAGGTCGAGTAGTTGCCCTCGTAGGGATACGCGCGGCCACGGTCGAGCTCGAGGATCCACTCGGCGACGTTGTCCAGGAAGTACCGGTCGTGGGTCACCGCCAGGATCGCCCCCGGGTAGGCGGCCAGGTGCTGTTCGAGCCACTGCACGCTTTCGGCGTCCAGGTGGTTGGTCGGCTCGTCGAGCAGCAGCAGGTCCGGTTTGGACAGCAGCAGCTTGCACAGCGCCACTCGGCGCCGCTCGCCGCCGGACAGGTTCGTGACCGGCTCGTCGGGCGGCGGGCAGCGCAGCGCGTCCATCGCCTGCTCGAGCTGGGAGTCGAGGTCCCACGCGTCGGCGTGGTCAAGCTCCTCCTGCAGCCGGCCCATCTCCTCCATCAGCTCGTCGGAGTAGTCGGTGGCCATCAGCTCGGCGACCTCGTTGAACCGGTCGAGCTTGACCTTGATCTCGCCTAGGCCCTCCTCCACGTTGCCGCGGACCGTCTTCTCCTCGTTCAGCGGGGGCTCCTGCTGCAGGATGCCGACCGTGGCGTCATTGGCCAGGAACGCGTCGCCGTTGTTCGGCTTGTCCAGGCCGGCCATGATCCGCAAGACGCTCGACTTGCCGGCGCCGTTGGGGCCGACGACACCGATCTTGGCGCCCGGGAAGAAGCTCAACGTGACGTCGTCCAGGATCACCTTGTCGCCGTGCGCCTTGCGGACCTTCTTCATCGTGTAGATGAACTCAGCCATGCCGCGGTTTTGCCTTTCTGGTCTTCGAGAGAGATCTCGCGGACCATCCTATGCACCTCGCGGCGGGCCCAATCCCGCAGCTAAGCCGACAGCGGCAGCGGCCCCGTGTCATCGGACTCGGCGCTGTCGTTGGCACCGGCGTCCTCACCAGCGGCGTCGGCCGAATCCGCCGCGGGGGCGGCGGCCTCGATAGTCGGACCGGTGTAGCCCGGCTTCTCGATCCGCACGATCGCGCGGGACACGTCCGGCCCGACCGACGTCGCGCGCATCTCGAGCGACGAGCGGCGGTTGCCGTCACGGTCCTCGTACTCGCTGGTGTACACGTGGCCCACCACGATCACCGGCGCACCCTTGCCCAGCGCGGCGCCGACGCCGGTGACCAACTTGCCCCAGCAATTGACGTTGATGAACAGCGAGTTGCCCGGCTCCCAGCCGCCGTCGGCTGTACGGCGCCGGGAGTTGCTGGCGACCCGGAACTTGATGACCTCCTGGTTGCCGACCTGTCGGCGGTCGGGGTTGTTGACGATGTGGCCGACGACCGTAAGCGGTGTTTCGAACATGGGTCTGATCCCTTCTCGGTTGCATTTCTCTGTGGTGACCATTGACCGCGGGACTACCGACTGGCCGGGCGCAGTACGGGGCTCCAACGACTGCCCCTGTGGAAGAAATCGTGACTGTGGATCAGTCCGCCGACCCGCGCGAACGCAACTTGAGCGCAAAATTCGCGGCAGATAACGCCGTGGCGTTACGCTCGCGGACTCCCACTCCGCCCCGGCGTTTCCCCCCGCGCCAGCTCGGCCAGCATCGCGTTGTAGGCGGCCAGCTCGGCGTCGTCGTCCAGATCCGCCGCCCGATCCAGCCGTCTGGCGGTGCGCCTGTCGCTGCGCGCCCACTGCACAAGCAGCGCGATCATCACGATCACCAGCGGCACTTCGCCTGCCGCCCAGGCGATTCCACCGCCCAGCCGCTGATCACCCATCAGGTCGGTGTGCCAGCTCAGCCCGAGCGAGCGGTAGTAATCGGCGCCGAGCACCTTGCGCCAACCCATCAGCACCACCCCGAAGAAGGCGTGCAGCGGCAACGAGGCGAACACCACGCCGACCTTCGCCAGCGGCGGGATGGGCCTTGGCGTCGGGTCCACCCCGATGACGACCCAATAGAACAGGTAGCCGCTGAGCAGGAAGTGCACATTCATCGCCAGGTGGCCGGCATGGCTGCTCACGGTGGTGTCGAAGAGGTTCGAAAGATACAGCCCGTAAAACCCCGCGACGAACAACACGGTCGCGACCACGGGGTTGGTCAGGAATCGCGACAGGTGGCTGTGCAGCGCGACCAGCAGCCATTCCCGCGGGCCGGGCGGGGCGTCGCGGCCCGCGGCGGGCAGCGCCCGCAACGCCAGGGTGACCGGGGCACCCAGCACCAGCAGGATGGGGACCAGCATCGACAGGCCCATGTGCGCGACCATGTGCATGCTGAACATCGCCGGCATGTACCGGCCCACGCCCGACGAGGTCACGAACAGCAACGCCAGGCAGCCAAGCAGCCAGGACACGGTCCGCCCCGGCGGCCAGTGATCGCCGCGGCGGCGCAGCCGCACCACCGCCGCCACATACAGCGCGGCGAGGACGATCGCGGTGCTGCCGAAGATGAGGTCGAAGCGCCAGTCGAGCAGGATGCGCACGGCGGTGGGCGGGCCGTCGAAGTCGTAGCCGATCTCGGCTTCCGGAATCGTGGGCAGCCGCGCCGGGGGCGGTGGCGGCGCGGTGCGGCCCAGCCCGACGGCGATGCCGAAGGTCAGGCCGAACACCGCGGCCTCGATCAGCGCAAGCCTGATCAGCAGCCTGCGCGCGCGGGGGGAACCCGGATCGCCTTGCAGCGCAGCCACTCCCGAGCGCCGCTGGCGCCAGCCGAGGACGCCCAGCACGCAGAGCGCGACGAATTTGGCGACGACCAGCCGGCCGTACCCGGTCGTCAACAGGTCGGACGGCAGCACCCGCACCAGGGCGTTGACCACCCCGCTGATCGCCATCGCCACCCAGCACCACAGCGCGACCGCCGAGAACCGCCGCGCCGCCAGACCGATATGGTCACCGTCGCGCAACCCGTGCGCGAGCAGGGCAAGCAGGCCACCGGCCCACACGCTGGCCGCGACGAGGTGGATCAGCAGGCTGTTGGTGGCCAGGTCGTGCGAACCGCCGGCCGACGAATGACCGGTCAGCCCGAGCGGAATCAGCGTCACCACCGATCCGGCCAGCAGCAGCGGCGTCCACGACCAGCGCAGCACCGACAGGCTCGCCAAGGTGACCACCGCGGCCAGGATCGCGGTCCAGCGCCAGGCCGAGGCGGTGTTGATCAACCCGGCCAGCGACCAGATCGTGGCCGGGTCGAGGTCGGCCACGCCGTGACCGGACACGTCGGAGACGGTCAGCGGGACGAGCAGGGCCGCGCACACCGCCCACACCCCCGACGCGACCGTCCCGATGCGAAGCGCACGGTATCCGCCGGCGTCGAGCACGCCGCTGCCCTGCGGCGGCACCAGAAACGCCGCGAACAGGAAAGATCCGACGGCCAGCACCGCGGCGATCTCGCCCGCGGCGCGGACGAACGGCAGCCCCAGCGTGGTGGCCGGGCCCGGATCGGGCAGCCCCGTGGCGGTCAGCGCGCCCGCCAGCGAGAGCGCCCCGATCCCCGCGGCGGTGCAGCCCGCGAGTACCGCGACGCCGATCAGCGGCGGCCACACCCGCGCCAGGCGGGTGGCCACCGGCCGGTCAACGGTCATGCCACCAGGGTATTGGGCGCTTGCGACTACAGAGCTTGGCCGTCCAGCCGCTCGCGGCGCGCCCTGGCCTCGCGGGCGATGAACTGCTCGCGCGCGATCCGACCGACGTATTCGGAATCCTCGAGGATGTCGCGCAGCTCCTGGCGGAATGCGGCCCGCCTTTCGGCGAGGTCGGCGGCGGGCGCGATCAGGTCCTGGTCGACGACGACCTGATAGGCGGTGGCGAACAGCAGCGTCGATACCGACTCGCTGCTGCGGACCCTGGTCTGTGCCACGTATTGCCGGCCCACCCCGAGCGCCGACTCGGTCAGCTCCTTGGGCCCGACGTCGGCCGGCGCGTCGCGCAACACGTCGGCGACGATCTCGTACGCCTCGAAGAACACCCGCAACATGGCGTCGGCCCTCATCGGACGCTTGCCGAACAGCATGGCGTGGATCTCGTCCCCGCCGGCGGTGACGTGCGCTTCCCAGTCGTCGTTCCACGCCATCTCTTCGGCGATGTGATCGCGGAACGCCGCCGAGTCGGCGAAATAGAAATCGAACTTCAGCAGATCCCGCAACCGCATCGCCTGCGCCCAGAAAGCGCCGACGCGGTCGCCGTGCGGATCCGTGACGCGCCTGGCGTGCGCCAGCGCGAGTTCGACGATCGAGGTCTCTAAGAAGGCGTGTATCAACGAGTTTCGATAGAACGCGGCCGCGTGTTGCTGATCGGGCGCAATGCGCCACACCGGCTCCCGGCCGCCGTCGACGCGGGTGATCGGGTGCCCGTTGGACAACGTGTCGACCGCGGCGAGCACCCCGTCGCGCCGGCGCAGCCGCAAGGCGCTCGTCGACATCGGGATCTGCCTGCGCTCGAGATAATCCAGCGAGTCCTGCAGGGTGTGGTGCAGCTGGCCGAGGGTCAACGCCGCGCCCCGGGTGGTCAGCAGCAGCGCGCACACCAAACCCGTCGCCGTCACCGGCGTCGCCTGCAGGATCCGCCACGCGACCTCGAACGACATCTTGTGCAGCGCAAGCCGTTTGGCATCCTGATCCAACTCGCGTGCCCCGTGCTGAGGGCCGAGGTACTGCCGCATCGAGACCGCTTCGGGGAAGCGCACGTAGATCTTGCCGTAGTTGCGCTCACCCTGGGCCTTGATGAAGTTGTACAGCCAGACGACGCCCTCCGGCGTCTTCTCGCCGCCGCGGGCGTAGGCGGCGTACTCGGCCGTCTCGTGCAGCTGGTCAAAGCCGATCGACACCGGCTGCAGCAGGATGTCTTCGCTGCGGCCGTCCAGGTAAGCGTCGGCGACGTAGGAGAGCAGACCGAGCTTGGGCGGCAACATCTTTCCGGTGCGCGAGCGGGTGCCTTCGATCGACCAGCTCAGGTTGAACCGTTTTTCGACGATGTAGCCGACATATTCGCGCAGGACGTACTTGTAGAGCGGGTCGTCGCCGATGTTGCGGCGGATGAAAATCGTGCCGGCGCGGCGCAGCAGCGGGCCCATCACCCCGAAGGACAGGTTGATTCCGGCGAACACGTGCACCGGCGGTAGCCGGTTCTCCTGCATGGCGACCGGCACCACCGCGCCGTCGATGTAGGACCGGTGCGAAAACAACAGCACCGCGGGGTGGGTTTCCAGCGCGGCGCGCATGGCCGCCACCTGGTATTCGTCGTAGTCGATCTCCGGGTCGAATCCGCGGCTGAGCGCCCTGCCCAGAACGCCGACCAGGTCGACGGACACCCGGCTCCACCCGGTGGACAGTTCGTCGAGCATCTTGCCGGCTTCCTCGACGGTGGCGCCCGGGATCTTCTTCAGGCCGGCGCGAAACCGCGTGGACGCCAGGATCTCCGGCTTCACCAATCGCGGCGACTTGTACTGCGGCCCCAGGATTCGGTATTCCGCGCGTTCCATCGCCAAGATGGCCCGGCGGGTGACGAAGGATGCGAAGTCGTCGCCGACGGTGGTGTCGCGCCACTGCTGGCGCAATTCGGAGACCTTGGCCGGCTCGCCGGCCACCACCCGCGCGCGTTGCGGATCGTTGCGGATGATGTGCCGTTGCTGACGCGGGTTGGGGTGGTAGGGATCCTGTCCCGGAAGCAGTCCGGCGAGCTTGGCGACCCGGCCGCGATTGGCGGGCGGAAGCCAGAACACCCGCACGGGCACGACCGAGCGGTCGTCATTGGATTCGGACTCGAGCCGCTCAACCAACTGGGGTAGCGCCGTGGGCGGCGCATTGTCTTCGGGCAGCGCCAACACCTCGAACGTCGCATCGGGGTTGTCGGCACGCTGCTGACCGACCCAAGCCATGACCAGCTCCCGCTCGACCGGAGAGGCCATGGACGCCAATATCAGCGAGTCTTGTGCGGCGAGGACTGCGCTGATATCCGCGGCCGGTTTGGTCACTGCCGCCCTCTCGGCGCGGAACCGGGCGACCCCCCGCTGACGGTTCCCTGTCCGCTGGGCTGTTGCGCCTCACCGTCTTTGAGCGCAACCTCGGACTCGTTGGGGTGCGCCTTGGCCGGCTTCGCCTTGGGTGCGGTCTTCTTCGCGGCGGCCTTCTTCGCGGGCGCCTTGGCCGCAACCTTCTTGGGGGCCGCCTTCTTGGCAGCCGTCTTGGTCTTTTTTGCCGCTTTCTTCTCGGCGTACAGATCGATCTGCGGCAGTCCGTCGACGGGCCAGTTGGCCAGCGTGTCCAGATAGAGCTGGCGCACCTCGGCGATGTGCTCCGGCAGCGTCTCAACGGTCCAGTCGTGCACGGAGATTGGCGGGAACACCGCCACGTCGACGGTGCCGGGGTTGATGACGGTGGAGTTGCGGGCGGCGACGATCTCGGCGTTGCGGATGACGATCGGGACGATCGGGATTCCCACCGCCATCGCGATGCGGAAGGGCCCCTTCTTGAACGGCCCCACTTCGGTGGTGTCCACCCGGGTGCCTTCCGGTGCGATCACGATCGAGAGCCCGTTGCGGGCCCGGTCTTCGACCGTGTGCATCGTCTCGACCGCGGCGGCCGAATCGTCCCGGTCGATGAACACGGTGTCGACCAGCTTGCCGAGCGTGCCCATGATCGGGTCTTTCTGCAGCTCCTTCTTGCCGACGCCGACCCAGTTGTCGCGCACCAGCGCGCCCGCGATGACGGGATCAACCTGGTTGCGGTGGTTGAAGATAAAGACCGCGGGACGCTGCGCGGTCAGGTTCTCCTCGCCGATGACGTTGAGCTGCACCCCGGAGATCGCCAGCGACAACTGGGAGAAAGTGGAGGTGAAGAAGTTCACGCCGCGGCGCCGGCTGCGGGTCAGCAGACCGATGCCCACCGCGCCGGCGGCGACCGGGAACATCGAACTGAAGCCGGCGAGCGTTCGCAACTGCCGCTGCAGGCCGAGCCGACCGCGGCTCTCGAATCTCAGGATCGGCCAGCCCCGGCGCTTGGCCACTGCGGCCATCTTCCCCTCGGGGTTGGTCGGCCGTGGATTGCCGACCAAGTACATCAGCGCGACGTCCTCGTCACCGTCGGCGTAGAAGTAGCTGTCCTTGAGATCGATGCCGTGCTCGGCGGCAAACCGTTGCACGGCAGCGGCTTTGCCCGGTCCCCACAGGATCGGCTTCTGCACACCGCCGGTGAGTATGCCGTCCTCGTTCGTCTCGAACTTGTTGGTGAGCATGTTGGAGATCCCGAGGAAGCGCGCCACCGGGTTGACCTGAATGGTCAGCGCCGACGAGCTCAGCACCACGGTGTGGCCGCGGGCCACGTGTGCGCGCACCAGCTCGCGCATCTCCGGGTAGATCCGCGACTCGATCCGCTGCACGAAGAGCCGCTCGCCGATCTCCTCCAGGTCGTCCAGCAGTCGCCCGGCCAGCGCCGCGGCGGCCTTGCCGATGAGGTCTTCGAACTCGATGCGTCCCAGGGTGTGGCTCAGGCCGGCCTGAACCATGCTGAGCAGCTCCCCCACCCCCATGTCGCGGCGCAGCAGCCGCTCCTGGGTCAGGATGACGGCGGTGAATCCGGCGACCAGCGTCCCGTCCAGGTCGAAAAACGCGCCGATCTTCGGCCCGGGAGGACTGGCCATGATCTCGGCGACCGAGCCAGGCAGCCGCATGTCGCCCGACGGCTTCTTTTGTGCGCCACCGTTTTCGGCCTGCTCTCGCGCGGGGCTCATGAGCTTGCCACCGATCGCGCGGAAACTGCCGGCTCCGCGAAGGAGGCGGGCACCGCGCGCGGCGCCGGGTCACCGGCCAGCGCCAGGATCTCGTCGAAACCCTCCAGCAGGCACTGGGCGAACAGCGGTTCGTTTCGCACCGAGGCCCGGTCGTAGCGGACGGTGATCGTGCACCACCCACCCCGGGAGATCAGCACGACCATCATCGCGACCCCAGGCAGCGGGCCGACGCCATACTGCCGCAAGACCTTTGCGCCGGCGATGTACGTGTCACCCGGATAGACCGGGACGTTGCTGGCCTGCACGTCGGAGCCGATCACCGAACCCGTCAGCCCCTCCAGCACTGCGGTGGGCAACACGCTCAGCACCGGGGCGATCGAACCGATGATGTTCATCGCGGGCTCGTCGCGGCGCTGCGTCATCTGGGCACGGATCTTCTTCATCCGCGCGACCGGATCGGCCGTGCCCAACGGCGCGGCGAGGTTGACCCCGGTCCACCGGTTGCCGCCGGCCGTGTCCGCGTCGGCCCGCAGGTTGACCGGCACCGCCATCGGCAGAGTGCTGATGGGCACGCCGAGGGCCACGTGGTAGCGGCGCAGGGCGCCCGACAGGCCGGCGAGGTAGGCGTCGTTGATCGATCCCCCGCCGGCTTTCGCCGCCCGGTGCAGGTCGGAAAGCGGGATGTCGATCGCTTCGGTGCGGGTGGCGAGGCTGCGGCGGCGTAGCAGCGGGGACGGCTCGGCGGCCCGGTTCATCACCCGCATGCCCGACACGGCGTATCCGACCACTCCCCCCACCGTGGACACCGGGTCGAGCACCGCCTTGCCGGCCGCCGACACCGCCCCGGACACGGCGCCCACGACGCCGTTGACGAGGGCCAAGGGCAGGCGGTTGATGCCTTGGCGCATCAGGTCGTTGGGCGTCAGGTCCTGTGGGACGGGTTGCGGCGGCGTCGGCCTGGGCGGCGGCTCGCGCTCGAGGTCATAGATCTCGGCGAACATCTCGACGCCGCCGACACCGTCGGTGACCGCGTGGCTGACATGCAGCAGCGTCGCGGCCTTGCCGTCGGCCAGGCCCTCCACCAGGGTCGCGGTCCACAGCGGCCGCGAAATGTCCATCGGTGACTGCAGGATCACCTCGGCCAGGTCGAACACCTCGCGCAGCGTGCCGGGCCCCGACACCCGCACCCGTCGCACGTGGAAGTCGAGGTTGAAGTCGGGGTCGACCACCCACCGCGGCGACGCCGTCGGCAACGTCGGCACGACGACCTTCTGCCGCAGCCGCCGCACCCGCCGGGAGGCGTTTTCGAATCGGCTCCGGAACCGATCCCAGTCCGGTGTGGTGTCCAGGAGTTCGAGCGCCATGATTCCGGACCGGGTCCGGGGGTTGGCCTCACCCCGATGCATCAGATAGTCGACCGGTCCGAGCTCGTCGGACAATTGAACGGCCTCGACCGACTCAGCCATGATCGTGAACTCGACGCGCCAACGTTGTCACCGCTGACCAAGCCTCCTGCCTGGGACCCGCAAACCGGATTGCTCACCCAACGCTAGTCGGCTTGCCGCGCTGGTGAAAGGCGCGATCGCGTCGGCGAAGCGGCGCCCGGCTCAGCTGGCCGAAGTCGCAGACAGCGGCAACGAATGCGCCAGCGAGCCGGCGCGACGGCCGTAGACGACGCCGAGGAAGTCCGCGACGGCGCCGGCGGCCAACCGCGACCGCACCGTCGGGGTGATGTCAAACGCGTGGTGCGCGTTGGCGAGTTCGGCGTAGCCCACCGTGGCGGCCCCGGCGTCGCGTAGCGCCGCGCAGAAGACCCGGGCCTGGCCGGCGGGAACCAGTTCGTCTTTCTCGCCGTGCAGCACGAAGAACGGTGGAGCCTCGCCGTGCGCGTAGGTGATCGGCGACGCCGCCCGGAACCGCTCGGGGTTCTCGCTGTAGCGGGATTTGAGAACGAAGTGCTCGAGGAACGGCAGCATCATCTCGTGCATGTTCTCGAAGTCGGTGAAGTCGTAGACGCCGTAATACGGCGCGACGGCCTGCACGGTGGTGTCCGCGTCCTCGAATCCGGGCTGGAACGCCGGGTCGTTCGGGGTGAGCGCGGCCAGCGACGCCAGGTGACCGCCCGCCGACCCACCGGTGACCGCGATGAAGTCGGGATCGCCGCCGTAGTCGGCGATGTTCTCGCGGACCCACGCGATCGCCCTCTTCACGTCGATGAGGTGCGTGGGGAACGTGCAGCGGGGGCTTTTGCTGTAGTTGATCGAGACGCAGATCCAGCCGAGCTCCGCCATGTGGCTCATCAGCGTGTAGGCCTGATGGCGTTTGCCGTTGACTGCCCACGCCCCGCCGGGGACCTGGATGAGCACCGGCGCGCGCCGGCCGGGTGCCAGGTCATGGCGCCGCCAGATGTCCAGCAAGTGTTCGCTGCCGCCGGGGCCGTAGGAGATGTCGGACGTTTCCGCCGCGTACCGGCGGTGCGGACCGGGCCTGCGCAACAACCCGCCCCGCGGCGCACCCTCGGACTGGACGTAGGCCGGGTGGCGCACCAGTTCACGGAAGTCCGGCCCGAAACACTCGACGAGCGCGGCGGTAAGGGCTTCATCGGCTTTTTGCGAGGCCCACGAGGTACCGACGCGGCCGATGGAGGGGCGCGATACCCGGGACAGCGCGTGCCCCGTCACTACGTGCGGGGGGAATTCGGTGGTGAGCCAGCCGGCGACCCAGCCGACCGCGAATGGCGAGCCGCGTAGCAGCACCGCGCCGGCGCGGTACGTGTCTCTGGCGTCGGCCGCCAGTCGCAGTGCCTGCGCACCGGCCTGCGAGCACCGCGAAGTCAAGTTCAAGGCCACGCTCATAACAACGCACCCCTCGACGTTAGGCACACGCTTCGTTGCGGTTAACGGCTGATGATCAACCGGTGTTGTACGTGTGTCGAGGTCTCACACGATAACCGATAAGTGCGGCGGCGGAAGACTTTTCGGGCGCGTCGCGTTCCGCGAGTCTTTCGGCGTGTCGCGTTCGATAGACTGACCTGCACATTGCCTCCGTAGCTCAGGTGGATAGAGCAAGGGCCTTCTAATCCCTAGGTCGCACGTTCGAGTCGTGCCGGGGGCACTGCACCATTTTTTTGGCGGTCCGGTGACGACACTGGGCAGCCCGGAGTCGGCCCTCAGATCACCCGTCGGCCGCGTCTGCGGCGGCGATCAACGCGCTGCTCAGCTTCCGCGCCTCGGTCGGGGTGATCACCGGGGTATGGGGGCCGTCGAGGATGATCTCGCACTCCGCGCGCCCATCCATGTACTGCCGGCCGATAACCGACACCACGATGTCACCGCTTTGGGCGCCTCGCCCGCGGTCGGTGACGCGCTTGATTCGCCACTCCGGGCCGTCGTACACCCTGAAAGCCGCCCCGAAGTTCCCCCATTCGTCGACGCGGGTTGCCCCACTGGGCGCTGGGAGATCGAGTTCCATGGCTAAATCGTTTCCTCGACCGCGCGCTTGGGCTGTGGTCATGGGTTGGCTCTCCTTAGTGGTTGTGGGCGCACAAGCCCGTGTAGTCACTTGACTACACCACAGCACACGCGTGTAGTCAACTGACTACACCGAGAGGTGCGTCGGCGACCCCGTGATCGTGGTCACACCACGTCAGCTATCGAAAAGCCCGCTAGCTGGGAGAGGTTGTCCGCGGATCCTCAGCGCCCTTTATCGAACATGGCAGGCCAAAACCCAAACACCTTGCGCCCGAATAGATCAGCCATCTTCTCGTTGACAGCCCGGGTGAGAGCGCCTATCAGCCAGGAGTCCGACTTCGGCTGATGCGTGACCTCACCAGCGCAGAAAGCCCGACAGCCCAGTGCCGGTGTTGAAACCACCCGAGTTGCCGATGCTGGTGCCCGAGGTGTTGTCGTTGCCGAAGCCCGAGTTGAAACCGTCGCCGTCGTTACCAAAACCGGTGTTGAAGCCGCCCGGGCCCGAGTTGAAGAAGCCTATGTCGGTGCCGCCGTCGCCGCCGTTGAAGAAGCCGACGTTGCTGCCGCCGCTGCCGTAGTTTCCGTAGCCCACGTCGCCGCTGCCGCTGCCCGAGTTGAAGAAACCGGTGTTGAAGGTGCCGCTGCCCGAGTTGAAGAAGCCCTCGTTGTACCCGACGTCGCCGAAGTTCCCGTAACCCGAGTTGAAGCCGCCGCTGCCCGAGTTGAAGAACCCCGAGTTGCCGTCGCTCGAGTTGAAGAAGCCCGAGTTGCCCGTCCCGGTGTTCCCGAAGCCCGAGTTGCCGCTATGGCTGGCCGTGCCGCCGAAGCCCGTGTTGACGTTGCCCGAGTTCCACAAACCGGTGTTGGTGTTGCCGGAGTTGAACAAACCGGTATTCGCCGAACCGGTGTTGAAGAACCCGGTGTTGCCGGCCAACAGCGCCGCCGTCGTGCCGCCGCCGCTGTTGAAGGCGCCGGTGTTGCCGACGCCCGCGTTGTCGAAGCCCAGGTTGTCGGTGCCCGCGTTGGCCCAGCCCATGTTCAGCGTGCCCGAATTGAAGAACCCGACGTTGTCGGTGCCCGCGTTGAACAGACCCGTGTTTTCGTCGCCCGTGTTGAAGAAGCCCGTGTCGCCGGACAGCGTCGACCCTTCGAAGACGCCGCCACCACCGGCGTTGAAGCCGCCGGTGGCGAAGTCGCCGGCGTTGAACAAACCGGTGTCGAACAGACCGGTGTTCCCGATGCCGGTGTCGGTCGTACCAGAGTTAGCGACACCCCAGTTGTGGATGCCGGTGTTGAACAAGCCGGTGTTGCCGGTTCCGGAATTGAACAAGCCGGTGTTGCCCGTGCCCGAGTTGAACAGGCCGGAGTTGCCGCTCCCGGAGTTCCACCCGCCGAAGCCGATTGCGTTGTCGCCGGTCAGTCCGATGCCGATGTCATGGTTTCCAGTGTTCGCCAAGCCGAAGTTGCCATTGCCCGTGTTGCCGAAGCCGACATTGAAGCTGCCGTTGTTTCCGAAGCCGAGGTTAAAACCGACACCATTGGCGTTCAGCCCGCCAAAACCGATCTGGTGGTCGCCGGTCAGCCCGATGCCGATATCGCCACTGCCCTTGTTGCCGACGCCGATGTCGAAGTTGCCAAGGTTCCCCAGGCCGATGTTGTAGCTGCCGGAGTTGCCCACGCCCACATTCAGAATGGACAGATTGCCCCGCGCAGCCGAGATCGTTTCTCCGTTGCCGAAGCCGATGTTGCCGCCGCCGACATTTCCGAAACCGATGTTGAATTCCCCGATGTTGCCGTTGCCCACGTTGAAGAGGGACGCGCCCGGGGAACCCGCATATGCGTTTCCGTTGCCGGCTCCCAAGTTGTAGGAACCCCAGTTGCCGAAGCCGAAGTTGAGATTGCCACCCACGGGGCCGCTGTTGCCGCCGCCGAAGTTGAAGTTGCCGTAATTCCCACTGCCAAAGTTGCCACTGCCGATGTTTCCGATCCCGAGGTTGGGCAGGTTCAGCAGCACGTTGGCCGCCTCGGTGTTCGCATATGCCGCCGCTCCCGCGGCCAAGTTCTGGACAAACTGCGCGTGAAATTCCGACGCCTGGGCGCTGAGCGCCTGATACGACAGGCCGTGCGCATTGAACAGCGCCGTGATGGCCGTGGACACCTCATCCGCGGCGGGCGCAATTACCGCCGTGCTCGAGGTCGCCGCCGACGTCATCGCCTCAACGACGTTCGACCTGATACTCGCCAAATCTGTTGCCGCCGCCGCCATTACGTCCGGCACCGTGTTCACAAACGACATAGCCGCCTCCCAACATCTCATAACAAGTCCGCGATGAACTCGCCATCGTTGGGAGGTATAAAGAGTCGATGCGAATCGGCTCCCGCAGTGGCAGGCGAAAGGATAGCCTATCCTAATCGCGGCCAACAACCGGGTCGCCTATCCGAGTCATGCAGGGACAAACGGAGGAACTGGCGCGCAGGACAGGCAAGAATGGCGGCCATGACGGAAACCGAGAACCTCGGCATCGATGTGGTGCTCTTCTGCCCGGCACACCACCACATCGGCAACCTCAGGAAGTTTGCGGCCGAGATCGGCTATCAACCACGAGGCGGACAACTCGGGGCGTGGCCGCAACATCTGTCGGACTCGTGGTGGGAGGTGCGGTGCCCCGACGGCTGCCCCGGCGTGTTCGGCGGTGCCGTGGATCCGATTCGCCAAGAGGTGAAGAGGCTCGCCGATGACCCCATGCGGACGACTGCTCACTACACCCTGAAACAGGTGGGCTGAGACCTGCCCGTCTGGCCTACGGGTTGAACGCGCCGTGAATCTCTCGGCAACATCGGCGGGCGCGGTCTAGCACCGACGACAGCACAGTGGTTCGATCGAAATCGTAAGAGATGCAACGATTTCAGGAGACTTCATGGCAACTCTGCCAATCCAGCGTCAGCCCAGAAACCTGGTGCCCGATCTCACCGAGCTCTTCGGTGGCACTCCCCTGCTGTCCAGCCTGCGTCCGCTCTTCGACCGCAACCTGCTGCGCGTCGAGGACGAGATGGACGACGGCCGTTACGAGGTGCGCGCCGAGATTCCCGGCGTCGACCCCGCGAAGGACATCGACATCACCGTGCAGGACGGGATGCTCACCATCAAGGCCGTGCGCAGCCAGGCAGTCGAGTCCCACGGCCGGTCGGAATTCAGCTATGGAGCCTTCGCGCGCTCCGTTCCGCTGCCTGCCGGAGCCGACGTCGACGAAGTGCACGCCACCTACGAAAAGGGCATCCTCGCCATCTCGGTGCCCGTGCCCAACGGCGCGCCCGCGGCGAAACGCATCGAGGTCCAAACTCGGGACTGATTTCCGACGCCGGCGGCCACTGAGTCGCCGGGGGCACGCCGCCCGGTAGCGCGATGCGGGCGGAAAGCTTCGATCCCGATATGTCAGCATTGGAAACGTGAACGCGCGCCCATTGGCCCGTTTTCTCGTTTCCGCGGTGGTGGCAACCGCGGCGGCGCTGCTGAGCGCGCCGATCCTGGCTCCTTCCGCTCCGGCCGCTGCCTGCCCCGACGTCGAGGTGACGTTCGCCCGCGGCACCGGCGAACCACCCGGCGTTGGTGGCGTCGGACAGGCGTTCATCGATTCGTTGCGCCCGCAGCTTGGGGCTCGCACCCTAGGGGTGTACGCGGTCAACTACCCCGCGACCGAAGATTGGCCCCCGTCGGCGTCCGCCGGCGCCGGCGACGCGAAGGCTCACGTTCAATCCATGGTTGCGAGCTGTCCCAACACCAAGCTGGTGCTCGGCGGATACTCCCAAGGCGCGATGGTCATTGACCTGATCACCATCGCCCGGGCGTCGATCGCGGGCTTCAACGCCGATACGCTGTCGGCGGACGAGGCGGATCACGTTGCGGCCGTCGCCGTCTTCGGCAACATGGCGGACCGCGTCGTGGGCCCAATGAACGAGGCCAGCCCGTGGTACGGGGCCAAGGCCATTGACCTATGCGCGCCCGGCGATCCGATTTGTTCACCGGGCGGGGGCTGGTCGTTGCCTACGCATGACGACATGTTCTCCGCGGCGCACCTGTCCTATCAGCACTCCGGAATGCCCAGTCAGGCCGCGAGTTTCGTGGCGAGCCACCTCTGAGCTGCTCTGTCAGCCGCACCAACTAACGATCAACCCGTCATTGATTCGGTTGGTATACCGTTGGCGGTCCGAAATTCGGGCCGTCGAAGCAACTCGGCCCAAATTGCGCCGCGCACTTCAGCACGTCCGCCGGAACGGGTGCCGGCGTCGTCGTTGGCTCGGTCCCCTGGAACGTGAATTTCTGGGCGATCGCGCGTGTGCTGCGGTCGCAGGCACGGTAGGCGGGGAAGGTCTGCAGCGGGTACTTCTGCCACGACGAGTCGGTGGCTACCTCTACTTGCCACTGCTGGTCCACGACGTTCCCGCAACCGGTGTCATACCCACCCGACGGCTTGGGGCCTATCAGCACATACATGCCACTCACGCTCGCTTGGGCGCTGCCTGACACGGTGAGTTTCCCGTTGACCAGCGGACTGACCCTGAGCCCGCTATCCGGCGCCCCGTTTGACGAAATGGTGGTCGTCGCTGATTGGGCGGTAGTCGTCGGCGGTGGCTTAGAGTTTGCAGTTTCGTGGCTGAGCAAACCGATGGAGGTAGGGATCGCGCCGATAATCGCCGCGCCGATCGCGAAGAGCCCTGTTATCTTGGCCACCGACATGGGATTGCCGGGGTCCTGTGCATGCGATGCCATGGTTCTACCCCAATACGCAGAACTGGTAGTTGGTAATTGTGTTGGCGCTTGGCGCTTTTCGTCCTACTGCTCGCCGACGCGTCACACGCACGTCAACACCGGGCACTGCAACCCGTCCTGAGGTGCACATGATGCTCCCGCTCTCAGTGCCGTTACCATTAAATTTCGGTCTCTGAATTGTCACGCAATATCCGCGGAACACCACGAGTAGTTCACTACTCTATTTCCCGCTTGTCTTCTTTAGGAAAGCGCTCTCGGCTAAGTCGTCAGGGTGCGAGCCGGACGAAGCCCGGCGATGGATCCGCCGGAATCCCACCACCGTTACCCCCGGGGCTACCACCACCGTTGCCGCCACCGGTGTTACCGCCGCCGCCTCCAGTGCCCCCCGGTTGGGGCCCACCGGCAGGCTCCATCTGCTGCGGTGAGGGCGGCGGGTGCTTTGGTGCGGACGGCGCCGCGATCGGCAGGCGTGGCGTCTGGATCTGCGCCGCTTGCGGCGGCGGTGCCGGAAGCGGCGGCGGGCTAGGATCATCGATCTCGCCGGCCGGCCGGATATCCCCAGTGACCCTGCGCCCCGGCTCTTTCCATCCGGTGGGATTAGTCCGGAGCGAAGCGATCTTGCCGCGATCGTAGGGGCAGTAAGCCCCCACCGCCGCCGTGATGAAGCGGGCCTCGGTGCGCGCGAGGCGGCCCGGGGTGTAATCGCGCTCACCCGGATCGATGCCAACCGCATTGTTGACCATCGCGTCCACCAGGCCGGCCGCCGACATGCCGGCATCGAGTGTGCGACAAACGTCATGCGCGGTTTCGATGAGGCTGGGCACGCCCCGGAGGGCGGGAATGCCCTGTTGCTCGAGCAGCGCCAGGAACTGATCGTCCTGGGTCGAGTCGGCCACCGCCGCGCCGCCGCGCAGAATTGCAGCTCCAGTCAGCACCACAATGGCGCTAACCAGGGCACCGGAGTGACTGATGGTGCCGGTGAACATAGGAGGGATTTCCGTTCTGATCGGGCCGTCGCGCGACGGGCGATTGCCATCTACACCACGTACGTGCGCCGCCCCTCCGATTCCACGGCGCACGTGACAAACGCTGCTAACCTAGATTCCGTTCACCATTTGTTCATCGTTTGTTAACCGTTGCGTTCATAATAAATCACCGCGATTCCGCGGTAAATACCCGATTTCCTCAACCCGCACGGGTCAGCTCAAATACGTTGTGTTGCAAGCCAACACAGCTGCGACGGGCCAACGGCCGTGATTAGCAGTCGATCTCCGCATTCAGGTCGAATTCGGCGAAGGTGCTCGATACGCTTTCTCGCAGCTCATCCCTGGTATTCGACCGCCCGAGCAGATAGGCGGAGATTCTGATGAACATCTTGCCGCGGCCGCGACCAGAGCCCAGGAACAGTTGTCCGCCCATGGCCTCGAGCGTGCTTTTCTTCATGTCGGGCTCGAGGTTTCTCATGTACGCGTAATCGGCATCGGTGCCGTCGGGCCGGTTCGCCGACGGGGACAGGTCACCGACGTTGGAGCAAGTGACCGGAAGGGTGGAACCACCCGCCGCCATGCCGGCGACCTTCCTGGCCGCCCACACCGGGGTCATCGCGGCCAGCGGCAGCGGCGCCAGCCACTCGTTGTCGGGGTCTTCCATCGCCTCGAGGATTGTTTGCGTGATCTTGGCCTGCATTTCGGCCAGGTGCGTCGTTGCGTTCCTCGGGTCGACGGTGACGTCAACGCTCGTGAGCGCGTTACCGCGGGTGTCGCCCTCGGTCCGCAGCGTTACCAGGAATCGCAGGGTGACGGTTCCGTCGTCCTGAACGCGGCCCATCCTTACCGCGAGCCGGCACGCGATTCCCGCCACCAGCGAGTTACTACTTACACCAAGGCTTTTCGCGCGGGCATCCCATTGCGCCAGGTCGACGTACGCGGTCAGGGCGGGCATCTCTACCGGCTTATCGTCGCCCGACGTCCTCGGGGATGGAGGCGCCGCTTTGATCGACGAGTTGAGTTCTTTGCGGTCGCGCCGGGCCCGGCGAGCCACGGCGGCCAAGGCGTGCCCGATGTCGGGCAGGTCTTTGACGGTTTGCCGCAGATCCTCACGCACCGCCCGCCCGAGGGTGCGCGATCCGGCGGGCGGATACCCGAAGTCGCGCGTCCTGCCCTCGGCGGCGTCCTCTATTGCCTGGCCGAACGCGATGGCGTCGACGATCGTGTGCGAAGCCACCAGGCTGACCGCCGTGCCGCCGTCCTCGAGCGGAAGCACCCCGAGATGCCAGGCGGGTCCCCATTCCGGATCGATGGGGAGACGCGCCCGCTCGTCGGCCCACGCGTTCACCTCGGCGCGCGGCCGCGGCGTCGCCGCGAAGTCGATGTCCTCCGGCTCAGGCGCCAACACCCAGCGATCGCGCGCGAACGGCAACGTGGCCCGCTCGATCCGACGTCCCAACAACCCGCGGCCGAGATTGCGGTGAAAACGCTTGAGCCCCTCGACATCCACGGCGCGGTCGTATATCCACGTCACCTGAATCAGCGCGCCGTGAACCGCGCGCAGCGCGAGGAATGCCGCCTGATCCAGGTATGCGAGCCGATCGTCCACCGGTTCGTCGCCGCGCGCGGCGACCTGCGCCGCCGGGGCGGCAGGCGCGGCGGTGTCGGTGAGCAGCTCCGCGAGGTGGCTTGCCAGCTTCGCCGGGGTGGGGTGGTCGAAAGCCAGCGTCGCCGGCAAAGCCAGGCCGGTGCGTTGGTTGACCGTGTTCCGCAGTTCCAGCGCCGTCAGGGAGTCGATCCCGAGCTCTTTGAAGGGACTGTCGGGATCGAGGGCGGCCGGGTCGGGGTGGGCCAACACGGCCGCGGTGGTGGCGGTGACCATCGCGGTCAGCGTGTTCAGCCGTTGCTGCGGCGTTTGGGCGGCCAGCGTGGCGGCCAGTGTGCGCGGGCTGGCGGTGGCGGCCTTGGGGCGGCTGGTGGTCAGGGCGGACAGGATCGGGTCCAGCGTGCCGTTGCGCGCCTGCCGGGCCAGCGCGCCGATGTTGAACGGGCTGGCCAGCAGGTTGGTGGGCTGACTGGAGAGCGCGGCGTCGAACAGCGCCAGGCCGCGCTCGTTGGTGATGGGGGTGAGCCCGGTGCTGCTAAGGCGGGTCAGGTCGCTCGTGCTGAGGTGGGCGGTCATGCCGGACGGGGTTTGCCAGTACCCCCACGCCATGCTGGTGGCCTGGCGTTGGGTGTGGTGGCGGTGGTGCGCGAGCGCGTCCAGGAACGCATTGGCGGCCGCGTAGTTGGCTTGCCCGGCGCTGCCCAGGATGCCCGCCGCCGAGGAGAACAGGACGAACGCGGCCAGGTCGCGGTCGGCGGTGAGGTGATGCAGGTGCCAGGCGGCGTCGGCCTTGGCGGCCAAGACCGCATCGAGTTGTTCGGGGCTGAGATCGGTCACCAGGGCGTCGTCGAGGACGCCGGCGGCGTGGATCACCGCGGTCAACGGGTGGTCGGCGGGGACGGTATCGAGTGCCGCGGCCACCTCGGCGGGGTCGCTGGTGTCGCACGCGGTGATCGCGACCTGGGCGCCGAGCCCGGCCAGACGCTGTTGCAGTTCGCCGGCGCCGGGCGCGTCGATTCCGCTGCGCGACAACAGCAATAGATGTTCGACGCCGTGGCGGGTGACCAGGTGTTCGGCAAACAGCGCGCCCAGCATCCCGGTACCACCGGTGATCAGCACCGTGCCTTGGGGATCCAATACCGCGGGCGGGATCAGCACGATCTTTCCGGTGTGGCGGGCTTGGCTCATGTCGCGGAAGGCGTGCGGGGCGTTCAGCAGGCCGTAGCTGGTGGTGGGCAGCGGCTTGAGGACACCGGTGGCGAACATTTCGGTCAGTGCCGCCCATGCGGGTTGCAGGGCCTCGGCGGGCGCGCTGGACAGGTCGTAGACCCGATAGTCGACTCCCCGATGGGATGCGGCGATGTCGTCGACCCGGCGGATGTCGGTCTTGCCGATTTCGACGAAACTGCCTCCGCGGGGCAGCAATTGCAGCGAAGCGTCGACGAACTCCCCGGCCAGGCTGTTGAGCACGACATCCATGCCCTGCCCGTCGGTGGCGGCCTTGAAGGTGTCGACGAAATCCAGCGTGCGCGACGACGCGATGTGCGCGGCGTCGAGGCCCAGACCGCTGAGCACGTGGTGTTTGTTCGGGTGGGCGGTGGCGAAAACCTCCGCACCGAGGTGACGTGCGATCTGGATCGCGGCCTGACCGACGCCGCCGGCGCCGGCGTGGATGAGCACCCGTTGGCCGGCCGACAACCCGGCGATCTCGACCAAAGCGGCATAGGCGGTGAGGAACACGATCGGCGCGGACGCGGCCTGGGTGAACGACCATCGGGCCGGGATCGGTACCACCATGCGCTCGTCGGCGATCGCGGTGGGCGCGAACGCGTTGTGCGGGAAAAGGCCCATCACCGTGTCACCGCGACGCAGCGACGTGCCGGGGCCGGCGTCGAGGATGACCCCCGCGCCTTCGCTACCCATGCCGTCGTCGGCGATGGCGCCCAACGCCACGACCACGTCCCGGAAGTTCAGCCCGGCCGCCCGCACCTGAACGCGAACCTGCCCTGGCGCCAGGGTGTTTGGCGCGTCTACGGGGAGCAGGGCCAAATTACTCAGGTCGCCCTTGCGGGTGGTGCCCAACTGCCAGTCGGGAGCGCCCGGTGGGGTCAGGGTCGGGATGCGGGCCACGCGTGGGATGTGCGCGACACCGTTGCGCACGGCCAACTCCGGCTCGCCCGACGGTCGCGTCGCAGCGATGGCGAGCAGGCTGTCGAGGGAGGTGTCGTCGGTGTCGATCAGGGTGATGCGGTCGGGCTGCTCGTTCTGCGCGGTGTGTATCAGCGCCCACGCCGCGGCGTGCGCCAGATCCGGGACCCGGTCATACGCGCCGACGCTCACCGCGTGACGGGTGACGATCATCAGGCGGGCGTTGGCGGTGTCGGGACGGGTGAGCCACCCCTGAAGCTGGGCCAAGACATCGCGGGTCAGGGCATGCACTCGCTGCACCGGATCGCCCTCGTCGGCTTGCGGCAGCGGCCAGACCACCAGCTCCGGGGGCGCGGTCACCGAGGCGAGGTCGTTGTCGGTGCACACCGCCCATGCCGGGGGTTGCGCCGACGTGGCGGGCAGGTCGGGCAGGGGCGGCCAGGTCAGCTCGAACATGCTGTCGGAGAGACCGCCGATCGAGGCGGCCCGGCCGATCTGGTCGCCGATGGCCCGCAACGTCAGCGCGCCGATCGTGATCACCGGTGCGCCGGTGGGGTCGGTGGCGTGCAGCGCGAACGTGTCCTCGCCGGTGCGGGTGAGGTGGACGTGCAGCTGGGTGGCCGCAGTGGCATACAGGGTTATTCCGTTGAGCGCGTATGGGATTCGCGGCGAGGCCGGTTCGGCCGCATCGGACGCGGAAGCCAACGGATGCAGGGCTGCGTCGAGGAGGGCGGGGTGAATGCCGTAGCCGGTGACATCGGTGCCGGCGGGCAATGCCACCTCGGCGTAGAGGACTTCGGGTCGCGCCGGGTCGGTCCCGATGCCGCGGACCGACCGGAACGGACCGCCGTAGTTGTAGCCCTGCTGGGCCAGCCGGTCGTAGAAGTCGTCCTGGTCGAGTTCCTCCGCACCCACCGCCGGCGGCGGGGAGCCGGCGGCCGGCTGACGGGCGCTGAGCGCGCCGCTGGCGTGCAGGGTCCACATGGCGGGCTGGCCGCCGGCGCGCGAGTGCACGCTGAACGGCCGCCGGCCCAGCTCGTCGAGCGGTTGCACCAGGATCTGCAGATCGGTCGGCGCCTGCTCCGTCAGGGGCAGCGCGGTGTGCAGGATCAGCTCGTCGATCACCGGCGAGTTGGCCAACTCACCGGCCCGCAGGAGTACCTCGATGAACCCGGTCGCCGGGAACAAGATGGTGTCGTTGACTCGGTGGCCGCCCAGCCACTCCTGGGTGCTGGGTGACAGCCGCCCGCTGACCATGAACTGGTCTTCGTCGGCCAATTCTGCGACCGCGCCCAGCAAGGGGTGGTCGGCCCGGTCCAGGCCGAGTCCGGCGGCGTCGTCGGTGGGCGTTGGGGCGAGCCAGTAGCGGCGGTGGTCGAAGGGGTAGGTGGGCAGTGCGACGGTGCGCGCACGTGGGTAGAGCGCTGGCCATGAGGGGCTGTGGCCGTGAGTGTGCAACTGCGCCAAGGCCATTGCCAGGCTGTCGTGGTCGGCACGCTCGCGGTGCAAGGTGATGACGACGTTGGACTGGGCCCTGCCGGGGGTCTGGGCCAGCGTGTCGCTCAACGCGGGGGCCAGTACCGGGTGTGGGGACAGCTCCACGAAGCTGCATTCCCCGGCGGCCAGCCGCTCGGCCACCCGGTCATAGAAGCGCACCGGCTCGCGCAGGTTGCGATACCAGTAGTCGGCGTCCATCGTGGTGGTGTCCAACGGATCACGCGAAACCGCCTGTCCCACCGTGGAATACAGCGGGATGCGCGCCAGGGCCGGATTGAGTGCGCCCAACTCGGCCAGCAGCCGCTCACGCACCGCCTCGACCTGGGCGCAGTGCGAGGCGTAATCCACCGCGATCTGACGGAACTGGATGCCATCACGCTCACACGCCGCGCTGAACTCCTGCAGCGCGCCCGGCTCACCGCTGATGATGGTGTGCGACGGGCCGTTGATCGCCGAAACACTCAACGCCGCACCCCAGGGTTGCAGCAGCGGCGCGAGCTGCTCGGCGCCCAACAACACCGAGGCCATCGCCCCCGCCCCACACAGCTCACCCAGGGCTTGGCTGCGCCGCGCCACGATCTGGGCCGCCTCGGGCAGCGAGAACACCCCGGCGATGTAGGCCGCGGCGATCTCGCCCTGCGAATGCCCGATCACCGCATCCGGGGTGATGCCATACGAACTGAGGACCTCGGCCAACGACACCATCATGGTGAACAACACCGGCTGCACCACATCCACCCGCTCCAGCGCCGCCGCCCCCAGCTCCTGGCGCAGCACGTCGCGCACCGACCACCCGGTGAAGGGGCGCAACGCCTCATCACAGTCATCGACCATGTCGGCGAACACCCGATGCTGTGCGTAGAGCTCGCGGCCCATGCCCACGTATTGGCCACCCTGACCGGGCAGCACGAACACCGTCTTACCGCGCAAATGCGCCAGATAATGGTGCTCAATCAGCTGCGGATGCGGGTGACCATCACGCAATGCCTCTAGCGCGCCCAGGACGTCGTCGCGGGGATCGGCGCCGTCGACCGCTCCGGTGATCACCGCCCGGTAGGGGTGGTGGGCACGGGTGGTGGCCAG
>NZ_LZLY01000123.1 GCF_001673535.1 Mycobacterium sp. 1081908.1 | reverse complement strand
GTTTCAGTGGCGGGCACCGCGGGCTCGGCGAGCGACTCGGTGGCCACCGCAGCGACGGCGGGCGCCGCGGGGTGAGCATCGGGGTGATCGTCGCGCTCGTCGCCGTCGTCGTCGTGGTGGGCGGCGTGATCCTGTGGACTTTCTTCGGTGACGCGTTGTCGCACCGCTCACACACGGCCGCCGCGCGCTGCGTGGGAGGCAAGGAGACGGTCGCCGTCATCGCCGACCCCTCGATCGCCGAGCCCGTGCGCGAGCTCGCCGAGAACTACAACGCCACCACCGGCCCGGTCGGCGATCACTGCATGGTGGTCAGCGTCAAACCGGCCGGCTCCGACGCCGTCCTCAACGGTTTCGCCGGCAAGTGGCCGGCCGACCTGGGCGGCCAGCCGGCGTTGTGGATCCCGGGCAGCTCGGTCTCCGCCGCGCGGCTCGCCGCGTCGGGCCAGAAGATCACCGAAAGTCATTCGCTGGTCACCTCGCCGGTCATGCTCGCCGTGCGGCCGGAACTCGGGCAGGCATTGGGCAATCAGGGGTGGGCGGCGCTGCCCGGCCTGCAAACCAACCCGAACTCGCTGGCCGGGCTGAACCTGCCGGCGTGGGGGTCGCTGCGGCTGGCGCTGCCGATGAACGGCAATGCCGACGCGTCGTTGCTGGCCGGCGAGGCGGTGGCGGCCGGGGCGGCGCCCGCGGGTGCGCCGCCGACGCAGGGCGTCGGCGCCGTGCGCACGCTGCTGGGCGCCCAGCCCAAGCTCGCGGACAACTCGCTGACCGAGGCGCTCAATACGCTGCTCAAGCCCGGCGACCCGGCGGCCGCGCCGGTGCACGCGGTAGTCACCACCGAGCAGCAGCTGTACCAGCGCGGCCAGTCGCTGTCCGACGCCAAGAGCACGCTGGCCTCCTGGCTGCCGTCCGGCGCGGTGCCGGTCGCCGACTATCCGGCCGTGCTGCTCAACGGCTCCTGGGTGAACCAGGAGCAGGCCTCCGCGGCCAACGGGTTCGCCCGCTTCATGCAGAAGCCCGAGCAGCTCGCGAAGCTGGCCAAAGCCGGCTTCCGGGTCAACGGCGTCAAGCCGCCGAGCAGCCCGGTCACCAGCTTCGCGGCGCTGCCCTCCACGCTGTCGGTGGGTGACGACGCGATGCGCGCGACGCTGGCCGAAGCGATGGCCGCCCCGTCCAGCGGGCTCGCCACGACGATCATGCTCGACCAGTCGATGCCCGCCGAGGAGGGCGGAAAGTCGCGGCTGGCCAACGTGATCGGGGCGCTGCAGGAAAAGATCAAGTCGTTGCCGGCCACCGCCGCCGTGGGGTTGTGGACTTTCGACGGCCACGAGGGACGTTCGGAGGTGACGAGCGGACCGCTGGGCGACCCGGTGAACGGCCAGCCGCGCTCGGCGGCGCTGACGGCCGCGCTGGACAAGCAGTATTCGTCGGCCGGCGGCGCGGTGTCGTTCACCACGCTGCGCCTGCTCTACCAGGAGGCGCAGGCCAAATATGTTGCGGGTCAGCCGAATTCGATATTGGTGATCACGTCTGGGCCGCACACCGACCAAACCCTGGACGGCGCCGGGCTGCAGGACTTCATCCGCAAGGGCGCCGACCCGGCCAAGCCGATCGCGGTCAACGTCATCGACTTCGGCACCGACCCCGACAGGGCCACCTGGGAGGCCGTCGCCCAGCTCAGCGGCGGCGCCTACCAGAACCTCGCGACCTCGGCCTCCCCCGATCTCGCCGCCGCCCTCAGCACGTTCTTGAGCTAATCGGTTGGCACCGATCAGGTGAGATGGTCGAAATCGCCACGGACCCAGCCGATGTAGCGATCCGCGGAGCGTCGGATGACCGTGCCCGCATCGGAATCGATGGTCTTGCCGAAGTTGTCGTACAGGCGGTCGAATGCCAGCGGCTCCACCGCGCGGGCGACGCGATCCACCACCGCGGCCGACAGCGGTATGCGGTTCGGATAGCTGCGCATGAACGTCACCGAGGTGCGGTCCGGATTCGCCTGCATGGTGTCGGCGCTGAGCAACACCCCGCGTCCGCCGGCCCCGGCCGCCCAGTGCGCGACGGCACTACCGGGGAAATGCCCGCCGACTTGCAGCAACGTAACGCCGGGCAGCACATCGAGTTTGCCCGACCACGGGCGAACCACCGGGTCCGGCCTCGCAACCCACGCCATGTCTGCTTCGGCGACATAAACCGGCACCGATCCCAGGGCCCTACTCCATTCGACCTGCACCCCGTAGTGGTGCGGGTGGCTCGCGACGATCGCGATCACCTCGCCGAGGTCGCGTACCTGCGCGACCGCGGCGGCGTCGACATAGCCGGTGACGTCCCACAGCAGGTTGCCGCTGGGCGTGCGGAGTAGGTGCGATTCCTGGCCGATACCGAATTTCGGGTCGACCGTCAATCCGTACAAATCCGGTTCCAGCTCGCGCATCCGCACCCGATATCCGGCGTTCGCCAGCTCCTCGAGCGTCGTCCACAGCTGCCCCTCTGCCGGCACCCATTGCCGCTCATCCGAACAGATCCGGCACGTGTCGGCGGCGTCGTCGTGCTCCACTGCGCATGTCCTGCAGATTTTCACGCGAGACTCCTCCTCTGTCTCGAGATGCGTGTACCCCATCACGGCCGCCGGACACCCTCGGCCAGTCGGACGTGTCAGGGTTCGGGCATACGATCGTGGCGTTGCCCGAAGGGAGCGTCATGAACATCGAGTTCACCCCGGATCCCGGCCTGTATCCGTTCGAGTCGCGCTGGTTCGACAGCTCGCGCGGGCGGATGCACTACGTCGACGAGGGTGACGGGCCGCCGATCCTGTTCTGCCACGGCAACCCGACGTGGAGCTTCCTGTACCGAAACATCGTCGTCGCGCTGCGCGACCAATTCCGGTGCATCGCACCGGATTACCTCGGCTTCGGGCTTTCCGAGCGGCCCGCCGGATTCGGCTACAAGATCGACCAGCACGCCCAGGTGGTCGGCGAGTTCGTCGATCACCTCGGCCTGGACGGCTATCTGACGATGGGCCAGGACTGGGGCGGGCCCGTCAGCATGGCGGTCGCCGTCGAACGCGCCGCCCGGGTCCGCGGCGTCGTGCTGGGCAACACCTGGTTTTGGAAGACGGACGAGCTGTCAACAAAGATCTTCAGCCGGGTGATGGGCAGCCCGCCGATGCAGTGGGCGATCTTGCAGCGCAATTTCTTTGTGGAGCAGTTGATTCCGGCGGGCACACAGCACCGCCCGAGCGCGGCGGTGATGGAACACTACCGGGCCGTGCAGCCCAGCGCCGATGCGCGAAAGGGCGTGGCCGAGATGCCCAAGCAGATCCTGGCGGCCGAACCCCTGCTGTCGCGGCTCGGGCGGGAGGTGCCCGAAAAGCTTGGCGCCAAACCCGCGCTATTCGTGTGGGGGATGAAGGACTTCGCGTTCAGGCCCGGGCCGACGCTCCCCCGGATGCGCGCAAGCTTCCCCGATCACGTCGTCGTGGAGCTGCCCGAGGCCAAGCACTTCATCCAGGAGGACGCGCCCGAGGAGGTCGCGGCGGCGATCGTCGAGCGCTTCGGCTAGGCGCGAGCCTAACCGCACTGCCAAAAACCCAGCCGGATTTCGCAGTGCGGTTCGGCTCGGGCGGTTGGCGCGGCCGGTGCCGCCCTAGGCGAACGCCTCCACCGGTGGGCACGAGCAGACCAGGTTGCGGTCGCCGTAGGCGCCGTCAATGCGGCGCACCGGCGGCCACACCTTGGGCCGGAAGCCCTTGCCCAGCGGGTAGGCCGCCTCCTCCCGGGTGTACGGGTGATCCCAGTCGGGGACCAGCAGGCACTCGGCGGTGTGCGGGGCCCCCCGCAGCGGGTTGTCGTCGGCGGACCATCCCCCCGCTCCGACGCGTTCGATCTCGCCGCGGATGGCGATCATGGCCTCGCAGAAGTCGTCGACCTCGGTCAGGCTCTCGCTTTCGGTCGGCTCCACCATCAGCGTGCCCGCGACCGGGAAGCTCATGGTCGGCGCGTGAAAGCCGTAGTCCGCCAACCGCTTTGCGACGTCGTCGACGGTCACCCCGGTCGCCTTGGTGATGCCGCGCAAGTCAAGGATGCACTCGTGGGCGACCATGCCGTTCTCGCCGGCGTACAGCACCGGGAAGTACTCGTCGAGGCGCCGGGCGATGTAGTTGGCCGAGGCGATCGCGGTCAGCGACGCCGCCCGCAGCCCCTCGGCGCCCATCATCCGGATGTAGGCCCAGGTGATCGGCAGGATCGACGCCGACCCGTAGGGCGCCGACGACACCGGGTGGCCCCCGGGCAGCTCCGGCGCGTACGGGTGCCCCGGCAGGAACGGCGCCAGGTGTGAGCGCACCGCCACCGGCCCGACGCCCGGCCCGCCGCCGCCGTGCGGGATGCAGAACGTCTTGTGCAGGTTCAGGTGGCTGACGTCGCCGCCGAACCTCCCGGGCCGGGCCAGCCCGACCAGCGCGTTGAGGTTGGCGCCGTCGATGTAGACCTGCCCGCCCGCGTCGTGCACGGCCGCGCAGATCTCGGCGATGTCGTGCTCGTACACGCCGTGGGTGGACGGGTAGGTGATCATCAGCGCCGCGAGGCGGTCCGCGTGGTCGGCCACCTTGGCGCGCAGGTCGTCGAGGTGAACGTCGCCGTTGTCGCGGCAGGCCACCACGGCCACCCGCAGCCCGGCCAGCGCGGCCGACGCGGCGTTGGTGCCGTGCGCGCTGGACGGGATGAGGCAGATGTCGCGGTGGGGCTCACCGCGGCTGGCGTGGTAGTCGTGGATGGCCAGCAGGCCGGCGTACTCGCCCTGCGAGCCGGCGTTGGGCTGCAGCGAGACGGCGTCGTAGCCGGTGATCTGCACCAGCCAGCCCTCCAGATCCGCGATCAGCCGGCGCACCCCCTCGGTGTCGGAAGCCGGCGCGAACGGGTGCAGGCGCGCGAATTCCGGCCAGGTGATCGGTTCCATCTCGGCGGCGGCGTTGAGTTTCATCGTGCACGAGCCGAGCGGAATCATGCTGCGGTCCAAGGCGATATCCTTGTCCGCCAGCGTGCGCAGGTAACGCATCATCGCCGTCTCGGTGCGGTACTGGGTGAAGGCCGGGTGGGTCAGGAAATCCGACGTGCGCGTCGCGATGTCGGCTGGGGCCAGCGCGGCGGGGGCGACGCCGAAGGCGTCCAAAACCGCGGCGACGTCCGCCTCCGTGGTGGCCTCGTCGCAGGCCACCGAGACGTGGTCGGCGTCCACTCGCCATAGGTTGATGCCCTTGGCCTTGGCGGCGGCCAGCACCGCGTCGGCGCGGCCGGGCACGCGGGCCAGCACGGTGTCGAAGTAGGTGTCGTGCACCAGTGCTGTGTTGGCTGCCGAGCCCAGCGCGGCGGCGATGCTTGCGGCGTGCCCGTGCACGCGGCGGGCGATCCCGATCAGCCCGTCGGCGCCGTGGTAGCTGGCGTACATCGCGGCCATCACCGCCAGCAGCACCTGCGCGGTGCAGATGTTGCTGGTCGCCTTGTCCCGGCGGATGTGTTGCTCGCGGGTCTGCAGCGCCAGCCGGTAGGCCGGGGACCCGTCGGCGTCCAGCGACACGCCCACCAGCCGCCCCGGCAGCTGGCGGGCGTGCTTGGCGTGGACGGCCAGGTAGCCGGCGTGCGGCCCACCGAATCCCATTGGGACACCGAATCTTTGGGTGGTGCCGAACGCGACGTCGGCGCCGATCTCCCCCGGCGGGGTGATCAGCGTAAGGGCCAGCAGGTCCGCCCCGACGGCGACCAGCGCGCCCCGCTCGTGCGCCGCCGTGACCAGGGCCGCCCAGTCGGTGATCCGGCCGCTGGCGCCGGGCAGCTGAGCGATGACGCCGAAGAAGTCGCCTTCGGGCAGGCCGTCCCGCAGGTCGGCGGTGACGATCTCGATGCCCAGCGGCCGAGCGCGCGTGGCCAGCACGGCCGCGGTCTGGGCGAACACGTCGACGTCCACCACGAGCCGGTTCGTCGCGCCGCGAGCGGCGCGGTGCATCAGGGTCATGGCCTCGGCCGCGGCGGTGCCCTCGTCGAGCATCGACGCGTTGGCGACCTCGAGGCCGGTGAGGTCGGCCACCATCGTCTGGAAGTTCAGCAGCGCCTCCAGCCGGCCCTGGCTGATCTCCGGCTGATAGGGCGTGTAGGCGGTGTACCAGGCCGGGTTCTCCATGATGTTGCGCAGCAACACCGGCGGCGTGAGCGTGTCGTAGTAGCCCTGCCCGATCATCGAGACGGCGACGGTGTTGGCGTCGGCCAGGGCGCGCAGCTCGGCCAGCGTCTCGGCCTCGCTGGCGGGGGGCGGCAACTGGTCCAGGCCCGGCGCGGCGTCGCCGTCGGCGCGGGTGTCGAGGATGCCGCTCGGAACCGCCTTGGAGGCCAGCTCGTCTAACGAGTCGACCCCGATGACGTCGAGCATGGCCGCGATGGCCTGCCTGTCGGGGCCGATGTGCCGCGCTGCGAAGGTTGACTGGTCGGGCACTGGAGAAACTCCTGAGGTCGAGGGACTAGCGGCCCTCTCCCTCTGTCTTCACCCGTTCGCCGGGCGCCTGAGAGATTCGGCGCCGGGCTTCGGCCCGGGCGCCTTTCCCCATCGGCGGGTGTGGACCGCTACCGGTCCGCACCGCTTTCCAGAGGCATCGTTAACTTGCGCGGTCCGGGTGCCTGAGAGGTTGACGGAGAGGTATTGCTCCTTCGGCGTCCGTGACTGGCGGCCACGAAACTCTCCCGCTCGAGTGCGATGCGCGGCCCAGTTTACCCGGGGTCAGCCGATCTTGCGGTCGCGGTGCTTGCGCCGGGACGCCAGCTCATCCTCCGGGGCCGCGATCGACTCGCCGCCGTCGGCGCGCTCGCCGTGGAAGTCCGCGATGACGCCGGTCAGCTCGCGCATGGCCCCCGACACGGCGATGCCGAACACGCCCTGCCCGCCCTGCAACAGGTCGACGACCTCTTCGGCCGACGTGCACTCGTACACGGTGGTGCCATCGGAGAACAGGGTGATGTTGGCCAGGTCCTGGACGCCGCGCTGGCGCAGATGGTCGACGGCGACGCGGATGTTGTGCAGCGAGATGCCGGTGTCGAGCAGCCGCTTGACGATCTTGAGAACCAGGATGTCCTTGAACGAGTAGAGCCGCTGGCTGCCGGAGCCCGCCGCACTGCGGATCGACGGAACCACCAGCGAGGTCCGGGCCCAGTAGTCCAGCTGTCGGTAGGTGATGCCGGCGATCTGGCAGGCGCTCGGCCCGCGGTAGCCCACCAGCTCGTCGGGCACGGAATCGTCGGGGAACAGCCCGGGCTGCACGGGCGCGCTGGGCGCGGAGGCGGGCTGGTCGCTGCTCGCGGCGTTCGCTTGGTCAGCTAGGTCCAGCTGCTCTTGACGTGGCTGCTCGCTCACGGTGGTTCCTCTCGCCGATCGCGCTGTCATCGTTAGCTGCGTCTCTGGCTGCACCGCAGCCACGTGTGCTCAGGCCCGAGTGCTAGTGAGCTTACGCTTTTCGATAGCCGCCGCGCCTTAAGTCGTGATCAAAGTATGGCGGCCGCAAGCCCAACTGGCAGCACTATCGGCCAGCGTGTCGAGATCGCGGCGCCAGATGAGATGGATCCGTGATGTCGGCGCCCAGCCTAGCCGGACGCCGACCATACGCAGAATCGCAGGCGAAACGTGCGAGTTTGCGTCCCGGCGAGCCTCGGCTAGGTGGCCTTGAAATCGTCGGGTGACACGCTGTCGAGGAACTCCTTGAACTTCTCGACCTCGTCCTCGCGGACGGCGGTGTTGGCCTCTTCGTCGCTCTCGTCCGGGATGAGCAGGCCGGCCTGGGCGAGCACGGCCTCCTCGACATAGATAGGAACGCCGACCCGCAGGGCGATCGCCACCGAGTCCGACGGGCGCGCCGACACGGTGATGTTGCGGTCGAAGACCAGGTCGGCGTAGAACGTGCCCTCCTGCAGATCGACGATCCGCACCTCTTTCAGCGAATGCCCAAGCGCGGCAATGAGATCCCTGATCAGGTCGTGCGTCAACGGCCGGGGCGGTTCGACGCCCTGCTGCTCCAGCGCGATGGCGGCGGCTTCGGACTGACCGATCCAGATTGGCAGGTACCGGTCACCGTTGGCCTCGCGCAGCAACAGCACCGGCTGGTTCTGCGGCTGCTCGACGCGAATGCCGACAACACGAACTTCACCCATCTGTGTCTGCCCTCCGCAACTCTTCAGCCCGCCGAACACCAAGCTGTCCAACGAAGTCTAATCCTCAGCGATGCAGAACGTCGCGAACGGCAGACTTGATCAGCGAGGTGTGCAACGTGATCGCGAGCGCGGCCACCTCACGCGCAAGGTCGTCGGCACGGTCGCGGGCGCCCGCCTTCCCGGCTTTGACGAGCGGCCCCGCGATTTGGGCGATCAGGTCGGACTGCCGGTCGGCCGCGGAACGGAACGCGCGCAGATGCCTGGGCTCGACGCCGTATTCGGCCAGCGCCCGCGCGCATTGAAGGATGACCACCGCGTGTTCGTCGAAGAACCGGCCCGGGCCGGTGGTGATCACGCCCGCCCGCAGCAACGCCGTCAGCAGTTCGTCGTCCACCCCGGAACGTTCCAGGAGATCCTCTCGGCTCAGCCGGATCCGCGGCGGGGCCACCGCCGCCGCGTCGGGCCTGGCGCCCGGGCCGGCCTCGGCCGCGGCGTCGGGCTCCCCCCCGTTGGGCACCGACACCAATCGCGGTACCCCGTAAGGCGATCCGATCGGGGGCAGCTCACCGTCGGGCAGGGCGTCCAGCTGCGCGCGGATCACCTTCAGCGGTAGATAGTGGTCGCGCTGCGCGGTGAGGATGAACCGCAGCCGCGCGCAGTCGTACGCGGTGAACCTGCGATACCCCGACGCGGCGCGCTGCGGCGTCACCAGTCCCTCGGCCTCCAAGAAACGAATCTTGGAGATCGTGACATCGGGGAAATCCGGCCTCAACAGGTCGAGGACCGCCCCAATCGACATCCCGGCCAGTGCCGGGCTATCGGGTGCGCTCACTACCCTCCGGAACCTCCGTCGTCGTCGCCTTGCTTGGGTCCGGTCAAAAAGACCAACCGGAACTTGCCGATCTGCACTTCGTCGCCGTTTGCCAGCACCGCCGAATCGACGGGCTCGCGGTTGACGTACGTGCCATTCAGGCTACCGACATCGACGACGTGAAATTCGTTGTTTTCCAACCTGAATTCGGCGTGGCGACGGCTGACGGTGACGTCGTCGAGGAAGATGTCGCTGTCGGGATGCCGGCCGGCGGACGTGATGGCCTGGTCGAGCAGGAATCGCGATCCGGCGTTCGGCCCGCGTTTGACGACCAGCAACGCCGAGCCGGCCGGGAGTCCCTCGACTCCCGACACCGCGCTCTCGGTCCCCGCCTGGGCGGGGGCGTCGAGTTCGTTGAGGAAGTCGGCGCGAAAGACCGAAGTCGTCTCGACCGTGACTTCGTCAGAGGTCTGGTCTTTCCCCATGTCCGAGTCCATGTCCGTCACGCGCTGCTCCTCACTGGCCGCTGTGGCGTTGTCCGAACCGGGCCGCTCGCCCGGCTCCCCTCTAGGTTTCTCGAGGCTTCCTGAGTTTTTCTAGCCCCGCACTGCTGATTACTTGACCGTCTCGTGTCTATCAAGTGTCGGTCTGTTGACCGTACCGCGCACCCGTCCGCAATGTGCCCCCCACCGGACGATCGGAAGCGCGACCGACGTGAACCGGGTGCGCCGCCCGCGTCACCGAGCGGGGCTGGCAGGCACATTAGCAATCGTCATTCGGTCAGCGTCCCGCGGTAGGCCTCGGGATCGAGCAGCGCCGAAATCGCCGACTCCAGCTCGGCGGCGTCCGAAACCTGGACATCCACCAGCCAGCCCGACCCGTACGGGTCGGAGTTGACCAGCTGCGGGCTGCCGTCCAGATCGCCGTTGACCGCTGAGACCGTGCCCGAGACCGGCGCGAACAGGTCCGACACGGATTTCGTCGATTCCACCTCGCCGAAGGACTCGCCCGCGGTCACCTGGCTGCCCACGTCGGGCAGCTGGACGAAGACGACGTCGCCGAGCGCCGACTGCGCGAAGTCGGTGATGCCGACCCGCACGGTGTCCTCACCGCTGCGTCGAACCCACTCATGTTCGGCGGTGTAGTGCAGATCGGACGGGATATCGCTCACGGGTGATCCTGTTCTGGTCGCTGCCAACGAGGCACGTTCACTTGACGGGCTGAGCGTATTGGTGCGGTTTTGGTTGCCGCAAGGTGGTCACGTCGACCCGATCGGCCTGCTGCACCGACATCCGCGCGCCGACGCGCTTGATGCTGTCTTCGGCACCGCCGGGGATGTTCATCGCCGCGGCCAGCGTGGGCGGATCGCCAATCGCCAGAATCGAATACGGCGACGACAGGTTCTTGCCGTCGATGGTCAACGACCCGGGCGCACCCACTATCCAGGTGTCGACGCCCACCCGCACGGACTGGTGCGCGTCGTTGATCTCGATCGCTTCGGCGCCGGCGGCACGCAACTCGTTGATCACGTCGAGCATCGCCTCCGGCGAGACGCCCGGCCCCGGGTCGTCGATGGTGATGGTGACGCCCGGGCCGGTGGCGCCCACGGCGCCGACCAGGATGGACAGCGCGGCGAGCCGGGCCTGCGCGCTCTGGATGGCGGCCTGATCGTTGTTGCCGGACGCCTGCAACGAGTTCAGCGTGTTTTGCAGCTCGCCGACTTCGGTGTTCAGCGTCGCTTCGCGCTGCCGCAGCGAGTCCAGCAACACCAGGAGGTCGGCGGGACGGGCGGTGTCCAGCGAGTCGCCCGACTTGGTCTGGCGGACCTGGGTGACGATGGCGATCCCCAGCACGAGGCACAGCACGACCGCCAGCGCCCCGAAGGCCAGCCGGGACCGACCGGCCCGCAGCAGCGCGGACAACCCCGTGCGGTGCACCGGCCCGATCTCGGGACGCGGGCGGTTCGCCGGCAGTTCGTGGCGGCCGCGATGCGCACCTTCGTCCGCCGTGGGTTCACGGCTTTCCCCGTCGTGGGCGCCGGGGCGATCGGGCGGGTCCTGGCTCACGGTGTCCTCATAGGGGTTACGCCCCGAACAGCCGGCGCCGCAGCGCGGCCGCGTTGCCGAAGATGCGGATACCCAGGACGACGATGATCGCCGTGGACAGCTGCGTGCCGACGCCCAGTTGGTCGCCGACGTAGACGATGAGTGCGGCCACAAAGACGTTGAACACGAACGAAATCACGAAGACCTTGGGGTCAAAGATGCGTTCGAGGTAGGCGCGCAGTCCACCGAACACCGCGTCGAGCGCGGCCACCACCGCGATCGGCAGATAGGGCTGCACGACTTCGGGGACGGCGGGGTGGAAAACCAACCCCAGCACGATGCCGAGCGCGAGGGCAGCGATGCCGATCATGCGCGGCGTCCCGTCTGTCTCCCGAAGAGCTCTCTCACTAGGGCCCAATCTGTTTGGCGAACTTGACATCCCGGATCGGTCCGGCGGGCAGCGATAGGCCGTCGGCGATGTCCACGCTGACGACGACGCCGTAGGAGGCCTCCAGCAGCCTAAGCCGCTGCAGGCCGGGGCTGCCGTCGAAGACGTCGCGCATCGAGTGCGGCGGCCCGACCGCCAGGATCTTGTAGGGGCTGCTGGTCGGGTTGTTGTCGACGAGGATCGCCCCGCCGGCCTGCCGGATGGTGACGTTCGGTCCGATGCGGACGCCGCCGACGGAGATTGCTTCGGCGCCACTGGCCCACAGCGAGTTGACGACCAGCTGGAGGTCGCGGTCCAGGATGATCTGCCTGCTGCCGTTGATGCGCTGCTTGGACACGTCGGAAAGGTTCGGGCCGGCGCCGGGATCGGTGACGGTCACCGTGAGGCCGGGACCGATGACCGCCTTGCTCGCCGCGGCGAGCCCGAGGGCATCGAGACTGGCCAGCAGCCGCTGCCCCTGGGCGTTTTCGGCCAGCGCGTGCCGCTGCACGTCGTCGACCCGGGTCGAGAGCGCGCTGCGCTCCTGGCCCAACTTGGCCGCGGCGGCTTCCGACGAACGCACGCTTTCCAGCAGCAGCTGCTGCGCGGTGCGCACGCCGGGCGCCACCGAGCGCGCCTGTGCGACGGCGGCGGCGAACACCGTGGCGATCAGCAGCGCCGCCACGGCCTGCCATAGCCAGCCGAAAGCGCGTTGTCGCGCGCCCGGTTCCGAGCCGTCACGTTTGGCCGCGGCCGCGGCGTAGCCGGGATCCAGGTGCTCCGAGAGCAGGGCGCGCAGCAACGAGGGCACCGGGATCAGCTGCGGCCGCGCCGCGGCGTGGGCGCTGCGGCCGGCGTTGGGGTCGTAGCCGCCGAGCAGGCGGTCCGCGTCAGCCATGACCACCCACAGGCTGTTTCAGCTTGGGCATGCGGCGCACGACCAGCGTCATCTGCACCGCATAGAGCACGAACGCCCACAGGTAGGTGTACAGGCCCCAGCCCAAAAAGCCCCAGCCGCAGGCCCTCAGCGCGCGGCTCCACGCCGCGCCGCCCGTTCCCAGCAGGACCAACGGGAATCCGGCCATCAACGCAAAGGTGGCGCCCTTGCCGACGTAGGTCACCGGCAGCGCCGACAGCCCGCGACCGCGGAGCACCGGCAGCGTCGCGGCCAGCAGGCCGTCGCGCACCAGCAGCGTGATGACGAACCACCACGGCACGATCCCGCTGATCGCCAGGACAATCGGGACGGTCACCATGTAGAGCCGGTCCACCGCCGGGTCCAGCAGGACGCCCAGCCGCGAGGACTGGTTGAGCGTGCGGGCGATCTTGCCGTCGGCCCAGTCGGAGGCCCCACTGAACATCAGGATGGCCACCGCCCAGCCGTTGGCGTGGGCGAACAGCAGCACGTAGACGAACACCGGGATGAGCAACAGGCGCACGGCGCTCAGCGCGTTGGGCACCGTCAGCACCCGGTCGGGCGGAAGCACGGGCTCCATGAGCCGTGACATTAGCCGAATGCCGAGCGTGCGGCTGGCCGCACACTCGGTCGCCAGCGTGCGGCTGGCCGCGCGCTCGGCGGCTCAGCTCAGCGGAACACCCCGGGCAGGCTCAGCGTCGACAGCGTGTCGTCCGACAGCGGGTTGTCGTTGACCATGTAGGTCCACGTCGACGTCGGCCGCGCCAGCTTGGACAGGTCCAGGCCCGGCTCCTCCTCGAGGACGTTCGCGGTCTCGAACGTCTGCTGGGCCGCCTCGATGGCGTCGGCGGCCAGCGACGCGAACGCGTCGACGGCCATCCGGTGGAACTCGTCCAGCGGGTTCTGCCGGCCCAGCGCGCGCAGGTGGATGCTTTCGCGGATGTCGGCGAGATAGGCCAGATGGTCGGCCCAGCCCCGGTCGAGGTGATACAGCATGATGAGCCGGCAGATCTTCTCCAGGCGGTCCTCGGAGATGTCCGCGGACAGTTCCTCGTAGCGGTCCGGCGCCAGCTCGGCGAGCTCCTCGCGCGCGGTTGCGGTGCGCAGCAACGTGTTTCGCCGATCGACGATGATGGCGCGCTGCTGCGCGATCAGCTGGTTGTAGCGCCACGTGTTCGCGTGCACGTCGAGCATCCGGCCCTCGGCGACGCGCTGGGCGTGGTCGAGCATCCCGGCCGCCTTGGGGCTGACGATCCGGCCGTCCCCGTCGGTTTGCATGGGCAGCTTGTTGGGGTCGAGGTTGGCGGCGACGACGTCGTCCTCCCAACTGGAAAAGAACACCGACGACCCCGGGTCGCCCTGCCGTCCGGCACGGCCGCGCAGCTGGTTGTCGAGCCGCTCGGTGTGGTGGCGGCCCGTGCCGACCACGTGCAGGCCGCCCAGTTCGGCGACGCGGTCATGGTCGGCCTCGTCGGACCCGCCGAGGCGGATGTCGGTGCCCCGCCCGGCCATCTGGGTCGACACGGTGACGGTGCCGTATTCGCCGGCCTCCGCGATCACCTTCGCCTCCTCGGCGTCGTTCTTCGCGTTGAGCACCACGGCGGGCACGCCTCGGCGCAGCAGCCGCTCGTGCAGCTCCTCGGACTCGGCCACGTCGCGGGTGCCCACCAGCACCGGCTGCCCGGTCGCGTGCACCTCCGCGATGTGCTCGACGATCGCGTCGTTCTTGGCGGCGGCGGTGATGTAGACCCGGTCGGACTCGTCCTCGCGAATGTTGGGCTCGTTCGGGGGGATTGGCGACACGCCGAGCTTGTAGAACTGGCGCAGCTGCTCGCCGGCGGCCAGCGCGGTGCCCGTCATGCCGCACACGGTGGCGTAGCGGTTGATCAGCGCCTGCACGGTGATCGTGTCGAGCACCTCACCGGTTTCGGTGGTCTCGATGCCCTCCTTCGCCTCGACGGCGGCCTGCAGTCCGTCGGGCCAGCGCTGCAGTTGCGCGATGCGGCCGCGGGCGGAGTTGATCAGGTGCACCGCGTCGTCCCGCACGATGTAGTGCACGTCGCGGTGCAGCAGCACGTGCGCGTGCAGCGCGACGTTGACCTCGGTCAGGGTGGTGCCGACGTGCTCCTCGGAGTACAGATCGATGCCGCCGAGCGCCTTTTCCACCTTGCGCGCGCCGACGTCGGTGAGGTGGACGTTGCGGCTGTCGGCGTCGGTGTCGTAGTCCGTCCCGGCATCCAGCTCGCCGACCAGCTTGATGATCTCCAGCCGCGGCGTCTCGCGGTGCGTGGTGCCGGCCAGCACCAGCGGCACCAACGCCTCGTCGACCAGCACCGAGTCGGCCTCGTCGATGAGGGCCACGTCGGGGTTGGGCGACACCAGGTCGTCGACGTCGGTGGCCAGCTGGTCGCGCAGCACGTCGAAGCCGATCTCGTTGACCGAGGCATAGGTGACGTCGCAGCCGTAGGCGGTGCGGCGGTCCTCGCTCGACGATTCCGCCGTGATCCACCCGACCGTCAGCCCCAGGGCCTCCAACAGCGGGCCCATCCACTCCGCGTCGCGGCGCGCGAGGTAGTCGTTGATGGTCACGACGTGCACGTGCCGCCCGCCGAGGGCGTATCCGGCCGCCGCGATCGCGCCGGCGAGGGTTTTGCCCTCACCGGTGGCCATCTCGATCACGTCGCCGGCCAGCATCCGCAGCGCGCCCAGCAGCTGCACGTCGAAGGGCCGCAATCCCGTCGCCCGCTCGGCCGCTTCCCGGGCGATCGCGAGGAACTGCGGGATGTCGGCGGACTCCGCGAGGTCGCCCAGCTTGAGCAGCCCGGTCGCCTTGAGCAGCTTCTCGTCGCTGAGATCGGCGGCCTCCTTGTCGAATTCCGACGAGGCGTCGACGTCCGCGAGGGAGCGGCTTCGGTTCTTCTCGGTGCTGGCGCCGAGCAGTCGCCAGAAGCGGCTACTCAGGCGGCCGGGTTGGGTCCGGGTGGTCTTTGGCACAGGTCAACGGTACGCGGTGAGCGGGCGTGGCCCGTCTTAGGCAAGGTTGGATCGGCGCGGGTAGGCGACGGCGGGGTCGGTGAGCACGTTGAGGACGGCGGGCAGGCCGCTGGCGAAGGCCCGCTCCAGCGCGGGACGCAACTCGGTGGGCGCGGACACCAGCTCGCCGTGGCCGCCGAGGGCGCGCGCGACCTCGTCGTAGCGGGTGCCCGGGCGCAACTCCGCCACCACCGAGTAGCCGTACAGCGCCTCCATGGGGTGCTTCTCGAGCCCCCAGATCCCGTTGTTGCCGATCACCGACACGACCGGCACGCCGTGCCGGACCAAGGTGTCCCACTCCATCCCGCTGAAGCCGAAGGCGCCGTCGCCCTGCAGCAGCACGACCTGGCGGTCGGGCCGCGCGAGCTTGGCGGCCAGCGCGTACCCGGGGCCCGACCCGAGGCAGCCGAACGGGCCGCTGTCCAGCCAGCAGCCGGGCCGATAGCTGTCGATCACCCGGCCGGCGTAGGACCCGAAGTCGCCGGCGTCGATGACGACGATGGCGTCGCGGTCCAGCAGCGGGGCCAGCTCCGCGTAGACCCGCATCGGGTGCAGCGGGATCCGGTCGTCGGCGAGCTCGGCCTGCTCCTGGGCGCGCGCCGCGGTCTCGGCGGTTCGCAGCCCGGCGACCCAATCCTGGTGTGCAGTGCCGGGTGTCGCGGCGAGGGCCGACAGGATCGAGGTGAGATCGCCGTACAGGCCGGCGGCGATGGGACGGGGATGCTCGCGGGCGGGCTCGCAGCGGTCGGCCACGATCAGCTGGGTGTCCGGCCCGAACACCTTGCCGAAGCCCAACCGGAAATCCATTGGCACGCCGACGATCACCGCCACGTCCGCCTCGCCGAGGGCCTTGCCGCGCACCCGCGAGAAGGCCATCGGGTGGTCGGCGGGCACCGCGCCGCGGGCCATCCCGTTCATCAGCACCGGAATCTGACGTTCCTCCGCCAGGCGCAGCAGCGCCGCCTCGCCGCGTCCCCACCAGACGTTGGTGCCCGCCATGATCACCGGCCGGTGCGCCGCCGCCAACAGGCCCACGGCGCGGTCGAGGGCCGCGGCGTCGGGGGCCGGGCCGGGCGGCACCGCGCTCAAGGCGCCGGGCCCGCCCCAGATTTCGGAGTCCTGCGACGTCGAAAAGGCGTGGTCCATCGGAAAGTCGACGAACCCTACACCGGACGGGGTGCCGACCGCGGCCCGCAATGCCTCGTCGACCAAGCGGCCGGCGTCGTCGGCCGACTGCGCGGTGGCGGCGAACCGGGCCAGCGGCGCCACGAACGGCACATGGTCGATCTCTTGCAGCGAGCCCATGCCCCACCGCAGCGCGGGAGCCCGGCCGCCCAGCACCACCAGGGGCGACTGGTTCTGCTGTGCCGCGGCCATCGCGCTCATCCCGTTGGTGACGCCCGGCCCGGCGGTCAGCGCGGCCACGCCGGGCAGCCTCGTCACCTTCGACCAGCCCTCGGCGGCGAACGTCGCGGTTTGTTCGTGGCGGGTGTCGATCAGCCGGATGCCCTCGTCGCGGCACCCGTCGTAGATGGAGAACAGGTGGCCGCCCGACAGGGTGAACACGGTGTCGATGCCGCTGGCTTTGAGCCGGCGCGCGATGAGTCGGCCGGCATGTACGGTCTGGCTGGACGGAGCGTCGATGCTCATCCAGGCAGCCTATCGGCAATGACTCGGGTACCTTCGCCGAAGGATTTTGTGTCAGGCCTCGACCTTAAGGAGACATCGACCATGGGCCCGAAGCCGTTTACGCCGTCGATCAATTGGTCGGCGGCACCCATGGATTCCCTGCGCTGGGTCGCCATAGCCTGGGCGGTCGGTGCCGTCTGCCTACTCGCCGTGCTCGTGGCGTTCCGGTACCTGACCCCGTGGGGCCGGCAGTTCTGGCGGATCACCCGCGGCTACTTCGTCGGCCCGTCGAGCGTCAAGGTGTGGGCGATGCTCGGCGCGCTGTTGCTGTCCGTACTGCTGGCGGTGCGCCTCACCGTGCTGCTCAGCTACCAGGGCAACGACCTGTACACGGCCGTGCAGAAGGCCGTGCAGGGCATCGCGGCCGACGACGCCAACGTCAAACAATCTGGGATTCATGGCTTTTGGATGTCGATCGGGATCTTCAGCGTCCTGGCGACGCTGTACGTCATCCGGTTCATGATCGACATCTCTCTGACCCAGCGATTCATCATCGCCTGGCGCGTCTGGCTGACCGCCCACCTCACCGACGACTGGCTGGAAGGCAAGGCCTACTACCGGGACCTGTTCATCGACAACACGATCGACAACCCGGACCAGCGCATCCAGCAGGACATCGACATCTTCACCGCCAACGCCGGGGGCACCCCGAACATCCCGTCCAACGGGACGGGCAGCACCCTGCTGTTCGGGGCCGTCAACGCGGTGGCCTCGGTGATCTCCTTCGCCGCGATCCTGTGGCAGCTCTCCGGGAACCTGGAGCTCTTCGGCTTGGTGTTGCCGCGCGCCATGTTCGTCACGGTGCTGGTCTACGTGCTGGTCGCGACGATCGTCGCGGTCTGGTTGGGCCATCCGCTGATCTGGCTGAGCTTCAACAACGAGAAGCTCAACGCCGCATTCCGCTACGCGCTGGTGCGGTTGCGCGACGCCGCCGAGGCGGTGGGCTTCTATCGCGGTGAACGAGTCGAGCGGGCGCAATTGTGGCGGCGCTTCACTCCGATCATCGCCAACTACCGCAAGTTCGTGCGCCGGACCATCATCTTCAACGGGTGGAACTGGTCGATGTCGCAGATCATTGTTCCGCTGCCGTGGGTGATCCAGGCGCCGCGACTGTTCGCCGGCCGGATCGACTTCGGCGACGTCGGCCAGAGCGCGACGGCATTCGGCAACATTCAGGATTCGCTGTCGTTCTTCCGCAACAACTACGACGCGTTTGCCGCTTTTCGGGCGGCGATCATCCGGTTGCACGGGCTGGTCGACGCGAACAGCCAGGGCCGCGCGCTGCCGACGATCCTGGTCAAGCCCAGCGACGAGGCGACGGTCGAGCTTCGCGGTGTCGAGGTGCGCACCCCGGCCGGAGACCAGTTGATCGACCCGCTCGATGTGCAGCTCGACGACGGCGACTCGCTGGTGATCACCGGGCGATCGGGCGCGGGCAAGACCACGTTGCTGCGCAGCCTGGCCGAGTTGTGGCCGTACGCGTCCGGGACCCTCTGCCGCCCCGACGGCGACAACGCGACGATGTTCCTGTCGCAGTTGCCCTATGTGCCGCTGGGCAGCCTGCGCGGCGTGGTCTGCTACCCGAACGAGCCGGAGCAGGTCTCCGACGGCGAACTGCACGACGTGCTGACGAAGGTGGCCTTGGCGCCGCTGATCGGGCGCCTTGACGAAGAGCAGGACTGGGCCAAGGTGCTGTCGCCCGGCGAGCAGCAGCGGGTCGCCTTCGCGCGCATCCTGCTCACCAAACCGAAGGCCGTCTTCCTCGACGAGGCCACCTCGGCGCTCGACGAGGGGCTTGAGTTCGCGCTATATCAGCTGGTGCGCACCGAGTTGCCGGACTGCGTGCTGGTCAGCGTCAGCCACCGACCCACCGTCGAGCAGCATCACCGCCAGCAGCTCCAACTGCTGGGCGGCGGCCAGTGGCGGCTCGGCCCGGTGGAGAAGGAACCCGCGGGCGTCTAGGCGTTTGCGTTGCGGCCAAGGCCCGCCGAGCCTGCAAATCCGCAGCGGTTTACTCGCACTTTCGCTGCGAAACTACAGCCTCGATGCCGCGTGCGCCCCGGCGCGGCGCCCGAAGAACGAGCCCTCGCCCAGCTGCGTCCCGCTGGCGTAGCCCTTGCCGTCCTGGGCGATGTTTGATGCGCACGCCCCCACCGCGTACAGGCCGGGCACCACGGTGTCGTCTTCGCGCAGCACCTGCCCGTCCACGGACACGGCCAGCCCGCCGACGGTGAATCCGGCGTACATCGCCTTGCCCAGCGACATGTCGAACGCGCCCCACGGCCCTTTGTCTTGCGGCGCAAGGAATTCCGGCTGCTTGTGAAAATCGGGATCCTCGCCGCGTGCGGCGTGGGTGTTGTAACGATCCAGCGTCGCCACCAGGTTGCCCTGCGGGATGCCCAGTGCGGCTTCCATCTCGGGCACGGTCTCCCAGCCGTCGATCAGCGGCACCAACGGCATCTTGGGGTGCTCCAGGTGGGCCTCGTCGACGATCAGGAACGCCGCGCTGTCCGGCTGATCCATGATGAACCCTGACGTGCGGGAGTGGTAGGAGTCTTCGGCGACGAACCGCTGCCCGAGCTTGTTCACGATGATCCCGGTGAGCAGGATCGACGGCGGGTACGGCGGCGCCGTGATGAAGATCTGATCCATGTGCTGGGTGGCGCCCCCCGCCGAGACGCCCAGCCGGATGCCCAGGCCGTCGTCGTAGGTGTTGCCGAGCACGAACGGCTTCTCGCCCAGCTTCGGGGTGTACTTGGCTACCATCTCCGGGTTCATCACGAAGCCGCCGGCAGCGATGATCACCGACTTTGCCTTGATCGCACCGGTTTCGGAGAATTGCTTCCATGTCACGCCGGTCACCGCGCCGGTGTCGTCCACGATGAGCTGGGTGGCGCCGGTCTCGTACCGCACCTGCACGCCGAGGCTCGCGGCCCGCTTGAGGAGCAGGTCGATCACCATGCTGGCGCCGCCGGTGTCACCGGGCACCGGCACCTTGTGGCCGCGCGGCGCCGGGACCGCCTTCTCCAGGAAGGGCCACACCTTCTCGTTGCCGGTGAACATCAACCCCTCGGTGTTGGGCTGGATCACGGCCTTGCCCGGGAAGTAGCTGCGCTCGAACTGAAAACCCAAGTCTTCCAACCAATTGAAATGCTCGACGCTGCCCTCGCAGTAGGCACGGATCTTGGCGTGGTCCGGCTGCCGCGACACCGCGACGAGGTATTTGTACATCTCCTCGGCCGAGTCGGGGTGGCCGGTCGCCTCCTGCACGGCGGTCCCGCCGCCGAGGTAAAAGTGGCCTCCCGCAAGGGAAGTGGTGCCACCCGCGGCGGCCGCGCGCTCGAGCACCAGCACCCGCGCGCCCGCTGCCGCCGCGCTGACCGCCGCGCAGCCGCCGCCGATGCCGAAGCCGATCACCACCACGTCCACCTCGTCCGACCAGGACGGCACCGCGTCCGCGTTGACCGTTGCGGGGATCTCGGTGCTCATCGCTGCTCCTGCTTGATGTAGTCGTAGAACGCCCTCATCTCGGGTGAGACGTAGGCGATCTCCAGATAGGGCACCCCCGCCTGCCGCGCCGACACGTAGGCGAATTGGATGCCGCCGGGCATCACGCCCTGCTGCACGACCGGGGCCCCCTGGGCGGCGGCCTCCGCCAGCGCCGCGTCGAATCCCTCGGGGTTCGGCGCCTCCGTGCAGATGTGATGCAGACCGGGCCCCGATTCGCGCAGAAAGTCACTATAGATGTTCTCCCCGCGGACCGGTGAGATCAGCTCCAGCTGCATGTCCCCGAGGTAGCTCAGCGAGATGCTGGCGACGAAATCGGCGGGCCCGCCGAGGTAGCTGCAGCTGTCCGGAGCAAAGTGCACCTCGGGTATCCGCACCCACTTCCGGACGCCTAATAGGCCGGTGAGGGCGGTTTCCGTGGCATCCAGGTCCGGGGTGACCCAGGCGATCTGCGTCGGCGATTGAGTGGGACGGGTCATCGTCTCGCAGGATAGCCCAGCCGGCCGGCCGCCAGAAAGGGCCGGGAAGACTTTGCCGTGAGCGGCCGGCTCGACCACGCGAAAGCGCGATGAACACGTTCTAATTCGGCGGCTCAGTGCTGGGTCAGCACGTCCACCAAGAGCCGCAGCTGGGTGTCGAACACCGCCGCCGGGTCGGTCAGGGTGTCGGCGCCGTATTGCCCGAAGACCTCGAGGCTGATGGCGCCCAGCACGCCCGCCCACAGCAAAAAGCACTTGGCGATCACCAGGTCGTCGCCCGGGAACCCGAACTCGTGGCGAACGCGTTCGAAGTCCGACGACATCGGTTGCGGCGCAAGATCATTCGTCAGGCGGATATCGCCGGTCGCAATGCCGGCGGCCACGGCGTCGAAGAACGCTGCCACCACGCGGGTACCGGCCGGGACGGTGCGCTCGGCGGGGGCGTGATAGCCGGGGATGGGGCTGCCGTAGAGCAAGGCCCAGCGGGCCGGATCGGCCACGGCCCACCCCCGGGCCGCCCGCGCGATGGCGATGACGTCGTCGCTCCACGCCTCGCCCGCGGTCTCGCGGGCCCGGTCCACGGTGTCGGCCAGGTCGGAATACGCGTCCACCAGCAGCAGGGTCAGCAGCTCGTCGCGGCTGGACACGTAGCGGTACACGGCCGAGGACACCATGCCGAGATCACGGGCGATCGCGCGCACCGACAACCCGGCGGCGCCGCCTTCGACCAGCTGGCGGCGGCCGAGTTCGATGATTCGCGCCTCGATCTGCTCCCGCGATTCCTGGCGTTTGCCCACGTCGCCAGTCTGTCACAACCGAGAACACCGCTCTTGCTTTTCGGTGCCGGCTGTGGCAGCGTGTCCGCCATAGAGAGCACCGCTCTCGGACCACTGCGGAGAGGACCACCATGGCCACGCGCTACGAAGAACCGGGTCGCGTCGCCCGCGCCGGCAACGCGGTGATCCGCGGGCTCGCCGAGCTGGGCATCAGCATCGCGGGCACCCGGGCGCTGCGCGTCCGGGGCCGCAAGAGCGGCAAACCGCGCGCGGTGGTGATCAACCTGCTCACCATCGACGGCGTGGACTACCTGGTCTCACCGCGCGGCAACACGCAGTGGGCCCGCAACGCGCGGGCGGCGGGCGTCGTCGAGGTGGGCCCGCGCTGGCGGCGGCGACGCGCTCGAGTCAGTGAGGTCGCCGATGCGGCCAAGCCCGAAGTGCTGAGGCGCTATCTGGCCCGCTGGTATTGGCAGGTCAAGGACTATGTCGGCGGGCTGACACCGGATTCCACCGACGAGCAGCTGCTGGCCGGGGCGCCCTCGATCCCGGTGTTCGTGCTCGAGCCCGCCGGCTGAGGCGCGTCAGCGCGGGTTGGGCGTCGCCCCGAGGTCCTGGCGGACCTGGTCCGAGGTGGCCCGCCACGACACCGCCGCGGGCAGGTCGCCCCAGACGCTGTTGAAGATCCCGACGATCTCTCCCGGGCCGCCGTTGGGCGCCAGGTACACCGGTCCCCCGGAGTCGCCCCGCTGGCTCTGCACGCCGTGCGACATGGTGAACCACCCGTTGTTGACGCTTTCCACGGTCCCGCAGGTCTCACCCGTGACCACGCCGAAGTGGCAGACGGCCTCGCCCGGCTGAAGCGCCAGGGCCGGGTTGGATTCCAGGGGACGCCCGCCCGGCAGGACGTTGTTGGCCGTGACGCCGCTGTCCAGCACGATCGCCTCGTAGTCGTTGATCACCTGGTCGGTGGCCACCGTGGTGCCGCTGGGCGTGTTGTCGCGGAATGTCGCCTGGCGTCCGATGACGTTGTGTTCGCGGTCGTAGACGACCCCGCTGCCCCGGCAGTGCCCCGCGGTGAACGCGATCTTCAGGCCCGGGTCGACGTAGCCCAGGGTGCAGACGCGATTGTCCTGGTGGATTTCCATGCCCGGATACACGACTGGGGGGTCCGCTTTGGCCGGCAGGGGCGGGAGCCAGGATGCGAGTGCCACGACGGAAGCCGAGGCGGCGAATGCGTGCAGTGCCAGGCGGCGCATGATGAGCTCCGATCCCTCCGTGAAATGCCGACCCGAAGGGTGACGTTACGGCTTGATCTCACCCCTCGTTGATCTTTTCGCACTTGAGGGCGCCGGCGTTACCCGGGCGTGACCAGCGGGACGGCGCCGTCGGTGCGGTCCGCCGTGCGCGGTTCCCAGCCGGGCGGCCCGAACACGTAACCCAGCCGATCACGCAGGCGGTTTGCCGATCGCCAGTCGCGGGCGATGGCGACGTATTCGCGGGTCTGCAGCTTCCAGATGTTGAACGTGTCGACCTGCTTCGTCAGGCCGTAATGGGGGCGGAAGACCTCGGGCTGGAAGCTGCCGAACATCCGGTCCCAAAGGATGAGGATGCCGCCGTAGTTCTTGTCCAGATAGAGCTGGTCCATCCCGTGGTGCACGCGATGGTGCGACGGGGTGTTGAAGAGGAATTCGAACGGCCGGGGCAGCTTGTCGATGCGCTCGGTGTGGATCCAGAACTGGTAAATCAGGTTCAGCGACCAGCTGAAATACACCATCCAAGGCGGAAGCCCCAACAGCGGCAACGGAATCCACATCAAGACCTCGCCGCTGTTGTTCCACTTCTGGCGCACCGCCGTGGCGAGGTTGTAGTACTGGCTGGAGTGGTGGGCCTGGTGCGTCGCCCAGACCAGCCGGACCCGGTGAGCCATCCGGTGGTAGCCGTAGTACAGCAGGTCGACGCCGACGAGCGCGACGACCCAGGTGTACCACTTGGCCGGCGAGAGCTGCCAGGGCGCCAGGTAGGCGTAGATCGCGGTGTAACCCAGCAGGGCCAGCGCCTTCCAGCCGGCGCTGGTGGCTATCGAGACCAGGCCCATCGAGATGCTCGCCCAGGAATCGCGCGTCAGGTACGCGCCCGATCCGGGGCGCTGCTCCCCCTCGGCGCGCTGCAGCTTGCGGGCCGCGGTCCATTCGATGGTCAGCAGCAACAGGAAGAACGGGATGGCGAACAGCACCGGGTCACGCATCTGCGGGGGCAGCGCGGACCAGAACCCGGTGACAGCATGCACACCGATAGATTACGACCATCGGCCAACGTTGGTAACGGCCCGTACCAATGAGGTGTTGAGCGCTTGACCGCTGTGGTGGTGATCGGCTCCGGGTTCGCCGGGTTATGGGCGGCACTCGGCGCCGCCCGGCGGTGCGACGAGCTCGCCGTCCCGGCGGGCAGCGTCGACATCACCGTGGTGAGCGCCAAACCCTTCCACGACATCCGGGTGCGCAACTACGAAGCCGACCTGAAGCCCTGCCGAATCCCGCTCGCCGATCTGCTCGACCCCGTCGGCGTGGCGCACGTCGCCGCCGAGGTGACCGCCATCGACACCGGGTCCCGCACCGTCGCCACGTCGAGCGGCGCCACCTACGGCTATGACCGACTGGTGCTGGCGTCGGGCAGCCACGTGGTCAGGCCCGCCATCCCGGGCCTGCGGGAGTTCGGGTTCGACGTCGACACCTACGACGGCGCCCTTGCGCTGCAGGGCCACCTGCGCGAGCTTGCCGACGACTCGCCGACACCGGCGGCGGCAACCGTCGTCGTGGTCGGTGCCGGACTGACCGGCATCGAGGCGGCCAGCGAGCTGCCAAATCGCTTGCGCGCCTTATTCTCTGGGCGGGGCGTCACCCCGCGGGTGATCCTGATCGATCGCAATCCGGCGGTGGGCTCCGACATGGGGCCGTCGGCGCGTCCGGTGATCGAACGGGCCCTGTCGGACAACGGCGTCGAGATCAGAACCGCCGACGGCGTCGCCGAGGTGACCCAGCGGGGCGTGACCCTGTCCTCCGGAGAGCGACTGCCGGCGGCCACGGTGGTGTGGTGCGCGGGGATGCGGGCGAGTTCGCTGACCGAGCAGCTCGGAGTGCCGCTCGACCGACTGGGCCGGGTGCATGTCGACGACTACCTGCGGGTGGCGGGCGCGCCCGGGGTGTTCGCCGCGGGCGACGTGGCCGCCGCCCGCATGGACGACGACCACCTGTCGGTGATGTCGTGTCAACACGGGCGCCCGATGGGTCGCTACGCCGGTTACAACGTCATCAGCGACCTGTTCGGCGAGCCGATGCTGGCCCTTCGAATACCTTGGTACGTCACGGTTCTCGATCTCGGCCCGGCCGGAGCGGTCTACACCGAAGGGTGGGACCGGCTGGTGGCGTCGACCGGTGCGGCGGCCAAGGCGACCAAGCAGACCATCAATACCCGGCGCATCTATCCCCCGCTGACCGGCAGCCGGGCCGACCTGCTGGCCGCCGCCGCGCCTGAGCTGCAGGCCCGGCCCTGACCGGTCGCGGTCAGCTCAGTCCGCTTGCGCCTTTTCCCCGGCGTACCACTGCACCGCCCGAACCCCCGGCTGCAGGGAGAGTTCCGCGACCAACCGCTCGAGCTTTGCCGGCGTGTGGCCGTCCATCAGTAGGTGCGCGGTCAGGGTGATCTCGTCGTCGGCCGCCTGCCCGGTGTGGATCCCGCGCAGCGTGATGTCGTTGCCGCCGGCGTGCTGGACGATGTGGGTGCGGGCGTACTTTTCGGATTTCGGGCGGCAGACCACCTGCACCAGGTAGGGCTGCACGCCCTCGTCTTCCTCGACGACGTCGTCGCGGTCGATCAGCCGCCCGAGCGGGCGCCCGAACAGGTGGATGGCGATCACGGTGCCGGTGGCGATCGCGGTGAACACCAGGTGGCCCGAGGCGGCCAGCACGCCCACCGCCGCCGAGCACCACAGGGTCGCGGCGGTGTTGAGGCCCCGGACGTTGAACCCGTCGCGCAGGATCACGCCTCCGCCGAGGAACCCGATCCCGGACACCACGTAGGACGCGACGCGGGTGGGGCTGCTGTCCTCGGTGACGACCGCATAGAGCACGAACAGGGTCGCGCCGCCGGCCACCAGCGCGTTGGTGCGCAACCCGGCCATGCGGGCCCGCCACTGCCGCTCCAGCCCGATCAAGGCGCCACAGCCCACCCCGACGCCGACGCGAAGGGCGAACTCGGCGACGCTCAACGTCTGCATGACACCGCGCCTCCTTCCCCCAACGGACGGCGGCAGCTAAGCACGCTTAGGTGAACAGCAAGTGGACCGCGACCGATCTGGCCGCCTGGTGGTCACACCGCGATAACCGGCGGGCGACCCGGCGCTAGGCCTTTGAAAGCTGTTGCGGGCAATAGAATTTCGCGGAGATCATCGCGAAGTTGGACGCGTTCTCCATGTCCATTCCGGGATTGTGGGTCTTCACGTCGTGCACCAGCTCAAGCCCCGACTCACCGTTGTTGAGGCACGTGCACACCGCCTTGCCGGACGCGACGGCCGCGTCCGGGCTGGCGTAGCTGATGCCGACCTGATGCAGGGCGGCGAGGAAGCCCGCGTCGTCGCCCTCCGGCGGCGCAGGCGGGTCCGCGTGCGCAGGCGCGGCAAACCCAATTGCGGCCGCGGTTCCAATGGCTGCCAGTAGCAGTCTCATCTTCATCACTCTCCCAATTACTCTGTGCGCTAGCCGATTTGCGCGTCGGAGGCCACTACTTGCGGCTTGTCGCCCTTCCTGAGGTGCACCGCGTGAATGCCGGGCTTCTTCGACAGCTGATCCAGCAGGGCGTCAAGACCCTCCTGATCGACGTTGTGGTGCTGCACGCTTTCGGGCTTCTCGGATATCTGGGCCACCAGACGCTTGAGGTGCTCCGGCGAGTTGCCGTCCTTCAGCTCCTTGATCGGTTTGATGCGACCTCGCACCCCGGCGCCGCCCACCACGGTGGGCGCCCCGGCGCCCAGCGCGCTGCCAAGCATGCCCGCGAGGGACATGGAGCTGAGCAGCCCGCCCTCACCGAGCGCGGCCGCGGGCACCGCGTCGGGTCCGGCGGCCGACAACGCGGCGGCCACCGTCCTGATGGCCGGCGTGGCCGTTGCCCAGCTCGGCGGGACCGACAGCTTGCCGACCAGCGTGCCGGCATTGCCCATGCCCCCCGATACGGAGTTGAACAGCGTGCCGCGGCCAAAGTTGGCGCCCCCGAGTCCGGCTCCCAGCGCATCTCTTGGCAGCCCGCCCGCGGCCGCCGCGTGCGGAGCGAACTTGAGGAACTGCGACGCGGGCAGGTTGATCAGCAGCCCGATGTCGTTGAACCCGGTGGTGAATCCGAGCGGGGTCTTGATGGCGTTGTACAGGGCGGCATATGTCGATGCGCCGGTCGGGCCGAACAGCGAGTTGACCAGGCCGTTCATCGTGCTGGTGTAGTCGGTACTGAGATTGGCAAGCGTCTGCAACAGCGGGTTGGCCGTTGTCAGCGGTGTGGACGCCGCCGACACGAGTGAGCCCACGTTCCCGGCCGGAGTGGCGGCGGCTTGGGTGACCGCGGCCGCCTGGCTGGCCAGCCCGCCGGCGTTGGTGATCTGTGGGGCCTCGGTGAACGGCGTCACGTTGGAGGCGGCCGCCGACGAACTGGCATACGTGTCCATCGCCACGGCGTCCTGCGCCCACATCTCGGCGTACTGGATCTCGGTCGCCGCGATCGCGGGGGTGTTCTGCCCGAACACGTTGGTCGCCACCAGCGACGCCAGTTGGCTGCGATTGGCCGCGATTTCCTCCGGTGGCACGTGCGCGGCGAACGCCGTCTCGTAGGCGGTTGCCGCCGCGGTCGCCTGGGCGGCGGCCTGGGCCGCCTGGCCGGCGGTGCCCTGCATCCAGGCCAGGTAGGGCGTGACGGCCGCGGCCATGCTCACCGACGACGGGCCCGTCCACACCCCACTGGTCAGGCCGTCGATCACCGAGGAATAGGCGGAGACCGTGGACTGCAATTCGCTGGCCAGCCCCTCCCAGGCCGCCGCGGCCGCCCGCATGGACCCCGAACCGGGGCCGGCGTACATCCTGCCCGAATTGAACTCCGGTGGAAAAGCTGCGTAGAACATCGTCTAGTCCCCTTGCCTGGTCGAGCGCGCCTGGGTGGTGTGGGCCGTTGCGGGTGTCATGGCGGTCACTCCTCGATCGCCGGGATCACGATGATGGTGGCCGTGCCGGCCTCCGCCGCGGCCACGCCGCCCAGCGAGCCGGCCACGCTGCCGCCGGAGGAGCCGACCCCGGCGGCGGCCACCGCCCGCCCGGCCAGGCTCGACAGCGCCATTTGGCTGAACACGCCTTCCTCGCCGGTGAGTGAGGCGGCGGCCGGCGCGGCCGCGTTGGCGGGCAGCACCTGCGCGAGCGTCCTGATCGCCGGCGCGGCCTGGGTCCAGCCCTGCGGCACCGACATGCTCCCCACCAGCGCGGCTTTGCCCATCGCTCCGGACGCCGGTGTCGCCCCCACCGCCGAACTCAGGTGGGTGGTGGCGCCGCTGGCCAGAGGCGCCAGCGCACCGGTGATGGGTTTGACGGTGTTGAACGCGGCGAGGCCCTGCCCGTTCTGCGCGTAGGAGTACACCTGGCCGAAGGACAGGAACGGACCGCCCGGTATGGAAGCCAGCCCCTGCAGGGAGTACGGCCCGGACGCAATGGTCGACATGATCGTGTTCCAGTTCGCCAGGTCAGCCGACAACCCGGCCGGCATGGAAACGTTGACCAACTGCGGTAACGACAGCCCCGAGAGCAGGTTCGCCGAGCCGGTGGTGGGCGACGAGGCCAGCCCGCTGCCGAGGCTTTGCAGCGCGGTCGGCAGGGAGTTGATCAGTTGCGACAGCTGCGTGCCGATGTTCAGGCCGCTCGCGCCGCTGGCCTGGGAGACCGCGGCCGCCTGCGCCGGCGCGGCCGCGGCGTTGGTGGTCTGCGGCGGCTCGCTGAACGGGGTGAGCTGCGACGCGGTGGCCGACGAGGCGGCGTAGGCGTACATGGCGGCGGCGTCCTGGGCCCACATCTCGGCGTACTGGGCTTCGGTGGCCGCGATGGCCGGCGTGTTCTGGCCCAGGAAATTAGTGGCGATCAGCGCCATCAGCAGGGTGCGATTGGCCGCGATCACCGGCGGCGGCACCGTGGCCGCGAAGGCCGTTTCGTAGGCGCCGGCGGCGATCTTGGCCTGGCTGGCGGCCTCCTCGGCCTGCGCGCCGGTCGCGCTCATCCACGCCACATACGGCGCCGCCGCGGAAGCCATCGCGATCGAGGAGGGGCCGGTCCACGGTCCGGTGGCGAGACCCTCGATCGTGGCGCCGTAGGAGGCGGCCGTCGACTGCAGTTCCGTCGCCAACTCGTCCCAGGCCGCCGCGGCTGCCAGCATCGGCCCCGACCCCGCGCCGGTATACATTCGCCCGGAGTTGATCTCCGGTGGTAGCGCCCCGAAATCCAACATCTATTTCCCTCCGCTCCCCTAAGTGGCCGCCATGGTAGGCGCGGCTTTCCGGCCCGGCCGCAACCGCGCGGCAGCTCTAATGGAATCCATGGAATCCGCCGTCGAATTCACCCGTTGATTCGACGTGTATGAGGACAACAGGGTTCCACACTCCCATTAAAAATATGTCAGAGGCGGCGGTCCGCCCGGCGTTCAGGCGGCGTTGCCCAATGTAGCGATCATCGTGATTGAAACGTATTCGTGGCGCGTTCCCGGGATGTAATCGTAAGGTAAACGACGAGTGTCACCGCGCCCCTGGGCCTGTGAGCATGCTGCTCATCAGCTACCATATTTCTGAACGGAAAGCCTTGTGCAGTCAACTCATAGCTAATACGTAGCAACCATCCAGAAATGGCGTTAATTTGTCCGGATGTGAACGCAATCCAGCGGCAGAGCGGCGCTGTCTGACGGCTCTGCGATATCGAATCCGCGCAATTATTGCGGCGAGCCGTTCTTGTTGCACACCGTTAAGTAATTAACATATTCGTCATGTCGCGCGTGTGAAAAGTCGTCGAGTTTGCCGGCGAGCATTTGGCGCTGCCGGCTCGCCCGCCCGTCGCAATTATTATGAAATGCAAGCAAACCCGGCCCGCCGCGCGTGCCTCGCCTGGTCACGGCGTCCTGGGCGTCCACCGTCGCCGGATCGATAGGTCGTCGTCATCTGGCACTCCCCTAAATTTCACCTAGCGTACGCATTCGTCGCTGGCGGAACGCTGATTTGCTGCTGGAAGTTTCCTGTGAGCGACTCGGTGGGATTCGCTGTGGTCATCGCGCCGCGCCGGCGCCCCGCGGGATGATCGGGAGGTTGCGGAAAGCTCATTCCGCCCGGCCGCCGGGTGTGAGGTGACGCGCGATGACCCAGCGCTAGCCGGCGGCCGGGGGCCGCGCGACGAAGGTGGGGCGGAAGCCGTACTGCGGCACGGCGCGCCCGTAGGGCTGCGCGCCCGTCGCTCCGATCGGCATCCCCGGCATGCCGGCCGCCATGGCCGGGGGTGCCACCATGGGCGTTCCGCCGAGCGACGAGGCCAGCGGGCCGGCCAGCGGCGCGGGCGCGGTCCAGCTCGGCGGCACCGACAGCGCCCCGATCATCGGCGCGTGCCCGAGCCCGGCCGAGACGGCACTGCCGACGCCCCCGGCGGCGGGGCCCGCGACCGCCTCCCCGACCGCGCCGTCGATCGCCTGGGCCGCGTCGGCCACGTCGCCGCCGGCGCCCTGGCCCAGCAGGCCCAGGAATGGGGCCAGCGTGTTGCTGGGCATGTAGAACCCCGACGAGAACGCGGTGTTCCAGATGTTGGCGTTGGGTCCCCACTCGGCCCAAAGGTTGTCCAGCGTGGCGGATCCCGACCCTGACCCGGTGAGGAGTCCCACGATCTCCGAGGCCGGGGTCTGCGCCGACGCCGGCGACGCCAGCCCCTGCAGCGCGGCCGGCAGCGCCGACATCAGCTGCGACACCGTGCCCTGCAGAGTCCCGGCCGGGTTGGCGATGGCCTGGGCCACCGCGGTCGACTGCGCGCTCGGCCCGCCGGGGCTGGTGGTCAGCTCCGGCTCGGTGAACTGGCTCAGCTGGGTGGCGACCGCGGACGAGGCGGCGTAGCCGTACATCGCGGCGGCGTCCTGGGCCCACATCTCGGCGTATTGGGCCTCGGTGGCCGCGATCGCCGGCGTGTTCTGGCCGAGGATGTTGGTGGCGATCAGCGCCATCAACTGGGCGCGGTTGGCCGCGATGACGGGCGGGGGCACCGTCCCCGCGAACGCGGCCTCGTAGGCCGCCACGGCGCCCTCGGCCTGCACGGCGGTCTGCTCGGCCTGCTCGGCCGTGGTACCCAGCCAGGCCGCGTAGGGCGCGGCGGCGGCGGCCATCGCCACCGATGCCGGGCCGTGCCATTCCTCACCGGTGAGCGCGGCGAGCACCGCGCCGTAAGACAGTGCGGTGGAACGCAATTCGGCGGCGAGTCCATGCCACGCCGACGCCGCGGCCAGCATCGGGCCCGAGCCCGCCCCGGAGTACATCCGGCCGGAGTTCACTTCCGGTGGGAGCATCGCGAAATCGAGTGCAGCGGTCATCGTCAGCCCCATCCGTCGTTGTGGGTGCTGAATTGTGTTGTTGCTAAGGCGAACTCGCGACCTGCGGTGGCGAGCTGCGCCGGGCGTGCGAAGACAAGCGACATCGGACTACTCCTCGGGGAAAGAGAGTGACCCGGGCCGGCCGGCAATCATGGCTGGTTTCAGCGCAATTCACGGACGCGGTCCGCTGGGCGGACGCGTCCGTACGAGGTCTGTCGGGGTGAGCCGTTCAGACTGTCAGAAAGGGGCCGGGGCCGGATCGAATCGAAATGGTCGATCTGGAATACGGACTATCGCCGAGACTCATTTCGCTCTCACCTCCTCACGGCCTGGGCACACGGGGGTGCCGTCAACGTGCACACGGGGAGAAGTGCCCGGGCTGATACTCCCGGAGACCGCACCCCTCTCGTCAGAGCTTCGGCACCACACGGCGTATCCGACCTGAGCCGGAAGCCACTTGGGCTCAACCCTTAGTCCGGGAGGAGCTGTCCTGACCCTGGGCGTCTTTCGACGTTCGAGGTCAGTGGCCTGTATCCGCGCAGACGCCTCACCTAGCGAGGTGCTTGCAGAGGCCATCGTGGCACCCGGCCGTTCGATAAGTCAACCCAGCTGCAACGCGTTTGCAACAATCCCGCCGTCACCCGGCGGCCGGGGGGCGCGGCATCACGGTCACGCGGAAGCCGTAGCGCGGGCCGTGGCCGTAGCCTCCCGCGGCCGTGCCGGCGGGCATCCCCGGCATGCCCGGAATCGGTGCCGGGCCGGCCCCCACCGCACCCGCACCCGGGCCGACGGCGTTGGTCCAACCGCCCCCGGCGAACGTCGCGCCCGCGTGGTTCTCCACCTGGGCGGCCGCCGTCCAGGTCTGCGGCACGGACAATCGCCCCACCAAGGCCGCCTGGTTGGTGCCGGCCGAAAACCCGCTCAGGTCCGCGGCGCCCAGGCCGCCCGAACCCAACGCCATCCCGGCCGCACCCGGCAGGGGCGTCCACAGCGCATTCCCGGAACCCGCGCCCATCGGCGGCAGCGCGGTCGCCGTCGGCGTCGCGGCCACCGACACCGCGTTGATGTCGGCCATCCCGGCCGTGACGGCCGGTTCGATGATGGCGGGGCTCACGTACCCGGCCGAGACGAACCCGTTTACGAACGAGGAATTCAGGAACGTGCCGATCGCGTTGCCGTCCGCCCCGTCCAGGAAATTCAGGATGCCGTCGAGGAGTCCCTGGCCCGGGACGGCCGCGGCGGGGTTCGCGACCGCCGACAGCGGTGACGAGAACCCTTGCAGCGCAGTCGGTATAGCGGACATCAGTTGGTCGACCGTCTGGCTGCCGGTGCCCGCCGCCGTGCCCGTGGCCTGCGTGACCGCCGATGCCTGGGCGGCCGGCCCGCCCGGATTGGTGGTCTCGGCCGGCTGATCGAACGGCGTCAGCGTCGAGGCCGCCGCCGAGCTCCCCGCGTAGCCGTACATGGCGGCCGCGTCCTGGGCCCACATTTCGCCGTACTGGGCCTCGGTTGCCGCGATCGCCGGGGTGTTTTGCCCGAGGAAGTTGGTGGCAACCAGCGCCGCGAGCAGGGAGCGGTTGGCCGCCACCTCCGCCGGGGGCACCGTCATGGCGAACGCGGCCTCGTAAGCCGCCGCCGCGGCCGCCGCCTGAGCGGAAGCCTGCTGGGCGAGTGTCCCGGTGCTGGCCATCCACTGCACATAGGGCGCCGCCGCGGCGCCCATCGATGCGGAGGCCGGCCCCATCCACTCCTCGCTCGTCAGCCCCGTGACGACCGAGTCGTATGAGGCCGCCGTCGAACCCAGCTCCGCGCCGAGCGCGGCCCAGGCCGTCGCGGCCGCCATCATCGGTGCCGATCCCGGCCCGGCATACATCCGGGCGGAGTTGACTTCCGGTGGGAGTGCTCCGAAATCCATTGCCAACACCTCCCTTAACCGGCCGTCGCGGCGTTGCGGGCGGGCATGGCGGCGTTGCATCGTGATTTCCGTTGTGTTACAAAGAAATACATCGGACTACTCCTTAAAAAATCGGATGGTCCGACCCGGCTACGGGCAGGCGAGGCCGCCGAGCGATATCGGGCGTTGCCGATTCAAACGGCGGCGAGTGCGCCGCGACCGGATCGGAGCGAAACGGTCGTTGTTCTCATGCGCTAACTGTCAATTCGGCTGTCAATTCGGCCAGTGCGCCCACCTCCCGTCGCCATGATTGCCCGAATCCGGACGAGATCCGCCGGACGCAGAGCGGACCATGCGTGGGGTAACAGCCGCCTGATTTCCAGGCGCCTTGCGACGATAGACCTAAATCCCCTTCTCAAGACCCATTTCCGCGGGGAAACTGCGCTCGGCGATGAGCATTGAGGATCATGGTGGCACCGGCACCAGCGGGCGGCAACGCGAACCGCTCACCCACTGGAAATTAATAGAAAGCTCATAGAAAGGCCGCGAGGCCACCGAAAACAATTGCGGCCGTTGGCCAGTCAGAACTGCCCAGGCAGTGCTATGACGGCGGCTTCTTCTCGGCCACGGCGGTCCGGATCCCCTCGGCGAGGTCCTCGGCCGTCAGCTCCTTGAACCGCAGGAGTTGGGCCTCGCTGAACTCGCTGAGATCGCTGGACAGGACCGCGTCGAGGTCTTCGTCGTCGAGCCGGAAACTCCGGTGATCGCGCGCCTTTTCCACGACGTTGCGGACGAAGCCGGCGTTGCCGAGCGTGTCGATACCGCGAATCAGGTCCCCGTCTTCGGAGTAGCTCTCGTCGAGGTAGAACTTGGTGTACGAGGGCAACAGGGCCTCGGCCGCCTGGTCGGTGATGACGTCCTCGTTCTCCCGCCCCATCAGTTTCGTCAGCGCGACCAACTCGTCCGGGGTGTAGCTGAAGAACTCGATGACGGTCGAAAAGCGCCGCCGCAGGCCCTGATTCACCTCGAGCATCTTGTCCATCGCCTTGGCGTAACCCGCGCCGAACACGACCAGCTCGTCGCGATGGTTTTCCATGTACAGCAGCAGCGTGTTGATGATCGCGTTGCCGTAGGGGTCACCCTGGTGGTACCCGCTCTCGTGCAGCGTGTGCATCTCGTCGAAGAAGACGGCGCCGCCCAACGCCCCCTCGAGCATCTCCTCGGTGTTCTTCTCGGCGTCGGCCATGTACCGGCCCAACAGCTTGGTGCGGCTGGTCTCCACCACCAGCGGCTTGCGCAACACGGTGAGCCCGCACAGCTGCTTGGTGAAGGCCCGCGCGACCGACGTCTTGCCGGTCCCGGGCGGCCCCAGCAGCAGGGTGTGGCGCGAGGTCACCGGCACCGGCAGCCCCATCTTCTCCCGGGCCAGGTTGACCTTGGTGGTCGACTTGATCAGCTTGATTTCCCGCTTGGCCCGTTCCATGCCCAGCATCGCGTTGAGCTCGGCGTCCCCTTCGGCCAGGTATTTGGCGGCCTCCTCGGCGTGGCGGGCGGCCTCCGTCTGGGCGCGCGTCGGCGCGCTGTCCGGGTCCCACGGGTCGGTGCGCGCCTCGATCGTCTCCGGATCGGTCAGCACCAGGCGATAGTTCGGGTTGTCCAAGGCTTCTCGCGCCGGGGCGAACTTCGGGTCCCGGGAGTACACCCGGCGCAGCAGCTCGACGGCCTCCTCCTCGCGGCCGACGTGCCGCAGGCACATGCCCTGGGTGTATAGCGCGATGTTGGCCGCCCCCGGCACCCGGTCACCCTCGACGGCGTCCTGGCCGCGCCGGAAGGCCTCCTCGAACACTCCGAGCGAGGCCAGCGCGGTGGTCGCCATCGCGGCGCCCGCGGCCTTCAGCTCGGGGTGCCGCCACGTCTTGCCCTCCGGAAACTGCACGAGCACGTCGGGCCAGCGCCCGGTGCGGAAGTACAGCACGCCCCGCACGTAGTTGACGACTTCCTCGTCGAAGGGATGCCGGGGCTCGACGCCGTCGAGCAGCTTCGCGGCTTCCCCGTAGCGTTTGGCCTCGGCGAGCACGGCGGCGTACGCGCACGCCAGCGACTCCACGCTGGTGACGGCCAGCCGGAGGAACAACCCGTCGGAAACCTCGGGCCGGAACTGCAGGTCCGTCACCCCGAGGCGGCGGGTCTCCCAACCGAACGTCCGGACCGCCGCCCACGCGCCGGCGAGCACCTCGATGCTCTGCTCGCCGGCCAGCATCCGCGCCAGCCAGGCGTCGCACATCCCCGGGTCGAGCGTGGTGGCCGTGTTGAACATCTGCGCAGCCACCTGCGGGTTGTGGCTGGGCTGTAGCCCGTTGACCGAAATTCCGGACGCCAAGAGCCCGGCGACCATGGCATTACGGGCGTCTTCGGCGGTCGACTGCGAGCGCGTCATTGCGCCGCGGGCACGCTCGCTGCGCTCTCCCGCTCCTGGCCGACAGACAGCACCAGATCATCGTCGTCGAGCAACGGACGGCTGGGCACGATCAAGAGCGGGCGGGCGGCCGGGGCGGGCAGGCTGGCGCGTACCGCCGCCAGTTGGCGGCCGGTGAGCCGGTTGAGTCCGGACCACACGCTCCTGGGGAGGCGGCGCTCGCTGTGGTAGCGCACCCAGGCCGACAGCTGCGGCCGGCCGGAGCTGGTGAGGAGCCGGATCGTGACGACGGCGGCGCCGACGTCGGGCTGCAACAGGTCTTCCAGCGTCTCGGTGGTGATGTCCGACGGCGTCAACCAGAAGCTGGCGGCGAACCCGTTGAAGTGCTTGAGGTGCCGCCATCCGGGGCGGCTCCAGGTCGGTTCGAGATCGGCCAGCACCGCGCTGTCGACCTCGGCGAGCTCGTCGGCGGTCAACGGCCTGGCCACGCAGTTTTGTCCATCGAGGTCCTGGGCGAGCCGCTCGGTGGCGGCCACCAGGGTCGACGCGAGCGAGTCGCGGGCCGCCACGGCGGCGACGTTGCGCTGCGGGTTCATCCGCAGCACCAGCCAGGTGCGGCGCACGTAGGAGGTGGGCTGGTCGCTCACCACGCCCCACTCCTCGGGGCCCCAGTCGTCCAGCTTGGACTTCTCGGCCGCCCTGGATTCGGGGCCGCCGCGGCGCACCTTCATCGAGACGATGTCGATGCCGTCGAGGTGAATGTCGAACTGGCGCAAGCCCTCTGCGACCGCGTGCACCGGCAGGATGGCCGCGGTGTTCCGGTGCCGGTGGCGCCCCGAGGCGTCGTCGTCCCCGCCGTCCACCGCGATCACGCTCACCAGGTGGCCGTCGTACTGGCGGACGCCGACCCGGTCGCGCCCGAACCGGCGCTGGTGGTCGATCGCCGGCGTGCAGCCCGCGGTCAGCGCGGTGCCCGGGTCGGCGGACCAGTCCCACAGCCAGGTGGCCAGGCCGGAGGTCACGGTGAGCCCGTGGTGGGTGACCAGGGACAGCAGCGTGACCACCGTCGCCAGGCCGACCCCGACCCAGAACGCGATGTGGTGCTCCCCCTGCCAGGAGGCCGGGCAGTGGCTGGCCACCAACAGGATGAGGATGTCGACAACAAACACCGCGGTGACCCGCGGCCACGACAAAGACAATCCGAAACTTCGCTGCGCCTTCATTGCTATTGCTGCTCCGACCTCATTGCTGCTTCCGTGTTCGCTTCATGAACACCGCTATACCGAACACGGCGCCGCCGATCAGTAACGCTGCGGTCAACCCTCCGGCTGCCACCCATATTGGCACCATATCCCGGGGCGGCGCCGCCTTAGGAATGTTCAGCGGTGCCGACAGCTGCTGCGGCGGCTTTGCCGGGCCTTCCGGTACGTCCCACGTCAAGGCCGCCACCGGGTCGATGACACCGTAGCCGACCTGGTTATCGACCCCCCGCGCCGGCGCCCGGGCGGTGCGTTCCAACCGGTTGACGACCTGATACGCCGATAGCTGCGGGTACTTGGCGCGGACGAGGGCGGCCACCCCGGACACGATCGCGGTCGAGAAACTGGTGCCGGCGGGAACCAGCAGCGAGTTGTCCGGGCCGTCGATGGCGTTGATCAAACCGTCGTCGCGGGGCGAGAGCCCGATGACGTCGGTCCCGGGCGCGGCGATTCCCACCCACGGTCCCGCGACGCTCGTCGAACCCTGGCCCTGGCCGCCCTGGGTGAGCGGCCGGCCATCGGTGTCGACCGCGCCCACGGTCAGGACGTAGTCGCTGAACCACGAGGGCGTCACCACCGTGCCCACGCCGCTCCAGTCGCGGGGATCCTTGGGCTGCATGGGATCGAAGGCCGGGTTCTGCTTGCAGTCCTTCTTGCTGGTGTCGCCGGCCGCCGCCACGATGACGACGTTCTTGTCGACCGCCGCGTAGCGCACGGCGGCGCCCAGCGAGCGCTGATCGATGATGTTGCGCGAGCTCATGCAGGTCACGTCGGAGATGTTGATCACCGTCGCGCCCAGGTTCGCGGCGTGCACGATCGCCCGCGCCATGGTCTCGACGTCGTCGATCTTTGCCCGGGTCTGCGGGTCCTCGTCGCCGGTGTAGGCGTCCTTGAGGCCGAAGGCCTGGCTGGACTGGCGGATCGCGATGATGTCGACGTCCGGGGCGATTCCGCTGTACGCGTCGGGCGCCGACGCCGGTGCCGGGGGTGCCGGCGGCGGGGGTGACGGCTTGGGCGGGTCGAGCGGACGCGGGCCGGCCGGATAGACCGGGTTGTCGACCCCCACCACGTGCCCACCGCCGGAGTAGCTGGGTATGGTCACCGTCCCGCCGCCATGGTTGGCCGCCGGTGCCTGACCCGGGCCGGCCGGACCCGCCGGGGGACCGGCCGGTGCGGGTGCCGCGGGTGGTGCGGCCGGCGGTGGCGGCGCGCCAAACGGTCCCGGCGGAGGTGACTCCGACGGCGGTGCGGGGACCATCGTCACGGTCTGAGGCAACGGCGACAACGTCACCGTCTGTGGCGGCGGCGCTTTCGGGGGCGGCTCCGTGGTGGGAATCGTGACCGGCTTGCGCGGCGCCGCCGGCGGGGTCGCCGCCCCGCTGGCGGGGGCCGCGCCGATCATCGACGCCACGATGGTGCCGTGCGCGTCGCAGTCCGACAGCCCGTCGCCCGACATGATGTAGTCGCCGCCCGGGATGAGGTGCGGAAACCGCGGGTGCGGCGTCACACCGGTGTCGATGACGGCGACCTTCTGCCCGGCCCCGCGGCCGAATTGCCACGCCTCCTGCAGGTTCAGCATGTCCATGTACTTCGGCTGCAGCCGGAAGTCGCTTCCGGGCAGCACGCCGACCTCGGTGCAGTAGGAGTTCTGCTTCATCGGCGCCGGCGGCCCGGGCGGGCCGTCGGGCGGCACCGCCGCCGGATCAACCGTCGGCGGCGATACCGCGTACGCGGGAGGCAGACCGGCTAGTGCACCTGAGGTGAGCAGGAGTGCGGCGACGGTCGCGCGGGATGCGCGACCGCGCCACACCCTGCTGCTAGCGATAACGGATCGCCGCATAGACATTCATCAGCCACAATGCCAACGGGAAGATCGGCATCAGGCACAGGTACTCGATGTATTCCACGAACTTGCGGAACAGCGGGCTGTAGATGGTGTTGGGCACCACCGCCGCGGCCGTCATGCCCGCCGCCGGCAGCAGGACCAGGATGGCCACGCTCACCGACACCGCCAGCGGGGACTGCAACCCCAGCGCGTAGCGCACCACGATGGCGGCGACGATCAGCACCGACGTCGCGGCCAGGCTGATCGCCTGCCAGCGGTCCACGTACGAGCGGCCGCGCAGCATCAGGAACCCGGCGGCGAAGCCGGCCAGAATGAGCGGCAGCCAGCGCTGGAAGGTGTGCGGGTCCGACAGCGCGGTCAGCGACACGATCATCAGCACCCCGAGCCCCAGCAGCAGGCCGGACAGGAACGAGCGGGCACGCTCGGCCTGCAGCACGACGTCGCGAACCGACGCGGGGCCCTCCAGGACCGGGGCGCCGCCGTCGGCGCGCACCACGGTCGTGGGCAGGTCCGGTCGCGCCTCGAACACCCACCGGCTGGTGGCCGACGGGAAGACGGGCAGCCGGATGCCGGCCAACCGGCGGGACAGCGCCGGCGCGGCCTGGTAACCCAGGACGCAGACCAGCACCACGCAGGCGAAGTTGGTTACCGCGCTGGTGTTTGCCACCATCCGCGCCAGGCTGGCGATCGCCGCCACGGCGCTGATCGTCACGATCGCGGTATAGATGGCCAGCCGGCGACCGGTGAAGCGCAGGATCAGCGACGCGCCGATCGCGAGCACGCCGAAGCCCAGCACCGCTTGCGGTGAGCCCACGCCGCCCGGCGGGGACGACGCCGCGGCCACCGTGAGCGGCGCGAGGCCGCTCAGCAGCATGATGTCGGCGACCAGCCGGTCCGAGTCCGTCTTCGCCCGCATCGCCAGCATGATGGCCACCGACAACGCGATCGCGGCGATGACCGAGGAGTAGACCGTGGGCAGCCACGAGTTGTGGTGCCAACGCCACCAGCCGAGCAGAGCCGACGCCAGGGTCACGCCGATCGCGACCATCGAGGCGCCGACCTGCACCGCGACGACCGGGTCGATCGCGGCGAAGCGCTTACTCAGGTTTGCCGAGACGGCGGTCGAGATGTGCTCGATGACTTGCGATCGGTGCTCGGTGTCCGGCAGGAACCGGATCCACAGCCGGTCGCCGTCGTAGACGTCCTGCTCGGTCAGCGACTGCGTGGCCCGCAGCGGCGTGCCGTCGACGAGGCACAGCGCCCACCTGCCGCGGCCGGTGGCCTCCAGCGGGGTCTCGCCGAGTTCGCGCAGCCGGCTGTTGACGACCTTCAACAGCGGGTCGGTCATCACCGAGACCGGGGCGTTGGCGTCGAGCAGGACGCCGATCTGGACACCCTCGCCGGCCATGACGCCGACGACGACCGCCCGAGGCTGGGCGATGCCCTCGATTTCTGCCTGTAAGGCGTCAGCTACTCCGGCCGATGTCATCGCCCAGCACCCCCTGTCATCGTGAATGTGTAACCCCGTGTCGCCAGGCGCTGGAAGGCCCCGGGCACGTCACTCGCAGAGGCGCCGCGGCCCCGTGAGAGGTACAGCTCGACCAATTCGGATTTCATCTGCCTCGCCTTGCGTTAAGGGTTGTGGTGACACTGCTTTGAAGATTTGCTGATGATTCTAGAGAAGTATGCCGTCTTCGCATCCCGACCGCATGTTGTCTGCAAAAGCGTTGGTGAAGTTTGTGTTTCACACGTATGTCAGACCCTGCTGTGCGTTTTCCACTCGCCGTAGGGCAGCGTGTCCAACACGGTCTTGATGCCCACCTGCACGAGTTGGGGCGTCGCCGGGCAGATCGCGAGCCACGCCTCCCCCGAACCGGCGGTGCGCGCTTGCTGGTACAGCGCGATGCGGCCGCCCGAGCCGTCCTTCAGCGACAGGACCGAGGCGCTGGGGCCCTTGGCGTCGTCCCGGTACTGGCGCGCGTACACCGCGACCTCGGCCGCGGGATCCGACAGGGCCTGGCCCAGGGCGGCAACCGTCGCGGCGCTGATCCCCATCCGCCGCAGATCTCCCCCGGAAAAGACATTGAAGCCGGATTCCTGCCAGGACTTGGTCGCCTCCAGCATCTCCTCCAGCGGCACGTTGACGGCGTTGATCGCCGCGGGCTCGGCGTGGTGAATCGACTCCAGACCGTCGATCACCAGCGACGCGATCGAGGCGCTGTCGGCGACGGCGACGTCGTCGACGGTGATGTCGCTGCCGACGCGGACGGCCGACACCCAGTGCTGACCGCGGCGGGCGAGGACCACGCGGAACTCGTTGTCGGGGATGTCGCGCGAGCCGGGTGGCTGGTTCTCGTCGTCGACGACTCCGTAGAGCAACTTGCCCCGCGACAGCAGCGCCACGACCTCGAGATCGGGCGCGGCGAGGACCCGCATTCGAGCGGCGACCTGCTCGTGCACCTCGTCGCCGACCACGATGCCCTGCTCACGCATCACCGCCATTCCGGGGTGCTCGTTGAGCCAGTCGCTCGAGTCGGTGGATACGAACGGGCGGCATCGCAATTCCGGCGCGACGTGGCGAATGTCGAGCAGCGCCTGAAGCATCCAGAAGCCGTCGACGTTGACGGTGATGTCGGTGCGGGTGCTCTGTTGGTCCATCGATAGCCTCAGAAGTAGTCGAAGTTACGGAAACCGCAGGACGCGGCAGCACACCACATCCGGTG
>NZ_LZLY01000122.1 GCF_001673535.1 Mycobacterium sp. 1081908.1 | reverse complement strand
GCTGGGCGTGGTTCCGGCGACCGCGCCGCCAAAGCGGCCGTCGGTCGAGGAGGTGGCCGCCGCCGCCGTCGCGGTTACCGATCGGCTCGGATTCGGCCGCTCGGCGCTGCGCGAGCGCATCGGCGTGACCCCGGCGTGCGGCCTGGCGGGCGCGACGCCCCAGTGGGCGCGGACGGCCATCGAGCTCGCCCGCAAGGCCGCCGAGGCGTTCGCGGAGGACCCGGACGCCATTTAGGCGCGTCAAAAAGCTTTATCCAAAAGCGTTTTGATTAATTGACGAGCCCGTTAATCTTGTTGCGCGCCTGTGTCCCGATCGGATTTGGGACTGGCAACGGTTGAGTCGACTTGAAGGGGCACGGGCATGTCATTTGTTGTTGCGCCGGAATTCGTGACGGCGGCGGCTGGAGACCTGGCGAATATCGGTTCGACGCTGAGCGCGGCGCGGTCGGCCGCCGCCGCGTCCACCACGGGGATATCCGCTGCCGCCGCCGACGAGGTATCGAGCGCGATCGCAGCGCTTTTCAACACGCACGCCCTGGATTTCCAGGCCCTCGGCGCCCGCGCGGCGGCCTTTCACGCCGAGTTTGTCGGCCTGTTGAACGGCGGCGCGGCGCAATACCTGAGCACCGAGGCCGCCAACGCCGCCGCCATTCCAACGGCGCAGGACGTCCTCAACCAGATCAACGCGCCCTTCCTTCAATTCACCGGGCGCCCACTGATCGGCAACGGCGCCAACGGCGCCCCGGGGACCGGGGCACCCGGTGGGGCCGGCGGATGGTTGCTCGGCGACGGCGGGGCCGGCGGGTCCGGCG
>NZ_LZLY01000121.1 GCF_001673535.1 Mycobacterium sp. 1081908.1 | reverse complement strand
GTGGTGACGGGCGGCGGCGTGGTGGTGCTCGGCGGCGCCGTCGTCGTCGGCGTCGGCGTGAAGGTGACGGTGGCGGGGCCTGTGTCGTCGAGGGCTCGGTGGTCACTGCCACTGTGCTGGTGACATCTGGCTCGTCGACGGCCGACACGTGGCGATGCTAGCGAATTCGAGGCGAGCGTGCGCGACGACGGAAGGTCCGTCACTTACCGTCCATCCGGCGGTAACCCGCCGGTCGCTTTTCCCGCTTGAGGTGCGACGCAGAGCAGCGCCCGGTTTGCTGCCCGGCCGGCGCGAGACAGCCTATGCTGACGCCGGATCCGCCACGCAGCGAAACCCGATGTGGGTCGTCGCGGTGTCCTGCGACTGCGGCGACCGCGCGGCCGGCCGGTAGCGGTGGCAGTATTCCGGCGCGCACAAATGCGATCCGCCCTTCAACGCCTGGCTGACGCTCGGGTCCGCGGGACCCGACGGTGCGCAACAGGCCTTCGGCGGCTGATCGAGCCGGTGGTGCGCGGAAAACTCGGTGGCGGTCCACTCCCACACGTTGCCGATCATGTCGAGCAGCCCAAATCCGTTGGGCGGGAACGTCCCCACCGGGGAGGTGCCCACCCAGCCCAGGGCGCCGTCATTGCGGTACGGGAAACTGCCCTGCCACGTGTTGGCCATCAGCCGGCCATCGGGGTTCGCTTCCTCGCCCCAGGAGTAGGTCCACGAACTGCCGCCGCGGGCCGCGTACTCCCATTCGGCCTCGGTGGGCAGCCGCCGGCCGGCCCAACGCGCGTACGCCGCGGCGTCGGGATACGCCACCTGCACCACCGGATGGTCCGCCCGGTCCGTCAGATCGCTGTCCGGACCGAATGGATTTCGCCAGTTGGCGCCCGGCACCCAGGCCCACCACTGGCGCCAGTCACGCAGGTCGACCGGCCCCGGCGTCGGCCGGAAGACCATGGCGCCCGGAACCAGGTCCGCCGGATCCGCCCCGGGGTAGAGCGCCGGGTCGATCGGTTGCTCGGCCACCGTGACATGGCCTGTGGCTGAAACGAACTCGGCGAACTGCGCGTTGGTCACCGGGTGCCGCTCCACCGCGAACGGCCCCACCGTCACGGTGTGGATCGGCGCCTCTTCGGGATAGAAGCTCGTCGAGCCCATGCGGAACGATCCGCCCGGCAGGTCGACAAGCTCGGTAAGCACCCCTTCAGGGTAGGACGGGGCGTCAGTCCGATTGTCGGTACCAGGTGAGCATGTACAGGGCCATCGCGGCGACGAGCGCCATCAGCACCCAGATCACCAGCACCTGGTCGATCCAGGCACCCGGCGGCGGCGACCCCGGAAGGAAATTGCGTATCGGGATCACGGCGAACAGCATGGCGGCGAACCACGTCACGAAGGGTGGCACGAATTTCCGTCTGCCCAATGCGATTTGGATGGCCACGGCAAACGCCAGGGTGGGCAGGGCGAACAGCACCAGGCAGATGCCCAAGTCGAAGATCAGCGGCCCCTTGGCCCGGTGCAGCGTGATGATCACGTTGTCGGGGCGATCGGCCTCCTGGCTTGCTTCACCCACCCGCTGGACGCTGACGTCCCAACCGTCCAACGCCCCGGTCACTTCCACCCGCGCCGGGATGTACTGGCGGGCGTCACCCTGCCCGACGAGCACCTCCGCCGACAGGGTGTCGGTGCTGTAGGAGTCGAACGGCCAGTTGTTGGGATCGCCGTGGGCCTCGATCGTGGTGGCGACCTGCGCCGGCGACTTCCCCGCCGGGTATTGCAGGTCGCCCAGGTCGTTCGCGGGGTCCATCCGCACCGCGGTGTCGGTCTTCAGCACATCGAGGCGTTTGTCGAACATGGAATCTTCGGGAATCACGAGCACCTTCACCGTGAGGCGGTTCGCGACGGTTTCCAGTTTTTCCAGACGCACCAGCACGACCGTGTCGTTGGTCGCGTTCAAGTCCGGCGGCTTGATCGGTGCCGCCGATTTGGCCAGCAAATGGACCCCGAACAGCGACAGGCCGTAGACGATTAGGAAAGCGACGAGGATGCCGATCACCAACAGCGTGCGCCGTCTGCCTTTGGTGGGTTGCGCCTCGGGGGGCGTCGCGGCCGGTTGCTCCGGTGGTGTGGGAGGAGTCGAAGGGGGCGGAGCCGGTGGGGCTTGATGGGTCATCGGTCGACACCTCCGTTGGATTGCGGCAACTCGGCGGGCCATGCGCGGATTGATCGTAGCGAACCGGTCGCGCCCGTGCGGCGAATCGAAATTTACTTCATCAATCAGGTAGTTTCCGTCAACCCGCGGAAAGGTTGTGCGCTACCCAGCGAAACCGGCCGCCGGCCTCATTGATGACCCGTTCATCCGTTGTTGGTTTGCCTGTTAATTCGGTGGCTGTAGAAGTCTGAGGTGTATCCCCCGTCTGGAGGCAATGACCGTGAAACGCAAGCGATCAGCCGCCGCCATCAGCTTGCTGGCCACGGCCGCGATGGTGAGCTCGGCTTGCACCAACTCCCACGCCACCCTGGCGTACGCCGCGGGCGCCAAGGTCGACTGCGGTGGCAAACAGACCCTGGTCGCGAGCGGCTCGACCGCGCAGCAGAATGCGATGACGAAGTTCGTCGAGGCGTACCACCGGGCCTGCCCGGGGCAGAACCTCAACTACACCGCCAACGGGTCGGGCGCCGGGATCAGCGAATTCCTTTCGGGCAAGACCGATTTCGGCGGATCTGACACACCGCTCGCCGACGATCAATACGCCGCCGCCAAACAGCGCTGCGGCGGCGCGGACGCCTGGAACCTGCCCGTGGTGTTCGGCCCGCTGGCCATCACCTACAACCTCGGCGCCGTCGACTCCCTGGTGCTGGACGCGCCCACTCTGGCGAAGATCTTCAACGGCACCATCACGCGCTGGGACGACCCGGCCCTTACCGCGTTCAACACTTCCATGCCGGCGGAGGACATCCGCGTCATCTACCGCAGCGACGCCTCCGGCACCACCGACAACTTCCAGTCCTACCTGCAGTCCGCGTCCGGCGGAGCGTGGAAACAGGGCACCGGCAAGACATTCAAGGGCGGGGTCGGCGTCGGCGCCGCCGGCAACAAGGGCACCTCGGAGCTTGTGAAAAACACCGAGGGCGCGATCAGCTACAACGAGTTGTCATTCGCGCTCCAGCAAGGCCTCTTCGCCGCCGAGATCAAGACCCCCGCGAGCCGCAGGTCCCTGCGCCCGGTGCGGATCGGCACCGACACGGTCGGCAAGACGATCTTGGGCGCCAAAATCACGGGCGCCGGCAACAATCTGGTGCTCGACATCTCGTCGTTCTACAACCCCGCCCAACCCGACGTCTACCCGATCGTCCTGGCCACCTACGAGATCGTCTGCTCGAAGTACCCCAACGCGGACGATGCCAGGGCGGTCAAGGCGTTCCTGCAGGCGGCGATCGGCCCGGGCCAGGTGGAGCTGGCCCGCAACGGCTACATCCCGCTGCCACCCGACTTCCAATCGCGGGTCTCCAGCGCCGTCGACGCGATCAGCTCGGCGGGGTCGGCGGTCGCGGAGTAGGCGTTCAGCCCTTCTTCGGCGATCTTCGATCGCGTTGCTGCCACCAGCCGGAGAGGAACAGGGCCATCGCGGTGACCAGTCCGATCAGCACCCAGAGCACGACGGCCTGGTCGATCCACGAACCGTACGGCGGGCTGCCCGGCAGGATATTGCGCAGCGGGACGATGGCGAACAGCATCGCGCCGTACCACGTCACCATCGGCGGTAGGAACGAGGTCTTGCCCAGCGCCACCGGAATGGCCACCCACAACGCCAACACGGGCAGGGCGATGAGGACGAGGCAGATTCCGATGTCGAAGATGAGCGGGCCCTTGGCGCGCTTGAGGGTGATGATCACGTCGTCCTGGACGTCCGGGCTGGCGTCGGCGGGGTCGTGCACGCGGGTGACGGTGGCGTCCCAGCCGTCCAGCTTGCCGGACGCCTCGACGCGCGCGGGTGACTTTTCGCGGTTCTGACCGGAGCCGGTGAACACGTCGGCCGCGATGACCTCGGTCTTGTAGGTGTCGAACGGCCAGTTACCGGGATCGCCGTGCGCCTCAATGGTGGTGCTGACCTGCGCCGGCGCCTTGCCGACCGGGTACTGCAGGTCGCCGAGGTCGTTCTCCGGGTACAGGCGCACGGCCGCGTCGGTGGTGAGCACCCCGAAGTTCTTGTCGTACAGCGAATCCTTCGGGTAGACAAGGACATTCACCGTCAAGCGGTTGGCGACGGTATCCAGTTTCTCGAGGCGGACCTGCACGACGCTGTCCTCGGCCTCGACCTTGCTCAGGTCCACCGCGGGCAGCGGGGGCGCCGATTTCGCCAGCAGGTGCACGGCGATCAGCGACAGCACGTAGATGACGATGAGAAAGACGATGATCCCGAACGCGATCGCGAGGCGCGGTCCTCGCGCCTGGGGTGGCGCCGGCGGCTGGGGTGCTTCGGTGGTCATTGGGGCATCACGGGGCCAGATGCTACCGGCCGCGTGCCCTGAAACCGCTCCTTTTCAGGGGATGACGACCGCAAATTGCCGCATCAGCGTGGATTTCGCCGCGTCGAAACCGACGTCGCCGGCGCCGGGGGCCGAGTTCCAGCCGTCCGGCGGCGGCAGGACGATCACCGGCGCCACCGGATCCGGCACTCAGGCACTGACCATGGTCCCGCTGGTGGGCGGCGGCGGGCACCGTGACCTGGACGCCGGGCACCGGCTCGGCCGGGTCGGACGGTCTCGATGCACTCGCCCGCATGGCGGTGCCGCCGATGGTCTTCTCGCAACCGACCGCGACACCCGTTGTCGGACAGAACAGGCCGACGGCCAGCTCAGTCCCGCGAAAACGCAAGCGCCAGTTCCCTTTCCACGTCCTCGTACGGTCTCCCCGACAAGTCGATGGTGACCTCGGCGATGGTGCCGCCGGTGAACGTGAACGGCGCCTTGTAGCGGCTGGACACCCCCGAGCCGCCGTTGCGGCCGACGGTGATCCCCGCGCCGGCCAGCCCGAATGTCCCGGGGTGCGTCCACACGCCCGCCAGGGTGCCGACGACCTCGTCGTCGACGAAGAGCGTGAGGTCGCCCAGGGGGGTGTGGCTGTTCTCCACCGTTCCCTTCCCCTCGTAGCGCACGCCGAACAGGTGCCGGCCCAGCGGCACCGCCGTCGACGACGAGACCAGCTGCTGGCGTTCGCCGAGGAAGTTGTAGACGTAGTGCAGCCGGCCGTCCTGAATGAACAGCACGTGCCCGCCGTGGGCGCCGCCCTGCTTGAACAGCACGCCCTCGGCGCCGGTGGTGTCCACCGTCACGTCGGCCAGCACCGCGAACGAGCGCCCGCGGAGCTCGGCGGCGGCGCCGATGCCGACGTCGGCGCAGTTGGGATAGTAGGTGTAACTGGGCAGTTCGCCGACCAGGTAGGGCCGCGAGCGCCCCAGCGTCTCGAAGATGTTCAGGTCGGCCAGGGGCAGGCCGTTGTACTTGGCGGCCTCGGAATACCACAGCGCCTTGAGCTCGTCGAGCTTCTCGGGTTGTTCGCCGGCCAGGTCGTGGCATTGGCTGCGGTCCTTTTCGATGTGGAACAGCTCCCAGCGATCGGCGTCGAAGTGCGACCAGCCCGCCGGTGTGGCGGCGTGGACGGTGTTGGCGAACCAGCCTTGGTGCCAGATCCCGCGGGTGCCCAGCATGGTGTAGAACTGGGTCTGTTTGCCGGTGTCGGCGCTCGGATCATCCAGGGCCGCTTTGAAACTCACGCCGTCCAGGGGTTTCTGCGTGATGCCCTTGACCGTCTCGGGCGGCGTCATGCCGAGCAGGTCGTAGACGGTCGGGGTGATGTCGCAGACGTTGACGTAGTTGTCGCGCACCTCGCCGTGCGCCGCAATGCCGTTGGGCCAGGAGACGATTGCGGTGTCGGCGATGCCGCCCTCGTGCGAGGCGTAGCGCTTGAACAGCTTGTACGGCGTGTTGAACGCCATCGCCCAGCCGATCGGGTAGTGGTTGTAGGTCTCCGGCCCGCCCAGGTGCTCGAAGAGCTTCATGCTCTCCTCGACGGTGTCGATGTAGCCGTTGAAGAACTTGCCCTCGTTCACCGACCCGTTCGGGCCGCCCTCACCGCTGGCGCCGTTATCGGAGATCACCACGATGATGGTGTCGTCCAACTGGCCCGACTCCTCGAGGTAGTCCAGGATTCGGCCGATCTGGGCGTCGGTGTAGCTCAGGAAGCCAGCGAATACCTCGGCCATCCTGCTGAACAGCTTCTTCTCCTCGTCGTTCAGCGAGTCCCACGGCCGCACCGTGTCCTGCAGCGGCCAGGCCTCGCCGTTGGGCCCCTTCACATCCAGGTAGGGGTTGATGGGCGACAGTTCGGTGTCCGGCGGGACGATGCCCATCGCCTTCTGCTTTTCCAGCGCGATCTCGCGATACTTTTCGTAGCCCATGTCGAACTTGCCGGCGTACTTGTCCGCCCACTCCTTGAACACGTGATGCGGAGCGTGGCCCGCGCCGGGGCACACGTAGCTGAACCACGGCTTGTCGGGCGCGATCACCTTCGCGTCGCGGATGAATTCGATCGTCTTGTCCGCGAGGTCCTTCGACAGGTGGTAGCCATCCTCGGGTGTGCCGGGTGGGTTCACCGGGTGGTTGTCGTACACCAGATCGGGGTACCACTGGTCGGTCTCGCCGCCCATGAACCCGTAGAAGCGTTCGAAGCCGCGCGATAGCGGCCAATGCCGTTTGGTCGACGCCAGATTCGACTCTTCCAGCGGCGTCAGGTGCCACTTGCCCACGCAGTAGGTGTTGTAGCCCCGCTCGGCGAGCACCTCGGACAGCAAGGCGGTGTCCGCGGGTATCCGTCCGTTGCAGTTGGGAAACCCGTCGGTGAACTCCTCGATGGTGGCCATGCCCACCGTGGTCGCGTTGCGCCCGGTCAACAGCGACGCGCGCGTCGGCGAACACAGCGCGGTGGTGTGAAACTGCGACAACCGCACCCCGCGCTCGGCGATGCGCGACATCGCCGGCATCTCGACCAGCCCGCCAAAGCAGTCCCACGTCGCGATCCCGGTGTCATCCCACACCAGATAAAGAATGTTCGGCGAGTTCTCCGGCGCCGTCGGCGCCGCGTACGGACCCCAATCCGGCTCCGAATCGCGGATATCCAGCTCGATCCTGCCGTTGAATTCCGTTGTCATGCCAGCCTCGCCCCGGGTGGATAACGCTCGATTGAAGGTCGCCCGGAGACTACACCCGCGATGTGTCCGTTGGCTGAGGAATCGGCGGCGTTACCGATTCGCGACGCAGCCACCACTGCACACTCACAAACGGAATCGTCCACCCCAGCCACGCGCCCAGACCGGCCACGAGCCATAGGTAATGCTCCGCGTTGCCACTAAAGGCGCTGTCGCGCAACGGCTGCAGCGTGATGAACAGGATCGGGGTCCAGATCCGGTTGGTGATCACCGACAGCGCAAGCGTCGCGCTGCCGACCATGTGGCGACGGTGGTCGGCGTACCTGCGCTGCCGCGCCGCGAGGTAGCCGTTGATCGTTAGCCACAACCACAGCGACGCCAGGAAGACGTTGCTGACCGCCAAGAGTGGGCCGAACGGCGTCGCCGCCCCGATGGCCAGCGCGCACACGCCGGCCGCCACGGCGGTCACGACATAGATCCGCCCCACGCGCCGGTGCAGCGCGGGCCGGCGGGTCCGCAGCCCGGGCCAGATCTGCAGCACGGCGGCCGCCATCGCGACGCCGCCGAACATCACATGACCCACGAGCAGCGGGTAGTGCAGCGCGAACGTGGACGGCACGCGCGTCCCCCCGGTGAAGTACGGCGGCAGCGAGTAGGCGAGGAAGGCGACGACGACCACGGCCAGGCCTGTACTGCGTTTCGCGTATGCCATACGCATAGCGTACGCCATACGCACAGGGCGGTCCATCTCGATTACGCTGGCGGTGATGTCTGACGAGGATCTGCCCCGCGCCCTAGAGGTGCTCTGGCGCGAGCCCACCCGCGACCGTCGGCCCCGGGGACTGAGCCGGGAGCGCATCGTCGCCGCGGCCGTGGAGCTGGCCGACGCCGACGGCCTGGGCGCCCTGTCGATGGCCCGGCTGGCCGAGCGGCTGGGCTGCGGCACGATGTCGCTGTACCGCCACGTGGCCAACAAGGATGAACTCGTCACGTTCATGCTGTCGGCGGCGCCGGGGCCGCCCCCCGCGCCGTCGGACCCGGCGGATTGGCGTGGCGCTCTTGCCGATTGGGCCATGGCGATATGGGACGTGTACCATCGGCATCCGTGGGTGCTGCAGGCGACCTCGGCCGGGCCTCCGGCCGATCCGGGCCAGTTGGCGTGGCTGGACGCCGGGCTCGCGACGCTCGGTGACACCAAGTTGGCCGAACGCGACAAGCTGGCCGCGGTCATGGCGGTGCTGCATTTCGTCCGCGGCGCCGCGGCGCTGGCCATCGAGGCCGCGCCCGTCGACGGTCCCGACTACCCCGCCCTGCTGCGCCGGGTGATCGACGCAGACCGATTCCCCGCGTTGTCGGCCGCGCTCGATGCGGGCGCCTTCGACGACGAGGACGACGACCACCGCGCCGAGTTCCGGTCCGGTTTGGGACAGCTCCTCGACGGCATCGCCGTCAGGGCCGCGGGTTAAGACCCGCTCGGCCTACTTGGCCTTCTCGAGGATCTCGACGAGCCGCCAGCGCTTGGTGGCCGACGTCGGGCGCGTCTCCATCAACGAGACGCGGTCGCCGATGCCGGCGGTGCTGTTCTCGTCGTGCGCCTTGACCTTCTTGGTGGTCCGGATGATCTTGCCGTACAACGGGTGGCGCATGCGGTCTTCCAGCTCGACCACGATGGTCTTCTGCATCTTGTCGCTGACGACATAGCCGATGCGCACCTTGCGCCGCCCGCGGGTCTTGGGGTTGGCCGGAGTGTGCTTGGGGCCCTTGTCTTTCGACGCGGCGTCCTTGGGAGCGGCCTTCTTGGCGGCGGCCTTTGCAGGCGCCCTGTTAGCTTCTGCCATCACGAATCCTTAGTTCCGTCGGTTCCGTCGGGTCCGCTAGCGAGGCCCAGTTCTCGTTCGCGCAGCACGGTGTAGACGCGCGCGATCTCGTGACGCACCGTGCGGAGCCGGCGGTTGTTGTTGAGCTGTCCGGTCGCCATCTGGAAGCGCAGGTTGAACAGCTCCTCCTTGGATTCGCGCAGGCGCTCGGTGAGCTCCTCTTCGGTGAGCTCGCGCAGTTCGCCCGGCGAAATGCCCAGTGCCATCAGAACTGATCCTCTCGGGTCACGATGCGTGCCTTGATCGGCAGCTTGTGGATTGCGCGGGTGAGCGCCGCCCGGGCGGTCTGCTCGTTGGGGTAGCTGAGCTCGAACAGCACCCGGCCCGGCTTGACGTTGACGACCCACCACTCCGGGGAGCCCTTACCCGAACCCATCCGGGTTTCGGCGGGCTTCTTGGTCAGCGGGCGGTCGGGGAAGACGTTGATCCACACCTTGCCGCCACGCTTGATGTGCCGGTTGATCGCGATACGGGCCGACTCGATCTGCCGGTTGGTCACATAGGCGTGCTCGAGCGCCTGGATGCCGTAGTCACCGAAGTTCACCTGGGTGCCGCCGCTGGCGATGCCACGCTGGCGCGGGTGGTGCTGCTTGCGGTGCTTAACCTTGCGGGGAATCAACATGATTCAGCTCTCCGTACTCTGCGGTTCGGGGGCCGGCGCCGCCTCGGCCGGGGGCGCCGTGGCTTGCTCCTCCGCACCCGCGGCCCGGCCGGCCTCGGTGCTGGTCGCCGTGGTGCCCGACGCGCCACTGCGCCGCGGACGCGTGCCCGACGGCCGCTCGCGACGCGGACGGTCGGCGCCCGCCGGGGCGGCGGCGGTCAATTCGCGCTTGCCGCCGACGATGTCGCCCTTGTAGATCCACACCTTCACGCCGATGCGGCCGAAGGTGGTCTTGGCCTCGTACAGGCCGTAGTCGATGTCGGCGCGCAGGGTGTGCAGCGGCACCCGGCCCTCGCGGTAGAACTCCGAGCGGCTCATCTCCGCGCCGCCGAGGCGGCCGGAGCACTGCACCCGGATGCCCTTGACGTTGGGCTGCCGCATCGCCGACTGAATGGCCTTGCGCATGGCGCGGCGGAACGCCACGCGGTTGCTCAACTGCTCCGCGACGCCCTGCGCCACCAATTGTGCTTGCGATTCGGGGTTTTTGACCTCGAGGATGTTGAGCTGGACCTGCTTGCCGGTCAGCTTCTCCAGGTCGGCCCGGATCCGGTCGGCCTCGGTGCCGCGGCGACCGATGACGATGCCGGGACGCGCGGTGTGGATGTCGACCCGGACGCGGTCGCGGGTGCGCTCGATCTCCACGTCGGCGATGCCGGCGCGCTCCAGGCCGGTGGACAGCAGCCGCCGGATCGCCACGTCTTCCTTGACGTAGTCGGCGTACTGCTTGTCGGCGTACCAGCGGGACTTCCAGTCCGTGGTGATGCCGAGCCGGAAGCCGTGCGGATTGATCTTCTGGCCCACTAGTCTGAGCCTCCCTTCGCTTCAGAAGCCTCAGAAGCCTTGGCCGGGGCCTTTTTTGCCGGGGCCTTCTTGGCGGCCGGCGCCTTCTTCGCGGGAGCCTTCTTGGCCGGCGCCTTCTTGGCCGGCGCCTTCGCCGCCGCCTTGCTGGCCTCGGCGCGACGGGCCCGCGTGGACTTCGCCGACCGCTCGTCCTTGGCCGGCCGGCTTTCCACCACCACGGTGATGTGGCTGGTGCGCCGGCGAATCCGGAACGCGCGGCCCTGGGCGCGCGGGCGGATGCGCTTGGCGGTCGGTCCCTCGTCGGCGTACACGGTGGCGACCACCAGCGTCGCCGGGTCCAGCCCGTTGTTGTTCTGCGCGTTGGCCGCGGCACTGGCGATCACTTTGGCCACCGGCTCGCTGGCGGCCTGCGGCGCCCAGCGCAGGATGTCGAGCGCGTCCTCCACCGACCGGCCACGCACCAGGTCGATCACCCGGCGCGCCTTTCTCGGCGACACCCGCACGAACCGTGCTTTGGCGACCGCCGACGGAAACTCAGTTGTGGTCATCGCCGCTTGGCCTTCCGATCATCCTTGATGTGCCCCTTGAAGGTGCGCGTCGGGGCGAACTCGCCCAGCTTGTGGCCCACCATCGCCTCGGTGACGAACACCGGGACGTGCTTGCGCCCGTCGTGCACGGCGAACGTGTGGCCGATGAAGTCCGGAATGATCGTCGAACGACGAGACCAGGTCTTGATGACCTGCTTGCTGTTCTTCTCGTTCTGCACGTCCACCTTCTTGAGCAGGTGGTCGTCGACGAACGGACCCTTTTTCAGGCTGCGTGGCATGGCTCGCTACTCCTACCGCGAATGCTTCTTGCCGGTGCGCCGGCGTCGGACGATGAGCTTGTTGCTCTGCTTGTTCGGGTGACGGGTGCGGCCCTCCGGCTTGCCCCACGGGCTGACCGGGTGGCGGCCACCGGAGGTCTTACCCTCACCACCGCCGTGCGGGTGGTCCACCGGGTTCATCACGACGCCACGGACGGACGGGCGCTTGCCCTTCCACCGCATGCGGCCGGCCTTGCCCCAGTTGATGTTCGCCTGCTCGGCGTTGCCCACCTCGCCGACCGTGGCGCGGCAGCGCACGTCGACGCGGCGGATCTCGCCGCTGGGCATCCGCAGCGACGCGTAGCTGCCCTCCTTGCCGAGCAGCTGGATGCTCGACCCGGCCGAGCGCGCGAGCTTGGCGCCGCCACCCGGGCGCAGCTCCACGGCGTGCACCAAGGTACCGGCGGGGATGTTGCGCAGCGGCAGGTTGTTGCCCGGCTTGATGTCGGCGTTGGCGCCCGACTCCACCACGTCGCCCTGCGAGAGCCCAAGCGGGGCAATGATGTAGCGCTTCTCGCCGTCCAGGAAGTGCAGCAGCGCGATGTTGGCGGTGCGGTTCGGGTCGTACTCGATGTGCGCGACCTTCGCGTTGACGCCGTCCTTGTCGTTGCGACGGAAGTCGATCACCCGGTAGGCGCGCTTGTGGCCGCCACCCTTGTGGCGGGTGGTGATCCGGCCGTGCGCGTTGCGTCCACCGTGACCGTGCAGCGGGCGGACCAAAGACTTCTCCGGCTCCGAACGGGTGATCTCGGCGAAGTCGGACACGCTGGCGCCGCGGCGACCCGGGGTCGTCGGCTTGTACTTACGAATTGCCATGTCTAATCAGGTCTTTCTCTCGCGCTCGGCTAGCTCGGTGCGCCGAAGAGGTCGATCGGCTTGCTGCCCGGGGCCAGGGTGACGATGGCGCGCTTGGTGCCCTTGCGCTTGCCGTATCCGGTCCGGGTGCGCTTGCGCTTGCCCTGCCGATTCGCGGTGTTCACCGACGCGACCTTGACGGAAAAGATCTTCTCGATGGCGATCTTGATCTGCGTCTTGTTCGAGTCGGGGTGCACCACAAACGTGTACACGTTGTCGTCCAACAGTGAGTAGGACTTCTCGGAGATGACCGGCGCCAGGATGATGTCCCGGGGGTCAGCGATGGTCGCCATCAGGCCGAAACCTCCTCGGCGGAACTGGTGTTGGCGGAGATGTAGGCGTTGAGCGCCTCGACGCTGAACACCACGTCATCGGAGCGCAGCACGTCGTAGGTGTTCAGCTGGTCGGGCGCCAGGATGTGCACGCCCGGCAGGTTGCGCACGCTCTTCGCACCGGTCTCGTCGGCGCGGCCGATGACCAGCAGCACCTGCTTGCGATCGGTCAGCGTGCCCAGAAATGCCTTGGCGCTCTTGGTGGAAGGGGTCTGGCCCGCGACCAACTCGGTGATCGCGTGGATGCGTCCGTTGCGCGCGCGGTCCGACAGCGCCCCGCGCAACGCCGCGGCGATCATCTTCTTGGGCGTGCGCTGGCTGTAGTCGCGCGGCTTCGGGCCGTGCACGGTGCCACCGCCGGTGAACTGCGGGGCCCGCGTCGAACCCTGCCGGGCGCGTCCGGTGCCCTTCTGCCGGTAGGGCTTGCGGCCGCCGCCGCTGACGTCGCCGCGCGTCTTGGTCGAGTGCGTGCCCTGTCGGGCGGCCGCCCGTTGCGCGGTGACCACCTGGTGCATCAGCGCGATATTGGCCGGGGCGTCGAACAATTCGGCGGGCAGCTCGATGGAGCCGTCGGTCTTGCCGTCCGGCGTCTTCACGTCGATTTTCACTGACTTCGCGTCAGCCATCAGTTCTCACCTCGTTTGATCGCGCTGCGAACCATCACGAGCCCGCCGGTGCGGCCGGGGACCGCACCCTTGATCAACAGCACGCCGTTCTCGGTATCGACCTTGTGCACCAACAGGTTCTGCACGGTCACGCGGTCGTTGCCCATCCGGCCGGCCATCCGGGTGCCCTTGAAGACCCGCGCCGGGGTGGCGCAGCCCCCGATGGAACCCGGCCGGCGGTGCACCGCCTGGGCGCCGTGGCTGGCGCCCTGGCCGCGGAAGCCGTGCCGCTTCATGGTGCCGGCGAAGCCCTTCCCCTTGGACGTGCCGGTCACGTCGACGTAGGCGCCGTCGGCGAAGATCTCCGCCGTCAGCTCCTGGCCGACCTCGTATTCGGCGGCGGCGTCGGGGTTGTCCAGCCGCAGCTCGGCCAGGAAGCGGCGCGGGTTGACGCCCGCCGCCGTGTACTGACCGGTCACCGGCTTGTTGACCTTGCGCGGGCTGATCTCGCCGTACGCCAACTGAACGGCGCTGTAGCCGTCGCGCTCCGGCGTGCGGATGCGGGTCACCACGTTGGGGCCGGCCTTGACCACCGTCACCGGCACGACGCGGTTGTTTTCGTCGAAGACCTGCGTCATGCCCAGCTTGGTGCCCAGAATGCCTTTTCTTGCCATGAGTTCTGGATCTCCTACTGGATGTTGACGTCGACACTGGCCGGAAGGTCGATGCGCATCAGCGCGTCGACCGTCTTCGGCGTCGGATCGAGGATGTCAATCAACCGCTTGTGCGTGCGCATCTCGAAGTGCTCCCGCGAGTCCTTGTACTTATGCGGGGAGCGGATGACGCAATACACGTTCTTCTCGGTCGGCAGCGGCACCGGACCTACGACGCTGGCACCCGTGCGGACGACGGTCTCGACGATCTTGCGCGCCGACGCGTCGATGGCCTCATGGTCGTAGGCCTTAAGCCTGATGCGGATCTTCTGTCCCGCCACGCTTTCTCCTACCCTCACTCCTCTTAAAGCCCGGTTCCCGGGCTTGGTGCCCCCGGCGCGCCAATCGGCGGCCCACTCTTGGGCCGGTCGAGCGTCGCGCCGGATACTGCGCCGCTGTTTACCTGTCGTGGTCCACCGGCCCCCGCGGTCGGGTGTGTCACCCTCACGCAGCCTCATTCGCGGCGAAATTAGTCGCGCTCCGAGGATGAGACCGGACGCGCCCGGTTGGGCGCTGGTCGTATGCCCGGCCAGGCAGAACCCGGCGCAAGGCAACCTGAACAGTATGCCTCAGATCATGGGTTTGGCCAAATCCCGGGCAAACGTCGCCGAGACTCAGGCACCGGCCGATTCCGTGGTCGCCGCGTCGGCCCTCTGCTGTGCCCGCTGCACATGCAGGAAACCGTCCACGGCGGCGCGTGCACACTCGCGATAGTCGAAGTCGGGCAGGGTCGACAGCCGCCCCAGCACCAGCGGACCGATTAGTAGCGCGATGGCGCGCGACCGGCCCACCTCACCCAGTTCCGCGGCCGCCTCGGGGCTGTCGAAAACCGCGTCGAACGGGGCGGCGTACTGCTGGGCGATGCGCTCGCGCAACGTGCCGATCGCGCCGCTGTCGCAAGCGCCGAGGGGATGGGGTTCGGGCAACTCATCCAGGTCGCGGCCCAGGGACAGCCACGACATGGCCGTCAGGAGGGCCGGCGCCTGCGCCACGGCCTCGGCCTGGGCCAGCACCAACCCGATGAGGCGATCGCGCAGCGAGCCGTCGGCCGGCGGCATCGGCGGCGGCGGTATCAGGCTGTTGAATGCCGCTGCCAGCAAATCATTTCCGCTCGGGAAGTGGCGGTACAGGGTCGCCCTCGCTACGTTGGCGCTACGAGTGACCGCATCGACGGTCACCGCGCTGGGACCCCCCGCACGCAGCAGCGCGGCCGCGGCCTCGAGCAAACGGGCCCTGGACCGCGCCGGGCGGGGATCGGTGCTTCCGCCGGTAATTGTGAGCTTCCTCCCGTTTGGAACCGAGACTATCGGTTTACCTACAAGACCAAGAGTCTCGAAAATCTGCTACGCCCCCGTTAGGAGGCGCTTTATATATGGTCGAAACGCTGGTACGGCCTGATCAGCGTACTGAGGTAGCGCGCATCGGGGGTAGTCCCCGGACCCGAACGTGGACCCTGGCCGTCGCCTGCATGGGCGTCGGGCTGGTCGTCGCGTCGATGACGGCGCTGAACACCGCACTGGGGGACCTCGCGGTCGCCACCTCGGCGACCCAGTCGCAGCTGACCTGGATCGTCGACGGCTACACGGTGGCGCTGGCCTGCCTGTTGCTGCCCGCCGGGGCGATCGGCGACCGGTACGGCAGGCGCGGCGCGTTGCTCATCGGTCTGGTCATTTTCGCCGCCGGGTCAGCCGCGCCGGCGCTGTTGCACAGCCCGTCGCAGATCATCGCCGGACGGGCGCTCGCCGGCGTCGGCGCCGCGTTCGTGATGCCGGCGACGCTGTCGCTGCTGACGGTGGCCTACCCGAAGGAGGACCGCATCAAGGCCGTCGGGGTCTGGGCGGGCACCGCCGGTTCCGGCGGGGTGCTGGGCATGTTCGGATCCGGCCTACTGCTTCGCTTTTGGGACTGGCACGCGATCTTCTGGTCGTTGGGCGTCGCCGGGCTGGCGATCTTCGCGCTGGCGTGCACCGTCGCGTCGTCGCGCGAGGCCAACGCGCCGCGGATCGATGCCCTGGGAGCGGTCCTGATCGGCGCGGCCGTCGCGATCGCGGTGGCCGCGATCCTGGAAGCGCCCGATCGCGGCTGGAGCGATCCCCTGGTCTGGGGCGGGCTCGTCGCCGGGGCGATCATCGCGGCTTTGTTCGGACTGGTCGAATTCCGGACGCGGCACCCGCTTCTCGACGTGCGGCTCTTCGGCGATCCCAGTTTCGCCACCGGGGTGGCGACGATCGTCATCCTGTTCGGCGCGACGTTCGGTTTCTTCTATCTGGGCATGCAGTACGTGCAGCAGATCATGGGCTACTCCCCCCTGATGACGGCGGTGGCGTTCGGCCCGTTCATGGTCCCGCTGGGCATTTTCTCGGCGCTGTCGTTTTGGTATGTGCCGAAGTTCGGCCTGCGGCTGGTGCTATTCGTGGGCACGCTGACGATGGCGGTGGGCTTCCTCTGCATGCGGACGCTTGACCTGCATTCAACTTTCCCCGAGTTGGCGTGGCCCACGCTGATCCTGAGCACCGGCATCGGATTCTGCACCGCGCCAACGACTTCGGCGATCATGGGTGCGGTGCCCGACGAAAAGCAGGGAGTCGCGTCCGCGGTCAACGACACGTCGCGCGAGATGGGCGGGGCCCTGGGGATCGCCGTGGCCGGCTCGATACTAGCCGGGCGCTACTCCAACGAGCTCGCACCCAGATTGGCGGACTTCCCCGCCCCGGTGCGCGGCCCCGCGACCGATTCGCTGGCCAAGGCGGTCGAGGTGGCCGGAAAGTTGGGGCCGCGGGGCGGCCAGCTGGCGGAGGTCAGCAAAGCCGCGTTCATGACGGCGATGCATGCCTCGACGACGGTGCTGGCCGTGATCGTGGCCGTCGCCGCCATCCTGATCGGGCTGTGGGCTCCCGGCCGCGACGGACGCCAGCTGCGCCTGGTGCGCCGGGCCGTCACCAAGGCGAAGGCAGGCATCGAGTAGCGGTGCGTTGACGCCCAATGTCGCTGCCGGAGAACGGCGCCGGCCGACCGGCGGGTGGGCGATCGAGGCCCGCCCGACGTAGCTTTTTCTGCCGGCGCGCACCGGGCCGGTTCAGACACTTGCGAACGTCCGCGCGTCGTGGTATTTGAAAATATATATCGACAGGTGCAGGTCATCTCGTAGGTTGAGGTGGGTGTGGTGTTGATGGGTATCGATTCGTTCAGCAAACAGGCGCGCGAGCGGTCGCCCCCGGCGTGGGGCAGTACGTAGGTCGCCGCTCGAGTTCCGCTGAAGGGAGGTGATATTCGCAACCGGGACGTCGTGCCGTCCACGAACATTGCGACGCAGAGTTCGCGCCTGGCGCAAACCCGGCCGCGCGCCCGCCACTTGTCGTGGCCATCTACGTGGGCAGCATGAATGTCGCCGCTTTTCGGGGCGGGTCGCGCTGCGGCGTGGCCCGCCCCACGAACGCATGCTGAAGATCCGCTGAAAACGCCTCGGGGGACCCCGGGTGGGCGATAGTCTGCGCGAAGCGGTGTCCGTGATGGGGAGGCGGACGACGTCGAGACAGCCGGGGGAGCCGAATGTCGTATGTGATCGCAGCGCCAGAATATGTGGCCAACGCCGCATTGGATTTGGCGAACATCGGATCCGCGATCAGCGATGCAAACTCCGCCGCTTTGGGCCCGGTATCCAGCGTGTTGCCCGCGGGCGCCGACGAGGTGTCGGCCAGCATTTCGAGCCTGTTCGACGCGCACGCCCAGGTCTATCAGGCGCTCAGCGCGGCGGCGCAGGCCTTCCACACCCAGTTCGTCCAGCTGATGAGCGCCGGCGCCGAGCAATACGCGCTCACCGAGGCGGCGAACGCCTCCCCCCTGCAAACCGTCCAGAACATGGTGGCGGCCAACGTTCCCGGCCAGGCGCTGTCGAGCGCGCAACCGCTGGCCGGCACCGCGGCCTCGGTGGGCTCCGCGGCGGCGGGGGTGCCGGCGGCCGCGGCCGGCGTCTCCGGTGGTGCGGCGCCCGCAGCACCGGCAGCCCCCTTGGCGACGGCGGTCACGCCGGCCGCCGCGGTTACGCCGGCTCCCACGGCGCCGGTTGCGCTGGCGCCGACGGGTACGCCACTCGCGGCGGCGCCGGTGGCCGCGCCGCTTGCACCGGCCGGCGCGCCGGCCGCCGCCGTGCCGGCGGAGGTGGCCGCTCCGGCGCCCGTCAGCGCGCCGGTGGCGGCGGCGCCGGTGGAGGCGCCGATCGAAACGCCGGCCTTCTCTCCGGTGACGGCGGCCCAGGCGATGCCGGTCACCACGCCGCTGACGGCGGCGCCCGCGGCAACACCGAATTATTCTCCGGCGACGCCCGCCTACTCCCCGGCGGCGGCCTCCCATGAGGAGCAACCGGCGGCCACTCCCGTTCCCGGCCTGATCTCGCCCTACCCAGCCTGATTAGCCGGCACGCGCTCGGAGCCGCCGGCGATCTGGCGAAAACGCCATTGCGGTGTTGGCATACCGTTCGGCGCACCGGGACAGGATGGGGTGGCGTTCACCACCTAACGCCCACTCACGCGACGAATTCCGCGGCGCGGTGCCCGATCATCACGATCGTCGCGTGCGGCCCACGGCTGGTGATCTCCGGCAGGATGGAACCGTCTATCACCCAAAGGTTTTCGATGCCGTAGACCCGGCATTGCGGGTCGACGACGGCGCCCATCGGTGCGGTGCCGCACAGGTGCTGCGACGTCGACCACACCGGCGAACCGACAGAGGTTGCGGCACCGGCCAATTCGCGGGCCAGCTCGCTGCCCCGGCGCAGCGCGGCGACGTCGTCGGGCTCGCTGTCGTAGCGATGTTCGATGTGCGGGGGCACGTCGGGGTCCGGCGAGACCAGCGTGATGCGCCCGCGCGCCCGCGGCCGCATGAGCGCGACCCCGATGTGCGGCCAGTCCGGGTGGCCCGCGGTCCCGTCGCCGGTCATCGCCACGAATCCGCCCGTGTACGGCCGTATCTCGATCCCGTCGGCGGTGCTGAGCACGACCTCCACCACGGGCCGGCCCGGAGCCACGGCCCAGTTCGTCGGCAACACCCATTCGGGGTGGTCGCTGCACGACGTCGCGACCGGCAGCGGCGCCACCACCGGGACCCCGGCGGCGCGCAGCATGGCCTCGTCCCCGATGCCGGACAGCATCAGCAGGTGCGCCGACTCAATGGCGCCGGCGCACAGCACGATTCGATCGGCGGAGAGCATCGCCCGGCCTTGCGGTCCGATCACGTCGACGCCCGCCGCGGCGGCGCCGGAGAAGCGCAGCCGCACCGCGCGGGTCCGTTCCAGCAGTGTCAGGTTGGGCCGCCCCAGCGCCGGCAGTAGATACGCGGCCCCGGATCCGGTGCGCACGCCGTCGACGATGTTCAGCGGGACCGCGCCCAGTCCCGAAACCAGTTCCGGCCCAGCGTCGTTCAGATCATCGATCCACGGGAATCCGGCGTGTTCCGCCGCGGCGATGAAAGTTTCTGTGGTGCCGGTCATTTCGCGCGTCCGGCGCACCGGGATCGGCCCGGCCTTGCCGTGGGCGGGCCCGTCGAAATCGAGGTCCGTCTCGATGGCGCGGAAGTGCTCGAGCACGTCCGGCCAGGCCCAGCCGGGGACCCCGGCGGCATCGAAGTCACGCGACAGCGCGCGACAGAAGTAGCCGCCGTTGATCGCGCCCGAACCGCCGACCGTGGCCCCGCGCACGATCGGCAGCTTGAGGGCGTGCCGATCGGTCAGCGTGGTCAGGTAGCGCCGGGCCAGCGGGCTGCCGACGCCGATCGGCAGCTGCAACCCGTTGGCGGTCAGGGCCAGCAACTCCGGATCGCCCAGCGCGGGGCCGGCTTCGAGGACCGTGACGGTACGGGCGTTGTCGACGGAAAGGCGTTCGGCAACAACAGATCCAGCGCTGCCGGCGCCGACGATCAGCACATCGCTGTGCGGCGCGGCTGCGGTCAAGGGGGCTTCGAAACCGCTATGTGCGGATCTGCGGCTTGAGCGCCCGCACGTTGCGTTCGCGCGCCACACCCCACCACAGCCCGAGGCCGTAGGCCAGGTCGTCGACCCGCTTGAGCAATACGTAGGTCAGCAGCCCGATGGGTTCGGCCTCGTCGCCGGTGGCGTCCCGGCGGCGCAGCCAGTCCACCACGCCGTCCATCACGGCGGCCACCAGCACGACCCGTCTGCAGTGGCGCGACAGGATGGCCGCGACCAAGGCCAGCGGCCAGTAGTGCCGGCACAGGGCCGACGCCAGCTGCAGCGCCGCCGACCACAGGCCGCGGGTCGCGATCGTGAGGACGTCCACGAGCGAGGTCTCGGCGCCGCGCATCGCCTTGGCGATCCGCCGGCCCGTCAGCACCGCGACGGCGATCGAGGCGAGCTGGCTGAGGCTGGTCCCCAGAGCCACGAGGATCCAGGCCATCAGCGCCCAGCCGGAGATCACCACCGGGGCCGTCTTGTCCGGGTGACGCACGGACAGCGGAGCCGCCGAGCCGCCGTAAAAGGCCTTGCGCGCGAGCCAATCCCGCAGCTCGGTGCGGTGATCGTGGGCCACCTGCGCGATCGGCTCGTATCGGAGCCGGGCGCCGGCTTCGATCAGCCGCCAGCACAGGTCGACGTCCTCGCCGGACTGCATCGTCTCGTCGAACCCGCCGACGCCGCGGATGGCCGAGCGGCGGCAGATGATCGCCGCGCTGGGAACGTAGGACACCGTGCTGTGGGGCAGTACCGGGGCTTCGCGCTCCCCCAGGTCCAGGGACGAGTGCACCGCCTCGTAGCGCGCCACCACGTTCTCGCTGTGCGACAGACCGACGATGCGCGGCGCGACCAGGGCGACGGTCGGATCACAGAAGTGGCCGAGCAGGGCCTCCAGCCAGCCCCGGCGCGGCGTGACGTCGGAATCCAGAAACGCGACGAAGTCGGTCGTGCAGGCCGCCAGCCCGGTGTTGCGCGCCGCCGAGGGACCCTTGCTATGGGAGTGGCGCAGGACCTCGACGTCGCAGTGCGCGCCGATGAAGTCTTCCGGCCCGATCGGCGGGGACGAACCGTCGTCGACCACGATGACGCGCAACCCGCGCAGGCAGCTGACCAGGCGCCGCACCCCGGACACGTTGTCCCGCACCGGGATAACCACGGTCACGTCGCGGTGCGACGGGCCGCCCGCCGGCCGGGGGTGCGCCACCGTGGCGTCCAACAGGGTGCGGGCCAGCTGGGCGCTGACGTCGTCGCGAACCTTCAGCCGGCCGTCGGAGAGCATGCTCTGGGCGGCGGGGGCGAGCTTCAGCAGGCGCGTCGGTGAGCCGCCCAGCAGGGCGGAACCGTCGCCGAGCACGCGCACGCGGCGATCGACCTGGACGGCGAACCCGTCCGGCAACCGGGTCGCCGTCATGTGCTCCGCTCCAGCATCCCGTCGGGCCCGGGCGACCACCGGGCGACCCGACGGACACAGTCGTCGACCATCTCGGCGAAGATGCGCTTGCCCTCGGCGGCCGTCGCGGTGGTCGGGTCGCCCAACACCCCGACCGGGCTGACCGCCGCGACGCCCCCGCGGCGCATGGAGGGGAGCAAGTCGCCCAACGGCGCCCGGTTGCCGGTGAGCCACCGGTCGGTCAGCACGTCGGCCGGCGAGATATGGAGCAACACCGATGTTTCGGTATGGCCGGCGTGGGCGTCGCCGCCGGCGGCAACGCAGGGGCACCATGCGGCGTCCCGGCCCTCGGCGCGCAGCGTGCTCACCGCGCCGCGCAACGCGCCGACGTTGCCGCCGTGGCCGTTGACGAAGACGAGCCGCGGGGCCCAGCAGGCCGCTGACCTGCCGTACTCCACCAGCAGCGCCGTCAGGGCTTCGGTGCCGATCGAGATCGTTCCGGCGAAGTCCTGGTGCTCGCCGCTGGCCCCGTAGGCGATGGCCGGGGCCACCAGCCAGGCCTGCTCCAGGCGGGCCCTGACCCCACGGGCGACCGCCGTCGCGATCCGGGTATCGGTGTCCAGCGGGAGGTGCGGACCGTGTTGTTCGGTCGACCCGAGCGGGACCATTAATGACGGCGAGGTGCCGAATAGCTGGCTCGACGCCATCGTTGCTAATTCGCCGAGTACGGGCACTGGCTGATGGTAGGACGAATTCACCTGGCGTGCACCAATTGTTGACCCTACAAAATATTTTTTTTCTGGGCTGTTCACCAAGCGGTCGAATTTGAGGGCTCGTTCGTCACGGTTGCCTCGCGAGCACCACAATTTTCGCCGCCGTCGATTCACGCTAGAGGACCATTTCGCGCTGCTGGTGAAAACGGGTCATGCTCAATCCTGGGAAAAAGGCCCGACGTGCCCCGATTTAGGCCGGCGGCACCCCGAGCGCCCGGGTGAAGCCGGCCGGCACCAAGAGGTCGTCCGGGCTGAGGTCGTGAACCGAGGAGCGCCCCAGACCCATCAGCGCCGAGTCGATGCCCCCACGCAAGATGTCGAGGACGTTCTCCACGCCGGCCTGGCCGCCGGCGGCGAGGCCCCACAGGTAGGCCCGGCCGATCATCACCGCGCGCGCCCCGAGCGCCACCGCCTTGACGACGTCGCTGCCGCGGCGGATGCCTCCGTCGAGCAGCACCTCGACCTGGTCCCCGACCGCGGCGGCCACCGCGGGCAGGGCGCGGATCGACGCCGGCGTGCCGTCCAGGTTGTTGCCGCCGTGATTCGACACCGAGATGGCCGAAACACCAGCATCCACAGCCCTTTTGGCGTCGTCGACGCGCATCACGCCCTTGAGCATGAACGGCCCGCCCCACAGCTCGCGCAGCCAGGCGATGTCGTCCCAGGTCGGCGGCGGGGTGCCCATCCACTCCCCGTAGGCGGCGAAGAACGGCGGACCGGGCTCGCCGCGGCGAGCCTGGTTGGGCACCCTGAGGTTCGGCGGGCGCAGCGTCTTGCCGTACTTCCACAACCAGCGGGGCTTGAAGACCGCCTCCGGAGACTGCCGCAGGATGGTCCGCAGGTTCATCTCCTCGGGGATCTTGGGACTGCCCCAGTCACGCCCGTGCGAGAACGACCAGTCGGTGGTGACGATCAAGCCGACCGCACCGGCCTGGCGCGCGCGCTCCACGCGCTCGGCGATGGCGTCGCGCCCGCCGAGCCAGTACACCTGGAAGAACAGTTTGGGGTTGGCGGCGATGACCTCTTCGATCGGTTTGCTTGCGAAAGCGGACAGCCCCATCGCCGTTCCCCGCGCCGCGGCCGCCCGCGCGACGGCCACCTCGCCATCCGGATCGACCGCCTGGACGCCCGTCGGCGAAATTACCACCGGCAACGAAATATCCTGTCCCATAACGGTAGTCGATTGGTCGCGCTTTTCCGGCGCGCCGACGACGTGGGGCGCGAATCCGAGTTCACCAAATGCTTCGACGTTGCCTGCGACCGTGATTCCCTTTTCGCTGCCCGCAAGCAGCGCCGAATAAACGGATTTCGGCAACCGCCGCTTCGCGCGCTGCTGTGCGATGGCGACCGTTTCGAACCATTGGTCGGCCACGGTTATACGGGGCTTTCGTTGCAGAGCCGCGCCGGCGGTCGCATCGACAGCGTGAGCGGCACCGGTTCGCTGATCGGCCGGCCCCGCGAGTGGTCGGCGCGGGGCCTCGGCGTGCTGCGGTCGCGCGCCAGCGCCTGCTCGCTGTGCCCCTGGACGCATTCGGGGTCGGGCCCGTCCATCGGCAGGCCGGTGAAGAACTTGGCCGCCATGCATCCGCCCCGGCAGCTGTCGTAGTGCCCGCAGCTGCCGCACGCGCCCGCCGACTGCGGTTCGCGGAGCTCGCGAAACAGCGGTGCGTTCTTCCAGACGTTGTCAAATCCCCCGTCGGACAGGACGTTTCCGGCCAGGAAGCGGTCGTGGATGGCGAACGGGCAGGCGTAGACGTCGCCCACCGGATCGATCAGGCACACGACCCGGCCGGCGCCGCACATGTTCAGACCGGCCAGCGCGCCGGAGGAGCCGAGCGGTGCGAGGTGGAAGAAGGAGTCGCCGGTGAGCACCCGCTCCCCCTTGGCCACCAGCCAGTCGTAGAGCTGAACCTGCTGGGCGGCGGTGGGGTGCAGGTCTTCCCAGACGTCCGCGCCCCGGCCCGACGGGCGCAGGCGGGTGATACGCAGCGTGGCGCCGTAACGGCTTGCCAGCGCGGCGAATTCGTCGAGCTGGTCGACGTTGTGCCGGGTCACGACCACGGAGATCTTGGCATCCTTGAAGCCGGCGGCGGCGAGATTCTCCAGCGCCCGCACCGCCATCGCGAACGAGCCGGCGCCGCGGACCGCGTCGTTGACCTCGGCGGTGGCGCCGTCGAGCGAGATCTGGACGTCGACGTAGTCACTGGCCGCCAGGCGCGCCGCGACCTCCGGGGTGATCCGTACCCCGTTGGTCGAGAACTTCACGCCGACGTGGTGCGCGGTCGCGTAGTCGACCAGCTCCCAGAAATCGGGCCGCACCGTGGGCTCGCCGCCGCCGATGTTGACGTAGAACACCTGCATGCGTTCCAGCTCGTCGATGATGTCCATGCACTGGCGCGTGGACAGCTCGCGTGGATCGCGCTTGCCCGACGACGAGAGGCAGTGCACGCAGGCCAGATTGCACGCGTACGTCAGCTCCCACGTCAGGCAGATCGGGGCGTCCAGCCCGCGCTCGAACTGCTCGATCAGCCGCGGAACGGTCACCGTCATCGGGTCTCCTGAGGTTCCAACATCTTTGACTCCGCCAGCACGCCCAGCGCGTGCAGGTAGGGCCCCTGCCCCGAGTCGTCCACGCCCGCGGCGCGGCAGGCCGACCGGACATCGGGATGGTCGGCCAGCGACCGCACCACCGTGAGGATGGTGCGGTTCTTCAGAAAGGACAGCTTGCGGGTGCCGAAGTGGTAGAGCAGCGCGCCGAACGGCTCCGGCCGAACCGCCACCTGCGGATGCAACCGCCACCCGCGATCGGGGTCGAACACGCGGATCAGTAGACCCCGCACATCCCGTCGATGGACACCTCTTCGACGAGGGTCTCGGTGACGAGCTCGGTCTCGGTCTCGGTTTCGTGCTCCATGAAACTTTTCCTCCCGTTGGGACTCGACAAGGATGGATCGTTCTGGACACAATATGGCATCGAGTGCCGCAATGGAAGGGCGGGTCCGAACATGCCGCAGCCGCGGGTGGGCCGACGCCGTTCGACGACACCGGGGCACATCACCGACGTCGCCCTCGACCTGTTCGCCGCCCGGGGGTTCGCCGAGGTGAGCGTCGACGACGTGGCGCACGCGGCCGGCATCGCCCGCCGCACGGTGTTTCGCTATTACGCATCCAAGAACGCGATCCTGTGGGGCGACTTCGACGCCCACCTGGCGCACCTGCGGGAGCTGCTCGACAACGTCGACCCTCGGGTGCCCCTCGACGAGGCGCTGCGCGGGGCCCTGTTGGCGTTCAACACCTTCGACGAGTGCGAAACGGTCCGGCACCGGCAGCGCATGCGCGTCATCCTGGAAACCGCGGAGCTGCAGGCCTATTCGATGACGATGTATGCAGGCTGGCGCGAGGTGATGGCCGGCTTCGTGGCCCATCGGTTGGGCGTCAAGACGACCGACCCGCTGCCGCAGACCGTCGCCTGGACGATGCTCGGGGTGGCGCTGAGCGCCTACGAGCACTGGCTCTCCGACGAATCCGTGCCGCTGCCGACCGCGCTCGGCAACGCGTTCGACGTCGTCGGGGCCGGGCTGGAAAGGCTGGACCGATGAGCGGGGGCACCGAGCACCTGCTGCACATGCTGCGCTCCCAGGGCCGGTTCTGCGCGGGCTCCGGCTCCCCGATGTACGGGGAGCTCTTCGAGCTGGTGGCCGGCGACGTCGAAGCGGGCGGCGTCTTCGCGACCATCCTGTCCGGCCACGAGGACGCACCCTCGCGCCACGCGATGCCGCTTCGGCTGCTCGGCGGGCTGCACCGGTTGGTGCTCGACGGCCGGGCGCCGCAGTTGCGCCGCTGGTATCCCAGCACCGGCGGCCGCTGGGATGCGGCGCACGCGTGGCCCGAGATCCTGCGCACCGCGGCGCGGAACGCCGACCCGTTGCGCGCCGCCCTTCATCAGCCGCCGCAGACCAACGAGGTGGGCCGATCCGCCGCGCTGATCGGCGGCCTGCTGCTGCTCAACCGCGGATTGGACTTGCCGATAAGGCTTTTCGAGATCGGGTCGAGCGCGGGGCTGAACATGCGCGCCGACCATTACCACTACCGCCACAACGCAGGCCGGTGGGGACCGCCGGACTCGCCGGTCACCATCGACGACGCGTGGCGCGGCACGCTGCCGCCCGACGGGGTGCTGCGCGTCGTCGAGCGAAACGGCTACGACATCGCGCCCATTGATGTCACCGGCGCCGAGGGGGAAGTGACCGCGTTGAGCTATGTCTGGCCCGACCAGGACGACCGGTTGCGCCGGCTGCGCGGCGCCATCGCCGTCGCCCGGAACGTCCCGGCGCGCCTCGAGCGCCGGACGGCGGCCGAGGCGGTCGCCGGGATGACCCTCGCCGCCGGAGCGCTGACCGTGCTGTGGCATTCGATCACCTGGCAGTACCTGTCCGACGAAGAGCGCGCCGCGGTCCGCGACGGGATCGAGGCGCTCGGCATGCGGGCCGACGCGGGGTCCCCGTTCGCGCACCTGACGCTGGAGCCGGCCCGCGACGGGCCCGGCGCACCGATCCGGTTTCTGGTGCGGGCCCGCAGCTGGCCCGGTGGGGAGTTCGCGGTCCTCGCCGAGTGCCATCCGCACGGGCCGCCGGTGATCTGGCAGTAATTTTTTTTCCCCAGCCCGTCGGAGTTCGGGCCGCCGCGGCGACGATATAGGTGTGAGCGCCGAAGCGGATTCTCAATCCGACGCTCGCCGCGCGTTGCTCGAGCTGTACGACGAGGCGTTGCCCGTGGTGTACGGGTACTTCGTCCGCCGCTGCGGTGATCGGGTGACGGCGGAGGACCTGACGTCGGAGACGTTTCTCGCGGCCATGGACGCCGCGCGCAAGAGCGACCCGCCGCCGGTGTCGATCCCGTGGCTGCTCGGCGTGGCACGCCACAAGCTGGCCGACCACTACCGGCGCGGTCAGCACCGGCTGACCGTGCCGGTGGCCGATCCGCCCGAGCCCGCGGACCCGGTCGACGACTGGGACGCCGAGCTGGATCGCCTGGTCGCCGAAGCGGTGCTGTCCCGGCTGGCCGAGCCGCACCGCGCCGTGCTGGTGCTGCGCTACATGGACGACTGCTCGGTCGGCGAGTGCGCCGAGCTGATGGGACGCACCGTGCACGCCACCGAGGCGCTCCTGGTCCGGGCCCGCCGGGCCTTCAAACGGCAGTATCCGGAAGGAGGCACGCCATGAGCTCGGACCCGCTGGACGTGCTGCGCGCCGATGACCTTCCGGTGCAACCAGATCCGGACTTCGCCGCGCGGCTGCGCCGCCGGCTGGAATCCGCAATTTCCCTACCGGAAGGAGTTGTCATGAGCGGCACCGCCACCGCCCTGTCCGAACTGACCGAGCCGTCCGCGGATCGCGACGCCCCGCGCCCGGCTGCGCTGCCCTACCTGAGCGTCGCGAACGCTCGCGCGGCGATCGCCTGGTACGCCGACGCGTTCGGCGCCGTCGTGGTCGGCGAGCCGATCGTGATGGACGACGGCCGGATCGGGCACGCGGAGATCGCGATCGGGGACGGGGTGCTGTACCTGGCCGACGAGTATCCGGAACTCGGGCTCAAGGCCCCCGCGCCCGACGGGGTTTCGGTGAGCCTGATGCTGCGCGTCGGCGACACCGACGCCGCCCTGCGCACGGCGCGGGAACACGGCGCCACCGTCCAGCGCGAGACGTACGAAAGCTACGGCAGCCGCAACGCGACCGTGATCGACCCGTTCGGGCATCGCTGGATGATGTCCGGGCCCGCGGCGGGCATCCGGCACGGCGACATCGGATACGTCTCGGTGTGGTGCCCCGACGCCGATCGCGCGGCCGCCTTCTACGGCCACGTCCTGGGCTGGACGTACGATCCCGCATCGCACCGGGTCACCAACACCGATCTGCCGACCGGCATTTCGGCGCAACCCGGGCCGCCCACCCTGTTCTGCTGCTACGCCGTCGCCGACGTGCACGCCGCCCGGGCGGCGATAACCGAGGCGGGCGGTGCCGCGGGCGAAGTGCGCCAGACCGACTACGGAGTGTTGCTCGACGCCACCGACCCGCACGGGGCCGCGTTCGCGGTGTTCGAACCGGCGCCCGGGCGAAAGCGCCCGGAGCTCAACGGGTCCGGGCCCGGCGAGCTGTCGTACGTCACCTACCAGGTGCCCGATTCCGCGGGTTTCCGCGACTTCTACGGCGCGGTGCTGGGGTGGACCTTCGAGCCCGGCCGGGTGGCCGACGGCTGGCAGGTGGTGGGCACCCACCCGATGGCCGGCGCGGCCGGGGGCAGCGCCAGTCCGACGACGGTGCCGATGTGGACGGTGCCGGACATCGACGCGGCCGTCGCGCGCGTGCGCGAGGCCGGTGGCACGGTGCTCGCGGAGCCGGCCCGCCAGCCGTACGGCGTGACCGCCGAATGCGCCGACGATCAGGGCGCCCGCTTCTACCTCGGCGAGTTCTGAGCCTCGGGGTTGGCGATCCGGACGGGCGCCCCGTCCAGCCAGGCGGCGACGGCCTCGACGGTGTCTTCGTAGAAGGCGCCGAGCATTTCGCGGGTGACGTAGCCCAGGTGGGGAGACAGCGTCACGTTCGCCAGCGCCCGTAGCGGATGGTCGGGCGGCGGCGGTTCGGCGTCGTAGACGTCGAGCCCGGCCCCCGCGATGCGGCCCGTCCGCAGCGCGTCGATCAGCGCGGCCTCGTCCACGATCGGCCCGCGCGAGGTGTTGATCAGGTAGGCGTGCGGCCTCATGAGGGCCAGCTCCGGTTGGCCGACCAGCCCGCGGGTGCGCTCGGAGAGCACCAGGTGGATCGACACCACGTCGGATTCGGCGAACAGGGCCGCCTTCTCGACCCGGCGCGCGCCGGCCGCCGCGGCGGCCTCGTCGGTCAGATTCTGGCTCCACGCAAGGACCGGCATGCCAAAGGCTTTCGCGTACTCGGCCATGCGCTTGCCCGTCCGGCCCAGGCCGAGCAGCCCAAGAGTCTTGCCGGACAACGTCATCCCGGTGCTCGCCTGCCATCCCCCGTCGCGCATCCGCCGATGCTCTTCGGCCAGATTGCGCACCGTCGCGATCAACAGCCCCCAGGCCAGTTCCGGGGTCGCGTCGCGAACCGCGGAGAATCGGGGGTTGGCGAAGTCCGAGTGGGCGACCAGGACGCCGCGCTCGGTGGCCGCGGCCGTGTCCAGGTTCGGCAGGCTCCGCCCGACGATGGTGATCAGCTTGAGGTTCGGCAGCCGCTCGATGAGCGTGCGCGGCAGCGCCATGCGCTCGCGCATGGTGCAGATCACGTCGAAGGGCCGCAACGCCTCGGCGGCCTGCGCCTCGGATAGGTGCCGGTCGAAAACCGTTACCTCGCAACGGGTCCGGACCGGCGACCAGTCGGCGAGGTCAAACGCCACGCCGGCGTAGTCGTCGAGTATCGCCACCTTGGGAAGCGTCAGCCCAGCACCTCGGCGATGGGTGCGGCGGCGGCGATCTTGGCGCGGACCTTCATGACCTTGCCGGGCATCCCGCCGCCGACCACGCCGACCAGCACCCCGTCGCGCTCGTAGTAGGCCAGGAACTTGCGCCCGTCGTCCTCGACGAGGTGCACGGTGTCGGTGGCCTCGGGCTCGCCCAGGCACTGGATCTTGACGTCGTACTGGTCGCTCCAGAAGTACGGCACCACCACGGCCGACGGCACGTCCTGTCCGAGCATCGCGGGTACCACCACCCGGGCCTGGTCGGCGACGTTGCTCCAATGTTCCACGCGCGCTTGGTGTCCCGTCGTGTCGCGCCAGGAGGCGACGTCACCGAGCGCCCAGACATTCGGCGCGCTGGTGTGGCCGGCCTCGTCGCAGATGACGCCGTTGTCGACGTCGACGCCGCTGCCCTCGAGCCACTCGGTCGCCGGGCGCGATCCGATCCCGACCACGACCAGGTCGGCCGCCAGCTCCGTGCCGTCGGTGAGCACCACGGTGTCGACATGCCCCTGGCCGCGCACCTCCGCCACCCCCAGTCCGAGGCGGACGTCGACGCCTTCGTCGCGGTGCAGCCGCGCCACCAAATGTCCGATCTGCTCGCCGAGTATCGCCGCCAGCGGCGTCGGCTGCGGTTCGACCAGCACCACGTCCACCCCGAGGCTGCGCAGGCTGGCCGCCACCTCGCAGCCGATGAATCCGGCGCCGACGACGACGGCGCGCTGCGCGGCGGAGGCGTGCTCGCGCAACGCCATGCTCTCGTCGAACGAGCGCAGCACCCGGATGCCGTCGAGGTCCGGGAACGCCGGGATGCGCCGCGGCACCAGCCCGGTGGCGATGACGAGCTCGTCGTAGCCGAGCGCGGTCCCGTCGGCCAGCGTCACCGTCTGCTTGGCGGTGTCGAGCGCGGTGGCCGCCGAACCCAGCCGCAGCGTGATGTCCTTCTCGTCGTACCACTCGCGCGGTTTGAGAGCGACGTCGTCGACCTCCTTGCGCAGCACCTCTTTGGACAGCGGCGGGCGGTCGTAGGGCAGGTGTGCCTCGTCGCTGACGATGGTGATGCGGCCGGCGTATTCGGACCGGCGCAGTTGCTCGGCGGTCCGGGCGGCGGCTAGCCCACCGCCGACGATGACGATGTGCTGGACGCCTTCGCTACTGGTCACGTGGAGTTCATACCACGATCGCCGGTCAGTACTTCAAGGCGCCCTTGTCGACGGGGACCTGCGTGCCCGACAGTGTGCCCGAGCCGTCACCGGCCAACCAGACGACGACGTCGGACACCTCGTCGGGAGTCATGAATCCCTTGTACTGCATCGGCATTGGCGGGAAGCTGTGCACGTAACGGGGGTGCTTGGCAAAGATTTCCATCATCGCCTCGGGCTCGATCATCGGGGTTTCGACCGAGTAGGGGTGGATGGAGTTGACCCGGATGCCGTATTCGCCGAGTTCGATCGCCAGGGTGTTGGTCAGGCCGGTGAGCCCGAATTTGCTGGCGGCGTAATGGCCGTTGCCGGGCGTGGCCTTCAGGCCCGCCGACGAGCTGACGACGACGATCGAGCCGCCGTTGCCCGCCTCGATCATCGCGGGAATCGCCGCGCGCAGGGTGCGCCAGGTGCCGGTCAGGTTGATCCCGATCACGGTGTCCCACTGCTCGTCGGTGAGTTCCCAGACGCGGCCCCAGCCGAGCACCCCGGCGTTGGCGACCAGGACGTCGAGCCGCCCGAACTGTTCGACGCCGTCGGCGACGAGCTGACGCAGCGCGGCGTCGTCCCGGATGTCGACCTCACGGGCCAGCACCTTGCGGCCCTCGGCTTCGACCAGGTGGACGGTCTCGCTGAGGTCCTCGGGCGTCGCCGGCGTGTAGGTCAGGGTGTCCGAAGCCCGCGCGCAGATGTCGAGCGCGATGATGTCCGCGCCTTCCCGGGCGAGCCGCACCGCGTGCGACCGTCCCTGCGCCCGGGCGGCGCCGGTAACGAACGCTACCCGTCCTTGCAGTGATCCAACCTGTGCAGCCACGAAGACAGGCTAGCAGCGGAACTGAAACGTGTTCTAATGCGGCTCGGGTTCAGATTTCGGAGATGATCTGGGCCCGCCGGCTGTTGTACTCCTGGTCGGTCAGGGCGCCGCTGGCGCGCAGCGTCTCCAGCTCCTGGAGCCGCTGGGCGATCGACGGTTGCGGGGGCGCGCCGGCGGGCGCGGGACCGCCACCCGCCGCGGGCTGGGGTGCCGGAGCCTGTTGCGCGGCGGCACGGCGCACCACCGCCTGGATCTGCTGGCGCAGCGCCGGGTTGGACCGAATGTCGACCATGCCGTTGACCGGAACGTTGTTGGCCTTGAGGATCTGCAGGATCTCCATCAGCGGGCCGGCCTGCCCGCTGAGGTCGTAGGTCCGGTTGTCCTCGGCCACGGTGAATTGCGCGGGCACCAGCCCGTTGACCAAAGAGCTTCGCTCCCAGTCGATCCGGTATTCCTGGGTGGTGGGGTTGACCAGCACCACCACCTTGCGGGCGTTGAGGTTGCCGAGCCGGGTGAGGTGGGCGATGACGCGGTCCTCGCTGTCGAACGGCAGGAACCCCGGCCCGGAGATGTGCAGGTGCACCTTCACCACTTGCTGATTGTTGATCCACGTCCCCGTCTCGGTGAGCCCGGTGATCTGGGCGAGCGCCAGCACGCCGCTCTGCTCGAGCTCCGCGTTCTTGGCGGACGACTTCGCCCCGAAGTTGGCCAGCGCGATCGCGATCACCACGTCGGCGATGGTGATCAGCAGGCCGACGTAGAGCATCCACGCCAGCAGGTCATCGAAACCGATGGTGAAGTAGACGACCAAAAAGATCGGCCCGACCAGGCCGCCGCACAGCAAAACGATCAACTGTGCCTTCAGGCAGCGCGCCAACACGTGTCTCTCCTCGTCTCGCTGGGAAGTCCGTGTCAGATTAACGCTGTCGCCAGCGCCCCGCTCGCAAAGCGAGCGCCCGTCACTCCTCGGCGGGCTCGGACGCCCCGGCGGGTGCGGGAGAGTACGCCGGCGTGCCGGGTCGCGCGGCCGCGGCGGGGGCGGCGGATGCCGTCGTCGGCAGGCCCGCCAGCGGGGTGATGGGCGGGGCGGCCGCGGTTGCCTCGCCGATGCCGAGGTCTTCGGCGGCGGCGGCCTCGACGGCACTGCCGGACTCGGCCAGCGCGCCGCTTCCACCCGCCGCCGCGGGGGTAGCGCCGAAGTTTTGGCCCGCGACCAGGCTGCCCGTGAGGCCGGCCCCGCCGGGACTGAACGATCCCCCGGTGCCGGCGGCCGCGGCGGCGGGATCGGCGCCGACGCTGCTGATCAGCTGTCCGGCCGCGCCGCTGCCCCCGGCACTGAACGCGCCGGGTCCGACACTGGCGGCGGCCGCCGCCGGGGACCCGGTGGCGCCGGTGGCGGCCTGGATGGCCACCCCCGCCGCCTGGGCGGGGGCGCTGAGCGCGCTCACCGCACCCTGCTCGACGGTCTGCAGCGGCGATGCGTTGGTGGCCTCGGCGAGCGCATATTCCACCCCGCCGCTGCTCATGAGGTTGACGAACTCCTGGTGGAACAGCGCCGCCTGGGCGCTGAGCGCCTGATAGATCTCCGCATGGGCGCCGAAAAGCGCGGCTATGCTCGCCGACACCTCGTCGGCGCCGGCGGCCAGCACCCCGGACGTAGGGCCCAACGCGGCCACGTTGGCGGAGCTGATCGTCGAACCGATGTTCGCCAGGTCGGACGCCGCCGCAGCCAGGTATTCGGGCGTCGCGAAGACGAACGACATCCGAACCTCCAGGCAGGCCACTCGACAAGGCAGTCGCCCGGTCATTAGACACGGACGCAATAGGCTGAATCTATATTAACTTGCCCGGCCCGCCTCCAGTTTCGGCAATCGGGCGGGGCCGGACGCGCTTCAGCTGCCGTTTACGCCGGCCGTGCCGTAGAGGGTCCCGCCGGTGCCGCCCGTGCCGGGCGTATGACCGTTGCCGCCGTTGCCGCCGTTGCCGATGTACTGGGCGTTCCCGCCGTTACCGCCGACGCTCAACCCCCCAGCCGATCCGCCGTTGCCGCCGTTGCCGACGGCGCCGGCGGTGCCGCCCGTCCCCCCGCTTCCGTTGACTCCGCCGGCTCCGCCGGCGCCTCCGTCGCCAACGAGCGACCCGCCAGTCCCGCCGTTACCGCCAACCCCTTGGGGGGAGGCGGACGCGTCACCGCCACCACCACCGGTACCGAACAATCCCGCCGCGCCCCCATTTCCGCCGGTCGAATGAATTCCGGTCACGGCCCCACCGGCGCCACCGGCGCCGTTCAGCCGCCCGCCCAGGCCGCCCTGACCACCGTGTCCGAAGAACCCGGACGCCGCACCACCGGCGCCGCCGGCGCCGAAGAGGCCCGCGTTGCCGCCGTTCCCGCCAATCCCATTGGTGGGGGCGCCCGCGGCCCCGCCCACCCCGCCGGCGCCGTCCAGGAATCCGCCGTTGCCGCCGGTGCCCGACGCGCCGGCGGTCACTCCGGTCCCACCGCCGGGGACGGCTCCGCCCACGCCGCCGGTCCCGCCGACGCCGAGTAACCCCGCGTTGCCGCCGTTGCCGGCTGCGCCGCCGTTACCAACATTGAAGCCGTTGGTCACGCCGCCGTTTCCGCCGTCACCGCCCGCGCCGTACAGCCACCCGCCGCGCCCGCCGGCGCCGCCCGCGCCGCCGACGCCGCCGTTGCCGCCGGCGTTGTTATTGTTGCCCGGCAGGCCGGTCTGGTTGACCCCGCCGTCCGCGCCGGACCCGCCGAGCCCGCCGTTGCCGATCAGGCCGGGCGCCCCGCCGGCGCCGCCGTTGCCGCCATTGCCGCCGTTCGCCACCGTCGCGCTTTGGAAGGCGTTGCCGCCGGCCCCGCCGTTGGCGCCCGCGCCGGGCGCCCCGCCGAACAGTCCGGCGCCCCCGCCGGCGCCGCCGTTGCCGCCGTTGCCGCCGCTGTCCCCGGCGAGCAAGCCGGTGGCCCCGGCCCCGCCGGGCGCACCGGCCCCGCCGTTGCCATACAGCCAACCACCGTGGCCGCCGGCGCCGCCGTTGGTCCCGGCGACGGCGCCGGAGACCGCGCCCGGGCTGAAGCCAGCCCCGCCGGCCCCGCCGTTGCCGATCAGTCCGGCCGAGCCGCCGCTGCCACCGGCCACTCCGGCGGTCGTGCTGGCCCCGCCGTTGCCGCCGTTGCCCATCAGCCAGCCACCGGCCCCGCCCGCCTGCCCGAGGCCGCCGTTGGCGCCGTCCCCGATCAGGGGGCGCCCGGTGAACGTCTGGAACGGAGCGTTGATGGCGCCCAGCGCCTCCTGCTCGGCGGTCTGCAGCGGGGAGGCGTTGGCGGCCTCCGCCGCGGCGTACTGCGCCGCGCCGCCGCTCATGAGCTGCACAAACTGCCGGTGGAACGACGCCGCCTGCGCGCCGAACGCCTGATAGGCCTGCGCGTGCGCGCCGAACAGCGACGCGATGGCGGCCGACACCTCGTCGGCGCCGGCGGCCAGCACGCCCGACGTCGGGGCCAGCGCCGCCGCGTTGGCGGAGCTGATCGTCGAGCCGATGTTCGCCAAGTCCGCGGCGGCGGCCTGGACATACTCGGGCATAGCGAACACGAACGACATCGCAACCTCCGGCACAGTTCGGGGGCCGCCTTATGCGCGGCTCCCCGAAAACTGGGTCATTACGGGGCAGATCGTATCCGCGGCGAGGCCTCCCGCAGCGCAATTTCGCCAGCCTCGTCCGAACTGAAAACGCATGAAAATGCACGAAGCCCGGACCGCCGATCGGCAGCCCGGGCTTCGTGTGAGCGAGATTTACTTGATGATCTTGACGACCCGGCCGGCGCCGACGGTGCGGCCACCCTCGCGGATCGCGAACCGCAGGCCCTCGTCCATGGCGACGGGCTGGATCAGCTTGACCGTGATGTTGGTGTTGTCACCGGGCATCACCATCTCGGTGCCCTCCGGCAGCGTCACCACACCGGTCACGTCGGTGGTGCGGAAGTAGAACTGCGGGCGGTAGTTGTTGAAGAACGGCGTGTGCCGGCCGCCCTCGTCCTTGGACAGGATGTAGACCTGGCCCTCGAAGTCGGTGTGCGGCGTGGTGGTGCCGGGCTTGGTCACGACCTGGCCGCGCTCGACGTCCTCGCGCTTGATACCACGCAGCAGCAGCCCGACGTTGTCGCCGGCCTGGCCCTGGTCGAGCAGCTTGCGAAACATCTCCACACCGGTGACGGTCGTCTTGGTGGTGGACGGGCGGATGCCGACGATCTCGACTTCCTCGTTCACGTTGATGACGCCGCGCTCCACACGACCGGTGACAACCGTGCCACGGCCGGTGATGGTGAAGACGTCCTCGACGGGCATCAGGAAAGGCTTGTCGGTCTCGCGGACCGGGTCCGGAATCGACTCGTCGACCGCGTTCATCAGCTCCTCGACGGACTCGACCCACTTGGCGTCGCCCTCGAGCGCCTTGAGCGCGGATACCCGCACCACCGGGGCGTCCTCGTCGAACTCCTGGGCGGCCAGCAACTCGCGGACCTCCATCTCGACGAGCTCGAGCAGCTCCTCGTCGTCGACCGCGTCGGCCTTGTTCAGCGCGACCAGGATGTAGGGCACGCCGACCTGGCGGGCCAGCAGCACGTGCTCGCGGGTCTGCGGCATCGGGCCGTCGGTCGCGGCGACCACCAGGATCGCGCCGTCCATCTGGGCGGCGCCGGTGATCATGTTCTTGATGTAGTCGGCGTGGCCAGGGGCGTCGACGTGCGCGTAGTGGCGCTTGTCGGTCTGGTACTCGACGTGCGCGATGTTGATCGTAATACCGCGCTGACGCTCCTCGGGGGCGTTGTCGATCTGGTCGAACGCCTTCGACTCGTTCAGGTCCGGGTACTTGTCGTGCAGGACCTTGGTGATAGCCGCGGTCAGGGTGGTCTTGCCGTGGTCAACGTGACCAATGGTCCCGATGTTGACGTGGGGCTTGGTCCGCTGGAACTTCGCCTTCGCCACTGTTATGTCCTCCGACTTGTTGGTGCTTTGTTAAGCAGTGTTGATTTTCTGGGTTTCGGCCGCGGTGTTAACCGGGCCAGCTTACTCGCAAGCTCGAACTCACTGGCCCGTCGCCTTCGCGATGATCTCCTTCGACACGTTCGCCGGCACTTCGGCGTACGAGTCGAACACCATGGAGTAGTTCGCCCGGCCTTGAGTCTTGGACCGCAGGTCGCCGACGTAGCCGAACATCTCCGACAGCGGCACGTGCGCCTTGACGACGCGCGCACCCGCCCGCTCCTCCATGGCCTGGATCTGGCCACGGCGGGAGTTCAGGTCGCCGATCACGTCACCCATGTAGTCCTCGGGCGTGGTGACCTCGACGGCCATGATCGGTTCCAGAATCACCGGCTGGGCTTGCGCCGCAGCCTTTTTCAGCACCTGCGAGCCGGCGATCTTGAACGCCATCTCCGACGAGTCGACCTCGTGGAAGGCGCCGTCGAGCAGGGTGACCTTGAGGTTCACCAGCGGGTAGCCGGCCAGCACGCCGTACTGCATGGCGTCCTGGGCGCCGGCGTCCACCGACGGGATGTACTCGCGCGGGATGCGCCCACCGGTGACCTTGTTCTCGAACTCGTAGGTCGCGCCGTCCTCGCCGTGGAACGGCTCGAGGCTGATCAGCACCTTCGCGAACTGGCCGGAGCCGCCGGTCTGCTTCTTGTGGGTGTACTCGACCTTCTCCACCACGCGGCGGATGGTCTCCTTGTACGCCACCTGGGGCTTGCCGACGTTGGCCTCGACCTTGAACTCGCGGCGCATGCGGTCCACGAGGATGTCCAGGTGCAGCTCGCCCATGCCGCCGATCACGGTCTGGCCGGTCTCGACGTCCTGGTGCACCTTGAAGGTCGGGTCCTCCTCGGCGAGCTTCTGGATCGACAGGGAGAGCTTCTCCTGGTCGCTCTTGGTCTTGGGCTCGATGGCCACCTCGATCACCGGGTCGGGGAAGGTCATCGACTCCAGCACGATCTGGTGGTTCGGGTCGCTCAGGGTGTCGCCGGTGGTGGTGTCCTTCAGCCCGATCACCGCGTAGATGTGACCGGCCGAGGCGGTCTCCACCGGGTTCTCCTTGTTGGAGTGCATCTGGAACAGCTTGCCCAGCCGCTCCTTCTTGCCCTTGGTGGCGTTGATGACCTGGCTGCCGGAATCGACCTTGCCCGAGTACACCCGGACGTAGGTCAGCTTGCCGAAGAACGGGTGCGTGGCGACCTTGAACGCCAGCGCCGAGAAGGGCTCGTCGGTCGACGGGTTGCGCACGACCTCCTCGTCCTCCTTGCCCGGCGCGTGCCCGACGGCCGGCGGCACGTCCAGCGGCGAGGGCAGGTAGTCGATCACCGCGTCGAGCATGGGCTGCACGCCCTTGTTCTTGAACGCGCTGCCGCACAGCACCAGGTAGGCCTCGGAGCTGATGGTGAGCTTGCGCAGCGCACCCTTGATCTCCTCGATCGACAGCTCCTCGCCACCGAGGTACTTCTCCAGCAGCGCTTCGTCGGTCTCGGCGACGGCCTCGAGCAGCTTGGTGCGGTACTCGTCGGCCTTCTCGGCGAGCTCGGCCGGGATGTCGATGGTGTCGTAGGTCTCGCCGAGCTTGGTCTCCCCGCGCCACACCTTGGCCTTCATCTCGACCAGGTCGACGACGCCCTCGAAGTCACCCTCCGAGCCGACGGGCAGCTGGATCGGGATGACGTTGGCGCCGAGGCGCTCCTCCATGGTGCGCACCGAGAAGTAGAAGTCGGCGCCGATCTTGTCCATCTTGTTGACGAAGCAGATGCGGGGCACGTCGTACTTGTCGGCCTGCCGCCAGACCTGTTCGGACTGCGGCTCGACGCCCTCCTTGCCGTCGAAGACGGCGACCGCGCCGTCGAGCACGCGCAGGCTGCGCTCGACCTCGACGGTGAAATCGACGTGGCCGGGCGTGTCGATGATGTTGATCTGGTTGCCGTTCCAGAAGCAGGTGGTGGCCGCGGAGGTGATGGTGATCCCGCGCTCCTGCTCCTGCTCCATCCAGTCCATGGTGGCGGCGCCGTCGTGCACCTCACCGATCTTGTAGCTGATGCCGGTGTAGTAGAGGATGCGCTCGGTCGTCGTCGTCTTGCCGGCGTCGATGTGCGCCATGATTCCGATGTTGCGGACCTTGGTGAGGTCGGTCAGCACGTCCTTCTGTGCCACAGAAGTCTTCCCACTCTTTCGATTGCTTGGTTAGCTGTCTTATTTGCGCCCGGCCACTATGCCGGTGCGCTCACCAGCGATAGTGCGCGAAGGCGCGGTTGGCCTCGGCCATCTTGTGGGTGTCCTCTCGCCGCTTGACGGAGGCCCCGAGGCCGTTGCTGGCATCCAGAAGCTCGTTTGCCAGCCGCTCGATCATGGTCTTCTCCCGGCGCTGCCGCGAGAAGCTGACAAGCCAGCGCAGCGCGAGCGTGGTGGACCGGTCCGGGCGCACCTCGACGGGCACCTGGTAGGTCGCACCACCGACGCGGCGGCTGCGCACCTCCAGGGCGGGCTTGACGTTGTCGAGCGCGCGCTTGAGCGTGATCACGGGGTCCGTGCCGGTCTTTTCCCGGGCCTGTTCGAGCGCTCCATAAACAATGCGCTCGGCGAGCGATTTCTTCCCCTTGAGCAGAACTTTGTTCACCAGCTGGGTGACCAGCTGCGACCCGTAGACGGGGTCGTTGACCAGCGGACGCTTGGGTGCGGGCCCCTTGCGCGGCATCAGCTCTTCTCCTTCTTGGCGCCGTAACGGCTACGAGCCTGCTTGCGGTTCTTGACGCCCTGGGTGTCGAGCGAACCGCGGATTATCTTGTACCGGACACCGGGCAGGTCCTTAACCCGGCCGCCACGCACCAGGACCATCGAGTGCTCCTGCAGGTTGTGGCCCTCGCCGGGGATGTACGCCGTGACCTCGACCTGACTCGTCAGCTTGACGCGCGCGACCTTCCGAAGCGCCGAGTTCGGCTTCTTCGGGGTGGTGGTGTACACGCGGGTGCATACGCCACGGCGCTGCGGGCTGCCCTTCAGAGCCGCGGTCTTGACCTTTCCGATCTTGTCCCGTCGACCCTTGCGGACCAGCTGCTGAATGGTTGGCATCTACCGGCTTTCTGTGTTGAAGTTTTCGTTCTGGCTAGCTATTAAGTCTGTGTACTGCCGTTTTCCCCCGCCCCGGACTAACTCCTGTACCCCGCGGCCGGGTGTGTCGCAAGCGCTCAGCACGGAGTTCGATCCGGTGCGTCGAGGACATGCGAATTAGCCCGGCATCCGCTTCCTTACGTCAGGCGCCGCAAGCCGCCAGGCACGAGCTACCACAATACCCGCCGCCGGTCTCGCAGGTCAAAGCGGCGATCATCGGGCTATTGCGGCGCGGCGTGCTGGTGCGCGTTGCGCCTTTCCAGCCCGTCCAAACCCCGAGCCAGCCGCAACACCATGTCGGAGAACAGCGCGTCGGTGTCGATGTCGTCCATGACGCCGGTCATTTCCAGCAACACGAAGCCATGCATCGCGGACCAGAACTCCAGCGCGGCGTGGAAGGCCTCGGCACCGTCCAGGCCGTAAGAGGCCAGCACGGCGATCACCGGTGCGGCCGCGCCCCGGGTGGCGGCCGCGTACTCGGGGTCGTCGCCACCCAGCGGCATCCGGGTGAAGGCCGAGTACCGGCCGGGGTGGTGATGCGCATAACTGCGGTAGGCGGCGGCCATGACGAGCACCGCGTCGTCGCGGGCGCGCCCCTCCCCGACCCGGTTCAGCATCGTGATGATGTCGTCGATGACCCGGATCCGCACCGCGCGGCGGAGGTCCTCCAGGCTGTCCACGTGGTTGTACAGCGACGGCCCCTTGGTGCCGAGCTGCGTGGCCAGCGCGTTGATGGTCAGCGAGTCCCAGCCCTCCCGGTCCAGGAAGGTCAGCGCGCCGTCCACGATGCCGTCGCGGCTCAGTTTGGCCGGGCGGGAGCCCGACTTCCCGGCGCGCTGGCGCCCAGCCGCCGGCGGCGGTTCCGGAGCTGCCATGGCGATCGCCCTTCGATTGATCCCGGGTGGGTTGACTAATGACTCTAGTTGACGGCGGCCGGGAAACTCGTAGGCTCATTCGAGCGGATTCACCCGTCTTTTAAAGGGGGCGTGCAGTGAAGTGGTCAACCGTCGCGGGGCCGCTGGTCGCTTGTGCCGTCGTCGTCGCCGCCCCCGCCGCCCCGGCGCCGGACGCGCACGCCAAGAACGGCGACACCCACGTCACCGGGCAGGGCGTCGACCAGACCCTGGACTGCAACGACTCCACCCTGATCGTCAACGGCACCTCGAACACCGTCAACGCCAAGGGGAACTGCTGGGCCGTCACGGTCATGGGGTCGGGTAACACCGTCATCGCGGACTCGGTCACCCACGACATCACCGTGTACGGGTACGACGAGACCGTCTTCTTTCACAGCGGATCGCCGGTCCTGTGGGACCGCGGGCGCGAACTGGGCATGACCAACCGGCTCCAGCAGGTGCCGGGCTGAGGCACGGCACCATCCAACGGGAATCGAGGATCCATGCGTGACCACATCACCGACCGCTCGTCCAGGCTGGCCACGCTCGCCCTCGCGCCGGCCGCCGCGGCCCTAGTGCTGGCGGGGTGCAGTTCGACGGCCAATCCGCCCGGTGGCGTGACGACGACGACGACGAAGAGCACCGCCACCACGACGAGCGGCGCGGCCGCGCCGACGAGCTCGAGCGGCGCGAGCACGACGGCCTCCATCGAGATCGGCAACTCGCTGAACTACGGATCGATGGGAACCACGGCCACGCTCGATTGCGCCACCGGCAAGTCGCTCAACGTCGGCGGCTCCGACAACACGCTGACTGTCACCGGCACCTGCGCGACGGTGACCATCGGCGGCGCCAACAACAAGATCACCATCGACAAGGTCGACACGCGAATCAGCGTGGTGGGCTTCAACAACACCGTCACCTACAAGGACGGCGCCCCCAAGGTCGACAACCTCGGCTCGGGCAACACCATCAGCAAAGGCTAGGGCCGCCAGGCTAATTCGCCGGCGCGCCGTGGCGCCCGGCGCCCGCGGCGAACCTGCCGGCGCCTTCGACGGCCTCCGCGGCGACCCGCGAGATGCTGGCGAATTCGAAGTCGATCGCCTCGGCTTCCGCCCTGCCCCACTGATGTAGCGCCGAGAGCCGATCCGAGCGCAGGCACTGCTGCGGCAGGGCGGCGAGCTGTGCCGCCAGTTCCTCGGCCGCCTGGCGCGCTTGGCCTTTGGGCACGACGCGGTTGGCCAGCCCCATCGCCAGCGCCTCGTCGGCCCGGACGCCGCGACCGGTGAGGATCATGTCCATGGCGCGGCTTTGCCCGATCAGCCGGGGCAGCCGCACGGTGCCGCCATCGATGAGCGGGACTCCCCAGCGCCGGCAGAACACGCCGAACACGGCGTCCTCCTCGGCGACCCGCAGGTCGCACCACAGGGCCAGCTCCAGGCCCCCGGCGACGGCGTAGCCGCTGACGGCGGCGATCACCGGCTTGGACAGCACCATCCGCGTCGGCCCCATCGGCCCGGGGCCGGTGCGGTGCACTGCGTTTGCGTCGGGCGTGCCGAAGGACTTCAAATCGGCCCCGGCACAAAAGGTTCCGTTGTCGCCCCAGAGCACGGCCACCGATGCGGTGTCATCGCGGTCGAACTCGTCGAACGCCGCGTGGAGCGCGGCGGCCGTGGGGCCGTTGACGGCGTTGCGCGCCCCCGGCCGATCGAGGATCACCGTGGTGACCGGGCCGTTCCGCTCGATGCGCACCGGATCGCTCATGTCGCCTCCGCAAATAGTGGTTCACGCCGTTTGAGTAGCTCGGCGGCAAAGTCATGGTAGGCCGCGCGCAGCCGGGCCCCGGGCCAGTCGGCCGGCAGGAGTTCTTTGGGCAGCACCGGGTCGGTCAGCAGGTGGCGCACCGTCGCCGCGGCCACCACGAAGCGGCCGGGAATGTCTGGCGCGGCGCCCATCTCGTCGAGCAACCGGTGACCGGCCCGCGCCCAGCCCGGCAGGTCCCACAGCCGGGTGGCCAGCTCGGCGGGGTTGTCGTCGCGTGCCCGCAGGACGCGCGCCTGCGCCGTGATGTCGGCGCCCAGCTCCCCGTCGATGTTGTCCGGGCGCATCCAGACCCCTTCGCGGAGTTCACCAAAGCGGCTGTGGTGCAGGGTAGTTCGCAGCACCGCCCGCGTGCGGGCGTCTTTTCCCACGCCGGTCACGATCAGCGTGACCCACTCCCCGTCCCACGGGCGCACCCGGGGGTCGATCGCATCGTCCTGGCGTCGCTGACGGGCCAGCAGGCGATCCGAGAGCCGATAACCGTCGGCGGAGCGAATCAGGTCACCGGCACCGACCATGCGGGTCAGCGCCACCCGCAACGCCGACTCCTTGATACCGAAATCCGCGGTGAGCCGGATCAATTCGCTGGCCCGAGCGTGAGCCGGGTGGGCGCCGAGCAGCACGCTGAGCACCACCGACCGGGCCGTCATGTCTGGCATGGCCTACACCTCTGACGCGCGCCGGCCGTGGTCACCGAAGGGCTCGTCGCGATGACGAACCGCCTCCCGGAAGCCGTGCTCGACCGCGTCGGCCACGAAGGCGTGTCCCTCGGGGGTGTGCCGCGCGACGCCGTCGAACACGGTGCTGACCATCCTGCTGGTTGCCACACCCTGTTGCAACAGAGCCGAATTGAGCGCGAGCTTGACCATGATCAGCTGATTGACCGGCATCGCGGCGATCCTTTCGACCAGTCGCTCGGTCCGCTCGTCGAGATCCTTCGCCTCCGGCGCCTCCACCGCCAGGCCCCACTCGGCGGCCTGCGCGCCGGTGATGCAATCGCCGGTGAGCAGCAGGCGTTTCGCGCGCTGGTCGCCGAGCCGGTGGGCCCACAGGCCGGCCGCGGGCACGCCCCACACCCGGGTCGGCGGGTAGCCGATCTTGGCGTCGGCGGCGGCGATCACCTGGTCGGCGTGCAGCGCGATGTCGGTGCCGCCGGCCACGCAGTACCCGTGAATCTTGACCACCGTCGGCTTGTCGGCGTGCATCAGGCTGGAAAACCCGCGCACGAAGCGGCTCATCATCTGGTAGTCGATCATCGGGTCCCACGGCTGATTCGGCAGGTGGTTGACCGCCTGGGCCTTGCCGTCCAACACGGTGCCCTGATACGCGCCGGTCCCCCCGGCCGACCCGGTGCGATCGGCGTAGGCGGACAGGTCGAACCCCGCGCAGAAGCCCTCGCCGCGGCCCGACACCAGGATGACGTGGACGGCCGGGTCGAGGTCGGCGCGCTCCACCAACGCCGAGAGCTCGAGCGGGGTGTCCGCGACGATCGCGTTGCCCTTCTCCGGCCTGTTGAACGTGATGCGCGCAACCCGATCGGTGACCTCGTAGGTCATCGTCTTCAGGTTGTCGAAGTCGACCGGCCTGATCGCGTGAGTCATGTTGCGGCTCAGCCCTTTACCAGCGACCGCTCCAGGATGGGGGCCAGGTCCAGCCCGGCCGGCATGGTGCCGAACGCGCCGCCCCATCGGCCGTCCAGCCGGGTGGCCAGGAACGCCTCGGCGACGGCGGGGTGGCCGTGCCGGACCAGCAGCGAGCCCTGCAGCGCCAGGCAGATGTCTTCGGCGACCTTGCGGGCGCGGTAGGCGATGTTGTCCAGGTCGGCCAGTTGCTGCCGCACCTGTTCCACGTGGCCGTCCAGCCGGGGATCCTGACCCGCGGTCTGGGCCAGCTCGCCGAACAACACCTCGACGCACTCGGGGCGGGTTGCCATGGCGCGCAACGTATCCAGCGCGCTGACGTTGCCCGAGCCCTCCCAGATGCCCATCAGCGGCGCCTCACGGAACAGTCGCGGCATGCCGGAGTCCTCGACGTAGCCGTTGCCGCCCAGGCATTCCAGCGCCTCGGCGGCGTGCGGGGTGGCGCGCTTGCACACCCAGTACTTGGCGGCGGCCAGGCCGATCCGGCGCAGCAGGGCCTCGGTCTCGTCGCCACGGAGCGCCCTGTCGGTGGCGCCGGCCATCCGCATCGCGACGATCGTGGCCGCCTCCGCCTCGACGGCCAGGTCGGCCAGGACGTTGCGCATCAGCGGCTGGTCGATCAGGTAGGCGCCGAACGCCTTTCGGTGCTGGGCATGGTGGATGGCGCGGGTCAGGCCGGTGCGCATGCTGGTGGCGCTGCCCAGCGTGCAGTCCAGCCGGGTGAGGTTGACCATCTCGATGATCGTGGGGACGCCGCGGCCCTCCTCGCCGACCAGCCACGCGGTGGCGCCGTCGTACTCCACCTCGCTGGACGCGTTGGCGTGGTTGCCGAGCTTGTCCTTGAGCCGCTGCAGGAACATCCGGTTGCGGGTGCCGTCGGGCAGTATCCGCGGCAGCAGGAAGCAGGACAGGCCGCCCGGCGCCTGCGCCAGCACCAGGAAGATGTCGCACATCGGCGCCGAGGTGAACCACTTGTGGCCGGTGAGGCTGTAGCTGCCGTCGGCGTTGGGGGTCGCCTGGGTGGTGCCGGCGCGCACGTCGGAGCCGCCCTGCTTCTCGGTCATCGACATGCCCGCGGTGATGCCGGCCTTCGTGGTGGCCAGTTTCAGCTCGGGGTCGTACTCGCGACTGGTCAGCAGCGGCTCGTAAACCGCGGCCAGGTCAGGGTTGTAACGCAGCGCCGGGACGACGGCGTAGGTCATCGAGACGGGGCAGGTGTGTCCGGGCTCGACGTTCCAGACCGACATCTTGGCGGCGCGCACCACGTGGGCGCCGGGCCGCCCGTCGGCCCACGGCGCCGCGTGGATGCCATGGGCGATCGCCGCGCGCATCAGCTCGTGGTAGGCCGGGTCGTACTCGATCTCGTCGACGCGGTGCCCGTACTGGTCGTGGGTGTGCAGCACCGGCCGGTTGCGGTCGGCGAGCTCGCCCCATCGTTGCGCTTCGCGGCTGCCCGCAAGCGCCCCAAGCTCATTCACCTCGTCCAAGCCCCACTGCCCGCCCTCGCGGATGAGTGCCTCGACGAGCACGGCCGACGTGGCCGGGTTGTGGTTCTCCAGGGGCGGCACCTGGTTGGTCACGACATGGGTATCAGGCATGCCACCCATGTTACAGTTTTCCGACAGCCGCACAAGACCTGTAATAATCAGCGCGGGTGCGCCGCGAAGAATTGCCAAAGCGTCTTGGTCGCGAACGGCGGCCACTCGTGGTCGCCGCCGTCGACGGTGATCAGGACGACGCCGCGGTTGCCCGCGCACGCGGCCGTCGACGTGGTGACCGGGCCGCTGGTGGTCGCGGCGGGGGCGCCGCATTGATCCACGTTGCGCCAGAACGCATTGACGTCGGGCGCCGACGGGCCGTTGATGACGCTGAAGCCCTGCCCGCCGCCGTACGGGACGAGCCGATCGGCGGTGCCGTGAATGTGCATGACCGAGGCGGGGTGCGGGCCGCGGCAAAGGCTCAACTGCGTGCCGGCGACCGGGCCGATCGCCGCGAAAATCTCGGTGGCGCACGCCAACGTGTAGGCCATGATGGCGCCGTTGCTCATCCCGGTGGCGTAGACCTTGGCCCGGTCGATGCCGACGTTCTTGGCGATCTCGGCGACGGCCGCGCCGATGAAGGCGACGTCATCGACGCCCTCCCGTCCCGGCCGGCCGCAGCAGCCCTCCCCGTCGACGTTCCAGGCGCGGTCGAAGCCGTCCGGATAGGCGACGAGGAACTTGGCGGAATCGGCCAAACGGTCCCAGTCATAACCTCTTTCGGCTTGGGCGGCGCTGCCGGAATAGCCGTGCATGACGACCACCAGCGCGGCCGACGCCGGCACTCCCGCGGGCTGGTAGAGCCGATAGTCGCGATCGTGCCCGCCGACGTTGATGTGGTGGACGCTGGTGCCGGTGACGAATCCCGACGGCAGCTCGGGCCACGGTGAGCAACCGGCGACCAGGATCACCACGCCGAAAAGCGTCGCCAGCCGACCGAGCATGGGCCCGTGGATCAGCCGCCGGTGTTTTCCCGCAGGAACGCGATGTCGTCCTTGCGGCCCTCGTCGGCCGTCTCGCAGATCACCGGGGCGTCGGCGGCCTTGACCACCGCGACGAGCAGCTCGGGATCGATCTGGCCGGTCCCGAAGTTGGCGTGCCGGTCGGCGCCGGAGCCCGCCGCGTCCCTCGAGTCGTTGCAGTGCACCAGGTCGATGCGGCCGGTCAGGGCCTTGATCCGGTCGACCGCGTCGATCAGTTCCTCGCCCGCGGCCCACGCGTGGCAGGTGTCCAGGCAGAATCCGATGCCCTTGTCCCCGATGTGATCCCAGAGCCGACCGATGGTGTCGAAGTAGCGGGCCATGGCGTGGTCGCCGCCCGCGGTGTTCTCCAGGTACACCCGCACGTCGGTTTCGAGGTAGTCCAGCGCCTTGACCCAGCGCTCGAAGCCGGCCTCCATGTCGTTGTCGTCGGCGTGACCGCCGTGCACGATCACCGCGGTCGCGCCGATCGCCGCGGCCGCGTCGCAGGTGTCCTGCAGGATCTTGCGCGACGGGATGCGGATGCGGTTGTTGGCCGACGCCACGTTGATCAGGTACGGCGCGTGGACGTACAGCGGGATCGTGGACGCCTTCAGCGCCTCGGCGTCGTCGCGCGGCTTAGGCTTCTTCCAGCTCTGCGGGTTGCCGAGGAAGAACTGCACCGCGTCGGCGCCGTCCGCCTGCGCGGCGGCCAGAGGATCGTCCTGGTGGACGTGCGAACCGATGAGCACGGTGGCCAGTGTAGTGCGCGGGCCCGACGCCACCCGACCGCGAACGTGCGGCTGGCCGCACGTTGGGCGCCGAACGTGCGGCTGGCCGCACGCTCGGCGTTAATGGGACCCTCGCGCACGAAAAAGCCCCGGGCGAACCCGGGGCTTTTCGCAGCAATGACTAGCGGTAGTCGCTGTAGCCGTAGTCGTCCAGCGGCACCGCAGCACCGGTGGCCTGGCCGAAGTCCGGGCTGTAGTAGTGATCCTCGTAGGACGGGATCGTGTACGCCGCGGCCCGGGCCTCCTCGGTGGGCTGCACCTGGATGTTGCGGTACCGGTTGATGCCGGTACCCGCCGGGATCAGCTTTCCGATGATCACGTTCTCCTTCAGACCGTTGAGCTTGTCGCTGCGGCAATTGATCGCCGCATCGGTCAGCACCCGCGTGGTCTCCTGGAACGACGCCGCGCTCAGCCACGAGTCGGTGGCGAGGCTCGCCTTCGTGATACCCATCAGCACCGGACGGCCGGCGGCGGGCTCGCCGCCCTCGGCCACCACCCGGCGGTTCTCCGCCTCGAACTCCGCACGGTCGATCAGCGAGCCGGGCAGGAACTCCGTCGAGCCCGAGTCGATGATGGTGACGCGGCGCAGCATCTGGCGAACGATCACCTCGATGTGCTTGTCGTGGATCGACACACCCTGGGCGCGGTAGACCTCCTGGACCTCGCGGACCAGGTGGATCTGCACCTCGCGGGGGCCCTGCACGCGCAGCACCTCGTGCGGGTCGGCCGAGCCTTCCATCAGCTGCTGGCCCACCTCGACGTGGTCGCCGTCGGACAGCACTCCCTCGGACCCGTCGTCGTGCTTGTAAACCCGCAGCCGCTGCCGCTTGGAGAGCTTGTCGTAGACGACTTCCTCGCCGCCGTCGTCGGGAACGATGGTGATCTTGTAGAACCGCTCGCCGTCCTCGAGACGAACCCGCCCGGTGACGTCGGCGATCGGCGCCTTGCCGCGCGGGACGCGGGCCTCGAACAGCTCCTGAACCCGGGGCAGACCGCCGGTGATGTCCTCACCGACACCACCCTGGTGGAAGGTCCGCATCGTCAGCTGGGTGCCGGGCTCGCCGATGGACTGGGCCGCGACGATGCCGACGGCCTCGCCGATGTCGACCAGCTTGCCGGTGGCCATCGAGCGCCCGTAGCAGGTGGCGCACACGCCGGTGCCCGTGGTGCAGGTCAGCACCGAGCGCACCTTGACCGACGTGATGCCCGCCGCCAGCAGGGCGTCGATCTCCGGGTCGCCCAGGTCCTCGCCGCGCGCGACGACGACGTTGCCCTTCTCGTCGACCGCGTCGGTGCCCAAAGTCCGCGCGTACGCCGAGGTTTCGATGTACGGGTCGCGGATCAGCGTGCCGTCGGGCTGACGCTCGGCCAGCTCGACGACGATGCCGCGCTCGGTCTCGCAGTCGTGCTCGCGGACGATGACGTCCTGGCTCACGTCCACCAGACGACGGGTCAGGTAGCCGGAGTCGGCCGTACGCAACGCGGTGTCCGCCAAGCCCTTTCGAGCGCCGTGGGTGTTGATGAAGTACTCCAGCACCGTCAGGCCCTCGCGGAACGACGACTTGACCGGACGCGGGATGAACTCACCCTTCGGGTTGGTCACCAGGCCCTTCATGCCGGCCAGCGTTCGGGTCTGGGTGAAGTTACCGGTGGCGCCCGAGTCGACGATCGTGATGATCGGGTTGTCGGCGGGGTAGTGCTCGCGGAGCGCCTGACCGACCTCGTCGGTGGCTTCCTTCCAGATCTCCACCAGCGCCTCGTTGCGCTCGTCGTGGTTCAAAGCACCACGCTGGAACTGCTTTTCGACCTTGTCGGCGCGCTCCTCGTACTGGTCGAGGATCTCCTTCTTGCGCGGGGGAACCAGCACGTCGGCCATCGAGACCGTGACACCGCTGCGGGTCGCCCAGTAGAAACCGGCGTCCTTGAGCTTGTCGACGGTCTGCGCCACCACGATCATCGGGTACCGCTCGGCCAAGTCGTTGATGATCGCGGCCTGCACCTTCTTGTGCATCTGCTTGTTCACGAACGGGTAGGCCACCGGCAGCAGCTCGTTGAACAGCACCCGGCCCAGCGTGGTCTCGGCCATCCAGGAGTCGCCCGGCTGCCAGCCGTTTTCGCCGAACAGCTCGGCCTCGATCTCGGCGGGCGGGCGCAGCTGGGTCAGCCGCACCTTGATCTTGGCCCGCACCGACAGCACACCGCGGTCCGACGCCATGATCGCCTCGGCCGGCGAGGAGTACACCCCGACCTCCGGTTGGTCCTTGGCGGCCGGGCGGTATTCGCCGGTGTCGCCGTCGACCTCGGTGGTCAGGTAGTACAGCCCCGTCACCATGTCCAGTCGCGGCATGGCCAGCGGGCGGCCGGACGCCGGCGACAGGATGTTGTTGGAGGACAGCATCAGGATGCGGGCCTCGGCCTGCGCCTCCGCGCTCAAAGGCAGGTGCACCGCCATCTGGTCACCGTCGAAGTCGGCGTTGAACGCCTCACACACCAACGGGTGCAGCTGAATCGCCTTGCCCTCCACCAGCATCGGCTCGAAGGCCTGGATGCCCAGTCGGTGCAGGGTGGGCGCGCGGTTCAACAGCACCGGGTGCTCGGCGATGACCTCTTCGAGGACGTCCCACACCTGGGGGCGCTGCCGCTCGACCATCCGCTTGGCGCTCTTGATGTTCTGCGCGTGGTTGAGGTCGACGAGCCGCTTCATCACGAACGGCTTGAACAGCTCCAGCGCCATCAGCTTGGGCAGGCCGCACTGGTGCAGCTTGAGCTGCGGGCCGACCACGATGACCGAACGGCCGGAGTAGTCGACACGCTTACCGAGCAGGTTCTGCCGGAACCGGCCCTGCTTGCCCTTGAGCAGATCCGACAGCGACTTCAGCGGGCGGTTGCCCGGCCCGGTGACCGGGCGGCCGCGGCGGCCGTTGTCGAACAGCGCGTCCACAGACTCCTGCAGCATCCGCTTCTCGTTGTTGACGATGATCTCGGGCGCGCCGAGGTCGATCAGCCTCTTGAGCCGGTTGTTGCGGTTGATCACGCGGCGGTACAGGTCGTTGAGGTCGCTGGTCGCGAACCGGCCACCGTCGAGCTGGACCATCGGGCGCAGCTCCGGCGGGATCACCGGCACGGCGTCGAGCACCATGCCCATCGGCGAGTTGCCCGACTGCTGGAAGGCGGCCACCACCTTCAGCCGCTTGAGCGCGCGAAGCTTCTTCTGCCCCTTGCCGTTTCGGATGACGTCACGCAGGTTGTCGGCCTCGGCGTCGATGTCGAAGTTCTCGATCAGCTTCTGGATCGACTCCGCGCCCATGGCGCCGGTGAAGTACTCGCCGTAGCGGTCGACGAGCTCGCGGTAGAGGTTCTCGTCGACGATCAGCTGCTTGGGGGCGAGCTTGGTGAAGGTGCTCCAGATGTCCTCCAGCCGGTCCAGCTCGCGCTGGGCCCGGTCGCGGATCTGGCGCATCTCCCGCTCGCCGCCGTCGCGGACCTTGCGGCGGGCGTCGGCCTTGGCGCCCTCGGCCTCCAGCTCGGCCAGGTCGGCCTCGAGCTTCTGCGCGCGGGCCTCCAGCTCGGCGTCGCGCTGGTCCTCAACTCCCTTGCGCTCCACCATCATTTCGGCCTCGAGCGTCGAGAGCTCGTTGTGCCGCATCTCGTCGTCGACGGACGTGATCACGTACGCGGCGAAGTAGATGATCTTCTCGAGGTCCTTCGGCGCCAGGTCGAGCAGGTAGCCCAGGCGCGACGGCACACCCTTGAAGTACCAGATGTGGGTGACGGGCGCCGCCAGCTCGATGTGGCCCATCCGCTCGCGGCGCACCTTGGCGCGGGTCACCTCGACGCCGCAGCGCTCACAGATGATGCCCTTGAAGCGGACGCGCTTGTACTTGCCGCAGTAGCACTCCCAGTCCCGAGTCGGTCCGAAGATCTTCTCGCAGAACAGGCCGTCCTTCTCGGGCTTCAGCGTGCGGTAGTTGATCGTCTCCGGCTTCTTGACCTCGCCGTAAGACCATTGCCGGATGTCCTCCGCGGTGGCCAGGCCGATACGGAGTTCATCGAAGAAGTTGACGTCGAGCACGTAACTCCCTTTCCCCTTGCGGGTTTAGTAACTAATTAAGCCAAGTCCTCAACAGAGGCGGATTCGTTGCGGGACAGGTTGATTCCCAGGTTGGCGGCGGCCCGCTCCAGGTCCTCGTCCTCGCCCTCGCGCAGCTCGATGGCCGCGCCGTCACTCGACAGCACCTCGACGTTGAGGCAGAGCGACTGCAGCTCCTTGAGCAGCACCTTGAACGACTCGGGGATGCCCGGCTCGGGAATGTTCTCGCCCTTGACGATCGCCTCGTACACCTTGACCCGGCCGACGGTGTCGTCGGACTTGATGGTCAACAGCTCCTGCAACGTGTACGCGGCGCCGTAGGCCTGCATGGCCCAGCACTCCATCTCACCGAACCGCTGGCCACCGAACTGCGCCTTACCGCCCAGCGGCTGCTGGGTGATCATCGAGTACGGGCCGGTGGAGCGGGCGTGAATCTTGTCGTCCACCAGGTGGTGCAGCTTCATGATGTACATGAAGCCAACCGTCACCGGGTACGGGAACGGCTCCCCGCTGCGGCCGTCGAACAGCACCGCCTTGCCGTCGTCGTTGACCAGCACCTCGCCGTCACGGTTGGGCAGCGTGGCCGACAGCAGCCCCTGCAGCTCGGCCTCCTGCGCGCCGTCGAACACCGGCGTGGACACGATGGCGTTGGGCTCGGCGTGCAGCAGGTCCTCGGGCAGGTTGGCGGCCCAGTCGGGAACGCCCTTGCCGGTGTCGACCTTCCAGCCGCTGTGCGCGCACCAGCCGAGGTGCGTTTCCAGGATCTGGCCGATGTTCATCCGTCGCGGCACACCGTGGGTGTTCAGGATGATGTCCACCGGGGTGCCGTCCGGCAGGAACGGCATGTCCTCGACCGGCAGGATCTTGCCGATCACGCCCTTGTTGCCGTGCCGGCCGGCGAGCTTGTCGCCGTCGGAGATCTTGCGCTTCTGGGCCACGTACACGCGGACCAGCTCGTTGACCCCGGCCGGCAGCTCGTCGTCGTCCTCGCGGGAGAACACCCGGATGCCGATGACCTTGCCGGACTCGCCGTGCGGCACCTTCAGCGAGGTGTCGCGGACCTCGCGGGCCTTCTCACCGAAGATCGCCCGCAGCAACCGCTCCTCCGGGGTCAGCTCGGTCTCACCCTTCGGGGTGACCTTGCCGACCAGGATGTCGCCGTCGCGGACCTCGGCCCCGATCCGCACGATGCCGCGCTCGTCCAGGTCGGCGAGGACCTCGTCGGAGACGTTGGGGATGTCCCGGGTGATCTCCTCGGCGCCCAGCTTGGTGTCGCGGGCGTCGATCTCGTGCTCCTCGATGTGGATCGAGGTCAGCACGTCCTCTTCGACCAGGCGGTTGGAGAGGATGATCGCGTCCTCGTAGTTGTGGCCCTCCCACGGCATGATCGCGACCAGCAGGTTCTTGCCCAGGGCCATCTCACCGTTTTCGGTGCAGGGGCCGTCGGCGATCACCTGGCCGGCCTCGACGCGGTCGCCCGCGTCGACGATCGGCGACTGGTTGGCGCAGGTGCCGTGGTTGGAGCGGGCGAACTTGCGCATCCGGTAGGTGTGCCGGGTGCCGTCGTCGGCCATCACGGTGATGTAGTCCGCGGAGACCTCCTCGATCACCCCGGCCTTGTCGGCGACGACGACGTCGCCGGCGTCGATCGCGGCGCGCAACTCCATGCCGGTGCCCACCAGCGGCGCCTCGCTGCGCACCAGCGGAACCGCCTGGCGCTGCATGTTGGCGCCCATCAGGGCGCGGTTGGCGTCGTCGTGCTCGAGGAACGGGATCATGGCGGTGGCCACCGACACCATCTGGCGCGGCGACACGTCCATGTAGTCCACCTCGGACGAGGGCACGTACTCGACCTCGCCCGCCTTGCGGCGAACCAGGACGCGGCCCTCGACGAACCGGCCGTCGGCGTCGATCGGCGAGTTGGCCTGCGCCACCACGTGGCGGTCCTCCTCGTCGGCGGTCAGGTAGACGATCTCGTCGCTGACCACACCGTCGACCACCTTGCGGTAGGGCGTCTCGATGAACCCGAACGGGTTGACCCGCGCGTACACCGAAAGCGAGCCGATCAGACCGATGTTCGGACCCTCCGGGGTCTCGATCGGGCACATGCGGCCGTAGTGCGACGGGTGCACGTCCCGGACCTCCAGGCCGGCGCGCTCACGGGACAGACCGCCGGGGCCCAGCGCCGACAGGCGGCGCTTGTGGGTGAGACCCGACAGCGGGTTGTTCTGGTCCATGAACTGCGACAGCTGGCTGGTGCCGAAGAACTCCTTGATCGCGGCGACCACCGGCCGGATGTTGATCAGCGTCTGCGGCGTGATGGCCTCGACGTCCTGGGTGGTCATCCGCTCCCGGACGACGCGTTCCATCCTGGACATGCCGACCCGGATCTGGTTCTGGATCAGCTCGCCGACCGTACGCAGCCGCCGATTGCCGAAGTGGTCGATGTCGTCGGTCTCCACCGGCACCTCGACGCCGCCGGGAACGGTCATCACGGACTGTCCCTCGTGCAGGCGAACCAGGTACTCGATGGTGGCGACGACGTCCTCTTCGGTCAGCGTGGTCGTCGTGATCGGGTTCTCGGTGTTCAGGCCGAGCTTCTTGTTGACCTTGTAGCGGCCCACCCGGGCCAGGTCGTAGCGCTTCTCCTTGAAGAACAGGTTCTCCAGCAGGGTCTGCGCGGACTCCTTGGTCGGGGGCTCGCCCGGACGCAGCTTGCGGTAGATGTCCAGCAGCGCCTCGTCGGTGCCGGCGGTGTTGTCCTTCTCCAGCGTCGACATCATGATCTCGGAGAAGCCGAACCGCTCGGTGATCCGCTCGGTGGTCCAGCCCAGCGCCTTGAGCAGCACCGTGACGGGCTGCCGGCGCTTGCGGTCGATGCGCACGCCGACGGTGTCGCGCTTGTCGACGTCGAACTCGAGCCAGGCCCCGCGGCTCGGGATCACCTTGACGCTGTGCAGCGTCTTCTCGGTGGACTTGTCGATCGTCTCGTCGAAGTAGACGCCGGGCGAGCGCACCAGCTGGCTGACGACGACGCGCTCGGTCCCGTTGATGATGAAGGTGCCCTTCTCGGTCATCATCGGGAAGTCGCCCATGAACACCGTCTGGCTCTTGATCTCGCCGGTGTTGTTGTTGATGAACTCGGCCGTGACGAACAGCGGGGCCGCGTAGGTCATGTCCTTGTCTTTGCACTCGTCGACCGGCGCCTTGACCTCGTCAAAGCGGGGGTCGGAGAAAGACAGCGACATCGAGCCCGAGAAGTCCTCGATCGGCGACAGCTCGTAGAGCACCTCTTCCAGGCCGCCCACCGGGTTGGCGTCCCCGCGCTTGCCGGCGCCCTCGCGCCAGCGCGGCGACCCGATCAGCCACTCAAACGAGTCGGTCTGCACGTCGAGAAGCCCCGGAACCTCAAGCGGTTCGCGGAGCTTGGCGAAGGAAACTCGGTTGGGTGCTCCGGGCACGGAGCCGTTGGTGGAACTTGAGTTTTTGGAACTCTGGCGACTCTTGCTCTGGCGGGAATCTGCCAAGATGCATCCTTCCAGCACCTCGTGCGACTCACGGGCTCCGGGGGCACCGGCTGCGTTCGCCGCATCAATTTTGTCGGTTCGGCCGGCGAACGATCTGCCCAGATCTCACGCGCACAACTAAATAGCTAAGCCGCGGGAAGGGGCTCAGGCTAAGACCACAGTGTCAGGTGGCGGGTGAGGTGGGCAGGAAGTAGCCAGCGCAACGTCCAACAATAGCGCAGGACCGCGCATTCCTCAACTACCCACGACAATCAGCCCAGGGACATCGGCGCTGGCTCGCGATCTCGACTTCCCGTGGGTTCATGCTGCCCAACAGACTGACCCGTTTAGGCCCGGTCGTCAAGAGGGCGGGGCGGCAAGTTGCACCGAGTTATCGCAAATTTCTTTACGAGCCGCCGAACTCGTTGGCCTTGAACCTGTGGGTGCCTTCGAGGTCGTCGAGGATCGCGGCCTGGGCGTTCTTGGGCAGGGTGTGCAGGATCTCGCGGACCCGGGCCTGGCGCCGCGCGACGGCCTTGCGCTCCGGCATGCCGGGCGTCGCGACGATCTGCGGGGGCACTCCCTCGATCTCCTCGACGCCGCCGGCGTGGTGACCGGCGTCGAGCAGGGCCTGCTCCTCGGCCATGGTGGCCTCGTCCTTTTCCTCGGACATGCCGATCGGCCCGATGCGCCGGCCGTTGAGGAACTGCCGCACGACGGGCTCATCGCTGGTCAGCAGCACTTCCCGCGGGCCGAACATGACCAGCTTGCGGCGGAACAGCATGCCCATGTTGTCCGGCACGGTCCGGGCGATGTTGATGTTGTGCGTCACGATCAGGACGGTGGCGTCGATCTGGGCGTTGATGTCGAGGATCAGCTGGCTCAGGTAGGCGGTACGCACCGGGTCCAGACCGGAGTCGGGCTCGTCGCAGAGGATGATCTGCGGGTCCATCACCAGGGCCCGGGCCAGGCTGGCGCGCTTGCGCATACCGCCGGAGATCTCACCGGGGAACTTCTTCTCGTCGCCGCCGAGGCCCACCAGGGTCAGCTTCTCCATGACGATGTCACGGATCTCGCTTTCCTTCTTTTTGGTGTGCTCGCGCAGCGGGAACGCCGCGTTGTCGAACAGGTTCATCGAACCGAACAGCGCGCCGTCCTGAAACATCACGCCGAACAGCGTGCGGATCTCGTAGAGCTCCTTGGCCGAGCACTCGAGGATGTCGGTGCCGTCGATCATGATCGAGCCGCGTTCCGGACGCAGCAGACCGATCAGCGACTTCAGGAACACCGATTTGCCGGTACCCGACGGCCCCAGCAGGACGCTGACCTCCCCGGCGGGGATATCCAACGTCACGTCTTCCCAAATTCTCGAGGGACCGAAGGACTTCGTGAGTCCCCTCACCTCGATAGCGACGCCCATGGGGAATCCTTCCGTCGACGCTCGTGCCCGCCACCTGCCCTTTTGTGTGGCATCAGTCACTGTAGCGCACGTCAGGCACCCGGCATCAGGCTTGGATCGGACCGCTGGGAAAAATTGGCCGAGCTGAGACCGCCGGCGTCGGGGTTATTTGACGCGAGTGTTAGCTAGCGGGCGCCCAATTTCCGTGGAAGCCCATCGGTACCCGCTGCGGCAGGTGCACGGTAGCCACCGATTCGAGGGTCTGCGCATCCAGCAGCACCAGCTGCCCTTCGTCGCGGCCGCGGTGGTAGCCGTAGCCCATCAGGATGCCGTCGTCCTCGGCTTGATCCTCGGGACCGGGGTTGGGCACGAAAGACATCTCGCCGAGCAAAAGCCCGGGGTCGAGCGCGGCCACCGTGGCCGACCCGGTGGCGTAGTCGTGCTTGTACAGCGGTGTCGCCATCTCCGGGCCCCCCGCGGCGAGGAACCCGCCCTCGATGCCGACGGCGTAGCCGAAGCGATGCCGCGCGCCCAGGCGCGTCTCGTTGATCCGCGGAAATTCCTGCGAGCGCTCGTCACGGCATTCGGTGGCCACCGCGCCGGTCGCCAGGTTGACGGTCCAGCGGTCCAGCCTGGGCGCGGTGTCGCCGGGGCCGCGCCGGTCGCGGTCGAACATCCGCGAGTAGCGCACCACGTCGAGCACCAAAACCTCTGCGCCGTCCCGCATTTCGGAATACGCGTTGAGCGGGTGGTAGACGTAGCAGGCTTCGATGTCGAACCAGCGGACGTCGGAATTACCGCCCTCGCGGGGCATGACCCCGATGCGCGCCGGGTAGCCGGGGTTCCAGGCGTACGGCATCCGGTCGTCGTGTTTCGGGTTGCGGTTCATCATCGCGGTGATCGGGCCGGGCACCCGGACGCGCCCCACCAGCGACTGCAGCGCCAGCCGGGCCGGCACGCCCAGCCAGCGCGGGATGTTGGTGGGAAGCACCTGCACCGCGTCGAACGTCACCGGCAGGTCGTAGATCACCACGTATTTGTCGGTCAGCGAGAAGTCGTGCATCATCGGCGACCCGGTCACCTCGATGTCGACCGTGCGGCGGGCCCGCCCGCGGGTGTCGATCACCGAGTACTGCACGGTGCGCCCGCGGGCGAAAGAGTAAGACACCGCGTGCAATTCGCCGGTGTGCGGATCGCGGTGCGGGTGCGCGGTGTAGCCGCCCCGCAGGGTGCCGTCGAAGTCGCACGTGCCGACGGTGTCGAGGTCGTCGGTCAGCTCGTAGTTGGCCGCCCCGCCCTCGACCAGCGCCACGGTGCGCCCGGCGTGGCTCAGCACGTTGGTGTTGGCGCCGAAGGACAGCATGCCCGCCCGCGGGTCGAGGCGGCCCGGCGCCGGCTCGCCCAGGGCGGCGCACACCGAGAGGCTGCGCACCCAGCGGTTGCGATACCACTGGGCCTTGCCGTCGCGCAGCGCGACGCCGTGCACCATGCCGTCGCCGCTGAACCAGTGATAGGTGGCCGGATCGACCTCTTCGGCCGGGTTCGGCCCGTTGCGCAGATAGCGCCCGTCGAGGTGCTCGGGGATGTGGCCGGTGACCTCCAGATCGGTCGCGGTCACTTCGGCGGCCACCGGCGCCAGAAAGCCCTCGAGATACGGATTGGTGGATCGGACGGCTTGCGTGGATGTCACTGCTAAGCTCCTATAACATTGATATTTCAGCGTTATGGGAACCGTACGCCCGCGATGAGAAGATGGCAAGGATGACTTCGGAAACCGAGCGCAGCGTTCGCGGTGTTCGCGATGAGATGCTGCACGCCGCCGTCGGCCTGCTCGACGAGCAGGGACCCGATGCGCTGCAGACCCGCCGGGTGGCCGGGGCCGCCGGGACCTCGACGATGGCGGTGTACACCCATTTCGGCGGAATGCGCGGCCTGATCGCGGAGGTCGCCGAGGAAGGCCTGCGGCAGTTCGACGCGGCGCTGACGGTGCCCGAGACCGACGACCCGGTGGCCGACCTGTTCGCCGTCGGCGCCGCCTACCGGCGCTACGCCATCGAGCGTCCGCACATGTACCGGCTGATGTTCGGCAGCACCAGCGCGCACGGCATCAACGCGCCCGCGGGCAACGTCCTGAAGCTGACGGTCGCCGAGATCGAGCAGCACATCCCCAGCTTCGCGCACGTGGTGCGCGCGGTGCGGCGGTCGATGGTGGCCGGCCGGATCACCGTGGGTTCCGCGGCCGACGACGCGGCGGTGGTGGCCACCGCGGCTCAGTTCTGGGCGTTGGTGCACGGGTTCGTGATGCTCGAACTGGCCGGCTTCTACGGCGACGACGACGCGGCCGTCGCGCCGGTGCTCGGCTCGCTGACGTCGAATTTCCTGGTGGCTCTGGGAGATTCGCATGAACGCGTGCGAAGCTCGCAACGGGCGGCCTTCGGCGCCCGCTGAGCGCACGAAACCCCCGGAAGGGCGCTTCCGGGGGTTTTCGCGAAGTGGGTGCTACTTGACGGTGACGGTGGCGCCAGCGGCCTCGAGCTTGGCCTTGGCGTCGTCGGCGGCCTCCTTGGCCACCTTCTCCAGCAGCGGCTTGGGCGCGCCGTCGACGAGGTCCTTGGCCTCCTTGAGGCCCAGGCCGGAGACGATCTCGCGGACCACCTTGATCACGCCGATCTTCTTGTCACCGGCGGCCTCGAGGATGACGTCGAACTCCGACTGCTCCTCGGCGGCCTCGGCGGGCGCGCCGCCGGCGGCCGGACCGGCCGCGGCGACGGCGACCGGGGCGGCCGCGGTGACCTCGAAGGTCTCCTCGAACTTCTTGACGAAGTCCGAGAGCTCCAGCAGGGTCATTTCCTTGAACGCGTCGAGCAGGTCGTCGGCAGTCATCTTTGCCATGGTGTGGGTCCTTCCTTGTTTTCCTAAGTTGCGGTCGGTTGTTATTCGGCTTCGGCCGGGGCTTCAGCGGTTTCAGCGGTCTCGGCGGGCGCTTCCGCGGCCGGGGCCTCGGCGGCCGGGGCCGGTGCGGCGGCCTCGGCGGGCTTCTTCTCCTGCAGCGCGGCCAGCAGGCGGGCCATCTGGGAGGTCGGGGCGGCGAACAGGCCGGCCGCCTTGGCCAGGTTGCCCTTCATCGCGCCGGCCAGCTTCGCCAGCAGCACCTCGCGGGACTCCAGGTCCGCGATGCGCTCGACTTCCGAGACGCTCAGCGGGTGGCCATCCATGTAGCCGCCCTTGATGACCAGCGCCTTGTTCTCCTTGGCGAAGGTCTTGATCGCCTTGGCGGCGTCGACTGGCTCGCCGCTGACGAACGCGATGGCCGTGGGGCCCGCGAACAGCTCGTCGAGGCCCTCGATGCCGGCGTCGGCGGCCGCCCGCTTGATCAGCGTGTTCTTGGCCACCGTGTAGGTGGCCGATCCCGCCAGCGAGCGGCGCAGCTCGGCCAGGTTGGCCACCGTCAAACCGCGGTACTCGGTGATCAGGGTGGCCGTCGAGTCCTTGAACTGCTCCGCGATGTCTGCAACGGCGGTGGCCTTGTCAGCCCTGGCCATGCATACCTCCTGAGGTCAAAGTTTGTCGGTGATTCACCGCGGGAACGACGAACGCCCCGGCGCAGGAAGCGGCCGGGGCGTACAGATTCACCGGCGTGTGCCGGCGTTGTGCCTCGTCCTCCTGCGTGGGCCGCCGGGATGTTCCCGGACCTTCAACCGATTGCTCGGTGACCGACGGTCTTCGGTGGATCGGCAACCAGGATAGCCTGACCCCCCGCGGTCAGCCAAAACGGTGCGGCTACCCGAGCCCGGCCAGCCTGGCGGCGCCGACCAGGCCCGCCTCGCCGCCCAGCGCCGCGGGCACCACGCGCAGGCCGGCGAGGAACTCCAGTCCGGCGTAGCCGGCCAGCGCCGCCCGCAGCGGGTCGAAGAGCAGGTCCCCGGACTTGGCCACGCCGCCGCCGATGACGACGAGGTCGAGGTCGCAGACCGCCCCGACCGACGCGATCATCGCCGCCAGCGCGGTGGTCCCCCGCCGAAACGCGCGCTGCGCCACCGGGTCCCCGGCGGCGGCCGCGGTGGCCAGGTCCCGGGCGCCGGCGCCGGGCGGCGCGGCCCAGCCGTTTTCCCGCGCCCAGCGCACCATCCACGGTCCCGACGCGACGGTCTCGACGCAGCCGCGCCCGCCGCACGCGCACGGCCGGCCGTCCTCCTCGACCACCACATGACCGACGTGGCCGGCGTTTCCGGTGCGCCCGGTGTACGGAACGCCGTCGAGCACCAGTCCCCCGCCCACGCCGGTGGACACCACCATGCCGAGCATGAAGCGGGCGCCGCGGCCCGCCCCGAGCCAGTGCTCGCCCAGCGCCATACACACGCCGTCCCCGCCGAGGCGTACGGGGACGCCGGGGACCGCGGCGGCGACCCGGTCCCGCAGCGCGAAGCCGCGCCAGGATGCGATGTTGACCGGGCTGACGCTTCCGGCCCGCAGGTCGATGGGCCCGGCCGACGCGATGCCCACCGCGGTGACGGCGCCGCCGGCGACGCGCAGCGTGTCGGCGATGATCGCGGCGACCTCGGCCCAGACCTCCTCCGCGGAGCCGCCGGCGGGGGTGGGCCGGATCGCGGTGTGCACCAGCGCGCCACCGGGATCGGTCAGCCCGGCGGCGATCTTGGTGCCGCCGATATCGAGGCTGAGCGTGAGGGCGGCCATCAGTGGCGGTGCGTGTTGTCGGGTTGGCGGGGGTCGCCCGGGTGCTCATAATCGGGGGCGAGGCGGACCAGCGCGGCCCGTCGCGCGTCCAGCCACACCCGGAAGGCGCGGCGGCGCGCGGCACCCCGCAGGTGGTCCGCGATCGCCCCGCGCACCTGGGCCAGGGGCGGTGCGGCGAGCGCGGGGGTCCGCCACCCGTGCGGGCCGGGGTGCGGCGCGGCGAAGCGCAGCGGGTTGCGGGCGTGGTAGTCGGCCACCTCGTCGGCGCCGACCCGGACCGCGGCGGTGACGTCGGCGAACAGCGCCCGCGCCAACGGATCCGCCAGCGCGGCGGCGGCCACGCTGCCGATCTCCAGCCGCGCCGTCGCGTCGGGCAGCAGCTCGTCCTCGGTGGGCGCGCCGGCCGCGGTGAGGCCCCGGGCGGCGGCCTCGGCGGCGACCACCCGCCCGGTCACGATCAGCTGGGTGAGCCAGCGCCGCAGCTGCCGGCCCTCCCCGGTGCCGGGCGCCGGCAGCGCGGCCGCGGCCGGGCCCCGGCGCAGCCGGGCCTCGGCCGCGTCGACCTCGCCGACGGGTACCGGGTCGCCGCCCACGGTCGCCACCGCACCGACGCTCACGTCACCGTCACCTGCACCGCCGGCGAGTACACCAGCCGGCCCGCGCAGCCCACGCGGACCAGCGCCCACCACTGACCGGGATCCAGCCACGCCGGCGGGCTCAGGTCGAAGCCGAGCTCGACCGTGCCGCGGGCGGGCAGCACGGCGCCGAGCGCGGCGGGGCCCATCCACTCCCACGTGCCCCAGGGGCTGATCAGGTGCGCCTCCAGCGCCAGGGCGGCGCGGGCGTGGGTGCCGACCGTCACGGTCAGCCGGGCGGTCCCGCCCGCCGCGAGCTCCACGTCGCCGGGGGCGTCGGCGAGGTACAGCAGCTTCTCCTCGCCGGCGCGCCCGACCTCGACCACGCACACGTCCTCGACCTCCTGCCGCCACGCCGCCGGGACGCCGTCCCCGGTCAGGCACAGCCGCGCGCGCAGCGGGTAGATCCCGGCCCGCGCGCGGGCCGGGATCGTCACCGTCACGTCGGCCTCGCGGTGTTCGCCCACGCCCAGCGTGAACGGCAGCTCCGCCGGGGTCGCCGACCAGCCGTCCGGGCACAGCACCGTCACTTCGCCGTCCAGCGTGGCGTCGCTGCAGTCGCCGGCGACGGTGAGCCGCAACGCCACCTCGCCGCCCGGCTCGGCGGTCACGCGCTGCGGGTGCAGGTGCGCGACGGCCGGCAGCCCCCCGAGCGGCGCGGGTCCGCGGTTGTGCAGCCAGTAGCGCGCGTACAGGGGCTGCGCGGCCTCAGCGTCCGGGGCCAGTCGCGTGTAACCCGTTGCCGCGCATGGCGTTTCGAGGCGGGCCAGCACGGTGGCCACCTGAAAGCCGTGCAGCTCGATCGTTTCCGCGGGGCGGTGCCGCTCTTCCAGCAGGTCGGCGAACGCAAGCCCGCGCACCGCGGCCAGCTCGGAGCCGAGGGTGACGCGGGTGCGCGTCCCGGTCGTCTGCACCAACCTCAGAGCCACCGCGCCCGGTTCGACGGGCCGGGCGCGGCCCGACGCCAGCGGGTTGCCGGCCGCCTTGAGGGCCGCCAGCTGGACCGGGCCGGCGGGCTCGACGCGCAGCAGCGACCCGGTCGGCGGCAGCGCGCCGCCCGGCTTACCGGGCACGACGGCAAGCAGCGGATGGCCGAACTCCGCGCTGCGCGTAGGAATCTCGGCCTCGCGCCAGTCGCCGTCACCGCAGACCAGCGCGTAGTCGAAGGCGTGGGTCCAATGCTGGAGTTGGAAGTTCGAGCCGTCGGGCGCGGTGCGGCGCGGATCGTCGATCCAGGTTCCCGACGGCCAGCCGGTGCAGGACCGCATCAGCGCGGTGTGCAGCGTGCCGTCGGTCTCGACGGCGAAGCTGGGCACCCCGCGGTTGAGCAGCGCGACGGTGCGGGATTCGAAGCGCTGCATGCCCGACGGCGCCCGCTGGTTGACCGGGATCTCCGCGGTCGCAAGGTCGTCGACCACCGATGCGATCGCGGCGGCCAGGCCACCCTCGTCACGGCCATCGATCACCAGGACCGGCAGCGCCCGCGGCGGGCGCAGGTCGGCGCCGGGGACCCACGCCACGGCCAACGGCGTCTCGGCCGGCACCCAGATTCTGGCCCGCCCGGTATCGGCAAGCTGGCGCTCGAGCTCGGCGGAGTACTCCGGACCGGCTTGCGCAAGAACGGCTTTGGTGAACGCGTTGCGAGCCGGCCCGCCCAGCGCGATGCGCACGTCGGGCAGGTTCGAGTCGACGTCGAGGCAGCCGTAGCGCGGCTTGTCGGCGCCGCTGCAGGTCGCCGTGACGCCGGCGCGGACCAGCGCCACCATCAGCTCGCGCGCCAGCGGCCCCGACACCGCCGCGGCCGGCGACACCACCTCGGCCACCGACACCGACCGCACGTCGGCGCCGACCCGGACCCGCGCCGCCGACGACAGGCCGAACCAGCCGTAGGCCGGGTTGTCCAGCGTCCACAGGTGTTGGGCGGTGTCCACCGAGCGATCCCCACCGGGAGTGGGGTGCAGCAGCGCGAAGCCGCGCCCGACGACGGCGTCTCCGACCTCGCTGACCGGCATGGCGCCCGGCACCGGGCACGGCCAGCGCAGCCGCAACAAGCGGTCCTCCCCGATGAATTCGTCGATGGCCGTGCGACAGTCGAGCCGCGCCAGCCCGTTCCACAGCGTGAGGGTTTGGGTATAGCGCAGCTGCCCGCCGATGCGGCCGCGCACAACCAGTCGCTGACCGAGGGGGCCGCGGTAGGCCCGCACCCGGGCCGGCGACGCCGACGAGCACAGCACCGGACCCCTGGGCAGCAGGTGCCAGGGTCCCTCCCCCTGCCTGGGATGCGACGCGTATTCCTCATAGAGCGCCAGCTCGTTGCCCACCCGGCCGGCGGCGATCAGCTGCCGGCCGCCGGAAACCAGGGACACGATCCCCCCGCCGCGCGCCGGGTCGGCCTCGAGCCGGTAGTGCTCGTTGGCGATCGCCAAGCCGGGCATCGGTTCCCAGCCGGTCGCCTCGCCCCCCGGCACCAGCCGGTAGGCCCGCCAGCCCAGCGACGGCACGTCGCGCGCCAACCAGGTGACCGACCGCCCGTCGTCCGCCACGTGCGCCGGCAGCTCGGTGCCGTCGGGGTCGAACACGCGCACCCCGGCACCGATAGGAGCGCCGAGCCGCGCGGTGACGACGTCGGTCCGATTGTGCGCCAACGGGTTCCACACGACCACGGCGCCCCCGATCGCGCCGGACAGCAACGCCAGCGCGCTGTCGCGCGTCGTGCGGCCCACCTCCCACGCGTCACGCCAGCCGGTCAGCAGGTCGAGGTAGACCTGGTCGGACTCCGAGCCGGTGATGGCGTCGTGGTGCGCGCCGTACGCCAGCTGCACCCACGCCTTGGCCAGGGGGGCCTGCGGGTACTCGGCGCCCGTCAGCAGCGCGGCGAACACGGCGAAGCGCTCGGCCTCGAGCACGGCGTTCTCGGCGGCCCGGTTGGCCTGTTTGGTGTCGATGTACGAGACGTCCTTGCCGGTGTAGATCGGGTTCATGTCCCGGGTTTGCGGGGACGGCTCGCAACCGCGCTGCGCGAGCTCGGCGCGCACCGCCGCGAAGAACTCCCGCGGAATCGCGCACACGAACCGCGGCCACGTGTAGCGCGCGGCCCAGTCGCGATGGATCGCGGTGACCCACTTGTTCGGCGGCGTGTAGTCGGTCCCGACCGGCAGCAGCACGTTGCGCGTCAGCGCGACCTTCTTGAGCCGCTCGAACAGCGCGCGGGTGGCGTCCTCCGCGTCGGCGAGCGACACCGACTCGTCCATCCCCCAGCCCGCCCCGTAATGCGCGGGCATGTAGTGGGTGAGCAGGCCGCGGCCCGACGGCGCGATCCACTCGAACTCGCTGCAGAACTGCATGGCCTCGACGTCATGGCCCGGACCCCATTGGTGGTGCGGTCCGCGCGCCCACGAACTCGATGTCAGGCCGGCGTCGGCGGCCAGCCCGGGGAACTGCGGGTCGTGGCCGAACACGTCGAGCTGCCACGCGGTGGCCGGGTCGGCGCCCAGGACGTCACGCTGAAACCCCATGCCGTGCACGAGGTTCCGGATCGTGGTCTCCGGGCTGGTGAGGTTGGTGTTGGGCTCGTTGTAGGTGCCGCCCATCACCTCGACGCGGCCCTGCGCGATGAACCGGCGTAGGTCGGCGCGGTCCTCGGGGTGGGTGTCCCAGTACGGCTTGAGGTAGTCGACCTCGGCCAGCACGAACTTGTACTCGGGCTCGCGGCGGGCCATCTCCAGGTGCGCGCGGACCAGTTCAAAGCCGTTGGCCTGCCGGCCCGGCGGGTCTTCGGCCCATTCGCTGGTGTAGGCGCCCTGCGTGTTCCACCAGACCGGGTCGTAGTGAAAGTGACTGACCATGAACATGGTCCAGCCGGGCTCGGCGACGGTGAACTCGAACGACTCGCCGGCGCGTCCGGCGCGCACCCGCGCGGCCCGGCGCTGACCGACCGCCGGCCGGTCCACCGTGACCGGGACCTCGACGGCGCCGGTTCCGGGCCGGGCGAGCGCCTCGCCGCTCACCCCGTCGCCGTCGATGCGGATCGGCGTCGGCTCGGCGCAGCCTTCGACGCCGATGCGCGCCAGCTGCAGCGGCGCGTCCGGTGGCCCGACAAACAGTTCGGTCGATTCCGCCGAAACCACCCGCATGCCAAAAGCATGTCACCCCGTGGTGGAAAGCTCGGGGACATGGCCGACCTGACGACTCAACTGGCGGATCAGCTCGACTGGCACTGGCGCGAACAGCTGCGCCCTCGGCTGGACGGCCTCACCGACGATGAGTACCTCTGGCAGCCGGTGCCCGACTGCTGGACCGTGCATCCGGGGGGATCGGTGGACTTCGCGTATCCCCCGCCCATTCCGACACCATTCACCACCATCGCGTGGCGCATGGCCCACGTCATCGTCGGGGTGTTCGCCGTGCGTGCCCACAATCATTTCGGCGGGCCGCCCGCGAGCTATCAGGATTGGGAGTACGCCACCGACGCCGCCACCGCGCTGGGGCAGCTCGACGAGGCATACGCCGCGTGGATGACCGGTGTGCGGTCGCTTTCGGCCGCGGACCTGACCCGCCGCTGCGGGCCGGCCGAAGGGCCGTACGCCGACTACCCGCTCAGCGAGCTGGTCTTGCACATCAATCGAGAAGCGATTCACCATGGTGCCGAAATCGCATGCCTGCGCGACCTTTACCTGCACAGCCGAACCGTCGACAAGAGAGACTGACACATGCCCGCACTCGCCCCGCCGGTCACCGACGAACGCAACGCCCTGCGCGAATTCCTGGCGTTTCACCAGAGCGCGTATTTCGCGGTCTCGTACGGCCTCACCGACGAACAGGCCCGCTCGGCGCCGTCGGTCAGCGCCCTGTCGGTCGGCGGGCTGGTCAAGCACGCCACGGCCATGCAACGCAACTGGATGGCGCGGGTCGCCGCCGCCCCGGAGCTGCCGCCGAAGGATCCCCGGCCGTTCGAGCAGATCGCCAAGGAGTTCGGCGACCAGCACGTGATGCGGCCCGACGAGACGCTGGCCGGGCTGCTGAAGGCGTTCGAAACCCAGAACGCGGAATCGCTGCGCCTGGTCGAAACCGCCGACCTGGACGCCACGGTTCCGGTGCCGCAGGACATCCCCTGGTTCCCCAAGGACCAGAAGGCCTGGTCGGTGCGCTGGGTGATCCTGCACGTGATCAACGAGCTGGCCCGCCACGCCGGGCACGCCGACATCGTCCGGGAATCGATCGACGGCGCCACCATGTACGAGCTGATCGCCGGGCTGGAAAATTGGCAGATCGAAGGATGGGTGCAGCCCTGGCGGAAATAGCGCACGTCCGCAGCGGCATCGCGCGCCGCGAGACACCGCACGGCCCGGTCGAGCTCTACTACGAGGACCTCGGCGACCCGGCCGCGCCGCCCGCGCTGCTCATCATGGGCCTGGGCGCCCAGCTGCCGATGTGGCCCGACGGCTTCTGCGCGCGGCTTCTCGACGCCGGTTACCGCGTCATCCGCTTCGACCACCGCGACACCGGGCTGTCGGCCAAGATGCACGGACTGCGGGCCCGGGGCTCGGTGTACCGGCGCGTCGGGCGCTACCTGCTGGGCCGGCCCAGCCCGGTGCCCTACACGCTGATCGACATGACCGGCGACGTGGTGGCGTTGCTGGACCACCTGGAAGTCGGCCGGGCGCACGTGGTGGGCGCCTCGCTGGGCGGGATGATCGCGCAGATCCTGGCCGCCACCGAGCCGCACCGGGTGGCGTCGCTGGGCATCATCATGTCGAGCACCGGCAAGCCGTTCGCGGCGCCGCCGGCCTGGCGCGTCATCAGGCTGGCCTTCGACCCGCCGGCCAAGGACGCCTCGCCCGAGGAGAAACTGGCCGTCGAGGTGCGCAACGTCGCGGTGTTCAACGGCCCCAACTTCCTGCCGCCCGACGCCGAGCTGCGCGACCGGGTGCGCCAACTCGCCGACCGCTGCAGCTACCCGCCGGGCATGCTGCGCCAGTTCGACGCCATGCTGGGCACCGGCAGCCTGCTCGGTTACAGCAGGGCGATCACCGCCCCGACCGTCGTGCTGCACGGTTCGGCGGACCCGATGGTCCGGCCCCGCAACGGGCGGGCCGTCGCCGCCGCCATCCCCGGCGCGCGATTCGTGGTGATCGACGGGATGGGACACGACCTCCCCAAACCGGTCTGGCGGCCGATCGTCGAGACCCTTACCGAGCACTTCGCGCTCGCTGACACGCGGTGAGCGCGCTCACAGGAATTGGGACTTGACACGCTCGATTTGGCAGACTGCTGAGATGACTACTACCAAACACCGCGAGGTGTCCAAGCTCGACCGGGTGCCGTTGCCGGTCGAAGCGGCCCGGGTAGCAGCCACCGGCTGGCAGGTCACCCGCGCCGCCGCGAGCATCCTCACCAAGCTGCCCGCCAAGGGGCCGTGGCAGCAGAAGGTGATCAAGCAGCTTCCCGCCACGTTCGCCGACCTGGGGCCCACCTACGTGAAGTTCGGGCAGATCATCGCGTCCAGCCCCGGCGCGTTCGGCGAGTCGCTGTCGCGCGAATTCCGCGGCCTGCTGGACCGGGTGCCGCCCGCCGACGCCAAAGAGGTGCACAAGCTCTTCGTCGAGGAGCTCGGCGCCGACCCCGCCGAGCTGTTCGCCAAGTGGGACGAAACGCCGTTCGCGTCGGCGTCCATCGCGCAGGTGCACTACGCCACCCTGCACAGCGGCGAGGACGTCGTCGTCAAGATTCAGCGGCCGGGCATCCGCCGCCGGGTCGCCGCCGACCTGCAGATCCTCAAGCGCTTCGCCCAGGCCGTCGAGCTGGCCAAGCTCGGCCGGCGGCTCTCGGCGCAGGACGTCGTCGCCGACTTCTCCGACAACCTGGCCGAGGAGCTGAACTTCCGCCTCGAGGCCCAGTCGATGGAGGCCTGGGTGTCGCACCTGCACGCCTCCCCGCTGGGCAAGAACATCCGGGTGCCGCAGGTGCACTGGGACTTCACCAGCGACCGGGTGCTGACCATGGAACGGGTGCACGGCATCCGCATCGACGACGTCGCCGCCATCCGCAAGGCCGGGTTCGACGGCACCGAGCTGGTGAAGGCGCTGCTGTTCTCCCTCTTCGAGGGCGGGCTGCGGCACGGGCTGTTCCACGGCGACCTGCACGCCGGCAACCTCTACGTCGACGACGCCGGGCGCATCGTGTTCTTCGACTTCGGCATCATGGGCCGCATCGACCCCCGCACCCGCTGGCTGCTTCGCGAGCTGGTGTACGCGCTGCTGGTGAAGAAGGACCACGCCTCGGCCGGCAAGATCGTCGTGCTGATGGGCGCCGTCGGCACCATGAAGCCCGAGGCCCAGGCCGCCAAGGACCTGGAGAAATTCGCCACCCCGCTGACCATGCAGACGCTGGGCGACATGTCCTACGCCGACATCGGGCGCCAGCTGTCGACGCTGGCCGACGCCTACGACGTCAAGCTGCCCCGGGAGCTGGTGCTCATCGGCAAGCAGTTCCTCTACGTCGAGCGGTACATGAAGCTGCTCGCACCGAAGTGGCAGATGATGTCGGACCCACAGCTGACGGGCTACTTCGCCAACTTCATGGTCGAGGTCGGCCGCGAGCATCAGACCGACGTGGAGGTCTAGGGGCTCCCGGATGGAAATCCGCACCGGCGCCGCGATATCCGGCGACCTCAAGCTCTACTACGAGGACATGGGCGACGTCGACGACCCGCCCGTGCTGCTGATCATGGGGCTGGGCGCGCAGCTGCTGCTGTGGCGGACCGCGTTCTGCGAGCGGCTCGTCGGGCAGGGACTGCGGGTCATTCGGTACGACAACCGCGACGTCGGCCTGTCCAGCAAGACGCCGAGGGCGGGCTCCGGGCAGCCCCTGGTTCCGCGGCTGCTGCGGTTTTGGCTGGGGATGCGCGCCGAGGCGGCGTACGCGCTGGAGGACCTGGCCGACGACGCGGCCGCCGTGCTGGACCACCTGGGCATCGAGCGCGCCCACATCGTCGGGGCGTCGATGGGCGGCATGATCGCGCAGGTCTTCGCGGCGCGCTTCGCCGAGCGGACCAGGAGCCTGGCGGTCATCTTCTCCAGCAACAATCGCCCGTTCCTGCCGCCGCCCGCGCCGCGCGCCCTGCTGGCGGTGCTCAAGGGGCCCCCGCCCGGTTCGCCGCTCGACGTGATCGTCGACAACGTCGTGCGCGTCACCCGGATCACCGGCAGCCCGCGCTACCGCGCCCCCGAGGAGCAGGTCCGCGCCGAGGCCGTCGAGGGCTACGAGCGCAGCTATTACCCGTGGGGCGTCGCCCGGCACTTCAGCGCGATCATGGCCAGCGGCAGCCTGCTCGGCTACAACCGGCGCACGGTCGCGCCGACGGTGGTCATCCACGGCCGCGCCGACAAGCTGATGCCGCCCTCCGGCGGGCGTGCCGTCGCGCGCGCCATCAACGGCGCTCGACTAGTCTTGTTTGACGGCATGGGCCACGACCTGCCTCAGCAATTGTGGGATCGGCTGATCAGCGTGCTTACTAGCAACTTCGCCGACGCCAGCTAGAGGCCGGGCTCGGGCGGTTTTCGGAGTGCCCTTGTGATTTCACGGACACTCTCACCGCGTTGTACGGTTAGTCGTTGGGAGGATGTCTAATAATGGCGGAGCTGAAACCCTACTACGAAGACTCGCAAGCTGCGTACGACATTTCGGACGACTTCTTCGGGCTCTTCCTCGATCCCACTTGGGTCTACACCTGCGCATACTTCGAGCGCGACGACATGACGCTGGAAGAGGCGCAACTCGCCAAACTGGATCTAGCGCTGGACAAGCTGAAGCTGCAGCCCGGCATGACGCTGCTCGACGTCGGGTGCGGCTGGGGCGGGGCGCTGGTCCGCGCCGTCGAGAAGTACGACGTCAACGTCGTCGGACTTACGCTGAGCCGCAACCACTATGAGCGCAGCAAGGCCAGGCTGGCCGCCATCCCGACGACGCGGCGCGCCGAGGCACGGCTGCAGGGTTGGGAAGAATTCGACGAGAAGGTCGACCGGATCGTCTCCTTCGAGGCGTTCGACGCCTTCCACAAGGAGCGGTACGGCGCGTTTTTTGAGCGCTCGTACGAGATCATGCCCGACGACGGCCGGATGCTGCTGCACAGCCTGTTCACCTACGACCGTCGCTGGCTGCACGAGCAGGGCATCGCGCTGACGATGAGCGACCTGCGCTTCTTGAAATTCCTGCGGGAGTCGATTTTCCCCGGCGGCGAGCTGCCGTCCGAGCCCGACATCGTCGACAACGCGCGCGCCGCGGGCTTCGCCGTCGAGCAAACTCAGCTGATGCAGCAGCACTACGCGAAGACCCTCGACGCGTGGGCGGCCAACCTGGAGGCCAGCCGGGAGCGGGCTATCGCCATCCAGTCCGAAGAGGTCTATAACAAATTCATGCACTACCTCACCGGGTGCGCGGTGCGGTTCCGCAGGGGCCTCATCAACGTCGCCCAATTCACCCTCACCAAGTGAGGTGATCCGCCCCGGGGGGAGGGGGAGATAACGCCATGAGCAAGGATTTGACGCCGCATTTCGACGATGTGCAGGCGCACTACGACTTGTCCGACGACTTCTTCCGCCTGTTCCTCGACCCCACCCAGACGTACAGCTGCGCCTATTTCGAGCGCGACGACATGACGCTGGAAGAGGCGCAGCTCGCGAAGATCGACCTGGCGCTGGGCAAGCTGGGCCTGCGGGCGGGCATGACGCTGCTCGACGTCGGCTGCGGCTGGGGCGCCACCATGCGCCGGGCGATCGAAAAGTATGACGTCAACGTCGTCGGCCTGACGTTGTCGAAAAACCAAGCGGCCCATGTGCAGGAGTCGTTCGACGCCATGGACAGCCCGCGCGGCAAGCGCGTGCTGCTGGCCGGCTGGGAGCAGTTCGACGAGCCCGTCGACCGCATCGTGTCGATCGGCGCGTTCGAGCACTTCGGCCACGATCGCTACGACGACTTCTTCAAGCTCGCGCACACCCTGCTGCCCGCCGACGGCGTGATGCTGCTGCACACGATCACCGGGCTGACGGGGCCGCAGTGCGTCGAGCGCGGCATACCGCTGACGTTCGAGATGGCCCGCTTCATCAAGTTCATCGTCACCGAGATCTTCCCGGGCGGGCGGCTGCCGTCGATCGAGATGGTGCAGGAGCGTTCGGCGCGGGCGGGGTTCACCCTGACCCGCCGGCAGTCGCTGCAGCCGCACTACGCCCGGACCCTTGACCTGTGGGCGGAGGCCCTCGCCGCGCACCGGGACGAGGCCATCGCGATCCAGTCCGAAGAGGTCTACGAGCGCTACATGAGGTACCTGACCGGCTGCGCCGATGCATTCCGGATCGGCTACATCGACGTCAACCAGTTCACGCTGGAGAAATAGCGGGGCATGCGACCTTAAATGCCGGGGATGCGCCCCGCCCCGTGTAGGGTGCCGGGGACAGCTACCTGGCCAAGGTGCTTGTCCAGTCGGGAGGACAAATGGCTGAGAATCGGGTGGGGGCCACGCGAATGCGGTCTGACTCCGACAATGTCCGGTCGCACTACGACCTGTCGAACGAGTTCTTCGCGCTCTTCGTGGACCCGAGCCGCACGTACAGCTGCGCGTACTTCCCGCGCGAGGGGATGACCCTGCAGGAGGCGCAGCTCGCCAAGATCGACCTGACGCTGGACAAGCTCGGCCTGCGGCCGGGGATGACCCTGCTCGACATCGGCTGCGGCTGGGGCTCGGTGATGAAGCGGGCCGTCGAGCGCTACGACGTCAACGTCGTCGGGGTAACCCTGTCGAAGAACCAGCACGCCTACTGCCAGCAGCTGCTCGACGGGATCGACAGCGGCCGCTCGCGCCGGGTGCTGCTGACCGACTGGGCCGAGTTCACCGACCCGGTCGACCGCATCGTCATCATCGAGGCGTTGGAGCACTTCGGTTTTCACCGCTACGACGATTTCTTCAAGTTCGCCTACGAGGCAATGCCCGCCGACGGTGTGATGGCGCTGCACGCCATCACCGGCCTGCACGTCAAGCAGGTCATGGAGCGCGGCATCCCGTTGACGATGGAGATGGCCAAGTTCATCCGGTTCATCGTCACCGAGATCTTCCCGGGCGGGCGGCTGCCGATGATCGAGACCGTCGAGGAGCACTCGGCGAAGGTCGGTTTCAACGTGACCCGCATCCAGTCGCTGCAGTCGGACTTCGCCCGGACCCTCGACTTCTGGGCCGAGGCGCTCGAGGCGCACCGGGACGAGGCCATCGCGATCCAGTCCGAAGAGGTCTACGAGCGCTACATGAAGTTTCTGACGGGCTGCGCCAAGGCGTTCCGGATGGGCTACATCGACTGCAACCAGTTCACGCTGGAGAAGTGAGCTTCGGTATCGTGGCAGGGCCGAGACTTCATCCAGGAGAACAAGCAGAAAATGGCTGATCAACCGAGCCCGACGAAGACGCGGACGCGCTTCGAAGACATTCAGGCGCACTACGACGTCTCCGACGATTTCTTCGCCCTGTTCCAGGACCCGTCCCGGATCTACAGCTGCGCGTACTTCGAGCCGTGGGACATCACGCTCGAGGAGGCCCAGTACGCCAAGATCGACCTCAACCTGGACAAGCTGGACCTCAAGCCGGGCATGACCCTGCTGGACATCGGCTGCGGCTGGGGCACCACCATGAAGCGCGCGGTCGAGAAGTACGACGTCAACGTCGTCGGCCTGACGCTGTCCAAGAACCAGCACGCCCGCAGCGAGCAGGTGCTGGGGGCGCTCGACACGAACCGCTCGCGCCAGGTTCGCCTGCACGGCTGGGAGGATTTCACCGAGCCCGTCGACCGGATCGTGTCCATCGAGGCCTTCGAGCACTTCGGGCACGAGAACTACGACGACTTCTTCAAGCGGTGTTTCGACATCATGCCCGACGACGGCCGGATGACCATTCAGAGCAGCGTCAGCTACCACCCCTTCGAGATGGCGGCCCGGGGTAAAAAGCTGACCTTCGAGACGGCGCGCTTCATCAAGTTCATCATCACCGAGATCTTCCCGGGCGGCCGGCTGCCGTCCACCGAGATGATGGTCGAGCACGGTGAGAAGGCGGGTTTCGTAGTGCCGGAACCGCTTTCGCTGCGGCCGCACTACATCAAGACGCTGCGCATCTGGGGCGACACGCTAGAGTCCAACAAGGACAAGGCCATCGAGGTCACCTCCGAAGAGGTCTACGAGCGGTACATGAAATACCTGCGCGGCTGCGAGCACTACTTCACCGACGAGATGCTGGACTGCAGCCTGGTGACCTACCTGAAGCCGGGCGCCGCCTAACTGTCGGATCGGGGCTGCGCCTTTCGTCGAGTACGTAGAGAGTGGAACACAGGGTTTCGCTCACTACCGGAGGTAGACGACATGCAATATTTCGCCTTGTTGATCAGCAGGGAACAAGAGCGCGCACCCGAGGACGCCGAATCCGCGATGGCGGCGTGGGAGAACTTCCACGCCAAGGCCGGCCCCGCGATCAGGTCCGGAGACGCGTTGGCTCCGGCAGCCGCGGCGGTGGTCATCACCGGCGGCCCGGACGCGCCGGTCGTCACCGACGGACCGTTCGCCGAGGCCGCGGAGGTGGCCTGCGGCTACTACCTGTTCGAAGCGGAAAACCTCGACGAGGCGTTGGCGCTGGCGCGCGACGTCCCGCTCGCCACGTTCGGGGCCGTGGAACTGTGGCCCACCGTCCACTCGGTTGAGCTGTCCCGCAAGCTCACCGGCAACGACTGGCTCGCGCTGCTGCTGGAACCGGCCGAATCCGCACACACGCCCGGCACGCCGGAGTGGGAAGCGGTGGCGGCCAAGCACGTTGACCTGCACGCGGCGGCGGGCGATCACATCATCGGCGGCGCCGCGTTGCACGACCAGTCCACGGCGACGACCGTGCGGGTGCGCAACGGCGAGGTCCTGATCACCGACGGGCCGTACGTCGAGGGCGCCGAAATCGCCACGGGGATCTACCTGATCAGCGCGGCGGATCGCGACGAGGCCGTCAAGCTGGCGTCGATGATCCCCGCCTCGACGGTGCAGTTGCGGCAGCTGGCCGGGATCTCCGCGCTGTAGATCGCCGATGACAGGCCTGGACGGCGTCTTCCGCCGGGAGTGGGGTCCCGCCGTCGCCGCGCTCGCGCGGTGGTCCGGCGACCTCACGGTCGCGGAGGACGCCGTCCAGGAAGCCTGCGCCGAGGCGCTGCGCACCTGGTCTCGCGACGGCGTGCCGGACAGCCCCGGCGGCTGGCTGGTGACCGTCGCGCGCAACCGCGCCCGGGACCGGCTGCGCCGCGAATCCGTGCGTCCCGGAAAGGAATTGGCGGCAGTGGTTGACGAGATTCGGGCGCGCACCGATCGCACCGACCCGCACCCCGTCGTCGACGACGAGCTGCGGATGATGTTCACCTGCGCGCACCCGGCGCTGGACCGGCCGTCGCAGCTGTCGCTCACGCTGCGGTTGGTTTCCGGGCTGACCGTCGGCGAGATCGCCCGCGCGCTGCTGCAGAGCGAGGTGGCCGTCGGCCAGCGAATCACGCGGGCCAAGAACAAGGTTCGCCACGCCAACATCCCGCTGCGGGTGCCACCCGCCGAGCTGCTGCCCGAGCGCACACCGCACGTGCTCAGTTGCATCTACTCGGTGTTCACCGAGGGCTATTGGTCGACCGCGGGCCCGTCGGCGATCCGGGACGAACTGTGCGACGAAGGGGTGCGGCTGGCGCTGGAGCTGTGCGGGCTGATGCCCCACGAGCTGGAGGCGCACGCGCTGGCCGCCCTTGTGCTGCTGCATGATTCGCGGCGCGCCACCCGGGTGGACGCCGACGGAATGCTGGTGCCGCTCGAGGAGCAGGACCGCCGGCGCTGGGACCGCGGCCGCATCGCCCGCGGGCTGGACCGGTTGCGACGGGCCGAGGGATCGACGGGCCCGTACCTGCCGCAGGCGGTGATCGCCGCGCTGCATGCGACGGCGCCGTCCTGGGAGCAAACCGATTGGGTCACCATCTGCGCGGCCTATGACCGGCTGCTGTCGATGACGGACTCCCCGGTGGCGCGCGCAAACCGCGCGATCGCGGTCGGTTTCCGCGACGGCCCCGACGCGGGCCTGGCCGCCCTGGACAGGGCGGCGGACGACCCGCGGCTGGGCCGCTCGAATCTCGTCGCGACGGTGCGGGCCGACCTGCTTCGGCGCGCGGGGCGACCCGCCGAGGCAGTGACGTGGTATCGAAAGGCGTTGCAGTCCAACGGCTCCGAGCCGGGCCGCGAGTTCCTGCGCCGGCGCATCGCCGAGTGCGGCGGCTAGGCCTCCGCGAAGTTACGGGTGACGGCCGGGTCCACCGGAATGCCCGGGCCCGTGGTCGTCGACACCGTGATCTTCTTCAGGTAGCGACCCTTCGACGACGACGGCTTGAGCCGCAGCACCTCGTCGATGGCGGCGCCGTAGTTCTCCGCCAGGCTCTTCTCGTCGAACGACGCCTTGCCGATGACGAAGTGCAGGTTGGCCTGTTTGTCCACGCGGAAGTTGATCTTGCCGCCCTTGATGTCCGACACGGCCTTGGCCACGTCGGGCGTGACGGTGCCGGTCTTGGGGTTCGGCATCAGGCCGCGCGGACCCAGGATCCGGGCGATGCGCCCGACCTTGGCCATCTGGTCGGGGGTCGCGATCGCGGCGTCGAAGTCCAGGAACCCGCCCTGGATCTTCTCGATCAGGTCGTCGCTGCCGACGATGTCGGCGCCGGCGGCCTGCGCCTGCTCGGCCTTGTCGCCGACAGCGAACACCGCGACCCGGGCCGTCTTACCGGTGCCATGCGGCAGGTTGACCGTGCCGCGGACCATCTGGTCGGCCTTGCGCGGGTCGACGCCGAGCCGGATCGCCACCTCGACGGTCGCGTCCTGCTTGGCCGACGACGTCTCCTTGGCGAGCTTGGCCGCCTCCAGCGGGGTGTAGAGGTTGTTGCGGTCCACCTTCTCGACGGCGGCGCGGTATGCCTTGCTGTTCTTGCTCATTGATTCATCCAATCCGGTGTTGGGTCGTGGTTACGGCGGGCCGAAGCTGGCCCTCCCACGGCTTGAGTTGCTACTCGACGGTGATCCCCATCGACCGGGCGGTACCGGCGATGATCTTGGCGGCGGCGTCGATGTCGTTGGCGTTGAGGTCCGCCTTCTTGGTCTCGGCGATCTCTTTGACCTGATCCCAGCTGACCTTGGCGACCTTGGTCTTGTGCGGCTCCGCGGAGCCCTTGCCGACACCGGCGGCCTTGAGCAGCAGCTTGGCGGCCGGCGGTGTCTTGAGCGCGAAGGTGAAGCTGCGGTCCTCGTAGACCGTGATCTCCACCGGGATCACGTTGCCGCGCTGGTTTTCTGTCGCGGCGTTGTACGCCTTGCAGAACTCCATGATGTTGACGCCGTGCTGGCCGAGCGCTGGCCCGACCGGCGGGGCGGGGTTGGCCTGCCCGGCCTGGATCTGCAGCTTGATCAGCCCGACGACTTTCTTCTTCGGGGCCATGAGTTGTTGTTCGTTCCTTCCTGACTAAATCTTCGAGACTTGGCTGAACGTCAATTCGACGGGGGTTTCGCGGCCAAAGATCGACACCAGCACCTTGAGCTTCTGCTGTTCGCCGTTGACCTCGCTGATCGTGGCCGGCAGCGTCGCGAACGGCCCGTCCATGACCGTCACCGATTCGCCGACCTCGTAGTCGACCTCGACGGTCGGACGCTCCAGGCCACCCGCCTCGGCGACGGTGGCGGTGCTGGCCGCGCCCTTGGCGGCCTTCTTCGCCGCCCCGCGCGGCAGCAGGAACTTCACCACGTCGTCGAGCGAGAGGGCCGACGGGCGCGAGGTCGCGCCGACGAACCCGGTGACGCCCGGGGTGTTGCGCACCGCCGACCACGAGTCGTCGGTCAGGTCCATGCGCACCAGGATGTAGCCGGGCAGCACCTTGCGGTTGACCTGCTTGCGCTGGCCGTTCTTGATCTCGGTGACCTCTTCGGTGGGCACCTCGACCTGGAAGATGTAGTCGCCGACGTCCAGGTTCTGCACGCGGGTTTCCAGGTTGGCTTTCACCTTGTTCTCGTATCCCGCGTACGAGTGGATGACGTACCAGTCGCCGGGCTTGCTGCGCAGATCCGCCTTGAGCGCGGCGGCGGGGTCGTCCTCGACCTCCTCGGCCGGCTCGGCGTGAGCCTCGTCGCCGGGGGCCTCGGTGGTCTCGGGGGTCTCGGTGGTCTCGGCGACGTCTTGCACGTCGACCGCTTCACCCGCGGACGTGTCACCGTCGAAGGTAGTCACGGTTTTCGGTCCTTCCTGTAACTCTCTAAGCTCAGCCGAACACCAGCAGCACCAGCTTGGCCAGGCCGAAATCAGCCAGGCCGACCAGCGCCACCATGAAGGCCAAGAACGCCAGCACCACGGAGGTGTAGGTGAGCATCTGCCGGCGGTTGGGCCAGATCACCTTCCGCATCTCCGCAACGACCTGCTTGAGGTAGTTGTAGACGAACGCGAACGGATTGACCGAACGACCGGCGGGCTTCTTCTTGGCCGCCTTGGCCGTCCGGCCCTTCTTGGCCTTGCCCTCCTTGGCGACCTCGACCTCGTCGGCCGACTCCGCGTCGACGGACGTCGAATCGTCGGCCACGCGCTGCCGCGTCCGCTTGCCGGTGGGTCGCGCAGGCTTTGTCACCACGGCCGTCCGACCGCCGCTGTCGCGGCTTTCCTCAGTCTCGCCGCCGTCGCGTGCGGCGTCGTTGGCTGCGTCGCCCTCGTCGCTCACCGCATGCTCCTTTGTTTGCTAGTTTCCCGCGAGCCGTCCCGCATGATGGGCACTTCTTCCAGTGTCCACCATGGCACGGATCGCCGTCAGCAGGGGCGACAGGACTTGAACCTGCAACCTGCGGTTTTGGAGACCGCTGCTCTGCCAGTTGAGCTACGCCCCTTCGCGGTTGGCAGGCCAACCTGCGCTTACCTGCCGGGGCTTACATGACACGCGCGCTCCCCGATTACTCGAATCCCGGAAAGCGCGCTGATGCTGGGAAAACCCCGAGGTTCGAGTGTACTCGATACCCCTTAAGCGCAGGAAATCCGGCGCGAACTACGACGTTCTGATGACCTGGCCGGACTCTTTGTCCCATTTGATTCGGGCGGATTCCTCGCCCTGCTGGCCCATCAGCGTGGTGTAGGACTCCAGCACGAGTTCACCGTCGTCGTCATGGCAGATGTTCTTGGTGACGACGATGTCGGCGCCGAAGCGCTCGTCCACCGAATGGATGTCCATCCGGGCCCACAGCTTGTCGCCGGCCAGCACCGGCTTGTGGAACAGGAACCGCTGGTCGACCTGGACGATCTGCATGGTCTCCATGCCCACGTCGACGTTGCGGAAGAAGTCCAGCTGGACGTACTTGGCGAGGATCGTCACGAACGTCAGCGGGGCCACGATCGCGTCGTAGCCGTGCTCGGCGGCCGCGTCCTCGTCGAAGTAGGCCGGGTGATCGCACTTGATGGCCCGGGCAAACTCGCGCAGCTGCTCGCGGCCCACGACGAAGTAGTCCGGGTAGCGCCAGACCATTCCGCGGATGTCGGTTTTGAGAGCCATGGGCTTAGCCCGCCTACGCTAGTTTGGCCGACGCGATGGCCCGGCCGAAGATCTTCTTGCCCCCGGTGGTGGCCGTGAGGGCGATGGTCACCGACTTACTGTCCGGATCGACCGACTTCACCCGGCCGCTGAACACCAGCTCGGCGCCCTTGCCGTCGTTGGGCACCGGCACCACCGCGGTGAATCGCACGTTGTACTCGGTGACCGCGCCGGGATCACCCACCCACGAGGTGACGTAGCCGCCGCCCAGCCCCATGGTCAACATGCCGTGGGCGATCGCGGTGTCCAGTCCCACCACCTTGGCGATCTCGTCGTCCCAGTGGATCGGGTTCAAGTCGCCGGAGACCCCCGCGTAGTTCACCAGGTCCTGACGGGTCAGCGGGTAGGTCTTCTCCGGCAGCTGATCGCCGACTTTGACCGAACTGAACTCACGCAGTGGCATCAGAAAATCCCTTTTCTCCATTCTCGCCGGCACGGCCCGCCAGGGTCGTGTAGGTCTCCTGCACAACGTCACCGGCTTCGTCGGTGATGATGTTCTTGGTCACGATGATCTGGGTGCCGTGCGCCTCGCGCATCGAGTCCACCCACACGTCGCAGTAGAGCTTGTCGCCCGCGACGATGGGCTTGGCGAACTTGAGCACCTGGTCGACCTGGACGATCTGCGCGTCCTCGACCGCGATGTTGGCGTGCTCGAAGAACGCCGACTGGGCCTGGTAACCGAACACGCAGATGAACGTCAGCGGGGCCACCAGGCCCTTGTAGCCGAGTTCGGCCGCTGCGTCCTCTTCGCGATACATGGCGTCGTCGTTTTGCACCGCGACCGCGTACTCGCGGATCTTCTCCCGCTCCACCACATAGTGGTCGGGATAGCGGTAGTGCATCCCGACGATCTTTGCGCTCAAAGACACAGGTCCAAAACCTACCTAGTCAATCTCAATAAGTGCCGCAGGCCCTACCGTGTCTCGCGGTGAGGCTGGTGCTTGCCGCAGTTCGGGCAGAACTTCTTCAGCTCCATGCGGTCGGGGTCGTTGCGGCGGTTCTTCTTGGTGATGTAGTTACGGTGCTTGCACACCTCGCATGCCAAGGTGATCTTGGGCCGCACATCGGTACTGGAAGCCATGTCCGTTCTCTCTCAAATCTCTCTCAAGTCGCGCGTTTGCCTTGTAGCGATGGCCGGACTCGAACCGGCGACCTAACGATTATGAGTCGTTCGCTCTAACCGACTGAGCTACATCGCCTCGGGGCCACCCCGTTTTGGGGTGTGGGCCGCCTGCCTGCTCGGCGTCCGCCGAGCCCCCTAACGGAATCGAACCGTTGACCTTTTCCTTACCATGGAAACGCTCTACCGACTGAGCTAAGGGGGCCGTTCACCCAAGCGACAGTCCTGCCGCGGGGCCTAAAAGAGGGTACAGCCTGGCGCACAACGTCACCAAACCACCGAAGCGGCCCAGGGGCGGCTCCTCAACTACCCGCGTCGCGGCGGGGTTGCCACGCGCTGAGGTCGCTGAACTCGTCGTACTCCTCGTCGTCCTCTTCCGCCGGGTCCGACTCAGCGAGCAAGGTCCGCAACGCGAGATGGACGGCCTCACGCGTGTCGGCCAGATGGAACCGACGAATCGCCTCTTGGACCAGATCGTCGTCGACTTCGATCTCGACCGTCTTCTTCATGGGCCAACAATACCCACTCAGCATTGGCTGAACCGAGCGACGAGTCGCGGGCAAGCCCTAGTCTGGTCGGGTGTCAGAGGACCGGCTGTACTTCCGCCAACTGCTCTCGGGCCGCGATTTCGCCGCCGGAGACATGTTCGCGACGCAGATGCGCAACTTCGCCTACCTGATCGGGGACCGCCAGACCGGGGACTGCCTGGTGGTCGACCCCGCCTACGCCGCCGGCGATCTGCTCGACGCGCTCGAGGCCGACGGCATGCACCTGTCAGGGGTGCTGGTCACCCACCACCATCCCGACCACGTGGGCGGTTCGATGATGGGCTTCCAAATGGAGGGCCTGGCCGAGCTGCTGGAGCGGGCGGCCGTCCCGGTGCACGTGAATACCCATGAGGCCCAGTGGGTTTCGCGGGTGACCGGGATCGGGCTCGGCGATCTGACCACCCACGAGGGCCACGACAAGGTCAGCATCGGCGACATCGAAATCGAGCTGCTGCACACCCCGGGGCACACGCCCGGCAGCCAGTGCTTCCTGCTCGGGGACCGCCTGGTCGCCGGTGACACGCTGTTCCTGGACGGTTGCGGGCGCACCGACTTCCCCGGCGGCGACTCCGACGAGATGTATCGCAGTCTGCAGCGGCTCGCCGCGCTGCCGGGCGACCCGACAGTGTTTCCGGGACACTGGTATTCGGCCGAGCCGAGCGCGTCGCTGTCGGAGGTCAAACGCTCCAACTATGTGTACCGCGCCGCGGATCTTGATCAGTGGCGAATGTTGATGGGCGGCTAATTGACCGGGCGAATTTTCGATGCACCGATGGCGCGGTCGGCAATATGTGCCGAATACCTCTACGATCGGTTCCAGCGAAATTTCCCGCCGAAGATCACTGTGATATAAGCGGAAGGTGGATTCAATGGGGTGGATCCAGGACGGCTGGCACGGGGTGACGAATGCGGGGTCCAGCACCTGGTTGGCGTGGGCGGCGTGGGCCGCCATTCTGCTGGGTGTCGTCGCGCTGATCTTCACAAATCGCCAGCTCAGGCTCAACCGGCGGGTGGCCGCGGAGCGGACCCGCCCCCACGTCGCGATGTTCATGGAGCCGCATTCGGCCGACTGGCACGTGATCGAACTCGTAGTCCGGAATTTCGGCCAGACCGCGGCCTACGACATCCGTTTTTCATTTCCGAATCCGCCGACGGTGGCCGAATACGAAAACGCCGCCGACGGCTACGCCGACGTCGTAGAACTGCAGCTTCCGCGCGAGTTGCCGGTGCTCGCGCCCGGGCAGGAATGGCGCATGGTGTGGGACTCGGCGCTCGACCGCGCCGAAATCGGAACCGGCATCGAATCTCGCTTCGCCGGGTCGGTGATCTATTACGACCGCCCGGACAAGCCGCGCGGTTGGCGGTTCTGGCAGGGCGAGCGACCCGTCCTGCAGACGAGCGTGGTGCTGGACTGGGATGCGCTGCCGCCGGTTCAGCGCATCGAGTTGATGACGACGCACGACCTGGCGAAACGGGAAAAGCAGAAGCTGGAGCTGCTGCGCGGCCTGCTGACCTACTTCCACTACGCGAGCAAGGAAACCCGCCCGGACGTGTTCCGCAGCGAGATCGAGCGGATCAACGGCGCCGTGCAGGAGACCCAGGACCGGTGGCGCACCCGGCTGCTCGACCAGCCCACCGACGTCAGCCTGCGCTGGGGTAACGCCGAAGCCGATCTGGCCAAACACCGCAGCCAGCACGTCTGACGCGGGATCAAAGGAGCACCAATGAGCGGCCCGGTCATCTACACCCAGCAGGACTCCATCGCGGTCATCAAGATGGACGACGGCAAGGTCAACGCGCTGGGCCCGACCATGCAGCAGGCGCTCAACGAGGCGATCGACCGGGCCGACGGCGACAACGCCGGGGCGCTGGTGATCACCGGCAACGACCGGGTGTTCAGCGGCGGCTTCGACCTGAAGATCCTGACCTCGGGCCAGGCGCAGCCCGCGATCGACATGCTCAGAGGCGGCTTCGAGCTGGCGTACCGGCTGTTGTCCTACCCCAAGCCGGTGGTGATGGCCTGCACCGGCCATGCCATCGCGATGGGCGCGTTCCTGTTGTCGTCCGGCGACCACCGGGTGGCCGCGCACGCGTACAACATCCAGGCCAACGAAGTCGCGATCGGCATGGTCATCCCCTACGCGGCGCTGGAGATCATGAAACTGCGGCTGACGCAGTCCGCATATCAGCAGGCCGCCGGGCTGGCCAAGACGTTCTTCGGCGAAACCGCCCTCGCGGCGGGCTTTGTCGACGAAATCGTGCTGCCCGAGATGGTGGTCAGCCGCGCCGAGGAGGCCGCGCGCGAATTCGCCGGCCTGCACCAGCACGCCCACGCCGCAACCAAATTGCGCGCCCGCGCCGACGCGCTGGCGGCCATCCGCGCCGGAATCGACGGCATAGAGGCCGAGTTCGGGCTCTGAGGCGCGGGCGCTGATGAACTGAGGAGGCGAACGCGGTGGCAGGTAAAAGACCTGGCCACCGCGTTGCTCGCCTCCTCGCGGCAAGTGTGGCACGTATGCGACGTGCCGTCACTTCACCCTTGCGCCGAGACCCATTGGTAGGGCAGGAACTTCCCGTCGAATGTCACCACCACCCGGTCACCGGACGCGTGCGGCCTCTTTTGCAGGTCGACGCTGAAGTTGATCGCGCTCATGATGCCGTCGCCGAACTGCTCGTGGATCACTTCCTTGATGGCACCGCCGTACACCTGCAGGGCTTCGTAGAAGCGGTAGATGGTCGGATCGGTCGGCACGGCGGTGGGCAGGCCGCCGCGCATCGGCGGGGCCGCCAGCACGGGCACCGCGGACTCGTCGAGACCGAGCATTTCGACGAGGACCTTGCCGAGCTCGGCGGGTATCGGGTGCTGACCGAGCAAGGCCGACGTGGTCCATAGCACCGGCCTGCCGATCGCGTCGGCCAGCTCCTGCCACGTCAGCCCTTTGGCCAACCGCGCGACGACGACCTGTTCGGTGAGTTCGTTTCTGGTCATGCGTATCAGGATTGCAGTTTGGTGGGTTCGTGTCAGCGCACGCCCAGAGCCGTAGCCGGCCCCAGCGATCTCGGGATCATTAGACGCTCCGCGAATTTGATATCGCATGCGCTATCAAATTCGGCGGCGAACCTCAGCCCGGTTTGGTGGCGGTGACGAGGCGAGTCGAAAGCCACGGTCCGCCATACCGCATGCACCATCCGAAGTTGCGGCGCTTGATGTTTCGCCAGCGCCGAGATGGTGTGGAAAGATCCATCGATTCCATAGTCGGCCCGGTGATCATGCACGAGCACAAGCATGTTCGGCTCGGTTCGACCCTCGGGGTCACCAGCGCCCGCGATGAACGACCTCGGCGAATGGGCGCCGATTCGGCTTGCGGATCGGGGTGAGCGGACGGTCGGCGGGATACCCGATGCCGAGCAGGAAGGCCACCTGGTGGTCGTCGGGGACGCCCAGGATGGCGCGGGCCTTGTCCTGGTCGCCCACCGACGAATGGCCCGTCCCGATGCCCAGGTCGGTGGCCGCGATCATCATCGCCATCGTGGCCTGGCCGATGTCGTAGGTGTCGGTGACGAGGCGGCGCCGGTCCGGCGGCTCGGGCACGACGATCGCGATCGCGGCCGGGGCCGCGGCGATGTGACCGGCGCCCTGCCAGACCGTGGACAGCTCGCGCAGCTGATCGCGATCCGTGACGATGACGAAGTCCCACGGCTGCCGGTTTTTCGCCGACGGCGCCCGCCAGCCGGCCTCCGCGATGCGGTTCAGGTCCTCTTCGGACACCGGCTGTGGCTGGTACTGCCGGACATTGCGCCGCGCGCTGATCGCGTCCCAAGCTTCCATGCCATGTCGAACGGCATGTCGGCGCGGAATCATCCCCGCCCGTCGGTGCGGCGTTCTATGGTGGCAGCGCAATGGCCCTCCATCTCCACCGCGCCGAACGCACCGATCTGCTCGCCGACGCTCTCGGCGCCCTGCTGAACACCCCCCAGACCGACCCGTTCGCCGAGGAACTGGTGCTCGTGCCCGCGCGGGGTGTGGAGCGCTGGCTCAGCCAGCGGCTCTCGCACGTGCTCGGGTCGGGTCCCACCGGCGGCGACGGGGTGTGCGCGGGCGTGGCGTTCCGCAGCCCGGCGTCGCTGATCGCGGAGGTCACCGGCACACCCGACGACCCGTGGGCTCCGGGGGCAATGACGTGGCCGCTGCTGGAGGTCATCGACTGCAGCCTCGACGAGCCTTGGTGTGCAACGCTGGCAACGCATTTGGGCCACTTTCACACCGGCGAGGAGTCGGAGCTGCGCCGGGCCCGGCGGTATGCGACGGCGCGCCGGCTGGCGGGGTTGTTCGCGTCGTACGCCCGGCAGCGCCCGCAGCTGCTCACCGACTGGCTGGAGGGCGACGCGGGCGACCTCGACGAGGACCTGCTCTGGCAGCCGGAACTGTGGCGGGCGCTGGTCGGGCGCGTGCCGAGCGATCCCCCGCACGTGCGTCACCGCAAGACGGTCGAGCGGCTGCGGGAAGGGCCGAGCGACCTGCCGGCGCGGCTGTCGCTGTTCGGGCACACCCGCCTGGCGTGCACCGACATGCAGCTGCTCGACGCGCTGGCGACCCACCACGACCTGCACCTGTGGCTGCCCCACCCCAGCGACGGCATGTGGCGGGCGCTGGCCGGCGCCCGCGGCGGGGTTCCACGCCGTGCCGATTTCAGCCACCGCGAGGTGCGGCATCCGCTGCTGGCGACGCTCGGGCGAGACCTGCGCGAACTGCAACGCGGCCTGCCGGCGGATCCGCGGACCGACGAATACCTGCCCGGCCGCGATCGCCCCGACACCCTGCTCGGCTGGCTGCAGTCCGACATCGCGGCCAATGCCGTTCGGCCCCAAGGGCGCACGCTCGCCGCGGACGACCGCTCCGTCCAGATACACAGCTGTCACGGCGCGGCCCGCCAGGTCGACGTGCTGCGCGAGGTGTTGCTCGGCCTGCTGCAGGACGACGCGACGCTTCAGCCGCGCGACATCCTGGTGATGTGTCCGGACATCGAGACCTACGCGCCGCTGATCGTGGCCGACTTCGGGCTCGGCGACGTGGTGTACGGCGCGCATCCCGCCCACCGCCTGAGGGTTCGGCTCGCGGACCGCTCACCGATCCAGACCAATCCGCTGCTCGGCGTGGCCGCGCAGCTGCTGGCGCTGGCGGGCAGCCGGGTGACCGCCAGCGAGGTGCTCGACTTCGCCGAGGCCGCGCCGGTGCGCGCCCGCTTCGGTTTCACCGATGACGACCTCGAGGCCATCGCCCGTTGGGTCCGGCAGGCGAACATCCGGTGGGGCTTCGACCAGGAGCACCGGCGGCCCTATCACGTCGACTTCGTGCACAACACTTGGCGTTTCGGCATCGACCGGGTGCTGACCGGCGTCGCGATGTCCGACGACTCGCACGCGTGGATCGACGCGACGCTGCCCCTCGACGATGTCAGCAGCAACCGCGTCCAGTTGGCCGGACAATTGGCCGAATTCGTCTGCCGGCTCCAGCATGTCGTCGACTCGCTGGCCGGCGCGCGCCCGTTGCGCGAGTGGCTGGCCGCCCTGGCCGAGGGCATCGCCCTGCTGGCGCGCGTCGACGATGCGGACCTGTGGCAGACCAGCCAGCTGCACCGTGAGTTCGCCCAGGTGCTCGCCGACGCCGGGGCGCGCGCGGACACCGCGTTGCGGCTGCCCGATGTCAGCGCGCTGCTCGCCGGGCACCTCTCCGGGCGACCGACCCGGGCCAACTTCCGCACCGGCACGCTGACGGTGTGCACGATGGTGCCGATGCGTTCGGTGCCGCACCGGGTGGTGTGCCTGGTCGGGCTCGACGACGGCGTGTTCCCGCGCCTGGGCGTGGTCGACGGCGACGACGTGCTGGCCCGCAACCCGATGACCGGTGAGCGCGACATCCGTTCGGAGGACCGGCAATTGCTCCTCGACGCCATCGGCGCGGCCACCGAAAAACTGGTGATCACCTACACCGGCGCCAACGAGTACTCCGGTCAGCCGCGCCCGCCGGCGGTGCCGCTGGCCGAACTGCTGGACACGCTCGACGTGACGGTGCCGGACGGCGCCCGCGAGCGCGTCCTCGTCGAACATCCGTTGCAGCCGTTCGACATTCGCAACGTCACGCCCGGCGAGCTGGTGCCGAGGGTTCCGTTCAGCTTCGACCCGACCGTGCTGCGGGCGGCGCGGGTGGCCGGCGCCGAACGGGGCGAGCGGCCCCGGTTCATCTCCGGGCCGTTGCCGCCATCCTCCGCCGAGGACGTGATCCTCGCCGACCTGGTCGACTTCTTCAAAGACCCGGTGAAGGGCTTCTTCCGCGCCCTGGAGTTCACGCTGCCCCGCGATGTCGACGGCGTGCAGGACGCCATGCCCGTCGACCTCAACGCCCTCGAGGAGTGGACGGTCGGCGACCGGATGCTGGGCGACATCCTGCGCGGCATGACGCCCGACGACGCGCGGCAGGCCGAGTGGCGCCGGGGCACGCTGCCGCCGGGCCAGCTGGGGTGGCGCAAGGCAACCGAGATTCGCGACCAGGCCGCCGTGCTCGCCAAAGAGGCGCTGCGGCTCCGCCGGGCGGACGCCCGGGCCTACGACGTCGACATCGAGCTCGGCTCCGGGCGGCGGCTCACCGGCACGGTGTCGCCGGTGTACGGCGATCGGCTGGTGTCGGTCACCTATTCCCGGCTGGACGGCAAGCACCTGCTCGAGTCGTGGATTCCGTTGCTGGCGTTGATCGCTCGTGAGCCGGGCCGCGACTGGTCGGCGGTGTGCATCGGCCGCGCCAGGCGCGGGGCCGCCCCGCGGTCGGAGGGGCTGGGGCGGCCGCCCGGGGACGCGGTCGAGGTGCTGCGTGAGCTGGTCGCGATCTACGACGCCGGGCGCCGGGAGCCGATCCCGTTGCCCGTCAAGACATCCTATGCCTGGGCGGCCGCCCGGCATTGCGGAGACGATCCCGTTCGCGAGGCCGAATACCGGTGGAAATCCGGTACCTATCCGGGCGAGAACGAGGCCCCCGCCCACGTGCGGGCCTGGGGCAGGGACGCGCGACTGGAGGCCCTGATGCAGGCTCCGCGCCCCGGCGAGGAGTACGACGGCGAAGACAACCGGCTCGGCGCCTACGCCGCCCGGCTCTGGCTGCCGATGCTGCGCGCCGAGCGGAGGCCGAGCTAGATGGAGCGCTTCGACCTGCTCGGCCCGCTGCCCGCCGACCGCTCGACGACGGTCCTGGAGGCCAGCGCGGGCACCGGCAAGACCTTCGCGCTGGCCGGCCTGGTGACCCGCTACCTCGCCGAGGGCGCGGCGACGCTGGACCAGATGCTGCTCATCACCTTCGGCCGGGCCGCCAGCCAGGAGCTGCGGGAGCGGGTGCGATGTCAAATCGTCGACGCCGTAGCCGCTTTCGATGACGGCGCGGGCGCCAACGAACTGGTGGCCTACCTGCTGGACGGCACCGACGACGAGCGTGAGCTGCGCAAGCAGCGCCTGCGTGACGCGCTGGCCGGGTTCGATGCGGCGACGATCGCGACCACCCACCAGTTCTGCCAGCTGGTGTTGCGCTCGCTCGGTGTGGCCGGCGACACCGCCGCGAGCGTGACCCTGATCGAGAGCCTCGACGAGCTCGTAACCGAGATCGTCGACGACTTGTACCTGGCCCACTTCGGTCAGCAGCGCGACGATCCGCTGCTGGCCTACCGCGATGCGCTGCGCCTGGCGCGCGAGGTGGCCAACAACCCGTCGGCGCAGCTGCGGCCCGTCGACCCCGCCCCCGGATCACGGGCGGCGGTGTGCGTCGGATTCGCGAAACATGTTCTGGCCGAGCTGGATACCCGCAAACGGCAACTGGGGGTCCTGAGCTATGATGACCTGCTGAGTCGGCTGGCGGACGCGCTGGCCACCGACGGGTCGCCCGCCCGCGTGCGGATGCATCAACGCTGGCCGATCGTGATGGTCGACGAGTTCCAGGACACCGACCCGGTGCAGTGGCAGGTCATCGATCGCGCGTTCAGCGGGTGCTCGACCGTCGTCCTGATCGGCGACCCGAAGCAGGCTATCTACGCGTTCCGCGGCGGCGACATCGACACGTACCTGCGGGCCGCCGAAACCGCGGGCGAGAAGAAGACGCTGGGCACCAACTGGCGCAGCGACGCGGCGCTGGTCGACCGGCTGCAGGTGGTGCTGCGCGGCGCCCAGCTCGGCGACCCCGCGATCGTGGTGAACGAGGTCGAGGCGCATCACCGGGACCTTCGCTTCGCCGGCGCCCCGCGCAACGATCCGTTCCGGTTGCGGGTGGTGCGGCGAACGACGTTGGGGCGCAGGGGTTTGGCCAACCTGCCGATCGACGATCTGCGGCGGCACATCGGCGCGGACCTGGCCGCCGACATCCGCGCCCTGCTCGCCGGCGGCGCGACCTTCGCCGGTAGGCCGCTGCAGGCCCGCGACATCGCCGTGATCGTGGAGCGGCACAAGGACGCCAGCGCATGTTTTCGCGCGCTGTGCGACGCGGGCGTTCCGGCGGTGTACACCGGCGACTCCGACGTCTTCACGTCGGATGCCGCCGAGGATTGGCTCTGCCTGCTGGAGGCGTTCGACCAACCGCATCGCCCGGGCATGGTCCGCGCCGCGGCGGCGACGATGTTCTTCGGCGAGACCGCCGAATCGCTGGCGGCCGGCGGTGATGCGCTGACCGATCGGGTCGCGGAAACCTTGCGGGAGTGGGCGGGCCACGCCCGCGAACGCGGCGTCGCGGCGATCTACGAGGCCGCGAAGTTGCGGGGCATGGGTGATCGCGTGTTGTCCTGGCAGGGCGGCGAGCGCCACCTGACCGACCTGGCGCACATCACGCAGCTGCTACAGGACGTCGCGCACCGCGAGCACTGCGGCCTGCCCGCGCTGCGCGACTGGCTGCGCCGACAGCGCGACGAACGCAGCGGCTCGACCGAACGCAACCGGCGACTCGACAGCGACGCGGCCGCCGTTCAGATCATGACGGTCTACGTGAGCAAGGGGCTGCAGTACCCGATCGTGTACCTGCCGTTCGCTTTCAACCGCAGCGTGCCGAAACGCGACATCGTGCTGTACCACGACGACAGGGTCCGCTGCCTGCACGTCGGCGGCAGGGACAGTCCCGACTTCGCGAGGGTCGAGGCGCTGGGACGCCAGGAGGACGCTGGCGACGCCAGCCGGCTCACCTACGTCGCGTTGACCCGCGCGCAGTCGCAGGTGGTGGCGTGGTGGTCGCCGGCCTACGACGAACCCAACGGCGGCCTGTCACGGCTGCTGCGCGGCCGCCGGCCGGGAGAGTCGTGCGTGCCCGACCGCTGCGAGCCCGCGAAGATCTCCGACGACGACGCGATGGCCCGGCTGCGCGAGTGGGAGGCCGCGGGCGGTCCGGTGATCGAGGAGTCGGTGGTGGCCGAGGCGTTGCCCTCGATGCCGCCCGAGCCGGTGCCCCCGAACCTGGACTACCGCCACTTCCACCGCACCATCGACACCGGCTGGCGGCGCACCTCGTACTCCGGTCTGATCCGGGTGGCCGAGTCCACCGGGGTGAGCAGCGAGCCCGAGGTCACCGAGCTGGACGACGAATCCGGCGCGGTCCCGTTGATCCAGAACGCATCCGGGCCGGCGATACCCTCGCCGATGGCGGACCTGCCTACCGGCGCAAAGTTCGGCACGCTGGTGCACGCGGTGCTGGAGACCGCCGACCCGCTGGCCGCCGACCTGGGCGCGGAGCTGGAGTCGCAGATCCGCGAGCACTCGGTATGGTGGCCGGTCGACGTGGCGCCCGACGTGCTGGCCGCGGCGCTGGTGCCGATGCACGACACCCCGTTGGGCCCGCTGGCCGGCGGTTTGACGCTGCGGCGGATCGGCCTACGTGATCGATTGCGGGAGTTGGACTTCGAGTTTCCGCTGGCCGGCGGCGACCTGCGCGCGACGACACCCGAGATTCTCCTGGCGGACATGGGGACGTTGTTGCGCGAGCACCTGCCCGCCGACGATGCGCTGGCCTCCTACGCCGATCGGTTGACGGGCCCGGCGCTGGGCGTCCAGTCGTTGCGCGGCTACCTCACCGGCTCGGTCGATGCGGTGTTACGCATTCCCGACGGCCCGGGGCATCGCTATCTAGTGGTGGACTACAAGACCAACTGGCTGGGGGATCCGGAGCGGCCGCTGACGTCGGCCGACTACGACCGGCCGCGGCTGGTCGAGGCGATGCTGCACTCGGACTATCCGCTGCAGGCGCTGTTGTACAGCGTTGTGCTGCACCGGTTCTTGCGGTGGCGGGTGTCGGGCTACGATCCGGCCCGGCACCTCGGGGGTATCCTCTACCTCTTCGTGCGCGGGATGTGCGGCGCGCACACGCCCGCGATCGACGGGCATCCGTCCGGGGTGTTCAGCTGGCGCCCGCCCCCGTCCTTGGTCGCGGCGTTGTCGGATCTGCTCGACGCGGGCAGGGCGGTCGCATGACGGTGCAGGCGATCGCGGGATTGCTGCGGGCGTTCGGCGAGGCCGACGTCTTCGAGGCGGCGGATGTCCATGTGGCGCAGCGCCTCACCGCGCTCGCCGGCGAGCCCGACGAGCGGGTGCCGCTGGCGATCGCGCTCGCGGTGCGCGCGCTGCGGGGCGGTTCGGTATGCGTGGACCTGCGGGCGGTGCAGGCGCAGCTCGGCGTGGCCGGCCTGCCCTGGCCCGCCGCCGACGATTGGCTGGCCGCGGTGCGGGCCAGCCCGTTGCTCGGATCGCCGCCCGCCCTGCGGCTGCTCGGTGACCTGCTCTACCTGGATCGGTACTGGCTCGAGGAAGAGCAGGTGTGCGCCGATCTGCTCGCGCTGTCGGTGTCCGGGGCGGTGGGCGACGTGCCCGCCGTGGCGCGACTTTTTCCCCGGCCGGAGTATGACGAGCAACGGGCGGCCGCCGAAATCGCGCTGTCACAGGCGGTTACGGTGCTGACCGGCGGGCCCGGCACCGGCAAGACCACCACGGTGGCGCGGCTGCTGGCGCTGCTGGTGGGCCAGGCCGAACTCGCCGGCGCCCCGCGGCCCCGGATCGCGCTGGCCGCACCGACCGGCAAGGCCGCGGCGCGGCTGGCCGAGGCGGTGGCCGCCGAGGTCGAGAAGCTCGACACGGCGGACCGGGCGCGGCTGGCCGCCCTGCGGGCCACCACGCTGCACCGGCTGCTGGGATCGCGGCCGGATACGTCGGTGCGGTTCAAGCACAATCGCGGCAACCGGCTGCCGCACGACGTCATCGTCGTCGACGAGACGTCGATGGTGTCGTTGACGATGATGGCCCGGCTGCTGGAGGCCGTGCGCCCGGACACGCGGCTGATCCTGGTGGGCGATCCCGACCAGCTCGCCTCGGTGGAAGCCGGCGCGGTGCTCGCGGACCTGGTCGAGGGGCTGGCCGCCCGCCAGGACATCCGGGTGGCCGCCCTGCGCACGCCCCACCGCTTCGGTGAGTCGATCGGCGCGCTGGCCGAGGCGATCCGGGCCGGCGACGACGACCGGGTGCTGGGGCTGCTGCGCGCCGGCGGGGAGCACGTCGAGTGGATCGACTCCGACCGCCCGGCCGACCGGCTGCGCGACGTGCTGGTCTCCCACGCGCTGCGCGTGCGGGAGGCCGCGGCGCTCGGCGCCGCCGGCGAGGCGCTGGCGACGCTCGACGAGCACCGGCTGCTGTGTGCGCACCGGCGCGGCCCGTACGGGGTGTCGCACTGGAACCGGCAGGTGGAGCGCTGGCTGTCCGAGGAGACGGGCCAGCCGGCGTTCTCGGCGTGGTATGCCGGGCGGCCATTGTTGGTGACCGCCAACGACTATGGGCTCAAGGTCTACAACGGCGACACCGGGGTGGTCGTCGCCCGCGAGGAGGGACTGCGGGCCGTCATCGCCGGCGCCACCGGCCCGCTGGACTTCGCCCCCAGCCGGCTGGCGGACATCGAGACCATGCACGCGATGACGATCCACAAGAGCCAGGGCAGCCAAGCCGCCGAGGTGACCGTTCTCATGCCGCCCGAAGATTCGCGGTTGCTGACCCGCGAGCTGTTCTATACCGCGGTGACCCGCGCCAAGGCGAAGGTCCGGGTGGCCGGTTCGGAGGAGTCGGTGCGCGCCGCGATCGGGCGGCGGGCGGTGCGGGCGAGCGGGCTACGCCAGCGGCTGCAGGCCGCAGCGTCGAAATGAACATTAGGCAAACACCCAAATCAGCGGTAAAACTTGCGGTTTGCACCCCAGTTCGGCGGGACGCAGCGTCCGGGATTGGGTCTAAAGCTCGGCGTGACGTGGGCGTCCGGGGCGCATGTCGATTTCGTTTTCGGGGAGAAGCTGCCGTGAAACAGCTGTGTGATGACCTACGCCAATTCGCCATCGAGGTGCGCCAGCTCGGGTATTCGGTGGACGGGGGCGCGGCGGAGCGGGAATGCCCGGATCTCAGCGAGCCCATGCTCGCCGCGGTCAGACGGAGCGAGGCCAGAGGCACGCGGCAAGCGAAAGACTGTGCGGCACAAACCTATTGCACCAGCGGGCCGGTTGGTCTCCCCGGCGCCGATCGACACCGACATCGACGAGCTCGCACGCCGATTCCTGGACTGCCCCTACGGCAGCGACGAGTATGCGAACTGGCCGCTCGATCGGCGCCTGGATGGCTTCCTCGAGCATCGCGGCATGGGCGCCCCTGACGCGGCGGGCTAGACGATCGTCGTGGCTCAGCGGCCTTAGACTCGCGGTCAACATGGCCGACAACGACGAGTCCGCTCCGATATCCCGACGCCGCCACATCGTGCGGCTCGCGGTGTTCGCCGCCTTCCTGACCGCGATGTTCTACCTGGTGGCCGTGACGCGGGTCATCGACATCGAAGAGATACGGCGCGCGGTCTCGGCGACCGGCCCGGCGGCGCCGCTGGCCTATGTCGTGGTGTCCGCGGTCCTTGGCGCGCTGTTCGTGCCGGGCTCGATCCTGGCGGCCGGCAGCGGGATGCTGTTCGGTCCGCTGCTGGGGGTCTTCGTGACGCTGGGGGCGACGGTCGGCACCGCGATGGTCGCCAGTCGCGTCGGGCGCCGCGCCGGCCGGGATAGCGCCCGGGCGCTGCTGGGGCGGCAACGCGCCGACCGCATCGACGCGCTGATCGAACGGCGGGGGCTCTGGGCGGTCGTGGGTCAGCGATTCGTCCCGGGCATCTCCGATGCGCTTGCCTCCTACGCGTTCGGGGCGTTCGGAGTTCCGTTGTGGCAGATGGCGGTTGGCTCGCTGATCGGTTCGGCGCCACGGGCTTTCGCTTATACCGCGCTGGGCGCCTCCATCAAGCACCTGTCGTCGCCGCTGGCTTATGCGGCGATCGCGGTGTGGTGCGTGAGCGCCGTCATCGGCGCGTTCGCGGCGCGGCAGGGATTCCGGAAATGGCGCGCGCAGGCCCGGGCAGCCGTCGACGAGAAGGCATAGCTGAATCAGCCCGCCGGTCCCCACGGCGGCCCGGAGATGGCCCGTTTATCGCCGCGCGACCCGGGTAGCCCATCCACGATGGCTACCGGTCAGGGTCCGCAGGGGCGGGACGAACGAATGAGGCGGGACGACGTGTCGCGGCTGCCGTTCGCCGCCGCGGTCGTGCTGGTTATTTCCGGCCTGAACACGTTGGTACAGGGCCTGTACACCATTGATTACTGGCAGGGCTGGCTGTTTGTCGTCACCGGAATCGTCGTCGCGGGCAGCGCCGCGATGTTGCTCCTGCGCGCGCCGGGTGCGTCAGCGATCGCACTCCTGGCGGCGGTCGCGTCGCTGGTGATTTCCGCCGTATGGGTGCCGACCTACCACTGGTTCAACATCGCGTCCATCGGGCTCGACCTCGTCGCGATTTATGCGCTCGTCCGGACGAAACTCCGGCTACGCGCGGGCCGGGATCCGCTCCGTACCTAGACCGTTCCGCCGGCGTGACGTGGCGCCCGGTGCGCGGCGACGAACAGGTTGCCCGGAACCTGGTCCGCGACCTCTTCGGGCGCCATGCGGCCGTACCCGGTCATCAGCTCGTCGGCCGACTTCACCGTCACGTCCCAGCCGTGGCGGCCGAACCAGTCGCCGACCTCTTCCCGTTCCTCGAAGTAGAACAACTCCTCGTTGTTCGGGATCTCGCGCTGCGGGTCCAACTTGGTGACGAGCGCGCGGATCCGCTCCATCCGCGCGCGACGGTTCGCGCGGAATTCCGGGTCGAGAAACTTCGGCCCCAGCGCTTCGACGGCGACCCGGCTGCCGGGGACGGCGAGCCCGTGAACGCGTTCGAACAATAGGTCCTGGGCCGCGGCGGGCAGGTAGGGCATCAGGCCCTCGGCCGACCAGGCGCTGGGCGCCGAGTCGTCAAAACCCGCCTGCCGCAACGCCGTCGGCCAGTCGTGGCGCAGGTCCACCGGGACGGCGACGCGGTCGCAGGCGGGCCGGGCCCCGTGCTCGTCCAGCGTCGACGATTTGAACTCCAGCACGCGCGGCTGGTCGAGTTCGTACACCGTGACACCGTCGGGCCAGGGCAGCCGCCACGCCCGCGAGTCCAGACCCGCCGCCAGGATCACCGCCTGACGGATTCCGGCCTCGCCCGCGTCGGTGAAGAACTGGTCGAAAAACGCCGTGCGGCAAGCCATGTAGCCGACCATCGCCGTCATCTGCAGCCGCAGACTGGGTTCGGCCTGAAGGACCTCGGCGGGCAGCTGCGACGCGGAGTACCAGTTCCACAGCCCGTCGCCGGCGGCGTCGAGGAAAACCCGCGCGAACGGATCGCTGATCAACGGGTTGTCGCTCTCGGTTTCCACGGCGCGCGCCGAGGCCACACCCAGGGCCGTCGCCCCCACGCTTTCGGTGATCTCCCAGCTATCGTTGTCGGTCCTGGCCACGCTCACTCCCTCTCGCTACGCTCGGCGGCCACGAAAAGGGTTTTCGGGGCGGCGTCCTCGATGTCCTGCGCGGGCCGGCGGTCGTAGCGGGCCATCAGCTCCTCGGCCGGCGTGACCGTCACGTCCCAGCCGTGCCGGCGCAGCCAGTCGCCGACGTCTTCGCGCTCCTCGAAGTACCACAGGTCGTGGACGTCGGGGATGTCGCGTTCGGGCTGCAGCTTGGCCATCAGGTCACGGATCCGCTGCATGTCCGCGCGCCGTTTCGCGATCGCGGCCTCGTCGAGGAAGTCGGGGCCCGGCGCCTCCACCGCGATCCGGCTGCCGGCCGCGCCCAGCGCGTGGACGCGCTCGAAGAGCAGTTCCTGGGCGGCCGCCGGCAAGAACGGCAGCAGCCCCTCGGCCGACCAGGCGCTCGGCGCGGAGGCGTCAAAGCCGGCCTGCCGCAACGCGGCCGGCCAGTCGTGGCGCAGGTCGATCGGGACGTGCACCAGGTTGCACGTCGGCCGCGCGCCGTGTTCAGCCAGCGTCGAGGACTTGAACTCCAGCACGCGGGGCTGGTCGAGCTCGTACACCGTGACACCGTCCGGCCAGGGCAGCCGCCACGCCCGCGAGTCCAGGCCCGCGGCCAGGATCACCACCTGGGACACGCCGGCGCGGGTCGCGTCGAGGAAGAACCCATCGAAGAACGACGTCCGGGCGGCCATGTAGTCGACCATTCCCCGCATCCGCGGCTGCAGGTCCGGCTCTGCCTCGGCGATCTCGGCGGGCAGGTCCGGGGCGGCGAACCAGTTCCACATCCCGTCGCCCGCGGCGTCGAGGAAGATCCGCGCGAAAGGGTCGCTGATCAGCGGGTTTTCGCTTTCGGTTTCCGCCGCGCGGGCCGCCGCGACGCCCAGTGCCGTGGCGCCCACGCTCTCGGTGATCTCCCAGGTGTCGTTGTCGGTTCTGGCCACCGTCGTGTCCCCCAATTCGAATAGCTCAACTACCTAGATATCTCCGCCGACCCTACGCGCGTCGGATGTGAACCAGCTGTCCGCCAAGTTCATGCGCGCTGGCCGCCAGGTATCCGGTTAAGGTCTCGACATGCGGGTTGACGGGCGCGAAATCAGCGTTTCGGGCAACTTGCTGCAACCGCTCACCCGGCGGACCAACGACATCCTCCGGCTCGCCGCGACCGTGGTGTTCTTCGCGATCGTGATCGCCGGCTCGCTGATCACCCGACCGCAGTGGGTGGCGCTGGAGAAGTCGATATCGGAGATCGTCGGGGTGCTGACGCCCACCCAATCCGATCTCGTGTATCTGGTGTACGGCATCGCGATCCTGGCGCTGCCGTTCGCGATCCTGATCGGATTGATCGCCGCGCGGCAATGGAAGCTGCTCGGCGCCTACGCGGCCGCGGGGCTGCTGGCGGTGCTGCCCCTCTCGATCGGCGGCAACGGCTTCTCGGCGCCGCGATGGCATTTCGACCTCACGGATCGGCCGCAGACCGTGCTGGCCCAGATCCTGGACGACCCGCGGTGGATCGCGCTGCTCGCGGCCGTCCTGACCGTGTCGGGCCCCTGGCTGCCCGCGCGCTGGCGGCACTGGTGGTGGACGCTGCTTCTGGCCTTCGTGCCGATCCACCTGTTCATCAGCGCCATAGTCCCGGCGCGCTCCCTGCTGGGCCTGGCGGTCGGGTGGTTCGTCGGCGCGCTGGTGGTGCTGGTCGTCGGCACCCCCGCCCTCGAGGTGCCGCTGGAGGCCACGGTGCGCGCGCTGGCCAAACGCGGATGCGTGGTCTCCGGGCTTCAGGTGGTCCGGCCCGCCGGCCCGGGGCCGCTGGTGTTGTCGGCCGCCTGCATGAATTCCGATTCTCCCGCCGACGAGGCGCTGATCGAGCTGTACGGCCCGCACGAGCGCAGCGGCGGCGCGTTGCTTCAGCTGTGGCGCAAGCTTCGGCTGCGCGCCAGGGAGACCGCGCCCCTGGTCGCGTCGATGCGCCGCGCCGTCGAACACCGCGCGCTGATGGCCATCGCCGTCGGCGACCTGGGCCTGGCAAACACGTCGGCCATCGCCGTCGCCCCCCTGGACCGGGGCTGGATGTTGTACTCCCACAGGCCCATTCGGGGGACGACGCTCGACCAATGCGTCAAGACGATCCCGGTCGAGCGGGCGTGGGAATCGCTGCGAACCCTCAACGACCACCAGGTCTCCCACGGCGACCTGCGCGCCACCACGATCACGGTCGACGACGGCACGGTGCTCTTCGGCGGGTTCGGCAACGCCGAGTACGGCGCCACCGAGACCCAGCTGCAATCCGACATCGCCCAACTGCTGGTGACGACGTCGGCGCTGTACGACGCGAAGTCGGCGGTGGCCGCGGCGATCGACGCGTTCGGCAAGGACACCGTGCTCACCGCGTCGCGCCGGCTCACGAAATCGGCCATGCCCAAACAAGTCCGGCGCTCGATCGCCGACGCCGGTGCCGTGATCTCCGGCGCCCGCGCCGAGGTGAAGCGTCAAACCGGGGCGGATCAGATCAAGACCGAAACGATCACCCGGTTCACCCGCCGGCAGGTCATTCAGCTGGTGCTGCTGGTGGCGCTCGTTTATGTCGCCTACCCGTTCATCAGCACCGTGCCGACCTTCGTTTCCCAGGTAAGCAGGGCCAACTGGTGGTGGGCGCTGCTGGGCCTGCTGATATCGGCGCTGACGTATGTGGGCGCGGCGGCCGCCCTGTGGGCGAGCGCCGACGAATCGGTGGTCTTCTGGAAGCTGTCGATAGCCCAGGTGGCCAACACCTTTGCCGCGACCACGACACCGGCCGGGGTCGGCGGGCTCGCGCTCAGCACGCGGTACCTGCAGAAGGGCGGGGGGCTGTCCGCGGTGCGGGCCACCACCGCGGTGGCGCTGCAGCAAGCGGTGCAGGTGGTCATGCATCTGGTGTTGCTGATCCTGTTCAGTATCTTCGCGGGCGCGCAGATGGACCTCTCGCACTACGTCCCGAGCGCCACGGTGCTGTACCTGATCGCGGGTGTGGCGCTGGGCGCCGTCGGCACGTTTCTGTTGGTGCCGCGGCTGCGGCGGTGGCTGGCGACGGACCTGCGCCCGAGGCTGAAGGAGGTGGCCGCCGACCTCCTCGAGGTGGCCCGGGAGCCGAAACGCTTGGGGCTGCTCGTACTCGGTTGCAGCGGCACGACTCTCGGCGCCGCGCTGGCGCTATGGTCCAGCGTCCAGGCCTTCGGCGGAGGGGCGACGTTCGTCACCTGCACGGTGGTGACGATGGTCGGCGGGACGCTGGCCTCGGCCGCCCCGACGCCCGGCGGTGTCGGCGCCGTGGAGGCCGCCCTGATCGGTGGGCTGGCCGCGTTCGGCATCCCCGCGGCCGTCGGCGTGCCGTCGGTCCTGCTGTATCGCGTGCTCACCTGCTGGCTGCCCGTGTTCGCCGGCTGGCCGGTGATGCGATGGCTGACCGAGAACGAGATGATCTGACGGGTCAGGGCTCGTCGGGACCGCTGTGCACGGCGACGAAAACGATTGAGCCCCGCACGGTTTCGCCGGCCGCGGTGCTGAGGTACACCGCGTAGTACCGGTCGGGCACCGACTGCGCCACCGTGATCCCGACGTCCGTGCCGGCCGACCCGTCGGCGCCGAACGTCCCGGACGCGGGTGCCACCGTGACCCCGGCGTCGGACGACGTGCCGGTGATGCGGTAGCCGGCGACGCCGTCGACCATCCGTTGCAGGTCGACCTTCACGGTGCCGGTCCGCCCCGGCGCGATCGCGACGATGGGACGCGAGACGTTGACGGTCACCGCCGAGCTGCCCGCGCCGAACGACGGCGGCGCGGAGTCCTCGGCGGTGCCCCAGACCTTGTTCGGGTAAGCGGCGAGCGAAAACTTCAGATCGCCGCCGGCGCGGATGACCCGCTCCGGGATCCACGTGCGGTCGGTCGCCTCCCCGTCGACGGACAGCCCGCCGATGTAGCGCAGATGGTGCGGCCCGGATGCGCCCGGGGCCGAAATCCGGATGGATCCACCTTGGGGAAGGGCGATTACGGCCCGGTCGAACAGCGGTGTGGCAACGGTGAGGATCGGCGTCCCCGGGGTGCTCGGGTACAGGCCGAGGGCGGCCCACACGTACCAGCTGGACAGCGCCCCGAGGTCGTCGTTACCCGGCGCGCCGTCGGGCGTCGGGCCGAACAGACCGCGGACCCGGTCGACCGTGAGCTGAGTTTTCCAGGGCTGGCCGACGTAGTTGTACAGCCAGGGCACCCCGAAGCCCGGCTCGTTGCCGGCCCACAGGTAGGGCTCGTTGGGGCCCTCGTTGAGTTTCTCGGTGAACCGGTCGAGACGCGCGACGACCGCGGCGCGGCCGCCGAGGGCCGTCACCAGGCCGGCGACGTTCTGCGGCACCCACCACACGTACTGCTCGGCGTTGCCCTCGTCGTACCCGTCCTGGCCGAAACCCGAAGGGGAATCGACGAATCCGGGGCCGTCGCGGAAGAATCCCATCGTGCTGCGCGGGGAGATGTAGCGGGTGGTGGGATTGAACAGGTTCTGCCAGTACTGCGCCCGGACCTGAAATTCGGCGGCGGTCGCCGTGTCGCCCAGCGCTTCGGCGAATCGGGAGATGGCGAAGTCGTCGACCGACCACTCCAGGGTGATGGAGGCATCGGAGATCCACCCGCCGCCGAACTCAACGGTGTGCGGCGCGTAGCCCAGCCCGAGGTAGGTGGCGATGCCCGGCCGCTCCAGGTAGCCCCCGAGCCCGGCGCCGCCCTTCGTCGCCGCGTTGACCATGTAGCGCAACGCCGTGTGGACGTCGAAGTCCTTGGCGCCGAAGGCGTACAGGTTCGCGATGAGCGGCACCACGTTGTCCCCGCTCATCTCGCCGGTGGCCGAATTCGCCAGCGCCCAACGGGGAAACGACCCGCTCTGCTCGGCGTCGTTGACCAGCGACTGGGCCATGTCGCTGGCCTGCTTGGGGAAGAGCAGTCCCTGCAGGGCGGCCACGCCCCGGTAGGTGTCCCAGTCGGAGAAGTTGGCGTATTGGGTGCGCCCCTGCTCCACGGTGTGGATGGCGCCGTCGAAACCGATGTAGCGCCCGTCGGCGTCGTTGAACGTGTTGGGGTGCAGCAGCGACCGGTACAGCGAGGTGTAGAAGGCGTCCAGATTGCCAACGTTCCTGCCGGCCACCGCGATACGCGACAGCGTGGCATTCCAGGTGGATGCCGCGGCGGCACGCACGTGGTCGAAGCTCGCGTTGCCCTCGGCCGCGAGGTTCGCGCGCGCGCCGTCGATGCCGACGTAGGAGATCGCCGTCCGCACCTCGAGCGCCGCCCCGGGCGGGAATTCCACGTAGCCGCCGCTGTAGGGCGACGCCGCGCCGCGGGCGCCGGGGTAGACGGCGTAGCCGTCCCAGGTGCCGTAGGAGGTGAACGGCTGGCTGAACTTCATGGCGAAATACACCGTGTAGGTGTTCCTCTTGCCGCAGAACCCGCCGCTGGTCGCCCACCCGGTGATCGTGGTGTTGTCCTCGCCGATCTGGATGGTGGCGCGCGAATTGCCCGCCAGCGACGCGCCGGAGCGCACGTGGAACAACGCCGGCCGGCCGTTGCGCGGGTAACGGAAGCGGCCGACGCCGGTGCGCGTGGTGGCGGTGAGTTCCGCGGTCACGCCGGTGCCGGGAAATCGCACGGTGTAGTAGCCCGGCGCGCCTTGCTCGCTGTCGTCGTGGGCGATCCTTTCCCAGGCGTTCCACGGCTGCGCGCCGAGGCCGGTCGTGGTCGGCAGCATCGAGATGTCGCCGAAGGCGGGGCAGCCCACCGAGGCGTGCGTCATGCTGAACCCGGTGGAGCGCGGGTTGTCGTAGTTGTAGCCGGCGTAGTTGCCGACGGTGTCCGGCGAGTACTGCACCATCCCGAACGGCTCGGACGCGCCGGGAAAACCGTTGATCTCGCCCACCGTCTCACCGCCCGTCCCGGTGCCGATGAGGGTGTCGACGTGGTCGACGGGATTGGTGACGAGCGGCGGCTCACCGTCGTAGGCGACGGGCGGGGCCGCCGCGACGAAGGTCAGGAAGAGCGCGCCCGCCGCGACCACCGCGATGAGGACCCGAAGTCGGGCGCGTGACCGCATAGCTGTTCTCTTACTGCATAACCGCCTCGTAGCGGGTTATTTCGGCGATGCCGGGAGTTCGCGGAAATCCGCTAGCAACGTTTGACGCCTTCTTCGGCTAGTCTCATTCCGCGTGGCTGGCGCTGGTACCGGCCCGATCTTTGGGAGATTTGATTGATGAAACACTTGACCGCAGCAACCGTTACCGTGGCGCTGAGTCTGGCGCTCGTGGCGTGCGGCTCTAGCAACAAGTCATCGCCGTCGACGTCGACGTCCACGTCGACGTCCACCTCGACCTCGACGACAACTTCGAAGACCTCCGCGACGCCGAGCGCGGGCGGCCCGACGATCGCCGACTACATCCGTGACGCCCACATCACGGAGACCCCCGTGCATCACGGCGATCCCGGACCCAACGTCGACCTGCCGGTGCCCGCGGGATGGCAGATCAACCAGAACGCCGGCACGTCCTATGGCGGCATCGTCTTGGCGCAGCCGGCCAATCCGTCAGACCCCCCGACCATTTCGGCGCTCTACTCGAAACTGACCGGTGACGTCGACCCGGCGAAGATCATCCAGTACGCCCCCAACGAGCTGTTGGGGCTGCCCGGCTATCAGGGCACCGGCAACGGCCGGGCCTCCACGCTCGGGGGTTTCCAGGCCTGGCAGCTGAAGGGCTCTTACCAAAAGGACGGCAAGACCCGGGCCGTCGCGCAGAAGACCGTGGTGATCCCCAGCCAGGACGCGGTGTTCGTGCTGCAGCTCAACGCCGACGCGCTGCAGGCCGATGAGGCGCCGCTGATGGACGCCGCCAACATCATCGACGACCAGACGACCATCACCCCCTGATCGTCGGCCGCCCTTCGGGACGCCGCGGCGATGAAATCTCTACGCCGCGGCGCCCGATTGGCCTTACGGTGTTGGCATGCCTGAACAGTCGCATGCGATAGACGCCGGACACCCGCCGTCGGCACTACTGCGTCTCGTCAACCCGGTGCTCGGGTTTCTGCTCCGCACCCCGCTTGCCGGCCCGGCACGCAAGCAGCTGATGGTGTTGAGCTTCACCGGGCGAAAGACGGGGCGGCCGTTCACAATTCCCGTGAGCGCCCACGTAATCGACCATGATCTGTATGCGTTGACCGGCGCCCCGTGGAAGCAGAACTTCCGGGGCGGCGCGGCCGCCAGCGTCGTGTACGACGGCAAGACGACGGCCATGCGCGGCGAGCTCATCCGCGACCGCACCACCGTCTCCGACCTGTTCCACCGCTGCGCCGAGTCCTACGGCGTGCAGCGCGCGCAGCGAATGATCGGACTGAAGTTTCGCGACCAGCGGATACCGACCCGCGAGGAGTTCGCCGAAGCCGTCGACCGGATGCACTTGGGGGCGGTCCGGTTCACTGCGACCGGTTAGGCGCGCGCAGGTGCGCGGTGAGCAACTGCTGGTCGAATCGCGCGTGCGCGGTGATGACCTCCTTGCCCAGCGCGGCGAAGTCCTCGGCGATCTGCCGCGCGAGCGGCCATAGCTTCATATTGCGCGCCTGGGACAGCGATTTGAGTAGATTGAACGCCGCGTCCTCGTCGACGCCGTAGACCAGCATCAGCATGCCCTTGGCTTGGTCGATCACGCTGCGACGCTCCGCGATCGCGGCGACTTTCGCCGTGATGGCCTCCTCGGATTTGCTGCTGGACGCCGGCGTGACGTCGATGTAGAAGCCGTGGGTGCCGATCACCTCGCCGCCGTCGTCGCAAAGTTGATCGCCCACCACCACCACCTGGTGGACCGCGCCACCGGTGTCCACGATGCGATGCCGCGCGCTGAACGGCTGACGATTCTTGACCATGTCGTCGATGGTCGCCGCCACCTGTCGACGATCGTCGGGGTGCTTGTGCGACAACACCAGCTCGGTGGTCGGAGTCACCGTGCCGGGCTCATAGCCGTGCATGCGCTGCACCTGCTCGGACCATTCCCAGCGTTGGTCTTCGAAATAGAAGCGGAACCAGCCCGCGCGCTGCGGTGTGCCGGCCGCGAGCGCCTGTTCGACGGCCGCCGCTTCGCCGTCTAGTCCCCAGGCCATCGCACGCGCTTCGGACGTCCCCACGACTCCCTTGGTTAGCGTCGCGTAGCTGCAAGAGTGCGTCATGTTCCCGCAGACGGCGCTCCGAGGAGCGACACAGGTCGCGGGACGCCGTCAGAGCCATAGCCTCACGTTACAGCTGTTCCAAGAGCTACGGCTAACGTCGGGAAATCGCAGTTGACTCCCCGCCGGGGTCACCGCTGTCGGCGATTGCGCTCGGCCACCCGGCGATAGGCCTGGTCGAGATCGTCGGCGGGCGCTTGCGTGCCGGCGATGCTCTGTTCGGCGGCGAGCGCGGGTTCGATGACCGGCGCCGATCCGCGCCGGTAGATCTCCTTGAGCCCCCGCATAGTCGTCCTCGGCACGGCGGCGACTTGCGCGGCGAGCTCGAGCGCGCGGGGGAGCAGGTCGGCGTGGGCGACGACCTCGGTGACCAGCCCGATCTGTAAGGCGCGGCGGGCGTCGACGATTTCACCCGTCATCGACATTCGGCGCGCCATCCCCGCGCCGACGAGTTGCGGCAGCCGCGCGGTCATGCCACCGGCGGGCAGGATGCCCACGTGCGCGTGGGTGTCGCCGAAGATGGCGCGCTCGGAGGCGATCAGAAAGTCGCAACCCAGCGCGATCTCGAGACCGCCGGTAAACGCCGGGCCGTTGACGGCGCCGATCACGGGTGTGCGCATCTGGCCGACGCGGGTGACGCAGTTGTGTGACTCGTACACCTCGAAGTAGTCCCGGCCCCGCCGCGCGGCCTCCTTCAGATCGACTCCCGCGCAGAAGGCGGGATCGGCACCCGTCAGGACGACGACGGACACGCCGCCGTCGTCGTCGGCGGCACACAGCGCGTCGAACAGCGCCTCAACGAGGCTGCGGCTCAGGGCGTTACGCGCATCGGGCCGGTTGAGGGTCAGCACCCGGATACCGTCGTGGTCGGCCGTTGCGAGAGGCTGCGTCACGCGCCCTCCTCCGCCGCGCCCGCGCCCGCGCGGGTCCGGGTGATGATCGGCCGCGGGTGGCCCGCCGCGAGCGTCGTCCGTCGCACCGAATCGGCGACCGCGTCCGCCCGGCGGTCCGGCACCAACGCGATCACGCAGCCGCCGAAGCCGCCGCCGGTCATCCGGGCGCCCAGAGCGCCGGCGCGCACCGCGGTGTCGGCGATCAGGTCGATGTGTTCGGTGGTGATCTCAAAGTCGTCGCGCATCGAGACGTGCGAGGAGGTCAAGATGTGGCCGGCCTCGACGAAGTCCGAATCGCGCAATGCCGCAACGAAATCCAGCACCCTGCCGTTCTCGGTGAGCACGTGGCGCGCGCGGCGGGCATCGATCGGGTTGCCGACCGCGTCCAACTCCGCGCGCCCACGATCCCAGACCTCACGCAGCGACGACGCCCGCAGGTCGGCGGCCGCCCGCTCGCACGATTTGCGGCGGGCAGCGTATTCGCCGCCGGCGTGACTGTGCCGGGCCCTGGAGTCGATCAGCAGCAGCGCGACACCGCACGATTCCGGGTCGAAGGCCACCGGCGTGACGGTGAGGTCGCGAAAGTCGATCAACAGCGCTGTCGACGGTTCCCCGAACAGCGAGGCCAGCTGGTCGAGCAAACCCGTTGGGGCGCCGACATAGTCGTTCTCGGCGCGCTGGGCCAGCCGCGCCTGCTCCTTTTCGTCGATGCGCATGCCGGCGGCCGCCGCGATCGCGCCCAGGACCGCGCATTCCAGCGCCGCCGAGGAGGACAGGCCCGATCCCATCTCCACCTCGCTGGTGATCGACATCGTGCCGCCGGGGATCGGTTGGCCGGTTTGACGCAGCGCCCACACCACCCCGGCGACGTAGGCGGCCCAGCCGGTCACCTGGCCGGGCACGGTGTCGATCGGAAACCGCACCGCGCCCTGCGCGCGCTGGCTGTGCACGGTGATCGCATCGGTGCGGTCGGGCGCGAACGTCACCATGGTGCGTTGCGGCAGCGCGATCGGCAGCGCGAAGCCGAGGTTGTAGTCGGTGTGCTCCCCGATCAGGTTGACCCGCCCGGGGGCGGCGTAGCGGACCGTCATCCGAGCTCCCGCAGCCGCGCGGCCACGGCCTCGGGCGTGACGTCGCTGATGAACGCGTCCATCGCCGACTCGGAGGCCGCCAAATACTTGAGCTTGGTCGCGCTGCGCCGGATCGACATCAACTCGACGTGGAAGTAGCCGTCGGCCTGGGCGTCGGTGTCGGCGAACTGATGCAGCGCCGAAATGTAGGGCAGCGGGGTCGAATACATCCGGTCGAACCGGCCCAGCACGTCGAGGTAGATGTCCGCGAACGCAGCCAGTTCGTCCTCGCCGAGCTCGACGAGGTTGCGCACGAACCTGTTCGGGTAGATGTGCACCTCGACCGGCCAGCGCGCCGCGAACGGCACGAACGCCGTGAACAGTTCGGTGCGCGCGACGATGCGAGAGCCGTCGGCGACCTCGCGCGCCAGCAGGTCGGCGAAAAGGTTGGAGCCGTGGCGCATTCGATGCTCGCACGCCTGCGCCAGCATGGCGGCGGTTCGCGGCGTCAGAAAGGGATAGCCGTAGATCTGGCCGTGCGGGTGGGTCAGCGTCACCCCGATTTCCTCGCCGCGGTTTTCGAAACAGAACACCTGCTCGATGCCCGGTGCGGCCATCAGCTCGGCGGTGCGGTGCCGCCACGCCTCGACGACCAGCCGGGCGTGCGCGGGTTCCAGCTGCGCGAACGACCCGGCGTGGTCGCTGGAAAAGCAGATCACCTCGCACCGGCCGCTCCCCGGGGCGGACACGAAGCCGTCGCCGCCGGGCGCGCCCACGGGCTGCCCGCCGCCGGACAGGCTCGGGAACCGGTTTTCGAAAACCACCACGTCGTAGTCCGGGGCGGGCACCTCGCTGGTCAGGCCGGTCGGTCCCGGGCACAGCGGGCACTGGTCGGCCGGCGGCTTGTAGGTGCGGTCCTGGCGCAGCGCCGCGACGATCACCCACTGCCCCGTCGACCGGTCGAACCGCAGCTGCGACTGGTCCGGGGAGCGCGGCGGCAACGGCCTGCGGTCCACGACCGGCGCCGGACGGTGCCCGGGCAGCGCGAAGAACAGGAGGTCGCGGCCGTCGGCCAGCGTTGCCCGCGTAGGCGCTGTCACGACGTCGAAGACTAGCCTGGGCCGCCCGGGGAGGTTCGGGTAACCATGTGATGTCCGGCGGACGAGAGGGGTCACCCCATAACTGTTCTCTACGAACGGGCCCGGGACTGGTGGATCGGGTCCGACCCCGGCCTGCTGCGGCTTCGAATGGCGACGCGAACCACCGCGGCGCTGGGCTGTTCGCTGCTGATCATGTACCTGGTGACCAGGGCGGCGGGCCAGCCATTGACGGTGGCCCTGCTCGGCGTCGTCATCACCATGGTCGCGGCGCGATCCGTCAACGAGCCCGACCCGCGTCGGCACCGGGTCACCATGGCGCTGCTGCCGCTGCCGGCCGCGGCGTCCATCACCACCGCCACGCTGCTCGCGCCGCACCCCATCGCCGGCGACGCCGCGTTCGTGGCCATCGTCTTCGCCGCCGTGTACATCCGCCGCTTCGGGCCACGCGGGCGGGCGCTGGGCATGGTCGCGTTCATGTCCTATTTCTTCACTCTGTATCTGCGAGCGCGCATTTCGGAGTTGCCCTGGATGATCGGCGCGGTCGTGGTGGGGACGCTGTGCACGTTCGTCATGAGCGCCTACGTCCTGCCCGAACGGCCCGAACGCGTGCTGCGGGCCACCGTTCGCGCGTTGCGGGCGCGGATGGCGATCGTGGTCGACACGACCGCCGACGCGGTGCGCACCGGCCGGCTCGACGAACGGCGCCGCCGCCGGATGCGCGCTCGCACCATCCGGCTCAACGAGACCGCGCTGATGGTGCAGGGCCAGATCGAGGACAAGGCCGATCCCGCCGTGCTGTGGCCCGGGGTGACCAGCGAACAACTGGCGCCGTGGCTGTTCGACGCCGAGCTGGCCATCGAATGGGTCGCCACCGCGGGTCGCCGGGCGGCCGCCCAGGCCGCGGACATCCCCGCCGGCACCCGCGCCGAACTGGTCGCGGCGCTGGCGCAGCTGGCGCGGGCGATCCGCACGCCGCGGGCCGGCGGCCTCGGCCGGGCCGCGAGCCGGGCGCAGCGGATCCTCGACCGGCAGGACACGGCGGCGGACGACCCGGCCGTGCGCCGCCTGGCGCTGGCGATCATCAACGCCGCGAAGGCGACGGCCGAGGTCCGGGCCATCGTCGAGGGCGCCGCCGCCGGCAGAGCCGGCGTGCTGCAAGCGGCGAGCGCGCCGCCCCCGGCGGCCGACACCTCCGAGCCGGGCCTGCGCCCGACCACCCGGCAGGCCATCCAGGTGTCGGTCGCCGCGTCGCTGGCCATCCTCACCGGTGAGCTGGTGTCACCGGCCCGGTGGTACTGGGCGGTGATCGCGGCGTTCGTGATCTTCGCGGGCACGAACTCGTGGGGCGAAACGCTGACGAAGGGCTGGCAGCGGCTGCTCGGCACGCTGCTGGGCGTGCCCTGCGGCGTGCTGGTGGCCACGCTGTTCGCCGGGAACACGACCGCCTCGCTGGTTGCGATCTTCGTCTGCCTGTTCTGCGCCTTCTATTTCATGACCGTCACGTACAGCCTGATGACCTTCTGGATCACCACGATGCTGGCGCTGCTGTATGGCTTGCTGGGCCAATTCTCCTTCGGCGTGCTGATGCTGCGGATCGAAGAGACGGCGATCGGGGCCGTCATCGGCGTTGCGGTGGCGATCCTGGTGTTGCCCACCCACACCCGGACCACCATCCGCAAGGACAGCCGCGGCGTTTTGACGACCCTGTCCGCGCTGATCGAGATCTCCACGGCGACCATGTTCGGCGGGGACGAGGCGGTGAGCCCGACCGAGCAGGCGCGCCAACTCGATCGGGCGCTGCAGCAGTTCCGGGTCAGCGCCAAGCCGCTGCTGGCGGGGGTCGCAGGGTTCGCCGGCCGGCGCAGCATCCGGCGCGCCTTGCGGATATTCGCCGCCTGCGATCGTTACGGGCGAAGCCTGGCGCGCAGCGCCGAACAGTACTCCGATCCCATCGGATCAGACGGGCCGGCAACGGATTTCATTGCGGCGGCCGCGCGGACCCGCAGCAACATCGGCGCACTGTGCGCAGTCATCGACGGAGCCGAGGGCGTGACCGTCAACTCCGCGACCGACGATCTCGACGCCGCCGAGACCGCGGCGCGGCAGCACGACGGCGAGGGCGAGCTCGGCGCCGATGCCCGGCGGTTCCTCACCGCGGTGCACGCGCTTCGCCAGATCGATCGGGCGATCATCACCGGGGCCACCAACCTCGGCGCGCGCGACGCCTACAGCCCCGGCAGGCACGCGGGGAAGATGCACGGCGAGGTGGGCGGCGTCTGAACCTTCCTAAGCAGGTCCGCCAGATGGACGAGTGACGGCAACAGGATCGCGTCCACCCCCGCCTTTTGGTCCTGGGGCAGGTTGCGGCTGTCCAGATCCACCATGGTGACCTGGTCCTGCAGGCCCTTGATCCGCTGGTTTCGCTCTGCCGGGGTCAGGCCCTCCCAGTTGGCGTCGAGGTCGGCGATCTGGCGCCGCAGCTCGTCGGCCTCCGCGAACGGATCCCCCTGAGCGGGCGGCGGCCGCAGCGGGTAAACGCGGCCCGGTGCCGGTTGAACCGCGACGTCGGCGCCCGCCGGCGCCGGCGCGCCGGCCACCAGCCCGGCCACCACGATTGCCATGATTTTCGTTGCGACGAAACGCATTTGGAGCCCTCCACACTACGGCGCGAACGCGCAGATCAGTCCGAGCACCCGCTCGCACTCCTCGCGGGTGCGGAAGACGGGTGGTGGTGGGGGCGACCGGGATGGACCTGTA
>NZ_LZLY01000120.1 GCF_001673535.1 Mycobacterium sp. 1081908.1 | reverse complement strand
TCCGCCGCCAGCCGCCACCGGCGCACCGCCGCCAGAGCCACCGCTAACGGTCCCACCGCCCGTGGGCGCGCCTCCGCCGGACCCGCCACCATCCACCGGGCCGCCGGTGGTTCCGCCGGGGCGAGGCCCACCGCCGCCGGAAACGGTGTTCCCATTGCCGGAGATGGATGGGCCATCGCCGTGATCGGGGTGATACGGCGGCAAAGGCCGATTCGGGAAGTAAGGCTCCGGAAACCACCAATCATTGAAACCGAAACCCGGCCACCAGAGGCCGACCGGGAAGGGCACGCCGTATCCCGGCGGCGGTGGAGAATCCGCCGGGGCCGGAGGCGCCGGCGGCGACGCGGCCCCTGGCGGCGCCGAAGGCCCAGCCGCCGAGGCCGCAGGCCCGGAAGCCACGGGCCGGGAAGCCGCAGGCCCGGAACCCGCAGGCCCGGAAGCCTCGGGGGCCGAGGCGTTTCCCCGCTGCGGAGGCCGCGCTGCACCCGGGGGCGAGGCTGGGGCACCCTCGGCGGGGACGCTGCGGCTTTGATCGGGACTCGGGTGCGCATGCACCGAGCTGTGGATGCCGACCGCCCACGCAACCGACGCCACCGCGGCGATGACGAACGCAGCCAACCCGCTGGCGACCAGCAGAAGCCGGGTGCGATGCCGCTCCCCGCCATGCGGAGCCACCCGGTCCAACGCATCATCGCTCACCACGCTGTATGCCAGGTCGGCGGTTCCGACCGCGGCGTTCACGGAAGTGGTAGCCAGCGTGAGGTATTCGGCCAGGGCGTAGGTGTCGATCGCACCGGTACCCGGGTCCTGCGCATAGGCCAGCGCCGCGGTCGGCGATGCGAACAGCGGCGCGTTCGCCGACGCCAGCCCGGCGCCGCGCGCCAGCGCCGTCTCTGGCTCTTCTTGCATGGTCACCGGCAGTGACGTCGCCGCCTCCAGCGCGGATTTCATGCGGTCGACGTCGACGCCCGAGCCGATCACAAACACGCCGGACGGCGCCGATTCGAAATCCTCGATCCCACGGACCATTCCCGTGAGTTGCGCGACGCCCTTGCCGCTCGACTCCGCATCGATCCGTTGCTTGCAAACCTCGGCGACCGAGTTCCCGGAGGTCTCGACAACAGCCAAAGTCGCGGTCTCGCGCTCCACGAAGAGCACCGCGGTGCGGTCGTAACCCATTGCACCGCCGGCGGATTGGGCGAATGCCACGGCGGCCAGGAACGGCGAGACCAGCATGACGTTCTCGAGGTCGTAGCCGGTCACAGCGTCACGCAACGTGGCCGCTTCCACGTCGTCGGTCCAGGTAACCCCGATGGACGACAGCTCGATGCCCGCGTCAGCCGCACCCTCGCGGGTACCCAGAATCGCGGAGATCACCTGATCGATCGCTCCGGTGGGTTCCGGGTCGGCGGCTTCGGCGAATTCGAACACTTCCGCTTCGACCACAGCGGCGCCGGCGTTTTCGCCTTCGACCAACACCATCTGGACCGAGGCCGGTGCCACCGAGACTCCCAGCATGATGTCCATGTCAACCCTCCATAGGTACTGCTGACCAAGCACTCTCCAGGCAGCCGGTCAGTGAACGTCCCGCCGCGCTGTCTGCGCAAGGCGGTCGTGCGTCGGCGAAACCTCTTGACGCAAATCGACGCTACGGGCGGAGCAAACCGGATCCATCGGCCAAAACGCGCAATTCTTGGGTGGTGGACTGTCGTAGGTTATGCGGCCGCGATATTCGTCTACGCATATATCGCTACTGCGGTGCTTCGCCTGCCTCGGCCTCCACAGGTCCGGTGGCCGCGTGCCCTTGGTCAAACTCCTGCGCGGAGGTCACAGTGGAGTGAGCTGGATAACAGTCAGGGGCCGGGCGGGTGCTAGTCAGTAACCGATCGACGCTATCGATGCACGTCAATTGCCTTTGCCCCCGCGGATGTACTTGGACCGCAGTAGCCGTCACCGCCGTCTACGACAACGGATTCACAAAACATGCGCGTTTTGGCCGATGCCCAATTGTCGCAGGCTGAGCATTCTGGATCTGCAGCACAATCCGCTCGACCACCCACCTTCGCGCGAGATGGAGTACGCCTTGATACGAGAGCTTTTCTATGCCGCCGCACCGGCGTTGACGGTGCTGGGCGCCTGCACAGTGGTCCCGACCTGTATCGGCGCAGCGGCGACGGCGAAGTCCTGTGCCATCGCGGGCGCCAGCGGGCAAGCGGGCACTGGCCTGCTTTCGCCGACGTATCGGCCTTTACTCAATTCCTACTTCGTATCCGGGTTGCGCTCGAACCCATCGTCGGATGTCTGCGGGACCGGGCCAATTGGGCCATCGGTCCGCCTGTAAGCAATTTGCCCGTCTGGCTCGTGGCATCGAGTCTTATGCCCCCAACCACCTCCCGCACAACACCGAAATCAATGTCGCGGGCACCAGAAAGGAATCGATCGATGACGCACAGTGGATCCGGAAAAATCAGGCAAGCCGGTTCGGATGGTTTGCGGGACCAACTGCGGAACATGATCCTGTCCGGGGAGATCGTGTTTGATACGCGCGACGCCCTCCCGGCGACTACGCGACGGACCGGGTCGAATGTGATTTCGACGCTGGGGGGGTTGCGTGACTCTGCCGCAACGGGATTGCTCAATATCGACGCCGCCGAGTTGCGGGAGGTTTACACCTTGCGTTCGATGCTTGAGCCACGTGCGATGGCCGAATTGGCCGCACTACCCGAAGCGGACCGCTCCGTCGCGTGCACCAAGGCGGCCGAGCTGCTTGACCAAATGGACACCGAGTCGGACGTGGCAACGTGGGCGAGATTGAACCGAGATTTCTGCAGCCGCCTCACACATCCGCTTCGCGCGAGCCGGCCTCTGCTGTGCGACCTGGTGAGATCCTTGCGCGAGCGATCAACCCGGCAGACCGTTACGGCGCTCCACGCCCAACCGGCACTGGCGGCGCAAGCCCGTCGCGATTATCGCATTCTGGTGTCCGTCATCCGCGAAGGCGATTCCTCCTTCGCCGCGCGAATCACGGTCGGGCACTTGAACAGGAGTATGAAATATGGGCTGCGGTCGCTCTGCGAAGTGAACTAGGCGACGGTTCGGCAATCGCCATTGCGAGAGACCAAGCTTCTCCGAGCATGCGGACTACTCCGTGGCTGGATCGAGTCCCGTCCGGGACGCGTCGCACTCAAAGCCAGCTCAGTCGAGGCCTTTCGCTATCGATGGTGCCGATCGAGCCTTTGCGAAATATCTGCTGCACCTGCTTCACACCGTCTGTACTGATCGGTGAGGTGGGACAGAACGAGAAGATGGAGGAGAAATGCACGAGTCACGGTTGATGCGCGGTGCGCGCCAGGCCGCGGTCATGCTCGGCGCCGTGTTCGGTGTAGCGCTGTTAAGTGCTAGTGGAGCACGTGCCGATGGCCCGGTTCAGTTGAGGAGCCGATTGGGCGATGCTTGTCTGGACGCCCCGAATCCTGGCTGGTACACGCCGATGGTGGTAAACCCTTGCAACGGTGCGGACTTCCAGCGCTGGAATCTCAACCCCGACGGGCGACTCGAGAGCGCGGCCTTTCCCGGGAGGTGCCTGGATGTGGACTTGGGCGGTTGGAAGGCGGACCTCCGGACCTGTTGGGACAGCGTAAATTGGACCATCCAGCCCGACGGCCAGATAAGGACTGTTTTTGGCTGCCTCACCGTCCTCGGTGGCACGGATCCCGGCACCTGGGTGAACACCCGCGGTTGCGACGGGACGCCCGGGCAGGCGTGGGATACCGTTCCCTGACGAGTGCGCCGCGGCGCCCCGCGCTGCAGCTGACCGGTCCAAGGACTGGCGCAAGGCTTAAGCTCGCTATTTCCTTCCAGCTGATGCCGCGCTTGCAGCCCGGGCCACCGGTGGCCTCCATCGCCCCGGCCAACCGCGCCCCTTGCCGGCGACCTGGGCGGTGGTGCATTCACGGCTGGAGGCCCGTCAACCAACGACTATGGGAGAAATTGTCGTAGGTGGGGTCGCCTGCAACGGACAACTACGCATACCTAGTTGCGCGAGTCACGCGAGCCCAAAAACCGGCTTGCCCAGTGTGAGGAAGACGGTCGGTGGGCACTCAGATCCAGCCGGACCCGACCGCTGCGTCCGCGGCGGCCATGTTGTCGCCGGCGGACTGCACGTTCTGGCCGTGACTATTGGCCTGCTCGTAGATCACCTGGTAGTTGCGGCCCAATTGAGTGATGAACTCCTGGCAGGCCACCGATCCGGCGCCGCCCCAAAAGTCCCCGGCCGCAAGCACATCAGCGACGATGGCCTGATGCTCGGCCTCCAAGGACGCCGCTTGAGCGCGGATGGTGGCGCCGTGGGTGGCCACATCCTCGAAATGGTAACTAATCGACATTGTCGTCGATCCTCCGTTCTGTGTCGGGAAACAGCTAGCTGCTCAAGATCTGCCGGGACGCCTGTTCTTGGGATTCGTAGTGGTTCGCATCCCGAATCAGCCCGTCACGCACGGAATGCAGCATGTTCACAATGTTGGAGAACGCCTGGTTCATGTCGCCCATCGTGTCGTACGAGGTGGACTGCGCCATTCCGCTCCACCCGGCGCCGGCGATGTTGGTCGACGACGCCCACATCTTGCGCGCCTCGGCGTCCACCGTCTGAGCGTGGGCGTCGAAACGGCTCGCCATATCCCGCATCGCGTGCGGATCGGTGATAAATCGAGCAGTCACTTGTAATTCCTTTCCATAAAACAGATTTCACGCGAAGACTTGCTACTTCACGTGCGTTCATCAGATACCCTGGCGCGGCACAACGCTGGGCCGCGCCTGGTCGAGAACAGACGAGCCGGCACCGGCGCGCGCACCCATGCCGCCACCGGGGTCGCCCGCGCCGGCAGCCGCTGCGGCTCCGCCGGACATCGGCATCATCGGCATACCCGAACCGCCGAAGCCGGCGGCACCCGAAGCGGCCGCGACGGGCCCGTCAACGCCGGCCGTCATGGCCGTTTCGGCCATCGCCGCGGGAGCTGCCGTCGCCGCCCAGGTCGGCGGCACCGACACCGACCCGACCATTCGCGCCTGACCCAAACCGGCGGACACTGCGCCGCCCGCCGGCGCGACCGCACCACCGGTCGGCGATTCCGCAGGAACCCCGGCGGTGAGCGCCGCGGGAGCCGCCGCGGCCGCCGGGGTGGCAGCGGGGGCCATCTGTGCCAGCGACATCAACGGCGAAATCAACATGCTGGCTGCCGACATCGCGATCTCGGCCCCAGTCGATAGCAACATCATCGGAACCGAGGACAACAACGACGAAGGCAAACCATGCGTGCCGCCGCCGGTAGCGCCGCTGCTAACTGGCGACGGTATCTGTGGGCCAGGCCCCCACGGCCGCAACCCCTTCGGCAAATCCCGTGACGGAGCGCCAAACGGCTTCATCGCCGAGGCCACGGATGCCACCCCTGCGTGGTAGCCCATCATGGCGGTCACATCCTGGGCCCACATTTCGCCATAGGCCGCCTCCGTAGCCGCGATGGCCGCGGCGTTTTGACCCAACACATTGGTCGCTACCAACAGGGCGAGCAGCTGCCGATTGCCGGCCACCTCCAGCGGGTGCACCGTGGCCGACCGCGCAGCCTCATACACTCCGGCCGCCGTGCGGGCGTGGATCGCCGACTGCTCCGCGTGAGCGGCCGTTGCCCTTAGATGGTGCACATAAGGCACCGCGCTAGCCGCCATCATCGCGGCCGCGGGACCGGACCACGAGCGGGTCGCCAACGTCGTAAACACCACGGACTCAAACGATGCCGACGCCGACGCCAACTCCGCACCCAACTCGTCCCAGGCGGTCGCGGCCAGCAACAGCGAACCCGCCCCAGTCCCAGCGAATATCCGGGCCGAATTGACCTCGGGCGGCAACAATGCAAAACCGACCATCAGATCCCTCACTAACTCAGCCGCGCAAGCGACTCCAACAGAAACCAGGCGATGCACCTGCTCGCCAACTCCAGGCGGCCTTCGCCGCGGAGCTCAAAAGGCGGGCCTCGTCGCCCACCATGCGTCCGTATCATCGTATATGAATTTGCGTATTTGATACGATCTCGAAAGGATTCACAGCGAGCTGCCAGTTTGAAGTCGGGCTCCGAGCACGCGGGCGTAGCCGCACTTTCCGCGAGGCTCTCGGTACAAGAGTTGGCTACATGCGGCACAACCTATTTGGACCGTCGCCGGCATCGCCTCGAGCGACTCGCTGCGATTCAGCGGTCGACTGCTCTCGATCTTCGATAACCCAGATGACTTGGGGCTAGACCGAAGCTGTGCGGGGCCGAGGTCCGAGAGCCGACCTTTGGGCGGCAATTCCGGGGATGGTGGAGTTGCCACCAACGGTCTGGTGCGCGCCGCGTCGCTGGGGGCGGAAATTCATTGGTATCAATATGATTCCGATCGTGCCCAACGATGCGGACTACTCACGGACCAGCCGTGCAGCGTAGGAACCGCAGGGACCGCAGCAGATTCAGACGTGCTCACGCACTCCGAGTGATGCCGCGGCCCCCGCGGATACCAGTGCCGACCCTAGGGGTGCGCTATTGGGGGGAGGGAGTCCAGCGCGCCAGGGTCGAGCGGCCGCACGAGCCGGGGCGGCTCGGGCGGTGCTTCGGGGGGAGCGATGAGGGACGGAACCCCCCTCGGTGCGGCGGGTGCGATCGCGTTGGCGATTTGCTGGGCTTCGTATCGCAGCCCACCTAATAGCCCACCCAGCGGCGTACCGGTCGTGGGGATTTCCATGGGCATGCCGTCGATGCCCAACCAGACGGTTCCGGCCCCAGTCAAAATTCCCCCTGCGGTGTAGTGCATATAAAACGGAACCCCGTGGAATGTTTCGGGCGCGTCTACCTCATACGTCCCGAAGAGAAAGTCGTATAGAGCGAGCTCGGGCATTATGCTCAATCCCCCCAACGCTAAGAGTTCGTGCCCCGACTCTGCCAGGTAGAGGATGCCGTTAAGTTGCATCGTGACATTTGCCAGGGTTTCAATCGGCGCGTTAAACGCATCCACCAGGAGCGCGAATATCGGCGGAAGGTGAAGATTGCCGTCGACGAGGCTGTACGAGGTGTCGAGAATTTCCTTCCAGACGGCGTGGACGTTGTGCCCCATGCTCTGCGCGATGGTTTTGACGGCGTCCCAGATTTTGGCCGGGTTGAGGGTGACCAGCGCGCCGATGAGCCGCTTGAAGTAGCCGACTTGGTTTTGCAGGATCTGGTGCAGGATCGGGAAACGCGCCTGGTTGAGCATTGAGCCCAGGTGGTGCGGCAGGCCGCCTTTGAGGCTGGCCAGCCCCGCGGTCGGCCTGATCAGCGTATTGCCGGGGATGAGCGCGGTGGAAGCCTGGCCCCCGACGGGACCGTGGGCGGCACCGACCAGCCCTTGAGCGGTGTACGCGAGACCCCCACGGCCGATGAATCCCTTGGCGCCCCCGGCCAGCGAATGCTCGAGCTTCTGCAGGGGTGAGGAGTTCACCACTTCGGTGAGGGCGTAGCGCGCCCCGGCGGCGGCGAACGAACCTGCGAATTCCCGGTGGTAGGCGACGGCTTGGGCGCTGGCCACCTGATAGGACTGAGCATGCGCGATGAACATGGTCGCCAATTCGGAAGAGACCTCATCGGCGGCGGGCGGTACCACAGCCGTGATCGTGGCCGCGGCCGCGGCGTTGGCCCCTTCGATCGCCGAACCAATACGCGATAGGTCCCCGGCCGCGGTCAACACAAACTCCGGGGCGACATTGATAATCGACATGCCTATCTCCTTCGATGTAAAGGCAACTGCGCATCAGTCGCCGCCAACAAATTGGGTATCAGCGCCGCTATTACCTGCCATCGCCGTCGACGATGCCGCCAATCCATATCGACAAATCAATTCCGGCGCCAACATTGCGAAGCCACCCGCCGCGACTCCCCCGCCTCACACCCACCCTCGTCCGTCTCGTGGCATGGCCGATCGTCCCCGTCGACGGATACCGGTGCCGCGTCGCATATGTGTCCCCAGACTATATATGACTGATACGAGTGTATACAACTGCTACTGTTTGCTCAACGTCGGACTGATCATATATGATGACGCCGATCGTATATACAAGGGAGGTAAGGCCGTGAGGTTAGCGCGATTGTCTCGTCCATCCAGCACGCCCGTCGTCGTGGCGGAAGTCGCCGGACACTGGGTGCGCACGTCCAGGCTCGGTGTCCCCATGACCTGCGCGGCCGACTTCGACGCGGACGGGCTAGCCAGGCTTGCCAAGGCAGCGCGCGCGCTGTCGCCACCTGAGCTCATCCGCATGCGGCAAGGGGGCGCCGCGATTCCGACTGGTGCCGTGTCGAACGAAGCCGACTCCGGGCGGAAACTGCTTGCCCCCGTCCCATATCCACGCAAGATAATCGCCATCGGACTCAACTACCGCGACCACATCGCCGAGATCGGGGCTACACCTCCCGACAAACCGATGATCTTTGGAAAATTCGCCAGCGCCGTCAGCGGCCCCTACGAGCACACTTCCGTCGATTTCGACCTGGTCACCCAACTCGATTACGAGGTCGAGCTCGGCGTCGTGATCGGCACGGAGGGCCGTGACCTCAACGCGGACAACGCACTTGATCATGTCGCCGGCTACCTGGTCGTCAACGACCTCTCCAGTCGCAATCTGCAATTCTGCGAGCCGCAATGGATCCGGTCGAAAAGCTTCGACGGGTTCTGCCCCACCGGTCCTTGGCTCACGACGCGAGAAGACGTCCCCGACCCCCAAAACCTGGAGCTGTGGACCGCCGTCAACGGCGAACTGCGCCAACTCTCCAACACCAGCGAAATGGTCTTCTCGGTCGCCGAACTACTCGCATTCTGCTCGCGGGCAACAACATTGCATCCCGGCGACATCGTGCTGACCGGGACGCCGAAGGGTGTGGCAATGGGCGAACTCGAGACCCCGTGGCTGCAACCGGGCGACGTCGTGGAATGCGGTATCACCGGCCTGGGGTCACTTCGCACCGAAATCGTCGCGGCCTCAGGGGCGATGACCCGTTCCACTAGGGCGGCATCATGACGACGGCTCCGCCGGACCAACTGTCGACGGCCGTCGTGGGCCTCGGCCTGCTCGGCGCTCCGATCGCCCGCCACATCATGCGGGCCGGCCACCCGGTGGTGGGAATCGACATCAACCGCGACAGAACCGCCTCGGCCGCCGCAGTCGGAATCCCGATCGCCGGCAGCGTCGCCCAGGCGGCGGGTGAGGCGCGCGTCGCGGTGACGGTCCTTCCCAGCGTCGAGGCACTCGATGCGGTGTGCGCGCAACTGGTCGAGTGCGGCGACCCGCGGGTTCGCTTCGTGGTGGAGGCGAGCACGCTGCCAGCCGAAGCCAAGAGGCGGGCCAGCGCCGCGCTAAGCGCCGTCGGGATCACGCTATTGGATTGCCCGATTATCGGTAGCAGCGCCCAGGCCTACAACCGCGACGTCGTTGTCTGTGCCTCCGGGCCTAGAGCCGCGGTGGACGAAGTTCGACCCGTACTCGACTCCTTTAGCAGGCGAGTGGAGTACCTGGGTGAATTGGGCGCGGGAACCAACATGAAGATGATCGCCAACCACCTTGTCACTGTTCACAATGCGGCGACGGCCGAGGCGCTGACCCTCGCAAAGCGAATAGGTGTCGATCCCGGGACGGCGGTGCGGATGCTGGCGGGCAGCGGCGCCGGTTCACAGCAACTCGAACTCCGTGGCCCGCTGATGGCCTGGGGCACCTACGGGCCGCCGACGGCCACGGTGGCAACGTTCGTCAAGGACGTCGAACTCATCACCGAATTGGCCACCCACGCCGGCGCACCCACGCCGCTACTCCATGCGGCCGGCATGCTGTACCGCTTCGCCCAGGGCATCGGGTTTGCCGAGTTCGACAGCAGCGCGGTGCATGCGATCTACGCCAAGTTGCCCGTCCCACACATCAAGCGAACCGCATGAAGGATCTTCCATGCTCAACGACGACGTCTTTGTGTTCGACAACGTCGTGCATATGTACGACATGTCGGATGACAACCTGCTGATCCCGAGCTCGGCCGCAGACCGGTTGGGCCACCTGAAGATCGGAAGCCGCACCCGCGGCGAGGTCGACCACACGCGAAGCAAGACTCCCGAGAACCCCGGGATCGGCCAGGGTTACGACCGCCGATGGACGGTGCACGACATGGCGCGCGTGGTCTTCGCCGACGGTGTCACCGACATGGCGATGGCTCAGGCCGTCGTCCTTTACGACGTCTACAAAGACGGCTTCGCCCCGGTGCAAGCGCAGTACGAGTTCGCGCGCGCCTATCCCGACAAGGTGCTCTTCTGCGGCGGCTTGGACCCGCTACACCTGCATAAGGCGACCAATGCGCGCGACGAGATGACGCGCCAGGTCGAAGAATTGGGTGCTAAGTCCTTTAAGTTCTACAACGGCCACATCTCCAACTCCTGGCGCTGCGACGACCGGGAGGTGGCCTACCCCATGTACGAACACGCGCAAGCGCTCGGCATCAAGGTCGTGCAGTTCCACAAGGGGTTTCCCATCACACGCGCTCCGCTGGACACCCTGTCGCCGCTGGACATCGAACGCGCCGCCCTGGACTTTCCCGAGCTCGTCTTCGCGATTCACCACCTCGCGTTGCCGTACTTCGAGGAATGCGTGTACCTGGCGGCGCGGCACGCCAACGTCGTCCTCGTCTTGTCGGGAACCATGCACCTGCCATTCATCGCGCCGTGGGAGTTCAAGACCTACCTAGGACGGCTGCTGCGCGACGTGGGGTCCGACCGGTTGCTCTGGGGATCCGAGGCGCCGTTAACAGGACCCCCGCGGCCCGCCATTGAATGGTTCTGGAACATGCAGATCGACGACGAGTTGCAAGACAGGTACGGCTACCCGGCCATCAGCGATAGCGACAAACGAAACATCCTCGGGCTCAACCAGGCGCGGCTGTTCGACGTCACACCCGCGGCGGGGAGTGCCGCATGAGAACCTCCGGCGAAGCGCTGACCGCCGCTGTCCGGGCTGTCGTCGACACCCAGATCCGGCCGCTGCTGCGCATCCACGGCGGAGACCTTGTCGTGCGTTCCATATCGCGTGAGGGGATCGTTCACCTCTCTTTTGGCGCGGCTTGCCGGGCGTGCCCACTGAAGGCCGTCACCTACGCGGTCTCCGTCCGGCAGCGGCTGATGGAGGTGCCCGGCGTCGGCGATGTCGTGATGGACGATGTCCGCCTGTCTCGCAAGGCGATTGAGCGGGTGGAGGCGGCCTACCGGCATCACCCCCTCAACATCGCCGCATACGCCAGCGGTGTGAACAACGAACTTCGTTGAAAGGCAAAGGAATGAACTTCAGCCTAGCGACCGCGACCACAATTGCGCAGGAGACATTGCTACACGGGCAGCGGTCCGGTGCGGCTCCCCTGGCCGTAGCGGTACTGGACGGCGGCGGACATCCGATCGCACTGATGCGTTCGGACGGCGCCGGCTTTCTGCGCACCGACATTGCGACCGCTAAAGCATGGGGTGCCCTCGGGATGGGCGAACCATCAGCGCAACTCGCGATCCGCGCACAGAAGAACCCCGAATTCTTTACGAGTCTGGCGCAGGTCAGCGGCGGACGAATAGCCTTGGCCGCCGGAGGCGTCCTGTGCCAGGGCGTCAACGGGGAAATCCTCGGTGCCGTAGGTGTTTCGGGCGACACGGCGGACGCTGACGAAAGGTGTGCCATTGCCGGTATCCAGGCAGCCGGGCTCACCGCGATCGGCGGTCCACGATGACGTTTCATCAAAAACATCGGATCGTGCACGCCGCCGATGCTCCGGACAACACCGGCATCAACGCGGGGAACTTCTCGCAGGCGGCACGGGTCGGCGACATCGTGTACGTCGGCGGCGTCCTCGGTATCCACCAGCACGAGCAAAGCGTCGTCGACGCCAGCGCCGACGCCGCCATCCGGCAGGCGTTCGCCAATCTCGAGGCGATTTGCCGGGAGGCCGGTGCCGGCCTCCAAGACATCGTGATGCTTACCGCGATGCTGACGGACTTGGGCGACCTCGCGGCCCTCAACGCGGTGCAGGCCGAGTTCTTCACCGCCCCATTTCCGCCGCGATCGACCTTCCAGGTAGCCGGACTTCCGCATGGGCGGATCGAGCTCACGGCCATCGTGCATGTCGGCTCGGGCCGCTAGCGGCAAAGTCAGAAGTAGGTGTTAAGGGTCTCGATGACCGTCGCCTGATCGTCGATGACGTGGACCGTCCGCCATTTGTCGAACGTCGTGCACGGATGGGCGGGGGTGAGCACCAGGATGTCTCCCACCCTGACATCCCAGGGCGGCGTGAAGTCGACGATGCCGTGCTGATCGTTGACCGCGGCCAGATCGGCTCCCGAGTGCCGGGGCGCCGGCAGTTCGGTCCCATCGCGGAAATGGCGGGTGAGCACTGGCGGGCCGGCGTCCTCACCGAAGTCGCGCCGTCCCGCACCGAGGACCAGGCGGGAGGGTTCGGGCACCGACAAGACGTGGGCCCACACTTCCAGCGCCGGCGTGAACGCCAGGCGTTCGCGGTGCGCGAGGGGGTCGCGCTGTCGCAGCCGGGCCAGCAGCGGCCCGTACAACTCGACGTCGTGAATCAGGTAACACCCGCTGCGCACCACGATCTTGACGGGTCGAGAAATGGCCGCAGTGGCCAGGATTCGCGCCGCGAGGTCGTAGAAGCTGCTGCCACCGGCGCTGAGCAGCACCGGGCTTGCGTCGGCCAGCAATCCCTCGGCGTCGCACGCGGCCGCCAGCTCGGCGACGAACCCGATCAACGCCGCGACCCGCGCATCGCCCTCGGCCGCCGGCCGAGTCTGCAGCAGTCCTTCAAACGTTTCCAGCCCGACCAGCCGCAACACCGGGCGACGTGCGTGCACGGCACGCGCGACGGCCAAGCCGTCGTCAATGCTCCGCACGCCGCATCGTCCACCGCCGTATCCGGCCTCTAGCAACACGTCGACCGGCCGGTCCAGCGACGCTCGGTCGGCACGCTCGGCCAACCGGTGCACGGCATCGACAGAGTCGACGAGGCAAAAGAATTCGAAACCGGGATCGCGCTCCAGCTCGGCCACAATCCAATCAATGTCGCGGCGGCCGACCAGCTCGTTGGCCAGCAGAATGCGTGGGATCCCGAAGTGTCGCGCCACCCGCACCTGGTGCGGTGTCGCGACCGTGATTCCCCAGCAGCCATCGGTCAACTGCCGGCGGAAAAGATCCGGACTCATGGTCGTCTTCCCATGCGGGCAGAGCGCAATGTCGGCACCCAGATCACGCCCGACCCGCGCCAGGAAATCCAGCATCGCGGTGCTGTTGGCGCGCAACGCATCCGAACGCACGGTGCAGGCCGGCAGGCTGAGTTCTTCGCGCACAACGCTTTTGCCGAGTGCGGCGCCACTGTGCGGCGCGCCCTTGTCCAGCTCGGTCACCGGCCCGATCAGTCGGCTTGAGGGAAGGCCTTCAGCAAGACCGCGATGGTCCGGCCCAGGTGCTCGGCGGTGACCCGCTCGGCCCGCTTGGCGTCGCCGTCGCGGATTGCGGCGACCATGTCGCGGTGATCGCAGTTTGCTTTGCGCATCAGCGCCGGATCAAAGCGCAGCGCCGTCGCGACCGGCAGCATGGACCTGTTCCGCAGCGACTCCACCAAGTCGAATAGCAGGGGCCAGGGCCCGCGCAGCGGCTCGGCGAGGCGGGCGTGAAAATCGCGGTTCAGGGTGGCCCATCCGGCGACGTCCGGTTCTTTCTCCATCTGGGTGGCCAGCTTGGCCGCCAGCGTGCAGGCCACGACGCGGTCTTCCTCCGGCAACGCGGCCACCTCGCCCATCCCGCGGGCTTCGAGGATCTGTCGCAACTCGTAGATCTCACTCAACTCCGCGGCGGTGTGGGTGTGCACCCGCGCACCCTTGTGCGCGTCGATGTCGATCAAGCCGATCGCCGCCAGGTCTCGCAGCGCCTCGCGCACCGGCGTCACGCTCGTGCCGATCCGTTCGGCAACTTCGGTGAGGGTCAGGCGACTCCCTGGGTCGACCTCACCGCGTAGGATCATGCCGCGCACTGTGTCGCGCGCGAGGTCTACCCCCGTCTGACGGGTTGTGGTGGCGCCGGATACACCAGGCATAGGCGGTTCCACTCCTCGTATCGCCTTGTTCACCGAAGATGTACGTTCACCACGATGATATACGATTTCGAAGCGGCCTGGCAGCGGGCGCGTCAATCCATCGCGCCCAGGCCTTCCACGGGTGGCGGCGTCCAACTTTCGTCCAGAATGCCGGTTTCCGGCCAGTACGCGCGCATGAAGAGCGAGAAGTCCCCGTTCGGCGCGGGCAACCAGTTCGCCATCAGGTCTCGGCCGGGCGGTTGCGCACCGACGTGCAACGTTAAGGAACCGTCGTTATTGTATTGCAGTTCCTTACTTTTCGTGCCGAGCGAGTACCGTTCCAGGTCGTTGGCGTGGAAGAAGTGATGCTCGTTGTAGACCGTCAGGGACCAAAATCCGCGCGCGGGCGGTAGCCCGCCTTTGGGAAACGTGATCGCGTAGCGGTTCGAGCCGTGGAGCCGCCCGCCACCGGAGTCGAGGTCCTGGTAGAAATACGCGGTCTCGTTTCGCCGGTTGACGAAGATGTTCGACTTTGCGACGGCCGTGCGGGTGAAGTAATCGGTCCCGAACTGCGCGCCGTTCTGGATGTGCGTCCAGTTGTGGGCAAGCGGCAGACCGAAATTGCGGAACTCAAAGAGCGGCCGGACAATTTCCTTGTCGCTCTGCCGTGCGGCGGCTGTCAGAGTGGCCGCGATGCCAGCGTCCGACTGCGCGGCCGCCAGGATGGCACGTATCTGCCCGTAGATGCTTTCCTCGCCCGGTAGGGGCGGCACCTCGTCGAGAACCGACGGCAGCTGGGCGAAGAACGTCTCCGGGTCGACCCATCCGACTTCGGCGTCGCCGGTGTCGCGGTCATCGCCCGGGTATTGAGGAATTTTGGCCCAGTCGACCGTCTTGACCCGCCCGTCGAATTCGGACAGCGGGTAGGCGTTGATCCGACTGACGATCGGCTGGATCGCCGCGCGGTCCGCGGCGGTGTCGTCCATGAACAGCCGGGGCAGCATCGCACCGATGCGGGTGGGGCATCGGAATACCGCTGTGATGCCGTCGGGGATCTGTCCGGCCCAATCCGCGTGGGCGAAGAGGTAAAAGCCCGGGGCGCTTGCATACATGGCCCCGAGTTCGGCGAAGCTGTCGGTGCGTTGGTCGACGACTTGGTAGACCCAGAACCGGTCGCCGAAGTCGGGGACCTGGATGACGACGGGTTGCTTATTCAGGTCCAGCAGTCCCTGACCGTAGACGACATCCTGGTTGGGGCAGGCGATCGCGCGCTCGAAGGGGTCGATGTAATCCCGCAGCATGCACAGCCGATTCGGCGGGGTGACGGGCAGGTAGCCGCCCGCCAACCCCGGGCCGGGGATTCGCTCGGCGCTCATGAGCCGGTTGTGCATGTTGACCATCGGCCACGCCCAGAAGTACGCGAAGCGCGCGATTTCGGCGAGATACGCTCCGGTCATCCGGGTTCCGGCGACCGGACCCGGGATCGTGGTCTTCATCTTTCCTTCCTCAGTCACGCGAAAAGGCGAGCGCCAGTTCCCTTTCCACGTCCTCGTACGGGCGTCCCGACAGGTCGAGGGTGACCTCGGCGATGGTGCCGCCGGTGAACGCGAACGGTGCCTTGTAGCGACTCGACACCGCCGAACCGCCGTTGCGTCCGATCGTGATGGCGGCCCCGGCCAGTCCGAACGTCCCGGGATGAGTGCTTACCTCCGTCAGCGTGCCGACCACCTCGTCGTCGACGAACAGCGTCAGTTCACCGAGCGGGGTGTGGCTGTTCGGCACGGTGCTAGACCGCGTATAGCGAACGCCAAAGACGTGCCGCCCCAGCGGCACCGCCGTCGACGACGAGACTAAGTGTTGGCGCTCGCCGAGGAAGTTGTAGACGTAGTGCAACCTGCCGTCCTGGACGAACAGCACATGCCCGCCGTGCGCGCCGCCCTGCTTGAACAGCACGCCCTCGGCGCCGGTGGTGTCCACCGTCACGTCGGCCAGCACGGCGAACGAGCGCCCGCGGAGCTCGGGAGCCGCGCCTATGCCGACGCCGGCGCAGTCGGGATAGTAGACGTAACTGGAGCGCTCGCCTGCCAGGCAGGGCCGCCATTGGTCGCCCGTCTCGATGACATTCAGGTCGGCCAGGGGTAGCCCGTTGTACTTGGCCGCCTCGGAAAACCACAGCGCCTTGAGCTCTTCGAGCTTCTCGGGTTGCTCGGCGGCCAGGTCGTGGCACTGGCTGCGGTCGGCCTCGATGTGGAACAACTCCCAGCGATCGGCGTCGAACTGCGACCACCCGGAGGGCGAGGCGGCGTGGACGGCGTTGGCGAACCAACCCTGATGCCAGATCCCGCGGGTGCCAAGCATCATGTAGAACTGGGTCCGCTTGCCGGTGTCCGCACCCGGATCCGCCAGGGCCGCTTTGAAACTCACCCCGTCCAGGGGTTTCTGCGCAATACCCTTGACCGTCTGCGGCGCGGTCATACCCAGCAGGTCGTAGACGGTCGGAGTGATGTCGCAGACATTGACGTAGTTGTCGCGCACCTCACCGCGCGCGGCAATACCGGCGGGCCAGGAAATGATCGCCGGATCGGCGATGCCGCCCTCGTGCGAGGCGTAGCGCTTGAACAACTTGTACGGCGTGTTGAACGCCATCGCCCACCCGATCGGATAGTGGTTGAAGGTCTCCGGCCCACCCAGGTGCTCGAAGAGCTTCATGCTCTCCTCGACCGTGTCGATATAGCCGTTGAAGAACTTGCCCTCGTTCACCGACCCGTTCGGCCCGCCCTCACCGCTGGCCCCGTTATCGGAAATCACCACGATGATCGTGTTGTCCAGCTGCCCGGACTCCTCCAAATAGTCCAGGATCCGGCCGATCTGGGCGTCGGTATAACTGATGAACCCGGCGAACACCTCGGCCATCCGGCTAAACAGCTTCTTCTCTTCGTCATTGAGCGAGTCCCACGGCCGCACCGTGTCCTGCAGCGGCCAGGATTCGCCGTGGGGCCCCTGCACGTCGAGATACGGGTTCATTGGCGACAAGTCGGTATCGGCCGGCACGATCCCCATCGCCTTCTGGTTTTCCAGCACGATCTCGCGGTAGCGCTCATAACCCATGTCGAACTTGCCCGCGTACTTATCCGCCCATTCTTTGAAGACATGGTGCGGCGAGTGCGCTGCGCCGGGGCACACGTAGCTGAACCACGGCTTGTCCGGCGCGATCACCTTGGCATCGCGGATGAACTCGATGGTCTTGTCCGCGAGGTCCTTCGACAGGTGATACCCGTCCTCCGGGGTGCCCGGCGGCTCGACCGGGTGGTTGTCGTACACCAGATCCGGATGCCACTGGTCGGTCTCCCCGCCCATGAACCCGTAGAAGCGTTCGAACCCGCGCGAGGTCGGCCAATGCCGCCGCGTGGCAGCCATATTCGCCTCTTCGAGCGGCGTCAGGTGCCACTTGCCCACGCAGTAGGTGTTGTAGCCCCGCTCGGCGAGCACCTCGGACAGCAAGGCGGTGTCCGCGGGTATCCGTCCGTTGCAGTTGGGAAACCCGTCGGTGAACTCCTCAATGGTCGCCATCCCCACCGTGGTCGCGTTGCGCCCGGTCAACAGCGACGCCCGCGTCGGCGAACACAGTGCAGTGGTGTGAAACTGCGACAACCGCACCCCGCGCTCGGCGATACGCGACATCGCCGGCATCTCGACCAGCCCGCCGAAGCAGTCCCACGTCGCGATCCCGGTGTCATCCCACACCAGATAAAGGATGTTCGGCGAGTTCTCCGGCGCCGTCGGCGCCGCGTACGGACCCCAATCCGGCTCCGAATCGCGGATATCCAGCTCGATCCTGCCGTTGAATTCCGTCGAACCAGTCGCCATCGTCAGCCCCATCTCATCCCCCGCCCGTGTCGGGCGGAATCACCACAGATCGTATATGTTGTGACTAATTGTATAGTATCTTGTCAATAGTATATGCAAGTGATGCTTTGCCGCCCGACGAAGGGATGCCCGATGAGCACCGCCGACGGATTCCATCCCGACTTCGAGACGATCGAACTTGAGGCTGCGCGGGCCCGTGTGCACCACATCAAATCCGCCGACCTCGATTCGGCCACCGCACAAACCGAAGGATTGCGGCGGCTCGCCGCCATCTGCGGTAAATCGGTCGGTGCGCAGACGCTTTGGATGGGCGAGGCTCATGTCGAACCCGCAACCATCTCGGGGAATCATCACCACGGCGACTGCGAGACCGCGATCTACGTTCGAAAAGGCAACCCCGAGTTCGTGTTCCACGATGGCGTCAGGGAGGTGCGCATCGCCGCCGGACCTGGCGACTACATCTTCGTCCCGCCGTACGTGCCGCACCGGGAGGAAAATCCAGACCCGACCGCCCCAGCCGAGGTCGTCATCGCACGCACCACCCAAGAGGCGGTCGTCGTCAACCTGCCGGCGCTGTACTCGCTCGGCCCAAACTAGAGCAAGCCGCTCAGCTCGGCCGTCAGCCCGCTGACACTGGTGTTGGTGACGGCGTGGATCAAGTCGCGCGTCACAGCGACCGGAAAGTGGACCGCCGCCGCGGCGACCTCGTCGACCCCGTTTTGCACCGCGTTCACGATCGTGGCCGGATCGCCGGTGCCAAAGGAAGCCAAACTGTTCCAGGCCGCGAATTGCGGCGCCGTGATCAGGTCGCGCATATCCACGAACAACTTGGTCGGCAAGGTCGGGGGCCCAACGGGTATGCCGTCCCAACTGGTCATCGTCCAGCCGCCCTGCGGGCTGCCCTGCACCACGACGACGCCGGTGTTGGGCAGCGGGTGGGTGAGCATCAGCAAGGGATTCGGATTGTTGACGTTCATCAGCGTGCCGACCTCGATCGCGAACTCGCTCGAGAACGCGACGTCGGTGATCTGGCCGTTCGCGGGGTTCACGACGGGGTTGGTCATCGCGGTGCCATACATGGTCTGCATCGCGTTGGTGAAGCCCTGGTCGAAAACGACCCCGTTGATGTGGGCCGAGCCGGGGGCGAGCATCGGCACGATGGGGAAACCGAGCGTCCACGCCAGCGGGGCGACCAGATACATAAGGCCCTGGGGGCTGATGTCCGGTGCGCCGTCGAAGACGCCGGCGCTGATCTCGTTGAGCGCGGGCAACGTCGCCGCGTTGGTCATGCCTGCGTAGAAGGCGGTCTGCTGCACCCTGGTCAGCTGCGACTGGAAAACCCCCGCGAAGTTGCCTTGCCCCCCGAGCGCGGTGCCGATGGCGGTCGCCTGTTGCACGCCCAGCGGCGTAAGGGGCAGCCCCGGCACGGCCGTGTCGATCAGGTTGGCCGCGTTGCCAACTGACTGCCCATGCCGCACGAAGTCGATGACGATCGACTGCTGGCCGCCGCCGGTGCCGAACAGCGCCTGATCGATCGCGCTGCCGAGCGAGCTGTTGGCCCAGATGCCGCCGATCGTGTTGATCGGAGCGTTAAGGAACGTCTGCAGCTCACCGGAAAGGCCGGCGGCGCTGGCCGCCTCGGTGGCCGCATACGACGACGCGGCCGCGCTCAAGGTGCGCACGAACTGCTCGTAGTACGTCGTCGCCCGCGCCGCCGCGGCCTGATACTCCTGCGCTTGCGCGCCGAACAGCGCCGCGATGGCCGCCGACACCTCGTCGTTTCCCGCCGCCGCGACCTCCGTCGTCGGAATAGCCGCGGCCAGATTGCCGGCGGTCACGGCCGAACCGATGCGCGCCGCATCGGCCGCGGCCGTCTCCAAGATTTCCGGCACAACGAGCACAGATGGCATTCGCCTAACCCCCCGGTTTGGTGATGAGTACTAGCCATCATGGAGCGCGATGCGGGAAATGTGGCCGGTTTCGACCAAACACCGTCACGCGAAAGTGCAACTAGCTACGCATTTCCCGAGTGGACCCGTCGCCAGCAGCACTCTCGCGGTAAGGGTTAGTCACTAATGGGCTCGCGTTGCTTGCGCGCGAGGAACGCGTGCATGTGCTGTTGCGGCTCGCCGGTCAGGAACGCCAGACCGAACTGCTCGATGCTGTCCTCGATGGCCCCGTGAACGCTCGTGTCGAACCAGCTGTTGAGGAGGCGCTTTTGTTGCCGGACCGCCTGAACGCCGAACCCGCTGAGCCTGGCGCTGAGCTCGGCGATGCGGGCGTCAAGGGCGTCGGCCGCGACGACCTCGTGCACCAGGCCCCAGTCGGCGGCCGTGTCGGCGTCGATCGTTTCACCGGTAAGCAGGAGCCAGGCCGCGTGCGAGGCCCCGATCAGCCGTGGGATCAACGCCGCGTGGATGACCGACGGGATGCCGACCGCCACCTCCGGCATCCCGAATTTGGCACCCGATTCGGCGATCCGCAGATCGCACGACGCCGCGACCTCCAGGCCGCCGCCGAGGCACCAGCCCGCGAGCCGGGCGATGACGGGGACGGGGCAGTCGCGGATCGCCTCGCACAGCCCCGCGAGTCGCCGGATGAACACTTCCGCGCTGGACCGGTCGAGGGTGACCATCTCGTTGATGTCGGCGCCCCCGATGAACGCCTTCTCACCGGCTCCGCGCAATACGACGACCCGCGCGTCGCGGTCCTGGCTGACGGTGCCGAACGCCCGTGTCAGTTCCTCGATGGCGCCGCTGCCCACGATGTTCAGCGTTTTGGAGTTGATCAGCTCGATGGTGACCGAGCGGCCGTCGCGAGCGAGCCTGACGAACCGTGTTTCCGTCGCGTCCATGCTTCTACGCCTACACGAGTCGCGTGCAAAGGTCAGCAGCTGAAAAGCCGCCCCGGCCCGCGCCGGGGCGGCTTCTCATCTGTCCCTGCGGCAGCGAGGGCGTCAGTACAGCGGGACCCAAACGCCGAAGAACCAGTAGCCCCAACCGCCGTAATACCAGTTGAAGACTGGGAAGACGGTGAAGGTGTTGTACTCGAACGGGCCGAAGTCGGACCGGGCGTACACCACATCGCGCGGCGGGCCGGCCCAGGGCCGGTTCCACCCGCCGGGAGGCGGCGGGCCGTCCCATCCGCCCGGAGGCGGCGGGCCGTACCAGCCGGGCGGGGCATGGTGCGGGGCCGGGCCGTCGTTCCAGCCCCACCCGCGCGCCGGCGGCGGAGGTGGCGCGCCGCGGCCCACGACGCTGAATTGGACATCACCGGCGGGGCCGCCGATTTCCGCGCTCGCGGTCACCAGGTCGCGGCGCGGAACGTAGGCCGGGTGGGGAGGCTGGGTGCTCGGCGGATTGAGCGCCGGGCGCGCCTGCTGGGCGGACGGCGTAGTGGTCTGCCCGCTGGCCGGTGCGGTGGTTTGCGCGCTCGGCGACGTCGTCTGTCCACCCGGCTGGGTGGTCTGTGAGCTCGGCGGCTCGCTGCTTCTCGCCGATGACGGCTGTGTGCTTTGGGTGGCCGGCGGCTCGCTGGTTTGGGTGGCCGGCGGCTCGCTGGTTTGGGTGGCCGGCGGCTCACTGGTTCGGGTGGCGGGCGGCTGCGTGCTCTGGGTCGCCGGCGGCTGCGTGCTCTGGGTGGCCGGCGGCTGGGTGGCCTGGGTGCTCGGCGCGTGCGTCTGCGGCGGGTTCTGCGGGGCCTGCGTCGCCCCGCCGCCTCCACCGCCACCGCCGCCGCCGTGGCAGTTCGGGCACGGTGGCGGGTCCAGCGGCGCGGAGCTGGCGAACCCCGGGTTCAGGGCGGAGATGCTGAGCCCCGCCGCGACCGCCGCCGCGCTGACGATACGTTTCATAGACATAAGGTGCGTCCCCTTTTGGGTATCGAGCGCCTGCGCTACGGGCAGGTCACGTCCAGTTCGAATGGCTTGGTCACCTGCTGCGGCTGCTGCGGATTGCTCATGTCGGTGCCGGTCGCGGTGCCCTTGATCGCGTAGGACTTGCCGTTGACCGCGGCCCCTGCGTTGCTGGCCTGGTTGGGGGCGGCGTCGGAAAAACCGAGCGCGACGCCGTTGACGCTGCCCAGCCCGACCGAGTGCACGATCGGCGGATTGTCGTTGCTGACCACCGCACCGACCCCCGCCGTCGGATCGCCGATGCCGATGGTGGTGACGCCGTTGGCCGAGTTGCAGGTCACCTGGCCGCTGACGTTCTGGTTCTGACCGTCGACGATGACCTGAGGGCCGGCCGCCGGCGGCGCGGAACTCGATGACGCTCCCGTGCTGGACTTATTGCTCGAACAGCCGGCGCACGCCGCGACCGCCACGGCCACGCCCGCTACCCCGACCACGATCCCACGCTTCACTACTGATCTCCTTGGTGTCGCTGGTTCGCTACCTTTTCGTTTACAGGCTCCTAGAGACGGACGCCGCTGAGCGCCGCTGCGCCTGTACCCGTTCCTAACCATTTGCAAACGTCGATTCTCAGGCGGCGGCCTTAGGGCAGTACGCGCAAGCCCCACCTGCCGAGCAGCGGATTCACGAGCGCGAAGTAGGTCGTGTAATCGTCGCCGTCGGGTGACGACATCAAGAGGCCGACGGCGCTGACGGTGCCGTCCGGGTTCTTCACGAAGCCGGGACTGCCGCTGTCGCCGTTGAGACTGTACACGCTGGCTTCGACGACGTCGCCCTCGATGCCTTTGACGGCACCACACGTCTCGCCGGTGACCGCCCCGATCTTGCAGAACGGCATGCCGACCTGAATCTGGTTGGCGCTCAACACGTCCCGGACAACATACCTGCCGCCGACGTGGCCCATGGGCGCGCCAACACTCGGATCCAGCCGGATGATCGCGGCGTCCCTGGTGTCGGTTTCGTGCTCGCTGGCCGTGATCCGGCCCAGCGGCACGTTATCCCCGTAGGTCCACGCCGAGCCGTCGTGCGCGTCGCAGTGCCCGCTGGTCATCAGGTAATAGCTGCCGTCGTTGCCCTGGGCAGCGAAACCCGCTGTGCACGTGCTGTTTTCGTCCTCGACCTTGATGCCCGGCTCCACGCCCGGATTTGCCCACACCGGGTTCGCCAATGCCGTCGCGGCAATGACGACGGCACCGACCAGCCCCAACCCCCGCAACCAACGCACGGCCACGCCGCCTCTCTTCTCGTGTAGGGCAGCATGTTAACAGCAGCAACTGTGTCACGCCGGGTGCCTGCCGTAGGCTTACCCGGTTCGGAGGAGGACGTGTGTTCGGTATCGGCAGCCGGCGGCTGGAGCGCAAGCTACGCCAGCGCGGAAAGGTGGCGATGGCCACCGTGCTGTCCACGCGACGGGCAATGTCCGGCCTCTACAAGAGCAACGATCCGTTCTACCAGACCCCGCCCACCCAAGCGACTCCGGATCTTTGGACGATGACGGTCAGGGTGCAGCCCGAAGGGGCACCCGGGTTCGACGCCGAAATCGAGGCCTGGCTATGGGAGCGGGAGCGGCCCTGGCTGAATACGGTCGTGCCGGTGCTCTACGATCCCTCGGATCACCGCAAGGTCGTCCTGGACCGGTCCGCCGAGGCCCAAAACGCCGCGCAGCAAGCCACTTTCGCGATGCGCGAGCAATGGTTGGCAGAGCAGGCCCGTAGTCCCGTGGACCGGCTCACCGAACTCATGGATCTGCGCGATCGCGGCGTCCTCAGCGCCGCCGAGTACGAGTCTCAAAAGCGAAAGCTGCTCGGACAGTAGGGAATCGGGATAATCAGGCACCCACGTGGCGGGTGAGGAAATCCAGGACGGCCTCGGCGAAGATATCATTGCGGTCGCCGGCGACCATGTGCCCGGCACCGCGCACATCGGTGAACTCCACCTGCGGGAAGCGCGCGAGGAACTCGTCGGCGCGCTCCTGGCTGACCAGGTCGCTCACCTGACCCCGCACCAGCAGCATCGGCACGCCGTTGCGCAGGATCGCCTCGACGGCCGTGTGCATGCGGTCGGCGTCGGTGACCTCGAACGGCGGGAACGGCGCCGTGCCGCTGATGAATTGGGGATCCCAATGCCAATACCAGCGATCGCCGCGCCGGCGCAGGTTGGTGGTCAGGCCGTCGAGATCGGTGGGCCTGGGGCGGTGCGGGTTGTATTCGGCGATCGCGTCCGCGACCTCGTCGAGCGAGGCGAACCCCGACTCCACCCGGTCGGCCATGAAGTTGTGGATGCGGGTCGCGCCGGATTGCTCCATGTTCGGCACGATGTCGACGAGAACGACGGCGCTGGCGGTGCCCGGCGCGAGTTCCCCCTCCAGCAGCATCGTGGTGAACCCACCCAGCGACGCGCCCACCAGCACCGGCCGCGGCGGCAAGGTGCGCAACACCTCTTGGACGTCGGCGGCGAAGCTGACCACCCGGTAGTCGCCCTCGCTCGACCAGTCGGATTCACCGTGGCCGCGCAGGTCGATCGTGACGGCCTGAAAGCCGCGCTGGGCGACGGCCGCGGCCGCCTTGGCCCAGGAACGACGGGTCTGCCCGCCGCCGTGCAGGAACACCACGGCACGCGCCTGGGGATCGCCCAGGCGGTCGGCGACGATGCGGACACCGCCGGGGCCCTGGGTCGAGAAGGTTTCGGGCGCGGTAGTCACCAGGAGATAGTAAGACCCTCTCGGAATCTCCGGGTGTTTCCGTCCCCGTGCAATTGCCGGGTCAGCGAGCGCGTCTGCCGGCGCCGGACGCCCTGTTGAGCCCGACGAACTTGGTTATTCGCAGGAAAAGCCTCCCGAGGGGGCTCCCCGCGCGTTGCGAGTCCTTGATCCGGCCGAGGGTTTGCTCACCCTCGATGGCGTAGTCCTTCACCGTTTCGTCGCCCTCTTCGGCGCGCATGCCTCATCTCCATCCGTGCTCGGGTCTGTCATACCGACGTCGGGCGCTCGGGCGGGTCCGACGGCGTCAGGCGCTCCGGCGGGTCCGCCGGGGTGAGCCGTTCGGGTGGTTCCGCCGGCGTCAGCCGCTCGGGCGTCTCTCCCGGGGTACCGGGCTCCGTGTCGATCATCGTCAGTGCGTACCCGCCGGGCACGCATACCAAAACGATCTGGCCCGCTAGGTGGCTCCCGCGTTGAGCGTGTATTGAGGCTTTGGTGTGCAGTGAGGCCTGAAAATCGCCCCGGAAAACCCGCCCTCAACTCGCACCGAAAGCCCTTTGCTCACAGTTGACGCCCCCCGAAAGTGGTTCAGCCGAGCGTTTCCCAGAACCCGGTCAGGGCCGCCGCGCCGCGCGCCGGATCCTGCACCATCCACCAGTGCCCGAGCCCGTCGAGCACCTCGGTACGGGCGCCCGCCCGGTCACCGGCGCGGCGCCGGTTGTCGGCGACGCCGATGAAGGGGTCATCGGTGGCCAGCAACGAAAGCCCCGGCCGGGCCGCGGCCCGCTCCAGGTCCCGGCCGGCCTCGGCCATCGCAGGCTGGCGCGCCGAGCGGTACAGCGCCAGGATGGCCCGGCCCATCTCCGGTCCCTGCTCCGGCGCCATCAAGGTCGCGACATCCATCGGGATGCCCAGGGCGGCCATCCGTCCCGCGCGGTCCTCGACCGTGCCGCCCAGAAGTGTGTCGACCAGCTCTTCGCCCTCACCGGGCGTCTGCCAGGTCTGCGCGAAGTCGTGCCAGACGTAGTCGGGGTCGAACAGCCCGACGACGTCGCTGGCCCAGCTGCGCACGAGTTCCGGTCGGTGCATCACGGCGTTCACCACGTGGCCGCCGCCCCAGTCGTGCCCGACGAGGTCGATCGGTGTCTCGATGCGCTCCAGCTCGGCTTCGAGCCAATCCCGGTAGGCGAGGTAGGTGGCCGGGAAATCGTCGGGCAACGGCGCCCCGAACCCCGGTGGCGACAGCAGCACCACATCCTGGCGCCCAAGGGCCGCTACCAACGGCCCCCAGATTGCGGCGGTCTCGGGATTGCCATGCACCAGAACCACGGTCATGGCGAACATCGTGGCAGACACGACGGTCCGGCGGGAGGGCCCGCCGCCCGGAGGACGCTTACACTCCTTTGATGCATCCTGTGCCGACCAGGCACGCAGCCAACAGAGTCCCGCTCGCGGTCGGGCTGCTGGTCGCGCTGGTGATCGCCGTCCTCGCGATACCGGTCAAGCAAAGGTGCGGTGCGCCGGGCCTATTTTGCGCGACGGCGGTCGATCCGCGGGGCAATGTCCACTACTACTACGAGGTGGAACCGGTCGGCGTATACCTCGCCGAAATCATCGCGGGCTCGAATATTCGCCTCTACTACACATCGGGCGAAGATTTGGTCAGGGCGGGCTAGTGGGCCGCATGTGGCGGCGTGCCGGCGCTGCGGCAGTGGGGCTATTCGTGACGGCACTGCTCGTGTCGAGCGCGCCCGCCGGCGGCGTGACGCTCGTCGGCGCGCGCCAAAGCATGTGCGGCACAAGCGTTTTCTGCCCCGCCGATCCCGCCCCCGACGCCGGTGACCAAGCCACGGCCGAGCAGAAGATCAAAGATGGCTACATCCAGAAACAAATCAATTGCACGCCGAGCCTGCCGCCCAATCCGCAATCCATCACCTGGGATCCGCCCGGCTTCGCGCCGAACGTCGGCGGCTCCGGCGTCATCCGGGATGCCAATCCGCAACTCGGCGGCCAATACCGCGCCGACTATGTGAACGGTAGATGGCATATCGAATACCCGTATTGCTGAATGGACTTGGGCGGCCAACATTTGATGCCGGAGGCATAACAAGTCGGGCTCGATCTCGGGACGATTGCGGTGGACGCGCCCGGCGCCGGCCGCTAAAAGCGCTGGTGAAGGCCCGATTCACGGCATGAAATCCGGGTATTCCCGGCGCGTGAGCCTGCTTACATCGGCCCGCTTGATTGGAGGGTTCACAGCAAGCTACCGCATACTTGACGGCATGCTGCAAGCGACATCACCGCAAACCACTATTGCGGTGGCGGGTGGTGCGCTGGTAACAGCACGAGGTTTTTGATGGCACAGTCCGGCGGCGCGCATCGTCGCCATCGGGCCGTTGGGCAACCCTCGCGCTTTCGCAAGGGGCTGACGCGTAGCTTGATGGCCCTGGTGTCGGTGGGCGCGGTGCTCATGACCGGCGCGGGATACTACGTCGCGCACGGCGCGCTGGGCGGCATCACCGTCTCGGACGCGCTCTCGCCCGAGGACCCGCGATCCAGCGGCGACAACATGAACATCTTGCTCATCGGGCTGGACTCGCGCAAAGACCAGGACGGCAACGACCTGCCCTGGTCGATCCTAAAGCATTTGCACGCAGGCGATTCCGATGACGGCGGCTACAACACCAACACCCTGATACTCATCCACGTCGGGGCGGACAATAAGGCCGTCGCCTTTTCCATCCCCCGCGACGACTGGGTGCCGTTCAACGGCGTCCCCGGGTACAACCACATCAAAATCAAAGAGGCATACGGGCTTACGAAGCAGTATGTCGCGAACAAGCTCGCCAACCAGGGCAACATCACCCAGAAGGAACTCGAGACTCGAGGCCGCGAAGCGGGCCGGACGGCGACGCTGCGCGCGGTGCGCAGCCTGACCGGGGTTCCGATCGACTACTTTGCCGAGGTCAATCTGGCCGGCTTCTACGACTTGGCCCAGACCCTGGGTGGCGTGGAGGTATGCCTGAATCACGCTGTCGAGGACTCGTATTCGGGCGCGGACTTCCCGGCCGGGCGGCAGCGGCTGGACGCGTCCCAGGCGCTGTCGTTCGTCCGGCAGCGCCATGGCCTGGAAAACGGGGACCTGGACCGCACGCACCGCCAGCAGGCGTTCATCTCGTCGGTCATGCAGGAACTGCAGGCGTCGGGCACCTTCACCAACCTTGACAAGCTCAAGAGCCTGATGGCGGTGGCGCGCAAAGACGTTGTGCTGTCGGCCGGTTGGGACGAAGACCTGATCCAGCGGCTGGGCTCGCTGGCGTCCAGTGGCAACCTCGAATTCCGGACGCTGCCCGTGGTGCGGTACGACAACATCGACGGGCAGGACGTCAACATCATCGATCCTGCGGCGATCAAGGCCGAGGTGGCCGAGGCGATCGGGGCGCCGCCGCCGACGACCACGCCCGCCACCACCGCCGCCAAACCCAGCCCGTCCACCGTCGTCGACGTGATCAATGCGGGCAGCATGAGCGGAATGGCCACCGAGGTATCGCGCGCGCTGAAAAAGCGCGGGTACACCGCCGGCCAAGTGCGCGACCGCAATTCGGGTGAGCCGACCGCGACCACCATCGAGTACGGCGCCGGCGCGGAGACCGACGCGCACAACGTGGCCACCCTGCTCGGGCTCGACGCGCCCAAGCAGCCGAGCGCCGACCTCCAGCCCGGACACATCAGGGTGACCGTGGATACCAACTTCTCGATGCCCGCGCAGGACGAGACCACCATGGACGACACCACGACCACGACGACGACCAGCAAGTCGAACACGTACTACTACAACGGAACCACCACCACCTATCCGACGCCCGATCAAGGAAAACCGATCGACGGCGGCGGCGTGCCGTGCGTCAACTAGCCGACGGGCTACGCGTGGGTTCCGCCGTCGATGCGGATTTCGGTGCCGGTGATCCAGGCGCCGTCGTCTGACACCAGCATGGCGATCACGCCGGCGATCGCGCTGGGCTCGGCCATGCCGGCACCACTGGACTCGACGGTCGTCGGGAGGATCGGCATGAGCCGCGGGAACAGCGACCAGTCGGCGTCTTGGGGAATGTATCCGCCCGTCGCGTCGGTGATTCCGGACTTGATGCTGCCCGGCGCCACACAGGCCGCCCGCAGGCCTTCCTTGGCGTATTCCAGTGCGAGGGAATGGGTGAACGCCTGGATGCCGCCCTTGCTCGCCGCGTAGGCGGCCATATAGGGATGGGCGAACGAGGCCGACGTGGAGCTGAAGTTCACGATCGCGCTGCGCGAATTGCCCAGCAGCGCCGGAAGCGCCTCGCGGACCACCAGAAAGGTTCCGGTCAGGTTGATGCCGACGATCCGGTTCCACAGTTCGAGGCTGGTCTCGTGCGTGTGCGCGGCGCGCAGGATGCCGGCCGCGTTGACGAGCGAATCGAGGCCGCCGAGCGTCTGCACCGCGCGGCGGACGCCGTCGATCACCGAGCCCTCGTCGCCGACGTCCAACGGCATGGTGGTGAGGCGGTCGGCGATTCCGGCGTCGTCCGCGCGGGCCCGGGTGGCGGCCAGGCCGTCCTCGGCGACATCGGAGGCCACCACCGAAGCCCCCTCCTCGAGCAATCGCAGCGCGGTGGCCTGGCCGATGCCGGACGCGGCGCCGGTCACCAGGATCCTCTTGCCCTCGAGTCGCCTCATCGCTCAGACCACCCCGCGCAGGCCCTCGGCGCCGAACGCGGGTTCCAGCATCGCCGAGAAGTCGGGGCCGCGCCGCAGGATGTGGCCGCCGTCGACGTTGATGCACTGCCCGGTGATCCAGCTGGCGGCATCGCTGAGCAAGAACATCGCCAGGTTGGCCACGTCCTCGACCTCGCCCACCCGTGGCAGTGGCGTGCATTGCCGGTAGTCCGCACTCAGCTCCGGTGATTCCGTAATGGGCCCAACGAGATCCGTGCGGATCAGGCCGGGGCGGACGCTGTTGACCCGCACCCACGACGGGCCGAGCTCGTCGGCGGCCAGCTGCATCATGTGGTCGACGGCCGACTTGGTGACACCGTAGGCGCCGAACCAGCGATGGGTGTTGCTGGCCGCGATCGACGAGATCCCGACGAACGAACCGCCGCCGCCGCGCACCAATTCGCGCGCGGCGTGCTTGAGCACGTACATGGTGCCGTTCACGTTGAGGTCGACCGTGCGCCGCCATGCCTCCGAGTCGATCTGAGTGATCGGGCCGATGGTCTCCGACCCGCCCGCGCAATGCACCACCCCGTGCAGCCGGCCGTGCCAGGCCGTGGCCGCGTCGACCGCGTGGGCGGCCTCCTCCTCGTTGGTGATGTCGGCCGGCTCGTAGCGGATCGCGCCGCTCGCCTTGAGCACTTCGATTTCTTGGACCGCGGCCGCCAACCGGTCGGCGTTGCGGCCGACGATCATGACCGACGCGCCGGCCGCGACCAGCCCGGCCGCGACCCCCTTGCCGATGCCGCTGCCACCACCGGTGACCAGGTAGGTCCGGTTTACGAAAGAAAGCTGCACGCCGCGCCCCTTCACGCCGAAACTGAAACGGGTTCTAGCATAGGCGAGCGGTCACAGCCGCCACACGGGTCACGCTAGGGCGTATCGCGGCGGGCGACCTGCGTGGGCTTGGCGTCGCGCCAATCCTCGACGTCGGGTGGCAGGCCGACCGCGTACCTGTTCTCGTTGTGGGCGGCCCAGTGCGCGTGGCCAAGCTCGTGAATGTGGAACGCGTGCCGCAGCGCCTCGGTGAATCCCATCGCGTCGGAGGCCGCGTTCACCGAGTCCTTGACGAGCAGCGCCGCCATCGTGGGCCGATCGGCGATGCGCCGGGCGAATTCCAGCGTCTTGTCCGCCAGCTCGTCGACCGGGAACACCTTCGACACCATGCCCAACCGGTAGGCCTCGTCGGCGTCCAGCGCATCGCCGGTCAACAGCAGCTCCTTGGCCTTGCGCGGCCCGAATTCCCAAGGGTGGGCGTAGTATTCGACGCCCGGCATCCCCAAACGCACGGCGACGACGTCGCTGAACTTCGCGTTGTCGGCCGCCACGATCAGGTCGCAGGCCCAGATCAGCATCAGGCCGGCCGAGATCGCGTTGCCCTGCACCTGGGCGATGGTGATCTTGCGCAAATCGCGCCAGCGGCAGGTGTTCTGGAAGAAGTAGTGCCACTCCTGCAGGTAGATCTTCTCCGCGATCGGATCGCGGGTGCCGCCGTTGATGCGGAAGCTCGGCAGCTGGCTGCGCTCGGCGATCGCCAACTCCGAGCCGAGGTCGTGGCCGGCGGAGAAGTTCTTGCCGCGCGCCGCCAGGATCACCACGCGAACGGTGTCGTCGGCCTCGGCACGCAGGAACGCCTCGTCGAGCTGGACCAGCAGGCCGCGGCTCTGCGCGTTGGCGGCGTCGGGCCGGTTGAGCCAGATCCGGGCGATGCGGCCGTCGTCGAGGGTTTCATAGGCCACTAGCTGATCGGCGTCGGTCGCTTGGGTGCCGGCCTGGTCGGAGAGTGTCATTCCGCCCACCTACCTTGTCGTCGGGCTCGTTACAAGTTTGGGTCGATCCGTAAATGCCGGGCCGCCTCTGTGCACATTACGGCCACCGCCGAAGACGCTGATCGCTGGGTGGATCCGGCGGCGCCCCACGCACTGGTGGCGGCGCGAGGAGACGCTTCTGACCAGCATCGACAGCAAGGGTGCGCCGGTCGCCGGGGTGAGACGCCTGCGGGCGAACATCGACGTCGCCTACAGTTGTCGTATGCCTACCAAATCTGATCCTGGCGAACTCGGCGATGTGGAGCCCTTGGCCGACAGCACCGCAAGCCAGGCCAGGCGGGTGGTCGCCGCGTACGCGAACGACGCCGACGAGTGCCGCGTCTTCCTGTCGATGCTCGGTATCGGACCGGCAAAACACGACACTTAAATGGCTCCCGGCGGAGGCCAGCACTTCGGCAATTCCGATTTCGTAGTCGTCGCCAATCGGCTGCCGGTCGACCTCGAGCGGCTTCCCGACGGCACCACCAACTGGAAACGCAGCCCCGGGGGCTTGGTCACGGCCCTCGAGCCGCTGCTGCGTCGCCGGCGCGGCGCGTGGGTCGGGTGGCCCGGAGTGGCCGATGACGACGACGAGTTCGACTACGAGCCGATCGTCCAGGACGACCTGCAGCTGCACCCCGTGCGGCTGACCGCCGACGACGTCGCCGAATACTACGAGGGATTCTCCAACGCCACGCTGTGGCCGCTGTATCACGACGTCATCGTCAAACCGATTTACCACCGCGAATGGTGGGACCGCTACGTGGACGTCAACCGCCGCTTCGCCGAGGCCACCTCGCGCGCCGCGGCCCGCGGGGCGACCGTGTGGGTGCAGGACTACCAACTGCAGCTGGTTCCCAAGATGCTGCGCGAGCTACGGCCCGACCTGACCATCGGTTTCTTCCTGCACATCCCGTTCCCGCCGGTGGAGCTGTTCATGCAGCTGCCGTGGCGCACTGAGATCGTCGAGGGCCTGCTCGGTGCCGACCTGGTCGGGTTCCACCTGCCCGGCGGTGCGCAGAATTTTCTCTTCCTGTCCCGGCAACTGATCGGGGTCAACACCTCCCGCGGCGCCGTCGGCGTTCGGTCGCGATTCGGCGAGGTGGAGCTGGCATCCCGCACGGTGCGGGTGGGCGCGTTTCCGATCTCGATCGACTCCACCGCGCTCGATCACGCGGCCCGCGACCGCGACGTGCGTCGCCGCGCGCGGGAGATCCGCGCCGAGCTCGGCAACCCGCGCAAGATCCTGCTCGGCGTCGACCGGCTCGACTACACCAAGGGCATTGACGTTCGCCTGAAGGCCTTTTCGGAGCTGCTCGCCGAGGGCCGCGCGAAACGCGACGACACCGTGCTGGTTCAACTCGCGACGCCCAGCCGCGAACGCGTGGAGAGCTACCAGATCCTGCGCAACGACATCGAGCGCGAGGTCGGCCACATCAACGGCGAATACGCCGAGGTGGGTCATCCGGTGGTGCATTACCTGCATCGGCCGGTCCCCCGCGACGAGCTCATCGCGTTCTTCGTCGCCAGCGACGTCATGCTGGTGACCCCGCTGCGCGACGGGATGAACCTGGTGGCCAAGGAGTACGTCGCCTGCCGCAGCGATCTCGGCGGCGCCCTCGTCCTGTCCGAATTCACCGGTGCCGCAGCCGAACTCCGGCAGGCCTACCTGGTCAACCCGCACGACACCGACGGCGTCAAGGACGTGATCGAGGCGGCGCTCAACCAGTCGCCCGAGGAGGGACGGCGCCGGATGCGCGCGCTGCGCCGCCAGGTGCTCGCCCACGACGTGGACCGGTGGGCACGCTCTTTCCTCGAGGCGCTCGCCGAGTCCCATCCGCACGACGCGAGCTAGCGTCGGCGACAGCCAAACGGGGCCGAAAGCCGGCTGGTGAGCCGTCCGGTCGGGCGGCGGGCGGTTTCAGCGAATACTCATAGCGCGAACTATCCATTTGCTGTATGAAGTTCCGCACGGGCACTATTTGTGGGAACACCGAAGCGGCGCAAGGCTAGGTCGACCAACGAAAACGCCGCGGATGCCTTGATCGATCGGCCGAAGCGGACGTACGATGCGAATCTGCCTAGCGATGGGAGCGTGCGCAATCGAATTCAATTCCTAAGCCGTAACCGGGCGACACCCTATATCACTTCCGCGCGTCGGGAGTTCAGCCTTAGTGCCGATCGACTTGCTCGTTCGCAAGACACGTAAGTAATGCGAACTTTCACATGAAGCGCCAGCGGCGATATGCCGCATTAATACCGCTCCGCGCAGGGCTCCACTCGGATGACGATTGCTTATTTCAGCGCGCCGAACTGCTGGTTTGCGCTGCGTAGACTGTGATGACCGCGGCAGGAAAACGTTCTTGATCACGGAAGGCCGCCCAACAGAACCGAATCGTTGACGCGCCGTCTGTAATAGCGCGGCATCACAGGAAAAGGTTTGTTTTAGGGCTGTATTGCCTGTGATAGCCCTCCTGCCACCACCCGATCACAAATAGTTGTCGAGGTCTGCGCTTCGAGTTGTAGCCCGATCCACAGCGGTGGGAAAACGGTCGACCGGTTATAGACGCTCACGGTGTAAACGGGCGTGCGCTGCGCGCTTTCGACATAGTTCCAGGGCGTCAAGGCCCCTCCGAATGACCACAGAGCAAGAATTTTCTCTTGAAGTATGGAATTTGCTACGGAGTCCGCGATACGCTGCTGTCGTTTCTGAATGTCCCCGTGACCAAACAGGCGCGAAAGCCGAACTGTCGGGAGGTGCGGAATGTCGTTTGTAATCGCAATGCCAGAGATAGTGGCAACAGCCGCGACCGATCTGGCGGGCATCGGGTCCACGATCAGCGCGGCCAACGCGGCCGCCGCGCCGCCCACCACGACGGTTTTGGCTGCGGCCGCCGATGAGGTGTCGGCGGGCATTGCGGCCGTGTTCGGCGAGCACGCTCAGGCATTCCAGTCGATCAGCGCCCAGGCGACGGCGTTTCACGATCAGTTCGTCAAAGCCCTCAATTCCGGTGCGGCTGCGTACGCGACGGCCGAGGCCACCAACGTTTCGCCGCTGCAGATGCTCCAGCAGGATGTGCTGGGCGTGATCAACGCACCCACCGAGGCGCTGCTGAAGCGCCCGCTGATCGGCAACGGCGCCAACGGGGGAACCATCAACGGCGTGGGGCAGGCCGGCGGCCCCGGCGGGATCTTGTTCGGCAACGGCGGTGCCGGTGGCAACGGCACCAACCCCGGAGCGCCCGGCGGCGCGGGCGGTGGCGCCGGCCTGATAGGCAACGGCGGCGGGGCCGCGGGGATCGGCGACGGCGGCAACGGTGGAAACGCAGGCATCGGAAACGGCGGCACCGGCTCCGCCGGCGCCGGCGGACCGTCGGGCATCTTCGGCGAGAACGGTTCGGACGGTCTGACCTAGCAGACGCAATACGCAACTAAATGGTTGCGCTTCGGGGCTTGGCTGTGGCAGCCTGAAAGGCAACCAGGAGGTTGCATATGAGTACTGATCGAATTGAAAAGCGTGTGACGCTGCGCGCGCCGTTGGACCGGGTGTGGCGGGCCATCACGGACGCCGAGCAGTTCGGGCAGTGGTTCGGTGTGCGCTTCGACGGGCCATTCGTCGCCGGCCGGCCCGTCGCCGCGACCATCACCCCGACCACCGTCGACGAGGAGGTCGCCGAGCGACAGGAGCCGCACGCCGGTGTCAAGAGCACCTGGCAGATCGTCGCGATCGAGCCCCAGCGGCGGTTCGCCTACCGCTGGCAGCCGTGCGCGGGCGATCCGGACGTCGACGACGAGCCGACCACGCTGGTCGAGTTCACCCTCGCCGAGACGCCCGAGGGTGTGCTGCTCACGATCACCGAGTCCGGTTTCGACGCCATCCCCGCGGCGCGTCGCGCCTCCTCGTTCGAGGCCAACTCCGAGGGCTGGGCCATGCAGACCGACCTGGTGCGCAAGTACCTGGAGGGCACGCGGGTATGAGCGCCGTCGGCGCGCCGCTCTTCGACGCGCTGGGGGACGCCAACCGGTTGCGCATCGTCGTGCGGCTCTGCGACGTCGGGCCGTGCTCGACATCGCAAGTCACCCAGGCCATTCCGGTTACCCGGCAGGCGGCCAGCAAGCACCTGGCGCTGCTGGAGTCCGCCGGACTGGTCACCAGCGCCCGGCGCGGGCGCGAGCGGGTCTGGACCGTGCGGACCGAGCCGCTGGCCCGGGCCAGCGACTACCTCGACCAGCTGTCGCGGCGCTGGGATGCGGCGGTCGAGCGGTTGCGGGCATTCGTGGAAGACGAGTGAACTCGTCGCCGAGATTGCCACCACGGCTGTGCCCGGAGGTTCAGCGCAACCACCACGGCAATCTCGGCGCACAAGCCGACCCGTCGGCGCCCTTCGATAATCTGCGAGGGTGACTTCAGCAGAGGCTGACCCCGTTGCGCCCGACGTCCGGCGGCAATGGCGGGAACTGGCCGACGAGGTGCGCGAACACCAGTTCCGTTACTACGTGCGCGACGCGCCGATCATCTCCGACGCGGACTTCGACAAGCTGCTGCGCCGCCTCGAGGCGCTCGAGGAGCAGCATCCCGAGTTGCGCACGCCCGATTCGCCGACGCAGCTCGTCGGCGGGGCCGGCTTCGCCACCGACTTCACCGAGGCCGGGCACCTGGAGCGAATGTTGTCCCTGGACAACGTCTTCAGCGCCGAGGAATTCGAGCTATGGGCCGCGCGCGTGCGCGCCGAGGTCGGCGACGACGTGCCCTACCTGTGTGAGCTCAAGATCGACGGCGTCGCGCTGGCGCTGGTGTACCGCGACGGCCGGCTGGTCCGGGCGGCGACCCGGGGCGACGGCCGCACCGGCGAGGACGTCACGCTGAACGCCCGAACCATCGACGACGTCCCCGAACGGCTGACGGCCGCCAAGGGCTACCCCGTACCGAAGGTCCTGGAGGTGCGCGGCGAGGTGTTCTTCCGGCTCGCGGACTTCGAGGCGCTCAACGCCGCGCTGGTCGAGGACGGCAAGGCGCCCTTCGCCAACCCGCGCAACAGCGCCGCGGGATCCCTTCGTCAGAAGGACCCCGCGGTCACCGCGCGCCGCAGGCTGCGGATGATCTGCCACGGCGTGGGGCACGCCGAGGGCTTCCGGCCGGCCACGCTGCACGACGCCTACCTGGCGCTGGGCGCGTGGGGCCTGCCCGTCTCCGAGCACACCACCCGCGTCGAAAACGTGACCGGCGCGCTCGAGCGCATCACCTACTGGGGCGAGCACCGCCACGACGTGGATCACGAAATCGACGGCGTGGTGGTCAAAGTCGACGATGTGGCGCTGCAGCGCAGGCTGGGCTCCACCTCGCGGGCGCCGCGCTGGGCGATCGCCTACAAGTACCCGCCCCAGGAGGTGCAGACCCAGCTCCTGGACATCCGCGTGAACGTCGGGCGGACCGGGCGCGTCACACCGTTCGCGTACATGACTCCGGTCAAGGTGGCCGGGTCGACGGTGGGGCTGGCCACCCTGCACAACGCCTCCGAGGTCAAGCGCAAAGGCGTGTTGATCGGCGACACCGTGGTGATCCGCAAGGCCGGCGACGTGATTCCCGAGGTGCTCGGCCCGATCGTCGACCTGCGCGACGGCTCGGAGCGCGAATTCGTCATGCCCACAACGTGTCCCGAATGCGGCACCCCACTCGCCCCCGCGAAGGAGGGCGACGCCGACATCCGCTGCCCCAACGCGCGGTCGTGTCCGGCTCAGTTGCGGGAGCGGGTGTTTCACGTCGCCGGTCGCGGCGCGCTCGACATCGAAGGCCTGGGCTACGAGGCCGCCATCGCGCTGCTGCAGGCGGGCGTGATCGCCGACGAGGGCGACCTGTTCTCCCTCACCGAGGACGACCTGCTGCGCACCGAGCTGTTCCGCACGAAGGCCGGCGGGTTGTCGGCCAACGGCGCGCGGCTGCTGGCCAATCTCGGTGTGGCCAAAGCGAAGCCGCTGTGGCGGGTGCTGGTGGCGCTGTCGGTCCGGCACGTCGGCCCGACCGCCGCCCGTGCCCTGGCCACGGAATTCGGCGACCTGCAGGCGATCGAGGACGCGTCCACCGAGCAGCTGGCCGCGGTCGAGGGCGTCGGCCCGACGATCGCCGCCGCGGTCACCGAATGGTTCACCGTGGACTGGCACCGCGCGATCGTCGACAAATGGCGCGCGGCCGGGGTGCGGATGGCCG
>NZ_LZLY01000119.1 GCF_001673535.1 Mycobacterium sp. 1081908.1 | reverse complement strand
AAGTCCTTTCGCCAGACTACGAATCGATGACCGGGACAGCGGTGTTCCCGGCTGGGACATTTCCGGTCGGGCTGTTGAGATTCGCCGCCGCGTGTGGCGCGGCGGCACAACGAGATTCATTTCATGAAGGGAGCAAGTGATGGCTAGTCGGTTTATGACCGATCCCTACGCGATGCGGGAAATGGCGAGCCGTTTCTCGGTGCACGCGCAGACGGTCGAGGACGAGGCGCGACGCATGTGGGCGTCGTCGCAAAACATTTCGGGTGCCGGCTGGAGCGGGACGGCCCAGGCGACGTCCTACGACACGATGGGACAAATGAATCAGGCGTTTCGCAACATCGTGAGCATGCTGCACGGCGTGCGCGACGGGCTGGTCCGCGACGCCAACAACTACGAACAGCAAGAGCAGGCCTCGCAGCAGGCGTTGAGCAGCTAGGAGATTCGGCAATGACGATCAGTTATCAATTCGGGGACGTGGACTCGCACGGGGCCGTGATCCGGGCGCAGGCGGCGTCGCTGGAGGCCGAACACCAGGCGATCGTGCGAGACGTGCTGGCGGCGGGGGATTTCTGGGGTGGCGCCGGGTCGGTGGCCTGTCAGGAATTCATCACGCAGCTGGGCCGCAACTTCCAGGTGATCTACGAGCAGGCCAACGCCCACGGCGCGAAGGTACAGTCCGCGGGGAGCAACATGGCCAGCACCGATTCGGCGGTGGGTTCCGGCTGGGCGTGACCGATGCCCTCGGGCGCGGGTCACACAATGGCGTGTCGACCCGCGCCCGTGGCATGTCGGACGCTAAGTGACTGCGGCCGCGGCGGTTTCGGTCGCCATCACCTCGGCCGCCGCGCGCTCGCCCGAGCGGATCGCGCCGTCTATCCAGCCGCACATGATGGCCGAGCTCTCCGTGCCGGCCCAGTGCACGCGGCCGCAGGGCTCGCGCAGGGTGTAACCGAATTCGGTCAGCACGCCGGTCGGGGCGTGGCTGATCATGCCGCCACCGGAGTAGCGCTCGGTAGTCCAGTTCTGCTCGTGGAATTCCAGCGGCGACTTGGCCTTGCTGCCGAACCGGTCGACGAGCTCGGCGATGATCGCCGCTTTCCGGTCGGCCTCGTCCATCTTCGTCAGCCGGCGTGCGGCCGGTCCCTCGGTGATCACGCACATGATTCCGAGGTCCGCGGTGTTGGTGCAGGCGTCGATGGTGAGCGTGGCCAGGGACCCGGGCGCGGCCGACTGGCCGCACAATCCGTCCGCACGCCAGAACGGCTCGTCGTAGATGATCGAGATCTTGATGACGGCGCCACTGGGCATGCGCTGGTGCAGCAGCGCCCGGTCGACCGGCAACATCGGCTCGTACACAATCGAACTGGCGATGGCGAGCGGGATGGCGACAATGGCCCGCCGCGCCCGCACCGTCAGGCCCTCCGCGGCGACCGTCACACCGTCGGCGTCCTGGGTGATCTGCCGGACGGGGCGCGAAAGGTGCAGCGCGTCACCGAGTTCGGCGGCGATCTGCCGGTAGATGGCGCCCATCCCCCCGACGGGCCGGGCGTCCTGGGCGCCGCCCTTGCCCGAGATGACGAACGTGGGGCCGCCGCCCGACCCCATCTGCGTCAGCGCCCACAGCAGCGACGTCTCCGACCCGGCCGAGGTGTATACGCCCGACAGCGCCATGTCCAGCATCTCGCGGGCCTGCTTGGACATGGTGTTCTTGTCGATCCATTCGCCGAGGCTGATGCGGTCCCACTCGGCGGCGTTCTTCGCCTCCCACGGCGCTTGCCGCGGAACCGCTTTGCACATGTTCTCGATGGAGAGCAAACCGACGCCGAGGTTGGCGACCGCCCACGGGCTCATCGACCACGGGATGGTGCCGCCGTAGCGGTGTTTCTTGCCGTCGACGATCATCATCGCGTCGCCGTCGTTGTGCTGCTTGTATTCCGGCACGCCGAACTCGTCCATCATCGCGTAGATGCGATCCTGGCCCGGCCCGACCCAGGCGCCGCCGCGGTCGATCCAGGTGCCGTCGTCGCGAGTGACGGTGAACGTGCGGCCGCCGATCCGGTCGCGCGCCTCCAGCAAGGCCACCGAGCGACCGGCTTGCTTCAACCGCAGGGCGGCCGTCAAACCCGCGAACCCGGCCCCGACCACGCAGTAATCGACATCTGACACGACTGACTCCTTCACTGGTCAAGCTCGGGCCCGCCCCAAGCAGCAAACTACACCGATCGCGGGACCGCTAGTGGCGTGTTCACCCCGATTTCTCGGGCGGTTCAAATCCGTTGAGGCGACGGGTCAAAGGTGATGGGCCTGATTGCCGCCGCGGCGTTTGGCCGTGTACATCGCGCTGTCCGCGACGTCGATGAGCTTTTCGATGAGTCCGGGAATGTCGGATGTGCCCATCGGGGACAGTTCGGCGGTGGCGGTACCGATGCTGGCCGTCAGCCCCTGCGGCAGGGCGGCGATGGCGGCGGCCAGTCGCGCCGAAATCGCCTCGGCGTCCGGCGACGGGCCGATGGCGGCGACGAGGAACTCTTCGCCGCCGGCGCGACACAGCATCGCCGTCGGTGCGGCTTGTTGCCGCAGCACTTCGGCGACGGCGATCAGTGCGCGGTCGCCCGCGGCGTGGCCGAGGGTGTCGTTGATGCGCTTGAACGCGTCCAGGTCGACCATGGTCATGGTCAGGTGGGTGTCGTCGGCGCGCGGATCGCCGAGCCTGCGGGTGAGGGCGGCGATGAACGCTCGTCGGTTGAAAAGCCCCGTCAGCGAGTCTTCGTCGGCGCGCTCCGCGTAGGTCCCCATGGCGCGCGACATCCCTCGCATCGCCACCGGGAACGACACGTTGAGCATCGCGATCACCCAAAACGCGGCGAGCCCGGTTCCGACGTCGACCTCCCGGGCCAGGTGCACCGCCGTCGCGACGGTGACGATGCCCGACAGGGTGACGCTGAACGCCAGAAATTTATTGTTGTGGAAGAGCGCGACGTACCCGCTGTTCGTGGCCATCGCGCAGCAGCCGACGGCCGCCAGGGCGGCGGTCGGCTGGGTCAGGCTCCACCCGGCGATGCATGTCGCGGCGATAACTCCGAAAATCTCCGATTGGATCCGGGTAGGCCAGCGCGTCAACCAGTAGACGCTGACCGCGACGACGAAGACCGCCGCGCCCGCGTCGACGAGCACCACCTCGGCCGCCGGGCGGCGCATGCTGAACATGGTGGCCACCGGTACCAGCGCCGATATCGAGGAGATGACAGCCAGGGTCACCTGTGCCGCGCGAAGCAGTCCGCGCTCGCGCAAGGTTGCCGTGATCCAGTCGAAGTGATTGGGCTCGCCCAGCCACGACTTGAACCGCGACACGCTGCACACCTCCCTTCAGGGGATAGCTCAGCACCAAACGGCGGTCGGCGTTGCAAATCTGACGAAACGGCGACCGAGCCCGTCAACTCGATCGATCGTTGCGCAACAATGTCGCAAGCTCGTCGCGGGTGATCACGCCGGTTTTGGCCATGGCCCGGTAGATATGGCCCTCGACGGTGCGGACGGACAAGGTCAGCCGCTCGGCCGGACAAGCCCCGTCCGAGCAGCATCACGATCTCGCGCTCGCGATCGGTGAAGGGCAGCCGCTCACTGGCCTGGCGCAGCGCCGGAGTGCGGGCGCCGCCGCACCCTTGGGCCAAGCGCGTCCGCTCGAGCCGAGCACTTCAACGCCGATCCCGGCAAGTCGCCGCGGCGACAGGCGATGGCCGCGTGCGCGGCCGCATCGACCGCGGCAACCAGGTCCCCGATCGCCTCGAATTACGCTGACACCGCGGCCAATTCGGCCCCATCGCCGGCGCGCAGGGCGGCCGCGGACCGCGCCGCGATCCCGGCGCGCGGGCCCTCCACAATGGTTTCCAGTTCCCGCAACCGAGGCGCACAGCGGCCGTCACCGAACTGGGTGGCGTTCTGCAGGCACATCACTTCCGCCGCGAATTGCCCGTTGGCACAGGCCGTTTCGGCCGCCGCCCCCGCGATCTCGATTGCTTCGCCGACCGCGCCCTGGCACGCGGCCACCCAGGCGCATGCCAGTTCGCGCTCGTGGTCGACAAATCCGATAGCTCCGATGGTGTTCCGCGTCGACCGCGCTGAGCGTGGTCACCGCGTCGGCGGTCAAGCCGCGCCGGGAACGTCCACATGTCGGCGCACTTCTGCGATGTGGCCGGATGGCCGAGGCGGATTCGTTGGCGGAGCGGGCGCCGGCGGCGAGCAGCCCGACCATGCTCGCCCCCAAAACCACCGCGCGCTCACCCAATACCGGCGTTGCGAATCCCTTCCTTGGCGTCAGGCTCGCGTTGCTGCTGCAGCGCGGCTTCGCGGTCGCTGAGATCGTTGGTCACCAGATCAGCATCCGACGACGCGCACGGCCGGGATTGAGTAGCGCCATGCTCCATTTGTCGTGGGCTGCGGCGTCACGTACTCATTGATCATGCTGCTGCACACGGTCCGGGCGCGGCGTAGCTCCGACGACTTCCCGCGCGCGAAACACCTGGCCGCCAAGATCGCGGAGGTCGCCGCCGACCCGGTGGCCGTCGAGCCGGAGACGTCGGAGATGGTGGCCAACCGGATCATCGACAACGCCGCCGTCAGCGCCGCGGCCGTGCTGCGGCGGCCCGTCACCGTGGCCCGCCGGCAGGCGCTGGCGCATCGCGCCCAGCCGGGGGCGCGGGTTTTCGGCGTCCCCGGTGCCTACTCGGTGGAATGGGCGGCGTGGGCCAACGGCGTCGCGGTGCGCGAGCTCGACTTCCACGACACGTTTCTGGCCGCCGAGTATGCCCACCCCGGCGACAACATCCCGCCGCTGATCGCGGTGGCGCAGCGGCTCGGCGTGGGCGGCGCCGACCTGATCCGCGGCGTGGCGACCGCGTACGAGGTCCAGATCGACCTGGCCCGCGGAATCTGCCTGCACGAGCACAAGATCGACCACGTCGCCCACCTCGGGCCGTCGGTGGCCGCCGGCATCGGCACCATGCTTCGGCTGGACACCGAGACCGTCTACCAGGCGATCGGGCAGGCTTTGCACCTGACCACCAGCACCCGGCAGTCGCGGAAGGGTTTGATCTCCAGCTGGAAGGCGTTCGCGCCGGCGCACGCCGGAAAGGTCGCGATCGAGGCGGTCGATCGGGCGATGCGCGGCGAGCGGTCGCCGGCCCCGATCTGGGAGGGCGAGGACGGGGTGATCGCCCGGTTGCTGGGTGGCCCCGAGCGCGAATACCGCGTGCCGCTGCCCGCTCCCGGCGAACCCAAGCGCGCCATTCTGGACAGCTACACCAAGGAGCACTCGGCGGAGTATCAGAGCCAGGCGCCGATCGACCTGGCCCGGCGGCTGCGCGGGAGAATCGGCGACCTGGAGCAGGTCGCGGCGATCGTGCTGCACACCAGCCACCACACCCACGTGGTGATCGGCACGGGATCCGGCGATCCCCAGAAGTTCGACCCCGACGCGTCACGCGAGACGCTCGACCACTCGCTGCCCTACATCTTCGCCGTCGCGCTGCAGGACGGCACCTGGCACCACGAGCGCTCCTACGCTCCGGAACGGGCCCATCGGCGCGACACCGTCGACCTGTGGCGCAAGATCTCCACCGTCGAGGACCCGGAATGGACCCACCGCTACCACGCGACCGACCCGGCCGAAAAGGCGTTCGGGGCCCGCGCCGAGGTGACGCTCAAAAGCGGGGAGGTGATCAACGACGAGCTCGCCGTGGCCGACGCCCATCCCTTCGGCGCCCGGCCCTTCCGGCGCCCGCAGTACGTCAACAAGTTCACCGAGCTGGCCGACGGGATCGTCGATCCGGCCGAGCAGCGCAGGTTCCTCTCCGCCGTCGACGCCCTGGCCGACCTCGAGTCGGTGGATGCGCTGAATATCGTGATCGACCAGCGGCTGCTGGATGCCGCGCCGGCGACCCCGCCCGGGATCTTTGACTGAGTTGCACTACGGCGAAGCCGTCCGGCGTGTCGTCGCCGTGAGCGCACAATGAAAAGCCGCCGGCGCACACACGGGCGCGGCTACGGGGTCGAGGGCCCGCCGTATTGCCACACCAAAGAATGGGCGCCGGTCATGGTGGGGTTGCACCACATCGTCCGTCCGTTGGCGTCCTGAGTGGTGGCGTGCAGCACCGTGCAGGAGTCACCCGGTCCGGGGGCGTCGGCCCGGGCGACAGCGCCGCCGGCCACGGGTGCGACGGCGGCCACCAGCGCCGCGACGAGGAATCGAAGTCTGTTCATGGTGGAGTCTCCTAGCGGTTTCACGGTATCCGCCGGTTAACCCCTAGGCAAAGGATTCTTCGCCCCTACCCAAGCCACGCGCCTAGAACGCGTTCTAATCTGTCAAACCATGGGATTTCTCAAGCCCGAGCTGCCGCAGCTCGACATGGAGGAATGGAACAAGGGCACCCGCAGCGAGAAGATCCGCCCGATGGCCCGGCACTGGGCCGAGGTGGGTTTCGGCACGCCGATCGCACTGCACCTGTTCTACGTCGTCAAGATCCTCCTCTACATCCTGGGCGGGTGGCTGTTCGCCTCGGCCACCGAGGGACTCGGCGGGTTCACCAACGTTGCGCACTGGTGGTCGGAGCCGATCGCGTTCGAGAAGGTCGTGCTCTACACGATGCTGTTCGAGGTGGTCGGGCTGGGTTGCGGCTTTGGCCCGCTGAACAACCGGTTCTTCCCGCCGCTGGGCTCGATCCTGTACTGGATGCGGTTCGGCACCATCCGGCTGCCACCGTGGCCGGACCGCGTCCCGTTAACCAAGGGCAGCGCCCGCAGGCCGGTGGACGTCTTCCTGTACGCGGCGCTGCTGGTGGCGATCCTGTCGGCGCTGTTCTCCGACGGCACCGGGCGGGTGCCGGAGCTGGGCACGAAGGTGGGGCTGCTGCCGGTGTCGGAGATCGTGTGGATCCTGCTGATCCTCGGCGTGCTGGGACTGCGCGACAAGGTGATCTTCCTGGCCGCGCGCGGCGAGGTCTACGCGACGATGGCGGTCACCTTCCTCTTCGCCGGGCCGGACATGATCGTCGGATCCAAGGTGGTGTTCCTGGTCATCTGGATGGGCGCGGCGACGTCGAAGCTCAACAAGCACTTCCCGTTCGTCATCTCCACGATGATGTCCAACAACCCCCTGGTGCGGCCCCGGGCGCTGAAACGGCGCTTCTTCGAGAAGTTCCCCGACGACCTGCGGCCGGGCCGGCTGTCTCGGTTCCTGGCCCACGTCAGCACCGCCATCGAGATGCTGGTGCCGCTGCCGCTGTTCTTCTGCCACGGCGGCTGGCCGACGACGGTCGCCGCCATCGTGATGGTGTGCTTCCACCTGGGCATCCTGGTGTCGATCCCGATGGGCGTGCCGCTGGAGTGGAACGTCTTCATGATCTTCGGCGTGCTGTCGCTGTTCGTCGCGCACGCCCGCCTGGGGCTGGCCGACCTGAGGCATCCGGTGGTGGTCGCGATCCTGTTCGTCGTCATCGCGGGAATAGTGGTGCTGGGCAACATGTTTCCGCGCAAGATCTCGTTCCTGCCGGGGATGCGCTACTACGCCGGCAACTGGGACACCACGCTGTGGTGCATCAAGCCGTCGGCCAACGAGAAGATCGGCCGGGGCATCGTGGCGATCGCCAGCATGCCGCAGGCCCAGCTGGAGCGCTTCTACGGCAGCCCGGAGGCCGCGCAGATCCCGATTTTCATGGGGTATGCGTTCCGCGGGTTCAACACCCACGGCCGCGCCCTGTTCACGCTCGCGCACCGCGCGATGGCGGGGCAGAACGAGGACGACTACGTCATCACCGACGGCGAGCGGATCTGCAGCACCGCGATCGGCTGGAACTTCGGCGACGGCCACATGCACAACGAGCAACTCATCACCGCCATGCAGCAACGCTGCCACTTTGAGCCCGGTGAGGTGCGCGTCGTGCTGCTGGATGCGCAACCCATCCACAAGCAGACGCAGGCCTACCGGCTGGTGGACGCGGCGACCGGCGAGTTCGAGCGCGGCATCGTGCGGGTCGCCGACATGGTGACCCGCCAGCCCTGGGCCGACGACGTGCCGGTCCAGGTGCTGTCGGACGAGGCGCCGAGCGTTACGCCAGAGTGACGCTCGGCGCCGAACGGCGCGCCAGCGCGACGCTCGGGGTCAAGCCCCGGCCCGTACCTCCTGCGCCGCGGCGACCATGTTGCGCAGCGACGCGGTCACCTCGTCGACGTTGCGGGTCTTCAGCCCGCAGTCGGGGTTGACCCAAAGCCGTTGCGGCGGAACCGCTCTCAGCGCGGCGCGCAGCGACTCGGCCATTTCGGCCGCGGTGGGCACCCGCGGGGAGTGGATGTCGTAGACGCCCGGGCCGACGCTGTTGGCGAAGCCGACCGAGTTCAGGTCGTCCAGCACCTCCATGTGCGAGCGGGCCGCCTCGAGCGACGTGACGTCGGCGTCCAGGTCGGCGATGGCGCCGATCACCTCACCGAACTCCGAGTAGCACAGGTGGGTGTGGATCTGCGTCGAGTCGGCCACGCCGGAGGTGGCCAGCCGGAAAGCCGTTACGGCCCAGCGCAAGTAGTCCTCCTGCTGGGCGCGGCGCAGCGGCAGCAGCTCGCGCAGCGCGGGCTCGTCGACCTGGATCACCGCGATACCCGCCGCCTGCAGGTCCACCGTCTCGTCGCGAATGGCCAGCGCCACCTGGTTGGCGGTGTCGGCCAGCGGCTGGTCGTCGCGGACGAACGACCAGGCCAAAATCGTGACCGGCCCGGTCAACATGCCCTTCACCGGCTTGTCGGTCAGCGACTGCGCGTAGCTGATCCACTCGACGGTCATCGGGTGGGTCCGCTCGACGTCGCCATAGAGGATCGGCGGTCGCACGCAGCGGCTGCCGTAGGACTGCACCCAGCCGTTCTGCGTCGCGAAGAAGCCGTCCAGCTGCTCGGCGAAGTACTGGACCATGTCGTTGCGCTCCGGCTCCCCGTGCACCAGCACGTCCAGGCCCAACTGCTCCTGCAGCGCGATGACGTCGGCGATCTCCTTGCGCATCTTGGCGACATACTCGGCCTCGTCAATCTCGCCGGCGCGAAAAGCGGCGCGCGCCTTGCGGATCGCCGACGTCTGCGGGTAGGAGCCGATCGTCGTGGTCGGCAGGGGCGGCAGGTGCAGCCGCGCATCCTGGCTGGCGCGGCGCTCGGCCGCGTCCCCGCGGTGCGTGCCCGACGCGATGATCTCCTCGATCCGGGCGCGAACCCCGGCGTTGTGCAGCCGCGGATCGCTGCGGCGGGACGCGACGGCCGCATTGGACGCCGCGATCTGGTCGGCAACCGCGTCGCGGCCCTCGCAGAGGGCGCGCGCGAGAGTGACGACCTCGCTTACCTTTTCGGACCCGAACGCCAGCCAGCTGCGCAGGTTGTCGTCCAGATCCGTTTCGGGCTCCAGCGAATACGGCACGTGCATGGTGGAGCACGATGTCGAAACCGCCACGCTGCCGGCCGAACCCAGCAGGGCGGTCAGCTTGGCCAGCGCCGATTCCAGGTCGGTGCGCCAGACGTTGCGCCCGTCGACGATGCCGGCGACCAGCAGCTTGCCGGACAGTTCGGGAATGCCCGCCACCGCGGTGCCGGCGCCGGCCACCAGGTCGATGCCGATCGCTTCGACGGGCGTGCGGGCCAGGCCCGCCAGCGCCGCGCCCGGGTCGCCGAAGTAGGTGGCGACGTGGATCGCGGGCCGGTTGCTCACCGAGCCGAGCGCGGAGTAGACGGCCTCGGCCAGCGCGGGCGCGTCGGGGGAGATGTCGGTCACCAGCGCCGGCTCGTCGAACTGTACCCACTGCGCGCCGTGCTCGGCGAGCAGCGAGAGCAGCTCGGAGTAGATCGGCAGCAGCTCGCGGAGCCGCTCGATCGGCGCGCCGGCGCCGTTGATGCCCTTGCTCAACAGCAGGAACGTGATCGGACCGATGACGACGGGCCGCGCGGGAATGCCTTGCGCAAGAGCTTCTTTCAGCTCCGAGAGCACCTTGTCGGGGTTGAGCGCGAACCGGGTCGCGGGCTCGATCTCGGGCACCAGGTAGTGGTAGTTGGTGTCGAACCACTTCGTCATCTCCAGCGGCGCGATGTCGTCGTTGCCGCGGGCGAGGGCGAAGTAGCGGTCCAGCTCGTCGGGGACCTCGGTGGCGCGCACCGGCAGCGCGCCGAGCATCACGGCCGTGTCGAGCATCTGGTCGTAATAGGAGAACGTGTTCACCGGCACCGAGTCCAGGCCGGCGGACGCCAGGTGAGTCCACATGTCGCGGCGCAGCGAGGCGGCGACGGACTCGAGTTCGGCCCGGCCGGTGCGTCCGGCCCAGTAACCCTCGGTGGCGCGCTTGAGTTCGCGCTTGGGGCCGATGCGGGGGGAGCCGGTGACGGTGGCGGTGAATGGTTGAGAGGTGGTCACTACTTCGTCCTAACACTCGACGGGTGGATCACCGCCGGCGGACGCAACAGCCGAGCCCGTCGCGGCACACAAGCCGCAACGACAACGACCAAACGCCCATTCCACGAGGCGATGAGCCGCCGGACGCGGCGCGCCCGGCACAGCCGGCAGGTCTTCGGACTCGCGGGCGCGCACCGGGTGGTGCTCCTACTGGCCGTCGCTTCCCGATTTTTCGATCAGTGCGTGTGACGGCGGTCGTTCCTGCTTACCGCTGCGGGACAGTCCCGGACTTCCACCGGGTTCCCTCTCGCGAAGGCGTCTAACATGCCTCGCTCGATGCCGGCGCCGCGGCTGCGGCGACGGCAAACCAGTTGCGCAGCGGAGTTTACCGCGTCGCTCAAGGCTCGCTCGCGCAGCGCGGGACCGTCCGTACTGCTATAAACCCAACATGAAGACGAGACTTTTGCTGGCCACGTTCGGCACTGCGGCGGCGACCTTGGCCGGCGCTGTCATCTGGACCGCGCCATCGGCCTCGGCCGGCACCGACTTTTGCAATGCGCTCCCGCCCAAGGACGCTCGCGACTGCAACTGCGGCTTCGACTTCGCCCCCGGTAGCCCGGAGCTTCAGCAGTGCCTCTCGGGAAAGGCGCCCGCGCCCGGCCCCGCGCAACCGTAGGCACGCGCACCGACCGGCGCTAAGCCCTCGTCACCAGCGGCAGCTTCGGCAGCCACAAGGAGCTCTCCGTATTCGGGAACCCGGCCACCGGCCGGAAACCGGGAGCCACTCCGATATGCGCGGCCCGCTCGACCCACTCCTCGACCAGCACGCGCAACACCTGCCGGACGATGTGCCCGCCACGGCAACGCATGGACCCGGCGCCCAGGCTCCAATGCCGGTGCGCCCTAACGCCGATCACAAGGTCGTCGGTGGACATGGAGTCGCTGCCGTCCCGCTGCACGGCGGCGATGCACAACATCACCACCACGCCGGCCGGCAGCTCCACCCCGCCGACCGTCGTCGGCTGGGTGGTAAAGCGTTGGCAACCCTGCACCATCGGCTCCAACCGGAGGACCTCTTCGACGAATCCGCGGATCAGCTCGGGGTGGCGTCGAAGCGTGTCGCACAATTCGGGGTCGCCCGCCAACACGAGTAGATGCCAGCCGGCGTGTTTGGACAGGTTGCGGCACGCCTCGGCGAAGACGTGGCCGGACCGCCCGGCCAGGTGCTCCGTGGGCAACAGCCGCAGGCGCGACACGATGTCGAAAACGGCGTCGGCCATCGGCGCGGTCACCTCGGCCACCGCGTCACCGCCACCGGCGGCGGCGAAACGATCGATCAGTGCGGCGGCGGTCGCGCGGAACGCCGCCGCGATGTCGTGCGCAGCTTTCGGCGCGAATAGCCGTTGGTGAACGTCGAGATAGCTCTCGGGAAGGGCGCGGGCGCGATCCAACGTGGGATCGTCCAGATGCGCCAGCACCTCATCGCGCCCGACGACGAACACCCAGTTGCCCGCCGGATCTCGCAAAACCGGGCCGGCCTGGCGCGCCAGGCGCCAACCCACGCCGCGGTCCGTGCTCAGGGCGGCTCCGGCCGCGTCGGGAAAGACCGGACAGTCGGCAAGTTTCACGTGCCCTGTCCTTCCATGCCTATCGGCGAGTCCGCGGCCCTCCGCGCGCAGCGGAGTCTACTGGGCGGCCAGTGCATCGGCGATGGGGACGCCGTTCCCGTCGGGGCCGTTGTTGAACTCGATGGTGCGGCCGATGGTCGAGTCGTCGGCCAGCGCGGCGGCTATGGCGAGCGCGACGTCTGCCCGGGAGACCTCGCCTTTCCCCTTGCCGATGACGATGCGTCCGGTCGGCGGTTCCAGGGTGAGGTGGCCGGGCCCCAGCACCGTCCAATCCAAGTCGCTGGCCCGCAGGTGCGCGTCCGCGGCGGCCTTGGCCTCCGCATAGGGGAAAAACGAATTCTCACTCGGCACACCATGATCCGGACCCGCGCCGAAGTAGGACACCATCACGAACCGCCTCACCCCCGCCCAGCGGGCGGCATCGATGACCCGGATCGCCGCGTCGCGGTCGACGGCGTAGGTCCGCGCCGGGTTGCCGCCGCCCGCGCCGGCGGAGAACACGACGGCGCCGTGACCCGCCAGCAGGCCGGTCAGCGAGTCGGTGTCGAGTCGCTCGATGTCGGCCACCACCGGGGTGGCGCCGGTCGTCGCGACGTCGTCGGTGTGCTCGGGGTTGCGGAAGACCGAACTCACCTCGTCGCCGCGGTCGGTCAGGATGCGGGCCAGCTGCAGCGCGACCTTGCCGTGGCCGCCGATGACGATGACTCGTGCCATGCCCCCGACCGTAGCGCCCCTAGAGCTTTACCCGCCCCATGATCAGGTCGATGATCGGCTTGCCGGGCGGGTAGGCGCCGGTCAGCGACGCCATCGTGTGCCCGTAGTCCACCAGCACCGTGATCCCGTTGACGCCGAACGCGGCGGCGCTGTTCAGGAACGCCATCACGTCGCCCATCTGCTCGGGGGTGTGCACCTTCGAGCCGGTCTCGTCGCGGTAGTCCTGCGCGAACGTCAGCCACAGGTCGGCGTTGGCCTGGGCCAGCGGGGTGTCGGTGGGGCCCGGGCAGATCGCGTTGATGCGGATGCCCTTTTTCAAAAGGCGAATGCCCTGCGTTGCCACGTAGGCGTTGACGATTTTCTTGCTGGTGCCGTAGTGGATGATGCCTTCGGACTCGTGCGCCTTCACCCACTCGACGGCCGCATCGAAGTCGGGCGTCTCGAGGAACTCCAGCAGCAGGTCCAGGTCGTTTTCCCAGCCCATGCCGGCGACCGAGGAGATGAAGCAGATTGCCGAGCCGGACGGCAGCTGGTTCTTTTCCAGCAGTCGATCGATGATGTAGCGGTGCCCGATGAAGTTGATCTTCATCAGGTCTACCGTTCCGTCGGCGATCCCTGCGGCCGAGAACAGCGAATGCACCGGCCCGTCGATCTGTGCGAGGGCGGCGTCGATCGAGGCGGGGTCGCGGAGATCGACCTGAATCGCCTGGGCGACGTCATACTTCACCGGCGCGTAGTCCAGCACGATGACCTCGGCGCCGAGTTCGGCCGCCGACTTGGCCGCCGCGGCGCCCATGCCGGTGGCGCCGCCAACAACCAGAGCCCGCTTGCCGTCGTAGCGCAGCCGATCGACGATGGTCATGGAAATCCTCTTCTCGTTCTCTGCCAATCCGGTTCTACTTGGCCAACTGTATGGGTAACAGTTACTTGGTTCAATACCTATTTGCCGCGGACCGCGACCCCGCGCAGAACCGTGTCGCGGGCGTGCACCAGGGCCGCGCGTTTGCCGATGTCGCGAAGGATGTTCTCCGGTATCCACTGCAGGCCGATGACGCATCGTGCCAGCATCGTCGTGGACGGGGCGTCGATGCTGATTTCCCCCAACCGGATGCCTTCGGAGAGCAGCGATTTCATCTGCCGAAGCCGCGTGGCGTACAACCAGCCCGGGTTCGGCGTGTTCGGCGGCGATTGGCGCATCCAAGCGAGCTGAATCCTGAACTCGTCGGAAAACCGATCGAGCGCGTTGACGTTGACCCAGCTGAGCGCGTCCAGCTTCTCGACCGGGGTGGCGTCCGAGCGCAGCACGCTCACCCAGCCGGCCTCCACCTTCCTGCCGAAGGACTCCATGATCGACGCGAGCAGTTCGTCCTTGGACCCGATCACCCGATAGACGGTCCCGGTGCCCAGCCCCGCCGCGGACGCGATGTCGCGGATGGTGGTGACCTCATACCCCTTGCGGCCGAACTCCGTTCGCGCCACCGCGAGGACGTGGGCCGCCTTGTCGTCGGGATCCGCGTCGCCGTCGTCGGCCCACGTGTCGATGACGGCGTTTGCGGCAGCGAAGGCTTTGGACCGATTCAACGCCGCGTCGCTGGGCGGCCGGGCCGCCAATCCCGTCAGGATGATCCGGCACAGCAGCCCGGCGACCTGGTCGGCCTGGGAATTGTGGCGCATGACGGCGAGGCCGACCTGCAGCATCGTCTGGCAGATGCGGTCGGCCAACGTGGGCAGGTCGATGTCGGCTTTTATGTAGCCGCTCCACCTGCCGGCACGCAGCGTTTGCAGCATCGCCTGCTGGACGGCGGTGGGCGCCTGCTGCGTCAGCTTCATCAGCTCGGGATCGTCGCCGGGGCCTTCGTAGAACGACATCTGCAGGGCGGCCCCGTGCCGCACGGCGCAGTTGGCGATCGCCGATCCCAGCTCGACGATCTGCTCGGAGGCCGGTCGCGAACCGGGTTCGTCCAGCCGGGCCTGGGCGGCCTGCCCGATCCGGGTCAGGTCCTCCTGATAGCGGCGGGTCAGCTCGACCAGGATCGCCTCTTTGGACTCGAAATGGTGATAAAGGCTGCCGGGGAGGATGCCGGCCGCGTCCGCGATCTCCTGCAGCGACGTCCGCAGCCCCGACGATGCGATCAACGACGCCGCGGTCTGCAGGATTTCGGTGCGACGGGTGCCGGAGTCATCGGCGTTCGGCGGCACCGCGGCGGGCGGGTGGGCTTTGGACAGCGAGGTTTTGGCCATGACTAGCCGCGCTCGGGTCCGGACGGTTGCAGATTCGCGGCCCTGCGCATGCGTCCTCCCGCCCGAACCAAATCTTTGTTAGAGGCTATCAGACCGGGCACAACAAACGCGCTGCACAGAGCGCCGATAAAGCCCATTCTAGAGCGCCGGGCCGTCCCAGGCGTCGCGCGCCACCACCTCGTCGACGGGGCGCCGACGCGCTGGCCGGAAGGTGTGCCCGGCGCGGAAGCGACCCACCGGCAGCAGACATCCCTGCGCATACGTCGGGGGAATGCCGAGCAGCCGGCCGATCTCCGGCTCGCGGTGCAGGTGCAGCGTCGTGATGCAGGTTCCGTAACCGCGGGTGTGCAGGGCGAGCTGAAAGTTCCACACCGCCGGGAAGATCGAGCCGTACAGCGTGGCCCGATGGAACGATTCGTCGCCGTCGATGCGGGGCAGGTAGGGCTCGTAGCACGGGATCACCAGCACGGGCACCCGGGCCATGTTCTCGACCAGCCACTCCGTCGACGACATGAGCCGGCCCTCCGGCGTGCCGGCCGGAAGCAGGTCGGCCAGCATTTGGCCGCCGACGCGAAGCAGATACGACTCGCGATACAGCTCGGCGATCTTGTCCCGCAGCGCCGGGTCGGTCACCACCACCCACCGCCAGGCTTGCTGATTCGAGCCGTTGGCGGCCTGCATGCCGATCCGCAGGCATTCCCGGATGTCCGCGATGTCGACCGGCGCGTCGAGGTCGAGCGTCTTGCGGGCCGACCGGGTTGCGGTGAGCAGGTATTCGATGTCCATCAACGGCCTCGTTTCGCAAGGCGCGCACCGATTTCGATGAGGTAGTGGTCGGGTCTACCCCGCAGCTCGCTCCAGCTCAGGAGGCGCTTGAGGTAGAGATGGGCGTCGTGCTCCCAGGTGTAGCCGATGCCGCCGAACACCTGGATGGCGGTGTCGCCCACGGTGGCCAGTCGCCCCGCGAACGCCTTGGCCCGCAGCGCGGCAAGGTGGCGCTCCTCGGAGGACACCTCGTTATCGGCGGCCCACAGCGCGTGGATCACACCGCTGCGGGCCAGCTCGACGGTCTCGTACATGTCGACGCACAGGTGTTGGACCGCCTGAAACGATCCGATGACCTGACCGAATTGCTTTCTTACCTTTGCGTATTCGATGGCCAGGTGCATGACCGCCCGAGCGGCGCCCAGGGCGTCGGCGGCGGTGGCGATGAGGACGTCGTCGATGACGGCCTCGACGTCGTCCGGCGACGCCGTGGCCAGCCGATGCGCGGACGCCCCGTCGAGCTTGACGCGGAAACGTTTGCGGGTCTGGTCGATACCGCGCTCGGGCGTCACGGAAATCCCGGACGAGTCGGTGCTCAGCGCGTACAGGCCGACGCCCGCCGGGTCCCCGGCGAGCACCAGCAACGTGTCGGCCGCCGCGGCGTCGGGCACGCCGGCGATCTCGCCTCGCATGGCGGTGTCCGCACCGCGCCCGGCCAATTCGACGGCGGCATTCTCCACGTCCAAGAAGCCGATGGTGGCGACGGTGCCGCCGTCGGCGATCCCCGCCAAAACCGTTGCACCGCTGGCGCTGTCGGCGATTCGCGTCAGCGCGCGCACCGCGGCCACCGCGCTCGACAGCCACGGCCCCGGGTGCAGGGCGGCGCCGAGCTCCTCGGCGACCACGCCCGCCTCGACCATCGTCATCCCGGCCCCGCCGTGTTCCTCCGGCACCAGCAGCCCGGTCACCCCGAGGTCGGTCAAACCGCGCCAGACCGCTTCGTCGACGCCTGTCGGATCGTCGAGCAGCGCGCGCACATGCCCCGAAATGGGCGCCTTTTCAGCGAGAAAGCGCCGCGTGGTGTCGCGCAGCGCGACCTGCTCGTCGGTGAGTTCGAGGTTCATTTGCGTGGCAATCCCAGCACGCGCTGCGCGGTGATGTTCTTGTTGATCTGGGTCGTTCCGCCCGCGATAGTCAGCGAACGCGAGGTGAGCCGGTAGTTCGACCACGGGGCGCTGGTGCCGTGACTGCCGAGCACGTCGAACGCCAGGGCGGCCATGTCCTGCCCGATCTCACCCCACACAGACTTGGCCAGGCTGGCCGACGCGAACGGGTCGCCGCCGTGCAGCGTGGCGGAGATCGACCGCTGGCAGAGCACCTCGAGATACTTGATGCGGACGGCGATTTCGCCGAGGCGCCGCAGTACTACCGGGTCGTCCAGCGCGTCGCCATGGGCGGCGAAGTCGTCGACCAGCTCTTCCAACCGCACCTGCATCTCGGCGTACAGCCGCGCCGCGCCGGCGCGCTCGTGGCTGAGGGTGGTGGTGGCCACCTGCCAGCCGGCGTTGAGCGGCCCGAGCAACGCATCGGCGGGAACCCGCACGTCGCGAAAGAACACCTCGGCGAAATCGGTGTCGCCGTTGAGCGTTACGAGCGGGCGCACCTCGATGCCGGGCAGCGACATGTCGACGATCAGGCAGGAGATCCCCTGGTGCTTCGGCGCTTCGAGATCGGTGCGCACGTACAGCTGACACCAGTCCGCCCGATGCCCCAGCGAGGTCCAGATCTTCTGGCCGTTGACGACGAAGTCGTCGCCGTCACGCACGGCCCGCGTGCGCAGGGCGGCGAGATCGGATCCGGCTTCCGGCTCCGACATTCCCTGGCACCAGATGTCGTCGGCGCGCATCATGCGGGGGAGCAGCGCCTTCTTCTGCTCTTCGGTGCCGTACTGCATGATCGCGGGGGCGATGTTGTTCATCCCAATGACGTTGAGCGGCATGGGCGCCCGCGCGCGGGTGGTTTCCTCGGTGTAGACCAGTTGCTCCAGAACGGTCGCCCCGCGACCACCGTATTCGCGTGGCCAGGACACGGCGGCCCATCCCGCGTCGGCCATCGTCGCGCTCCAGGCCCGCAGCAACTCGATCCCCGCGTCGTCGCGCCCGGCGGGCCGGCGGGCGGCCACCAGCTCGTCGGTCAGGTTGGCCGACAGCCAGTCGCGCAGCTCGGTGCGGAACTGTTCCACTTCCGCGGGGTAGGAGAAGTCCATTTTTCCGGACACTACGTTGGAGCAGATATTAGGTCAATTATGCACTCAGTCCCGTCGAGGTTCGGGAACGCGACGTCGGCGTTGTCGGGCATCGCGCTGATGCCGCGTCGCTCACAGACTTCAAGTACCTCGTCGACGATCGACGTGGGCACCATGAATTTCTCCGTGGACGACATCTGCTCGAGATGTGCCTCGATGTCTTCGGCCGTCGGCTGGCTCTCGGCGTCCGCGAGCCAGCCTTCGCTCAGGCCGACGAACACCCGCGCGTAGCGGCCTGCCGCGGCCGAATAGTTGCGGTGGGTGAACGTACAGGCGGTGCTGGCGAGGAAGGTCACCAGCGGCACGACGAGTTCGGGCCGAATGGCCCGCATGAAGCCGGATTCGGCGAGGAACTTCTCGTCACCGACTGTCTCGGTGACCATACGCGAGAACCCGGTGGGCATAACGGAATTGGCGAGGATTCCGTGCGCTTCGCCTTCGATCGCGATCACGTTGGTAAGCCCGACCAGCCCGGCCTTGGCCGCCGCGTAGTGGGCCTCCATCGGCTGACCGAAGATTCCGGCGGAGGACGAGATGAACACGAATCTTCCGCCGCCGCCTTTCTTCATCACGCGATACGCGGGCTGAGACAGGTAAAAGCCGCCGTCCAGATGCACGCGCAGCATGCGCGTCCAGTCTTCGGGCGAGAGGTCTTCGAATGGCACGTGGGCGAAGATTCCCGCGTTGCTGACGACCGCGTCGAGCCGCCCGAACGCCCCCGCTGCCGCATCGACGATCGCTTGCCCGCCTTCGGGACTGTCGACCGAGTCATAGGAGGCGATCGCCGTGCCACCCGCCTTCGTGATCTCGTCGACGACTTCGTCGGCGACGCGAGAGTCGGCGCCGTCACCGCGCATCGAGCCGCCGAGGTCGTTGACTACCACCGCGGCGCCCCGGCGTGCCAGGTCCAGCGCGTACAGCCGGCCGAGGCCGCGGCCGGCGCCGGTGACCACCGCCACCCGGTCGGTGAAGTCAATCATGCTGCGCTCCTTGGCAACTACAGCCAACACCCCGCGCGTGATTGACCGCGGGTGGAACCGGACCCTACGCTGGAACAGATATTTGGTCAAACACACCGTGGTGATTCGGAGGTCGATGGCAAACGACGCGCCTGGCGACCGGCTGCAGGCCCTCGGCATGTTCGCCTCCGCACTCGCGGGCCGACCGGTCGCGGTCGCCGACCTGCAGCCCGGTGAACCCCCGTGGACCGACGGCCAGACCATTTACGTCGATACCGCCGTGCATGTGGCCCTCACGGCGATCGCCGTTCAGGCCTCGATGATCGCGGCGGGCAGCCTCGAGCCGGACCTCGTGCGTGCCCTGGTTCGCCGGCCCCGCCTGGCCAGGCGCTACCTCGCGGTCGAGGGTCACCGCGCGTTGGTGGCCAACCGCGACCTGCTGCCGGGCACCTTGGCGTCGGTGGGCAACCGCGACATTGCGAGCCGTAGCGACGCTCCGGCCGCGTCACTGAGGATTGCCCGGGGACGGGAAGCAATCGACGGCCCCGCGCCGCAGTTCGGCGTGATCCGCGCGACCAAGGTGCTGGCCGCGTGCTCGCGAACGGCCAAACAGGAAGAGGCGAACCCGCAACATGTCCCCCGAAGCCGGGCGCGGGAACTGGAGGAGCTGGACGACGCGCAGATCGACGATTCCGACGACCCGGACGTGTTCACCAGCCCCGTCGGCGGGGGCGGCTTCATCGGCAAGTGGCTGAAGAAGATGCTGTCGTCCGCGCGTAAGACCGGCAGCGGCGGTGGACCGCCCGGCGCGGACAGCCCGACGCATCGCACCAACTCGGCGAAGCGCGGCTCGCACGCCGTGATGTCGCTGGCGCCGGCCTCGAGCGAGGACATCAACGACGACGAGGCCAACGACGGGGCGGACGGCGTGAGGTATCCCGAATGGGACGCCACGCGCAAGAGCTACCGGCCCGCGTGGTGCACGGTGCGCGAGGTCGAGCCGACGGTCAAGGCGTCGGCGACCCAGGCGATCGACGACGCCATCGGCGTGCGGCGCCCCCTGTCGCGGCTTGGGATGGGTCTGCACCGCCGCCACCGCCAGTCGCAGGGCGACGACATCGACATTGACGCGGCGGTGGAGGCCCGCGTGGAGGTGCGCGCGGGGTCGGTGCCCGACGAGGCGGTCTGCCTCGACAGCCTGCGCCGCCGGCGCGACCTGTCGGTACTGCTCCTGCTGGATGTGTCGGGGTCGGCAGCGGAGCCCGGAACGGTCGGGCGGACGGTGCACGAGCAACAGCGTGCGGCGGTCGCCAACCTTGCCGTTGCGTTGCACGACTTGGGCGACCGAGTTGCGCTGTACGCCTATTACTCGCAGGGCCGGCGCGCGGTGAGCATGGTGCCCGTCAAACGATTCGACGACCACCTCGACTCGCTGGTCATGAGGCGGCTGAACAGCTTGGAGCCTGGCGCGTACTCCCGCCTCGGCGCGGCCATCCGCCACGGCTCTTCGGTCCTGGAGGCGCGGGGAGGCACGTCCCGCCGGCTGCTAGTGGTGCTGTCCGACGGATTGGCATACGACCACGGGTACGAGCGCCCCTACGGCGCCGCGGACGCGCGCCGCGCCCTGACCGAGGCCCGCCGCCGCGGCACCGGGTGCGTGTGCCTGACGATCGGCACGGGCACCTCCGAAGACCATGTGCGATCGCTGCGCAGGGTCTTCGGCAGCACCGCGCACACGACGATCGCGCGCCCGGATCAACTCGCCGGTGTCATCGGGCCGCTGTTCCGGTCCGCGCTGCGCTCGGCCGAGGTCCGCCGCCGAACGGCCGCGAGCCCCCGCCGGTTCGTTGAAACAAACATCTGTTCCGGTTAGGCTCCACTCAACTGGGAGAAGGGAAGCTATGGCCAACGAGTCCGGGCTCACTTACCGGAACGGCGCGATCCCCGAGGCGGAGATGGTACGGCCCTACTACAAGGAGATCGGCAGCGAAGAAGCCATCTTCAAGGCGGCGTACCGCCAGGGGCTGTCGCTCCTGCTCAAGGGCCCAACGGGTTGCGGCAAGACGCGATTCGTCGAAGCGATGGCCTACGATCTCGGCCGGCCGCTGATCACCGTCGCCTGCCATGACGACCTCACCACCGCGGACCTCGTCGGCCGGTACCTGTTGCAGGGCGACGAGACGGTCTGGGTGGACGGGCCGCTGACCCGCGCGGTCCGCGAGGGGGCGATCTGCTATCTCGACGAGGTGGTGGAGGCCCGGCAGGACACCACCGTGGTGCTGCATCCGCTCGCGGACCACCGTCGCCAGCTGCCCATCGAGCGCCTCGGTGTGACGCTGGACGCGGCGCCCGGATTCGGCCTCGTAGTCTCCTACAACCCGGGCTATCAGAGCGTGCTCAAGGACCTCAAGGATTCAACACGCCAGCGCATGGTCGCCATCGAATTCGGCTTCCCCGCAGCCGATGTCGAAGAGGCGATCGTCGCGCACGAGGCCGGCGTGGACGGCGCCACCGCGGCCGAGCTGGTGCGTTTTGGGCAGGCCATCCGCCGGCTGGAGACCGGCGGTCTGCGCGAGGTGGCGTCGACGCGCGTGCTGATCGCGGCGGGCAGGCTTGTCGCCGAGGGGCTAACGATGCGGGACGCGGCTCGGGCCGCGATCGCCGGGCCGCTCACCGACGACGTCGCGGTGGGGCAGGGGCTGGGCGAGATGATCGACATCTATCTGGGTGGCACCAACGGGCCCGATGATTGACGCTGCAGACGGCCACCGCTAGTGTCTGAACAAATATTAGGTTTACAGATCGGGCGCGTAGGTATGCCACCCGGGAGGTCAGATGTCCTACGAAAGCACCGCGGAACCGATCAAGGTCGGCTACCTGATGGACTTCACGCTGCCGCCGGGATTCCCCGAGGAATTGCTGGCGAGTTTCACGCGGTGCTTCGACCTGATCTTCGAAGAGGCCCGTGAACAGGGCCTGATCGATCGCCCGGTGGAGATGATCTACCGCGAGGTGGAGGGGTTGCCCAAGGGATCGGTCAAAGCGGTGATCGACGCCTTCGAGGCCCTCGTCGACGAGGGCTGCCTGGTGGTGTTCGGGCCGCACATTACCGACAACTGCGTGCCCACCCGCGAGGCGATCGAGGAGCGGTTCAAGGTGCCTGCGATCAGCGTCACCGGCACCGACGACTGGTTGGGCGAATGGACGTTCTCCTTCCCGCAGGGTTCCTTGACCGATGAGCCGATCTTCATCGCGGACCTGCTGGCCAAACGCGGGCTCGCCGAGGTCGGGGTTCTCGTCGAGCAGAACCTGATCGGCGAGAGCTACCTGAGGAATCTGCGAAGCGCGTGCCGGCGCAAGGGCATTCGCATCGTCGCGGAGGCGGCGATCGCGCAGACCGCGCAGGACATCAACGAGGCCGTGCGCACCCTGCACGACGCGAAGGCCGAGGCGATCGTGCATCTGGGTTTCGGCTTCGGCATTGTGTTCATCAACCCGGCGCTGCAGGCCGTCGATTGGGACCCGCCACGCTTCACCACCACGGCCTTCCAGAACGCGTGGGTGAACCCGATCATGTGGAACGCGTTCATGGGCTGGGTCGGCGTCGACCAGTACGACGAGGCGAATCGAATCGGCCAGGACTTCCTCGACCGCTACGCCGCCAAGTACGACGGCAGCCGACCCGAATATTGCGTGCCGGTCGTCAACCGTGACGTCGCCGCCACCCTCGTGCGCGCGTTTTCCGACGCCCACCCGCTCAGCCCGCGCGGCGTCAAGGAGGCGCTCGAGCGGGTGAAGATGATGCCCGCCGCCTCCGGCGCCCCCGGCACCCGGGTCTCCTTCGGCAAGTGGACCCGGCGCGCGTGGATGGGCGCCGGCTACCTGGTGGCACGCACCCTCGACGCCGACGGCACCAACTCGCACCTGGTCGATCGCTTCGGAGAGGACGGCTGACTCGTGACGACAACCGACGAGAAGACGGCCCGGTCGCACGGACGCGAAAAGCGCGGATGGGGCGGCTGGATCGCCGGCGCCGCGCTGGCGGCGTTCACACTCTTCTTCATCGCGAACGCCCGCGTCGCACTCGACCCGCGCGTCGCCAACCCGAACGTCCAGGGCCGGCCGCGGCCGGTGAAGTTCATCTTCGGCCTGGACTTCATCACGTTCCTGCACATATCCACCGTGATCATGCTGTTGGTGCTGCTCGTGGTGTTCATCAGGGGCTGGCGCCGCAACCCGGGCAGCCCGGTGATGCTGATGTTCCTGTGCACCACCCTGATCGTGTGGCAGGACCCGATCATGAACTGGTCGCCGTTCGCGGTGTACAACCCCGACCTGATCCACTGGCCGGAGTCGTGGCCGCTGGTGTCGCTGTCGCCCACCGTCGAACCGTTCGTCGTATTCGGTTACGTCACTTTCTATTTCGGGCCCTACTTCCCGGCCGTCTGGATCCTGCGCAAGCTGCAGGCCAAGTACGGGCCGACGGCCTTCGTCTCGCGGCACCCGCTGGTCAGCCTGGGCCTGCTGACCTGTGCGATCGGCTTCGTCTTCGACGCCTGGCTGGAAATCCAGCTCGTCCACATGGGGATGTACATCTACTCGCAGGTCATTCCGTGGGGCTCGGTGTTCACCGGCACGACGTTCCAGTTCCCGCTGATCTGGGAGTCGTTCTCGGTGACGTTCGTGATGGTCCCCGCGGCGATCCTGTGCTATCGCGACGACACCGGTAAATCGGTGGCGGAGAAGCTGGCCGCGAAAGCCAAGATATTCCCCGGCCGTCCGGTGCTCGGCACGTTCCTGGTGATGTTCGCCATCATCAACGTGTCCTACTTCGCCTACGGCGCGTGGTTCTGGGCCATCAAGGCCAGCCATGCCGCGACCTCGGTGGCCTGCCCGTGGCCGTATCCGGAAGCGAAAGTGTATGACCCGCAAGGTTATTACGAGAAGGCGGGCGCACAGGGGCCGTACTCGGTCGGCATCTGGTCGACCTGGGCCAGCGGGGAGCCCAACGGGCGGCCGCACGTCGACCCGCCGCCGCCGGGCCAAGGCGCGTGTGCCACCGCGAGCAAGAATGGTTGAAGCGCGCACAGTCGTCATCACCGGCGCGTCCCGTGGGCTGGGGTTCGCGTCCGCGGTGCGCTTGTATCGCAAGGGGTGGCGCGTGGTTGCGGCCATGCGGACACCCGACGAAGGAATGCCGCTCCTGCGCGAGGCATCCGGCGCGACACCCGATGACGATCGCCTGATCGGCGTGCAGCTCGACCTGTTGGACGCCGCGTCGATCTCCGCGGCCGCCAAGGCAATCGAGGAAGCCGTCGGCGCCCCTTACGCGCTGGTGCACAATGCCGGGATCTCCGCCGCGGGAGCGGTGGAAGAGACCGATATGGCGTTGTGGCAGAGGATGTTCGCCACCAGCGTCATGGGCCCGGTCGCGCTCACCCAGGCGTTGCTGCCGTCGATGCGGGCGGCGGGGGAGGGGCGCATCGTCCTGGTCTCCAGCGCGGCCGGCGTGCGCGGACAGCCGGCCACCGCGCCGTACTCGGCGGCCAAGGGAGCGCTGGAACGCTGGGGTGAGTCGATGGCGGGCGAGATCGCGCCCTTTGGCCTCGGCGTCACCGTCTTGGTTGCCGGCATGTACGACACTGAGATCATCACCGACGCCGGCACCACCGACAATCGCGATTTCGGCGGCCCCTACGCCCGGCTGCACAACACCATGGACACCCGCGGGCGCTTTGCGATGAAATTGGCCCGCCCGGCCGACCGGTTCACCGACGGCCTACTCAAGGCACTTGAGGACCGGCGACCGTTCCGCCGCCGCGGCGTCGGGCCGGACGCGTCGATGCTGTTGGCCGCCAACAGGATTCTTCCCGCTTCCGGCATGCACCACCTGTCGCGGGTCGTGCTCGGCATACCCAAACAGGGCTCGATGCGGGGCGGGGCGTGGCCGCTGACCACCACCCAAAAGGCCATGGTGCTCGCCGCGCGCATTCTTCCGCAGGCGCTGCTGCGACGGCTGGCCGCACGACGTCAAGGATCTTAAGGAGCACCGATGGAACAGCTTTTCGACGATCTGGACGACTTCGGCGCTTTCGACGACGCGATATCCGGTGACGTGCGTGACCCGTACACCGAGCTGGCGCGAATACGCCGCGAGGAACCCGTGCAACGGCTCGAGACGTCGGGAGCGCTTCCGCACGAGGAATCGCTGCCGATGTTCATCGTGTATCGCCATGAGGATGTCCAGCAGATGCTGCGCGACAACGAGACGTTTTCTTCGTCGGCCGTCATCGCGGCGTTCGGCCCGGTGCTGGGCGAAGGGGTGATGCTCGGCATGGACGAGCCGATCCACGGCCGGCTGCGGTCATTGGTGTCAAAGGCGTTCTCGCAGAAGTCATTGGCGCGCTGGCAGGACGAGTTGGTCGGCCGCGTGGCGAACGGCCTGATCGACAACTTCGCCCCGAACGGCAAGGCCGACCTGGTGAAGGAGTTCACCTTCGACTATCCGAGCCAGATCATCGCGGGCCTGCTGGGCCTGCCGGAAAAGGACTACCCACAGTTCCAGCGGTGGTCGATCTCGTTGCTGAGTTGGCTGATGAACCCGGAACGCGGGCTTGCCGCATCGGCCGCCCTGTGTGACTACTTCGCGCCGATCCTTCAGGCCCGCCGCGCCGAGCCGAAAGATGACCTGATCAGCGCACTGGGTGCGGCCGAGATCGACGGGGAGAAGCTTGCCGACGAGGAGATCTACTCGTTCCTGAGGCTGCTGCTGCCCGCCGGCGTGGAGACGACCTACCGGGCGCTGGGCAGCCTGCTCTTCGCGCTGCTGTCGGATCCGGCGCAACTGGACGCGATCCGCGCGGACCGCTCGCTGCTGCCGCAGGCCATCGAGGAAGGCGTGCGGTGGGAACCGCCCCTGCTGACCATCACCCGCGTGGCGACGCGCGACACCGAACTCGGCGGAGTGGCGATCCCGGCCGGCGCAACGGTGATGCCGATGCTGGGCTCGGCCAACCGGCAAGAAGATCGGTACCCCGACCCCGACACGTTCAACATTCACCGGCAGCAACGGCCGAATCTCGCCTGGGGACACGGCGTGCACGTCTGCCTCGGCATGCACCTGGCGCGGCTGGAGATGCGCACCGCGATCAACCTGCTGCTCGACCGGCTGCCGAATCTACGGCTCGACCCCGAGGGAAACGACCCGCACATCCGGGGGCAGGTCTTCCGGTCGCCGACGTCGCTGCCGGTGCTGTTCGATCCCCGGTAACCAGCCCTGAAGAGGTTGGATATTGCCAATCGGCTACTTTCCAGTAAGGCTCTCTGTAGCCCCTCAACGACTCAGAAGAGAGTGACAAACATGACCGAGGCTGTAAAGGTCCGCTTCGAGCCCAAGATGATGATCGACGGCCAGCTCGTCGATGGCCGCGCCGGCACCTTCACCAACATCAACCCGGCAACCGAGGAGCCGCTCGGTGAGGTCGCGGACGCCTCGAAGGAGGACATGCACCGGGCCATCGACGCCGCGCGGCGCGCCTTCGACGAGACCGACTGGTCGACCAACCGCGAGCTCCGCAAGCGCTGCCTGCTGCAGCTGCACGAGGCGATCGAATCCGAGAAGGAGGAGCTGCGCGAGGAGCTGATCCTCGAGGTCGGCTCGCCGCGGGCGATCACGTTCGGCCCGCAGCTGGACGCTCCGCTCGCCGACGGGTTGAAGTACCCGGCCCGGCTGATCGACGAGTACGCGTGGGAAACCGACCTCGGCGACCGGGTGATCAGCCTCACCGGCGCGAACACCACGATCAAGGTCTGGCGGGAGCCGGTGGGCGTGGTCGGAGCGATCGTCCCGTGGAACTTCCCGTTCGAGGTCACAATCAACAAGCTCGGCCAGGCGCTGGGAACGGGCAACACCGTGGTGCTCAAGCCGGCGCCCAACACACCGTTCAACGCCACCCGGCTGGGCCGGCTGATCGCGGAGAAGACGGATATCCCCGCGGGCGTCGTCAACGTCGTCACCGCGTCGGATCACTTCGTGGGCGAGGAGCTCACCCTGTCGCCCAAGGTCGACCTGATCTCGTTCACCGGCTCCACCGTGGTCGGCAAGCGGATCATGGAAAAGGGTGCGGCCACCATGAAGCGGCTGTTCCTCGAGCTCGGCGGCAAGTCGGCCACCATCGTCTTGGAGGACGCTGACTTCGGGCTGGCGTGTGCCATCGGCATCGCGCCGTGTATGCACGCCGGGCAGGGCTGCGCCAACCCCACCCGGATGCTGCTGCCGCGGTCCCGCTATGACGAGGGTGTGGAGATCCTGAAGGGCATCTACGAGAACGTCACGTGCGGTGACCCGCAGGATCCCGGCACCCTGTGCGGCCCGGTGATCTCCGAGGTGCAGCGCAACCGCGTGATGGGCTACATCCGCAAGGGGGTCGAGGAAGGCGCCACCGCGCTGGTCGGCGGACCGGATGCGCCCACCGGCTTCGTCAAGGGATTCTTCGTCCGGCCAACGCTTTTCACCAACGTCGACAACTCCATGACGATCGCCCAGGAGGAGATCTTCGGGCCCGTGCTGTCCGTCATCCCGTTCGACGACGAGGAGGACGCGATCCGGATCGCCAACGACAGCAAGTACGGATTGGCCGGCAACGTGATGTCGGGCTCGCTGGAGCACTCGCTGGCGGTGGCCCGCCGGATCAAGGCCGGCTTCATGGGCGTCAACGGTGGTGCTGGGTACGCTGCCGACGCGCCGTTCGGCGGCTACAAGGAAAGCGGCGTGGGGCGCCAGAACGGTGTCGCCGGTTTCGACCAGTACACCGAGATCAAGTCGGTCGCGTACCCCGCCGGCTGACACAAAGACCGAGGCCAAGACGCCGAGATTGCCGCCAGGGCTGTGATTTGGCCCGGATCACGACCATGGCGGCGACTTCGGGTCGATCCTCTGGCGCCCTCGCAACAAGATGCGGCTAAACTGCTCCCTCCGCATTGACCTAAATTTTGTTCCGTCCTAGAGTGGGACCGGCGGCCGGCATACGCGGGGGGAGAGTCAGGTGGGGCCGATGACGGACGGCGATCCGCCCGTGAGCGAGATAGCTGAGTGGGACCCCGCATTCGTTGGGCGGCTAGTCGGGTTAGCGGAACCGATTGCGCGGCAGTGGTTTCGCTACGAGGTGCGCCGGCTGGATGCGTTGCCGCCCGATGGTGGGGCGCTGGTCGTCTCCAACCACTCGGGCGGCATGCTGACACCGGATGTGCTGATCTTCGCCTCGGCTTTCTATCGCAAATTCGGCTACGATCGCCCGCTCTACACGCTCGGTCACGACGGAATGTTCGCCGGACCGCTAGCGGGCTGGCTGGGCCGCCTCGGCGTTATCCGCGCCAACCCGGAAAACACCGCCCGGGCGCTACGATCGGGCGGCGTCGTGCTGGTGTTTCCCGGTGGGATCTACGACGCATACCGGCCGACGCTGGCTGAGAACGTCGTCGATTTCAACGGACGCGTCGGCTATGTGAGGTCGGCTATCGACGCCGGCGTGCCTATCGTTCCGGCGGTATCCATCGGCGGGCAGGAAAGCCAGTTGTTCCTGACCCGCGGCACCTGGCTGGCGAAGCGGTTGGGCCTGCCCAGGTGGCGGTCGGACATCCTGCCGATAACCGTCGGTTTCCCGTTCGGACCGAGCGTGATCGTGCCGCTCAACCTGCCCTTGCCGACGAAGATCGTCGCCAGCTTTCTGGACCCGATCGACGTCTTCGCCCAATTCGGAGACGCACCACGGATCGACGACGTTGATGCGCACGTCCGTTCAGTGATGCAGACAGCCCTCGACCGGCTGGCCCGCGAGCGGCGTTTCCCCATCCTGGGTTAGGGCATCGCGCTATCAATTGCGATCAGCTCGCCGGAAAGCCCAGCCGCAGTCCGGATTTCGCTGAAGGCACGAACCATGGCGTCGGTCACCTCGTGGGTGTCACCTACGGTGCGATCGTCGGCGATTACCGAGATGTTGAGTTGGTCGACGTAGCTCCACACGGTGATGTTGATTCCGCAGGCGGCCATCAGCGGGCCGGCCGAATAGATTTCAGTGACCGCGGCACCGGCAAGATGGCCCCGGATACGCGGTCCGGCCACATTGGAAACGGGTACGTTGAACAGCCTGTTGCGTGCGTCGCGGCGGGCTAACCACCGGAATGCGGGGGGAGCCGTGATTGGCGGCAGGTAGGTGATCAACTTCTCGTACAACTCGGGACCGAAGAGTTCGTTGTTTTCCTTGGCGATCGCGGTGGCCAACGAGGTCAGTCGCACCCGCTCCAGCGGATCGCCGACGTGCGTCGGTAGCGATACCGCCATGCCCCCGAGCTCGTTTCCGCTGATCCGGTGCGGCGACTTGTTCGTGCTCGCCGGCACAGAGGCGACGATGGGTCGATCCGCGCTGCCGTCGTAGCGCAGCAACAATTCGCGCAGCGCGCCGGCGGCGATCGCCATCACCATGTCGTTGATGGTGATCCGCAGGTCCTTGCCGGTCGATTTCACCTGCGCCAACGACAACGTCGCGGTGGCGAACGTCCGCACCGGTGAAACGACGTGATTCATGAATGTGGGGGGCGCGTGCAGCAGCCTGGCAAGATCCGGCTGCTCGCCGCGCTCGCGGGCGCGCCGCCGCACCCGCCGCAGACCCGAAAGCGCGTCGGTGATCAATCCGGGAAGGGCGGCGAGTTGCTGCGCGTGGTCGCGTCCGGCGGCCCGGAGCAGCGCCGCGGTCGACGGCGGTACGCAGGTCGTGTCGTTGTCGCGCTCGTCCTGCCTCCCCCCGTCCGCGTCCATGACCCTGGCCAGCAGATTCGCCGATGCCACCCCATCGGCCAGGGCGTGATGGATCTTGCCGATGATCGCGACCTTGTCATCGGCGAGGCCCTCGGCGAAGTGAAACTCCCACAGCGGGCGACTGCGATCCAGTGGGGTGCTGGCAATGTCTCCGATCAGCGCTTCGAGCTGTCGACGACCGCCGGGGGCGGGCACCCGGCCCCGGCGCAGGTGGTAGTCGAGATCGACTTCACAGTTCTCCAGCCACATCGGATGATGCAGTCGCCACGGGATGTCAACAAGCTTGTAGCGCAACGGATCCAGCAGATGCAGTCGACGAATCAGGGTACGGCGGAAAACGTCGAAGGTGAAGTCGCCGTCAGCGATGACCGCCACCTTCAAGGTGTGCGTGTGCACGTTCGGCGTCTCGCTGTACAGCAGCATCGCGTCCATCCCGTTGAGCCGCTTCACGCCTCCGCCTCACCACATCAGAACAGATTTATGGTTTGCTGCGGGATCCCTGGAGTGGACATCCCGAATCGACGCACCCGGCCTGCCGCGCATCGGCGAACGTCACGGAACTCGAAACCACAGCACCTGTGCGCGTCCACGCAGCATTGGCTACCCCTTCTAGGGCCGCGCGAAGCAGCGATCATTGTCTCCGATTGAACCAAATATCTGTTCCGTATAGAGTGCGGCTGGTGCGAGTCGACCGTGAGCTTGTCTTCGCCGCTGTCGCAGACGAACGACGCCTGATCGCGTCCTTGATCGACCAACTGGACGATGAGCAGCTGGCCGCGCCCAGCTTGTGCGCCGGCTGGGACATCAAGACGGTGGCTGCGCACCTGGTTAGTGTCATCGCCGATAGTTTTTGGGTATTCATGGGAACCGCCGTGCGCCGTGGCGGCATGGCTCGGGCGATCGACGAGCTCGCGCGCCGTCGCGCACAGCTGCCGTCGTCCGATATCGCCGCCACGCTGCGCAAGTGCGCCGATCACGCGCTGAGTCCACCCCTGTTCGGACCGCTCGACCCGCTCGCCGACATCTTGGTCCATAGCGGCGACATCAGGATTCCGCTCCATGTGCCGTTCGAGCCCAACCCGGCGCTGGCGGCCATGGCGCTGGATTTTCTGACCGGGCCGTGGCCGTATGCCTTTGTGCCCCTGGGTCGGCTCTGGGGCATCTCTTTGTATGCCACGGACGTCGACCGGCCATGGGGGAAGGGAATCGAAGTACGCGGCCCAGCGGCCGCATTGATGATGGCCGTCAGCGGCCGCCACGCACTGCTGCACCTTCTCGACGGTCCGGGGCTACCCATCCTGCGCCGCCGGCTGTCCCCGGGCGGGCGGCACTAGCCACCAACCGACAGCGGTCCAACGCGAACGATCACATGGACTAACTTCCTTTGCTGACCGCGTTCTGGCCGCTGGCGAGCTGGCCGCGTGGCCAAGGTGAACACCGTCGGTGCTAACCCACCCCGGCCCGCAACCGCCCAACGCGTTGGTTGACAATCGACGGCAGACCCTTGCGTCACTAGTCCACATTTCGTCAAAGGAGACACCATCATGGCTGAAGCCGTCATCGTCGAGGCCGTCCGCTCCCCGCTCGGGAAGCGCAACGGCGGACTGTCCGGGGTGCACTCGGCCGACCTGTCCGCGCAGGTCCTCAACGGGCTGGTGAACAAGGCCGGCATCGACCCAGGAATTGTCGACGACGTCATCTGGGGCTGCGTCAGCCAGGCCGGCGAACAGGCCATCGATATCGCCCGCACCGCGGTGCTGGCCGCCGGCTGGCCCGAGACCGTCCCGGGCGTGACCGTCGACCGCCAATGCGGGTCGAGCCAGCAGTCCATCCATTTCGCCGCGGCCGGCGTGGTGGCCGGGCACTACGACGTCGTCGTCGCCGGCGGGGTCGAGTCGATGTCACGGACTCCGATGGGATCGTCGCTTGCCAACGGCGGCAACCCGTACCCCCAGGCCTTCAAGGACCGCTACCACCGCACGCCGAACCAGGGCATCGGCGCGGAGATGATCGCCGAGCAGTGGGGCTTCGACCGGCTCGCGCTCGACGAGTTCTCCCTGGGGTCACACGAAAAGGCCGCGGCCGCACAGGATTCCGGTGCGTTCGACGACCAGATCGTGGGCATCAAGGACCAGGACGGCAATGTGGTGCTCAAGGACGAGGGCATCCGTCGCGGCACCCCGATGGAAAAGATGGCGTCGCTCAAGCCCGCGTTCAAGGAGGACGGCGTGATCCACGCCGGCAACTCCTCGCAGATCACCGATGGCTCGGCCGCGATCCTGTTCATGTCCGCCGAGAAGGCCAAGGAACTGGGCCTCACGCCGATCGCCAAGGTGCACACCGCGGTACTGGCCGGCGCCGACCCGGTGATCATGCTGACCGCGCCCATCCCCGCGACCCAGAAGGCGCTGAAGAAATCCGGGCTCTCCATCGGCGACATCGGTGCCTACGAGGTCAACGAGGCGTTCGCGCCGGTCCCGCTGGCGTGGCTGAAAGACATTGGGGCCGACGAGAACAAGCTCAACCCCAACGGCGGCGCCATCGCGCTGGGCCACCCGCTCGGCGGCTCCGGTGCCCGGATCATGACCACGCTGCTCTACCACATGCGGGACAAGGGAATTCGCTACGGCCTGCAGACCATGTGCGAGGGCGGCGGCCAGGCCAACGCCACGATCGTCGAGCTCCTGTGACCGACGGCGACAACGGCCAGCCGGGGGCCCTCGTCGAGCACCGCGGCAACGTGATGGTCATAACCATCAACCGGCCGGACGCGCGCAACGCGGTCAACGCGGCCGTGAGCATCGGTGTCGGGGACGCCCTGGAGCAAGCGCAGAACGACGCTGACGTGCGGGCGGTGGTCATCACCGGCGCCGGCGACAGGTCGTTCTGCGCCGGGGCCGACCTCAAGGCGATCTCGCGCCGCGAGAACCTGTATCACCCGGACCACCCCGAGTGGGGCTTCGCCGGCTACGTGCACCACTTCATCGACAAGCCCACGATCGCCGCGGTCAACGGCACCGCGTTGGGCGGTGGCACCGAACTCGCGCTGGCCAGCGACCTGGTGGTCGCCGACGAGGGGGCCAAATTCGGGTTGCCGGAGGTCAAGCGCGGGCTGATCGCGGCCGCCGGCGGTGTCTTCCGGATCATGGACCAGCTGCCCCGCAAGGTGGCGGTGGAGCTGCTGCTGACCGGCGAGCCGATCACCGCGTCCGAAGCCTTCGAATGGGGCCTGATCAACCAGGTGGTCACCGAGGGCACGGTGCTGGAAGCCGCGCTGGCCCTGGCGGCGCGGGTGACCGCCAACGCGCCGCTGTCGGTCCAGGCGAGCAAGCGCATCGCCTACGGCGTCGACGACGGCGTCATCGTGGGCGACGAACCCGGTTGGGAGCGCACCATGCGCGAGATGCGGACCCTGATCCGATCCGAAGACGCCAAGGAGGGACCTTTGGCGTTCGCCGAGAAGCGGGAGCCGGTCTGGAAGGCGCGCTAACAGGCTGACGAGCAGACGCAAAAGCCCCCATTTTCGTTCCGAAAAGGGGGCTTTTGCGTCTGCTCGCGCTGTCGATGTCCTCGCTAGCTGGCGAGGGTGTTCACGGCGCGGTCGAAAACGCCCGGCAGCAGCGTGCACGCCGGGACAATGGCGCGGCGCGCCACCCGCGGCGCGCTGCCCAGCACCAGCGCCCGGGTGAGCAGCCGGTAGTTGCGCGTGACCCGGTGCCACGCGGCCTCGTAGGAGCCCGGCGCATCGTTGACGATGGCCTCGACCGCCGCGGCCGCCTGCTTGACCGCGAGGCTGATGCCCTCGCCGGTCAGGGCGTCCTCGTAGCCGGCGGCATCGCCGACGAGCAGCACCCGCCCTGCGACGCGGCGGGAAACCACCTGGCGCAGCGGCCCGGCGCCGCGGGCGTGCCCGCGCTCGGCGCCCGCCAGGTGACGGGCCAGCCACGGGAACCAGCCCAGGTCGGGCCGCCCGCCGGACAGGATCGCCACGCCGACCAGGTCCGGCTCCACCGGGGTCACGTAGGCCTCACCCCAGCGCGACCAGTGCACCTCCACGAACTCCGACCACACCGGCACCTTGAAGTGCCAGCGCACACCGTGGCGCCGCGGCGTCCCGGCCGTGGCCTTGATTCCGAGGGCGCGCCGCACCGGCGAATGTAGCCCGTCGGCGGCCACCATCCACTTGGCGCGCACACCCGCGGCCGTCACGCCGTGCGCGTCCTGCGCGACACTGGTCACTCGAGCCCGAATCCATTCGGTGTCTTCCTCTTTGGCCCGGGCCGCCAGCGCCGCGTGCAGCGTGGTGCGCCGCACACCCCTGCCCGGCCCGCCCCGAAACCGCGCCTCGGCCCGGCGTTGTTCGCTCACGTAGGCGATCCCGTGGAACGGCATGCCCGCCGGGTCCACGCCGAGCGACGTCAGCTCGGCCAGACCTCCGGGCATCAGTCCCTCGCCGCACGCCTTGTCGATCGGGCCCTCGCGCGGCTCGGCCACGATCACCGAAAGCCCAAGACGTCGAGCGTGTAACGCCGTGGCGAGGCCGCCCGGGCCGCCGCCGACGATCAGCAGGTCCGAGTCGTAGTCGGTCATGCGTAGCCCAACGCCGAGTTCTCCACCCGCAGCCGCACCCTCAGCAACAGCGCGTTGGCCAGCGTGAAAACGATCGCCGTCAGCCACGCGGTGTGCGCCAACGGCAGCGCAAAACCCTCGGCCACCACGGCAACATAGTTCGGGTGATGGAACCAGCGATACGGGCCCCGGACCACCAGCGGCGCCTCCGGCAGCACGATCACCCGCGTGTTCCACCGTTGGCCCAGCGTCGTGATGCACCACCAGCGCAACACCTGGCTCAGCACCGCGATGGCCACCATCGGCCAGCCCAGCCATGGGATGAACGGCCGGTGCAGCGCCCAGGGCTCGACGAGACAACCGAGCAGCAGCGCGGTGTGCAGCGTGACCATTACCGGATAGTGGTCGTGGCCAAACTCCTTGCCGCCCTGGGCGAAAGCCCATCGCGCGTTTCGTTTGGCCACCACCAGCTCGGCGAGCCGTTCGGCGCCCACCGCGAGAATCAGCAAGTAATACATAGTCCTACCGCGCCCTACCAGCTCAGCAGGACGAGTTCGGCGGAGAAGCCCGGCCCCATCGCGATCATCAGCCCGATGGAGCCTGGCGACGGTGGGTCGGCCATGGTGGCACGGAGTATATCAAGCACCGAAACCGACGAGAGGTTTCCGTTGTCGCGCAACGAGTTTCTGGTGCGGTCGAACGCATCCGCCGGCAGGTCCAACACGCTTTCCACCGCGTCGATCACCTTCGGCCCGGCGGCGTGCAACAACCACGTCGAGACGTCGGACGTGCTCAACCCGTGATCGGCGAGGAAGTCGCGGATGTCGTCGCCCAAATACTTCTCGACGATGGTCGAGATCTCCACGGACAGGACGATCCGAAACCCGCTGCTACCGATGTTCCAGCCCAACACGTCTTCGGTGTCCGGGTAGGTCCGGCTGCGGGTCGCCAACAGCCTCGGCCCGACCGGCGCCCGGTCGGCGCCCGTCGCGACGACGACGCCGGCGGCGTCACCAAACAGGCTGGACGCCACCAGGTTTGGGATCGAATTGTCCTCGCGCTGAACGGTCAGCGAGCACAGTTCCACCGCCAGCAGCACCGCCACCTGATCGGGGTAGGCCCGCAGGTAGTCGTACACCCGGGCGAGGCCGGCAGCGCCGGCCACACAGCCCAGGCCGAACAGCGGGACGCGTTTGACGTCCTGGCGCAACCCCACCCGCGAGGCCAGCCGGGCCTCGAGTGACGGCACCGCGAGCCCGGTGACCGTCGTCGAAAACACGATGTCGACGTCGGACGGCTTGAGTTTTGCCTGGTCGAGCGCCGCGCGCAGCGCCTCCTCGGCCAGGTCCAGGGCGATTTCAATGTAGGCGTCGTTGGCCTCGGTGAAGCCGCTCAACTCGCCGTATCGCGAGACCGGCAGCGCGATGTTCCGGAATTCGACCCCGCTGGTCCGGGCGAACTTCTGAAATTCCGGCCCGGCGAACTCGGTCAGCGCGCCGATGGTTTCGTCCTGGGTGTAGCGGTTGGGTGGGAATTTGACTGCCACGCCCGCCACGGACGGGCTCGTTGTTGGTGTTTTCATCCGCACGCATGCGGAACTGCCCCCGATTATCTCCTCCATGTAGGGGGTGACGGCGCCGACGCCCGATCGGTTCAGTCGCTAGTGTCGGGAGTATGCGGATTCTGGTCACCGGCGCCACCGGTTACGTCGGCTCGCGCCTGGTCACAGCGCTGCTTGCGGATGGGCATCAGGTGGTGACCGCCACCCGAAAACCGGAGCGTCTCAAGCGTTTAGGTTGGTTCGACGACGTCACGGCGGTCATCCTCGACGCGTCGGACCCGGAGTCGGTGCGGGCGGGCCTGGCCGCCGCGGGCCCGATCGACGTGCTGTATTACCTGGTGCACGCCATCGGTCAGCCCGGCTTCCGCGACGCCGACGAGGCCGCGGCCACCAACGTCGCGGTGGCGGCGGGTGCGGCCGGTGTGCGGCGCATCGTCTACCTCGGCGGCTTCGTGCCGGCCGACGAGGCGCTGTCGGAGCACCTGACCAGCCGGGCCGAGGTGGCCGAGGCCCTGACGGTCGAGGGTGGCCCGGAACTGGTGTGGCTGGGCGCGGCGATGATCATCGGGGCGGGCTCGACGTCGTTCGAGATGATGCGCTACGTGGGCGACCGGTTCCCGCTCATGCCGATACCGACCTGGATGGACAACCCGATCGACCCGATCTCCATCCGCGATGTCCTGCACTATCTCGTGGCCGCGGCGGACCCCGAGAGGGTGCCCGCGGGCGCCTACGACATCTGCGGGCCCGCCACGACCTCCTACCGCGAGCTGCTCAAGACGTATGCGCGGGTCTCCGGCCGGTGGCACGCCGCATTGCCGGTCGGCCGGGTCGACACCTCGCTGGCTTCGCTGGTCACGGGGGTCGCGCTGCCGGTGCCCCCGGGACTGGCCGCCGACCTGGTCGAGTCACTGGACCACCCGATGGTCGCGTCCGTCAGCGGGCTGCGCGATCGGGTGCCCGACCCGCCGGGCGGACTGCTCGGCGTCGAGGACGCCATCGCCCTGGCCCTGGCGGACCGGTCCAGCCGCCGGCCCAAACCCGTCAACGCCCTGACCGACCCCCATCAGCTGGCCGACAGCGACCCCGCGTGGGCCGGCGGCGACGCCCTGCGCATCCGCCGGCTCGCCCGCGCGGTGACCCCGCGCGTCGCGCGGCCCACGCTGGGGTTAGTCAACCGCGTCCCCGGACCGCTCGCCGGTGCGCTGCGCACCGGCCTCGACATCGTGCTCGCGCTCAACGCCAAGGTGCGCCCCGCATGACCCAGTCGACCGCTCCGTATCGCGCCAGCGTCGCCTCCGAATTGCGCCGCGCCATCACCAATGTCGCTGTGCCCCATAACGAACCGCCCGGCGTGGTGCGACGCCGACGCGTCGTCGTCGCGATCACCCTGGCGATCGGCGCCGCGGTGCTCGGTTTCTCGTTGCGCCGGCATCCGGGGGAGTCGAGCTTCTACTGGATGACCCTTCTGCTGGCGGCGGTATGGATCGTCGGCGGATTCCTTTCGGGCCCACTGCATCTGGGCGGCATCTGCTGGCGCGGGCGCAACCAACGGCCCGTCATCACCGGGACGATCGTCGGCCTGCTGCTCGGGGGCGCCTTCGTGGTGGGCGGGCTGATCGCCCGGGAGATACCGCCCGTCGCGGCCCTGATCACCCGGGTGCTGCTGTTCGCCCATCACGGCTACCTGCCGTTCATCGTGGCGATCACCCTGATCAACGGCATCGCCGAGGAGGTCTTCTTTCGCGGCGCGCTCTATACCGCGCTGGGGCGCCACCGCCCGGTGGCGATTTCGACGCTGCTCTACATCTGCGCGACCCTGGCCAGCGGCAACCCGATGCTGGGGTTCGCCGCGATCATCCTGGGTACGGTGTGCGCGCTCGAACGCCGGGCCAGCGGCGGGGTGCTGGCGCCGGTGCTGACCCACTTCGTCTGGGCCCTGATCATGGTGCTCGCACTGCCCCCGCTGTTCGGCGTGTGACCGGAGGTCGCACCGCGTCGCGCGCCAACGCGCGCAGCGCACCAATCCGCAAGGGCCGCAACGCAAACCAAAACAACCGCCCGGGAAGGCCGCGCGGCACAAAGGTCGCCCGCTGGGTGTATTCGCTGCCCCCGCCGTCCCGCGGCACGGCCCCGATCTCGAGCCAGCCCTGGCCTACCAACCGCGGCCCGGAGCGCAACCGCAGCGCGCCGCCGGGCTCGCGGGCCTGCACGGCCCAGCCCTTGAACATGCGGCGCCGGGCGATCCCCTGCTCGGCCGCCTGCCAAACCTCGCCGGGCTCCGCAGCGGTCTCGGCGGTCCGGACGTCGGAGTGGATGATCTCGCCGGCCCAGTCCGGGTCGCTGGGCAGCGGCTCGGCGGGGTCCGAGCCCAGCGAGGCCCAGGTGGCGCCGGTCAGGCCCCGGGTCCCGCGATCGAGCGCGAATTCGACGGAGCGCCGGTAGCCGGTCAGGCCGCCCGGCGGCGGCTCGATGATGCCGTCGATGTCCGAATTGCGCATCACCGCATCGCATTCCAGCGATTCGATCAGCGGGCGCGCCAGCCCGGGCGGGATCGGGGTGACGGCCCCGATCCACAGGCTGGCGATCGTGGGGGTCAGGAACGGCAGCACGATCAGGTAACGCCTGCCCAGCCCGGCGACCTCGGCGTAGCCCCGCATCATGTCGCCGTACTCGAGGACGTCGGGTCCGCCGATGTCCCACGCCCGCGACTCCGGCACCGGCGCCGTCGCCGCGGCGACCAGGTAGTGGAGCGCATCGCGGACGGCGATCGGCTGAATCTTGTTGCGCACCCACTTCGGCGTGGTCATCACGGGCAGCCGGTCGGTGAGGTGCCGGATCAGCTCGAAGGACGCGGAGCCCGACCCGATGACCACTCCGGCCTGCAGCACCACGGTCTCGATGCCGGAGTCGATCAGGGCTTCGCCCACGGCCGCGCGGGACTCGAGGTGCTCGGACAGCTTGGTGCCCTCGGGATGCAACCCGCTCAGATACACCATCCGTCGCACCCCGGCGCGGCGAGCGGCCGCCACGACATTGCCCACCGCGCGGGACTCCTCGGCGGCGAAATCCTTCGACCCGCCCATCGAGTGGACCAGGTAGTAGACGACGTCGATCCCGTCGAACGCCGCGGTCAGCGATTCGACGTCGCCGAGATCGCCGCGCGCCACCTCCGCTCGGTCGCGCCACGGCACGTCGGCCAGCTTGCCCGGGTCGCGGGCCAGGGCGCGAACGTCGTGGCCCTCGTCCAGCAGGCGGGGCACCAGCCGGGCGCCGATGTAGCCGGTCGCTCCAGTCACCAGGCAGCGGACCATGCGACCTCCTTCCCTCGTGTGGGTATTCGGACCCAACGCGAGGAAGGATTGCCGGTTCTGGCCGGGGCTAAGCCCGTCAGCGATCAGTGAAGTCGGGAGCGCGGCGCTGTTGGAAAGCCGTTGTGCCCTCTTTGAAGTCGTGCGACACCAGCAGGCGCGACTGCCCTTCGTATTCGCGCTGCAGGGCGGGGTCCAGTTCGGTGAGCGTGGCCGCGTTGATCGCCTGCTTGGTCTTGGCGAACGCGACCGCGGGGCCCGCCAACAACCGCTTGATCACCTTGTCGGCCTCGGCCTCGAAGTCGTCCGCGGGATAGACGGCGGTGACCAGTCCACAGGACAGCGCCTCGGCGGCGGGCAGTCGCTCGGGCAGCAACGCCATCTGCATCGCCCGGATCCGGCCGATCGCGGCCGCGATCAACGCCGACGCGCCCCCGTCGGGCATCAACCCGATCTTGGTGAATGCGAGCATGAAAAACGCTTTGTCGGAAGCCAATACGACGTCACAGGCCAGCGCGAGGGACACACCCACGCCGGCCGCCGGCCCCTGGACGACGGCGATCACCGGGTGTGGCACCGCCGCGATGGCCCGCACCAGCCGGTTGATCTCCAGCACGATCTCGTCCGGCGGGACCCCGCCGCTGCCCGACATGTCGTCGGCGCTGATGCCCGCCCCGGAGCAGAAGCCGCGGCCGGCCCCGCCGAGGCGCACCACCCTGACGTCGGGGTCGGTGGCCGCGCGTTCCATCGCGTCGGCGATGCCGGTGATCACCGGGATCGTCAGGGAATTCAGGCTGTCGGGGCGGTTGATGGTCACCGACAGCACGCCGTCGGTCAGCGTGACGTCGAGTCCCGCGACGGGCGCGAGCGTGGCGATCCCAGAATCCGGCATGGGGCTCACCATATGTGACCGGGGTGCGTGGCCGCCGGGCGCGGCTGCGAAGATGCGAAAAGACGTCAGAGCGGACGAAAGGCTGGGTGCACCAATGGCGGGACCGCTGCAGGGATTGCGTGTTGTCGAGTTGTCCGGCATCGGGCCCGGCCCGCATGCCGCGATGATCCTGGGGGACCTCGGCGCGGACGTGGTTCGCGTCGACCGGCCCTCGGGCGCCCCGGGCGGCGTCGTGAAGGACTCCATGAGCCGCAACCGGCGCATCGTCACGGCCGACCTCAAGTCCGACGAGGGCCGCGAAAGCGTGCTCAGGCTGGTCGCCAAAGCCGACGTGCTGATCGAGGGCTACCGGCCCGGGGTCACCGAGCGGCTCGGCCTGGGCCCCGAGGACTGCGCGAAGGTCAACGACCGGCTGGTCTACGCCCGCATGACCGGCTGGGGCCAGACCGGCCCGCGCAGCCAGCAGGCCGGCCACGACATCAACTACATCTCGCTGAACGGCATCCTGCACGCCATCGGCCGGGCCAACGAGCGGCCGGTGCCCCCGCTCAACCTCGTCGGCGACTTCGGCGGGGGCTCGATGTTCTTGCTGGTCGGCATCCTGTCCGCGCTGTGGGAGCGGCAGAGCTCGGGCAAGGGTCAGGTCGTCGACGCCGCCATGGTCGACGGCTCCAGCGTGCTGATCCAGATGATGTGGCAGATGCGCTCCTCCGGCATGTGGACCGACGTGCGCGGCACCAACATGCTCGACGGCGGCGCGCCCTACTACGACACCTACGAGTGCGCCGACGGCCGGTACGTCGCCGTCGGCGCCATCGAGCCGCAGTTCTACGCGGCCATGCTGGCCGGGCTGGGTCTGGACGCCGCCAACCTGCCGCCGCAGAACGACGCCGCCCGCTGGCCCGAACTGCGGGCGGTGCTGACCGAGACGTTCGCCAGCCGCGACCGCGACCACTGGGCCAAGGTGTTCGCCGACTCGGACGCCTGCGTAACGCCGGTGCTGGCCTTCGGCGAGGTGCAGACCGAGCCGCACATCACCGAGCGCGACACCTTCTACGAGGTGAACGGGGGCCTGCAGCCGTTGCCGGCGCCGCGGTTCTCCCGCACGTCGCCGGAGACCCCCCGCCCGGCGGAGCCGATGGCCGACGTCGAATCGGTGCTGGCGGACTGGGTATAGTCGCCAACCAACTGGTTGGCTGGACGAGAGGGGAAGGACCCGCATGGAGATCAAGGACGCCGTAGCCGTCGTCACCGGGGGCGCGTCGGGGTTGGGCCTGGCGACCACCAAGCGGCTGCTCGACGCCGGGGCGCAGGTGGTGGTGCTGGACCTGCGGGGTGAGGATGCGGTCCGCGAGCTGGGGGAGCGCGCCCGCTTCGTGGAGGCCGACGTCACCGACGAGGCCGCGGTCGCCATTGCGCTCGACGTGGCGGAATCGCTGGGGCCGCTGCGCATCAACGTCAACTGCGCCGGCATCGGCAACGCCATTAAGACGCTGTCCAAGGACGGCCCGTTTCCGCTGGCGGGTTTCAAGAAGGTGGTCGAGGTCAACCTGATCGGCACCTTCAACGTGCTGCGGCTGGCCGCCGAGCGCATCGCCAAGACCGAACCGCTCGGTGAGGAGCGCGGCGTCATCGTCAACACCGCCTCCGTCGCCGCGTTCGACGGCCAGATCGGCCAGGCCGCCTACTCGGCGTCCAAGGGCGGCGTGGTCGGCATGACGCTGCCGATCGCCCGCGACCTCGCGCGCGAGCTCATCCGCGTGGTGACCATCGCGCCGGGGCTGTTCAAGACCCCGCTGCTGGGTTCGCTGCCCGAGGAGGCGCAGAAGTCGCTGGGCAAGCAGGTGCCGCACCCGGCCCGGCTCGGTGACCCCGACGAATACGGGGCGCTCGCGGTGCACATCATCGAGAACCCGATGCTCAACGGGGAAGTCATTCGCCTCGACGGCGCCATCCGCATGGCGCCCCGCTAAGGCGGCGAAACGAAAACCCCCCGCGGTGCGCGGGGGGTTTTCGCCTTAAGCAAGATCAATCGCTATCGACGGAACCATCGGGTGATCGCGGGTTCGGCCATCAGCAGCCGTGCTAGCACGCTCATGGGCGGTCAGCTTGCCGTCGGCAGCGTGTGCTGGTCTTCGAACTGCTCGGAGGTCTCACCTTCCACCAGCACGTCGCCGTGGTAGAGGGCCTCAAAGTCAGCCTTGATGACGTCTGCGCTCGAGTCGTCGATCCACATGTCTATGAGCGTATGGGCCACCTCTAAGGAATCCGTGAGTCACGATTCGGAAAATGGTGGCAATTTACTCGCCGGTAGGTTCTGCGGGCGTCATGCCTCGGATCGGCGGCCTTGGACAGGTTCCCAACGGTTTGAACCATCCGGCCGCGGGCAGCCGTGATTATGGATAGTGTTGTTTGACACCTGTCAGTTATCGCTGATAAGTTACCGCCCAGTCAGTGGCGGCGCAGCGTGACCGGCACGGCGGCGGGAGGACCGGGGACATGCTGCAAGCGATCGCGCGATTGGCCATAGCGGCGCCACGACGAATAATCGCGATCGCGGTCCTGGTCTTCATCGGCGCGGCGGTGTTCGGCATTCCCGTCGCCAAGAGCCTGTCACCCGGGGGCTTTCAAGATCCGAACTCGGAATCGGCCCACGCCATCCAAATCCTGACCGACAAGTTCGGGCAGAGCGGCCAGCAGATGCTGGTCATGGTGACATCGCCCGCGGGCGCCCAGAGCGACCAGGCGCGCAAGGTCGGCACCGATCTCGTCGGCGACCTGCACAGTTCGTCGCTGGTCTACAACGTGACCTCGGCCTGGACCGCTCCGCCGCAGGCGGCCGCCGACCTGATCAGCAAGGACGGCAAGTCGGGGCTGATCGTCATCAACCTCAAGGGCGGCGAGAACTACGCGCAGAGCAACGCCCAAACCCTTGCGGACCAATTCGTCCACGACCGTGACGGCGTCAGCGTCCGCGCCGGCGGCCCGGCGATGCAGTACGCCCAGATCAACAAGCAGAACCAGGAAGACCTCGTGGTCATGGAGATGATCGCGCTGCCGCTGAGCTTCCTGGTGCTGATCTGGGTGTTCGGTGGGCTGATGGCCGCGGCGCTGCCGATGGCCCTCGGCGCGCTGGCCGTCGTCGGTTCGATGACGGTGTTGCGGCTCATCACGTTCACCACCGAGGTGTCGATCTTCGCCCTCAACCTCAGCACCGCCCTGGGCCTGGCGCTGGCGATCGACTACACCTTGCTCATCGTCAGCCGATACCGCGACGAGCTGGCCGAGGGCAGCGACCGACACGAGGCGCTGATCCGGACCATGGCTACGTCGGGCCGCACCGTGCTGTTCTCCGCGGTCACCGTGGCGTTGTCGATGTCGGCAACGGTGGCGTTCCCCATGTACTTCCTGAAGTCCTTCGCCTACGCCGGCGTGGCCACCGTGGCCTTCGTCGCCACCGCGTCCATCGTGGTGACCCCGGCCGCGATCGTGCTGCTGGGCGACCGGCTGGACGCGCTGGACGTGCGCCGGCTGATCCGGCACGCCCTGCGCCGGCCCGACCCGTTGCACCGGCCGGTCGAGCAGTGGTTCTGGTACCGCTCGAGCAAGTTCGTGATGCGACGTTGGGCGCCGATCGGCCTGACCGTCATGGCGGTGCTGCTATTGCTGGGGCTGCCCTTCATCTCGGTGAAATGGGGCTTCCCCGACGACCGGGTGCTGCCCCGTTCGGCGTCGTCTCACCAGGTCGGCGACGAGTTGCGCAACGGGTTCGCGCACGATTCCGCGACCGCGGTGCCCGTCGTCGTCCGTGACGTCCGCGGCCTGAACCCAACGGACTTGGACAAGTACGCCGCCGCCTTGTCGCGGGTTCCCGACGTATCGGGCGTATCGGCGCCGGGCGGGACCTTCGTGAACGGAAACCCGGTGGGACCACCGGCCGCGGCCACCGGGCTGGTCGGCGGCAGCGCGTTTTTGACCGTCAACAGCACGGCGCCGCTATTCACCCAGGCCAATGACGCTCAGCTCAAGCGGTTGCACGAGGTGCCCGGGCCGGGCGGCCGATCCGTCGAAATGGGCGGTGTCGCGCAGATCAACCGGGACAGCGTCGACGCGGTGACCGACCGGCTTCCGCTGGTGCTGGGGCTGATGGCCGCCGTCACGTTCGTGTTGCTGTTCTTGCTCACCGGCAGCGTGGTGCTGCCGGTGAAGGCGCTGGTGTGCAACGTGCTATCGCTGAGCGCGGCGTTCGGATCGCTGGTGTGGATTTTCCAGGACGGCCACCTCGGCGCGCTCGGCACCACCCCCAGCGGAACGCTGGTGGCCAACATGCCAGTGCTGTTGTTCTGCATAGCCTTTGGGCTGTCGATGGACTACGAGGTGTTCCTGATGTCCCGCATCCGGGAGTACTGGCTGGAGTACCGACCGGAGAACCCGACCGCGAAAGAGGCGCACGCGGCCAACGACGAAGCGGTGGCGCACGGCGTCGCCCGCACCGGACGGGTGATCACCGCGGCCGCGCTGGTGATGTCGATGTCGTTCGCCGCGCTGATCGCCGCGCACGTGTCCTTCATGCGGATGTTCGGCCTCGGCCTCGTGCTCGCCGTGTTCGCCGACGCCACCCTGGTGCGGATGGTCCTGGTCCCGGCGTTCATGCACGTGATGGGCCGCTGGAACTGGTGGGCGCCAAAGCCTTTGGAGTGGCTGCATGAGCGGTTCGGCATCAGCGAGGCGCCCTCGGAAATCGCGCTGCACCCCGAACCGGCCGAGGAGCCGGTGCAGCACAACGGGCGCCCGATCCAGGAATCGGTGACCCACATTGGTTGACGTGTCGGCCGAAGGTCTGCGTCGAGCCAGGGCCCCTCGCGGCTCCGGCGAGCGCCTGCACGACGAGATCCTGGACGCGACCACCGAGCTGCTGTTGGAAACCGGGCACGCCCGGTCGGTGTCGATTCGTGCGGTGGCACAACGCGTCGGTGTCACGCCGCCGTCGATCTATCTGCATTTCGCGGACAAAGATGCCCTGCTGGACGCGGTGTGCGCGCGCTACTTCGAGAGGCTGGATCCCGAAATGCGGCGCCTGGCCGCCGAGCACACCTCCGCGGTGGCGGTGCTGCGCGCGCAGGGGCTGGCCTATGTCCGGCTCGCGATCCAGACGCCGGAGTTGTACCGGATCGCCACGATGGGCGAGTGGCGGTCCGGGAGCGGCGTAGACGCCACGCTGAGCAACTCGGCGTTCAAGCACATCCGCGCCACCGTGCAGCGGCTGATGGATGACGGCACCTACCGTCCCGTCGAGCCGACCACGGTCGCGTTGGAATTGTGGACCGCGCTGCACGGCGTCGCGGCCATGTTGATCGCCAAGCCGCACCTGCCGTTTGGCCACGCCGAGGCGTTTGCCGACCGGGTGCTGTCCTCCGTGTTCTGCGGGCAATTGGTAATGGGATACTGCGGCCGAGACGCCACACCCCAGATGTTGGCGGCATGGGTCGCGGCGCATCGGCCGCAGGAGGAGTCGCGGAGATGACGCAGGCAGTGGAGCGCACGATCGACAACCCGTTCTTCGCGCGCGTTTGGCCCGTCGTCGCCGCACACGAGACCGAGGCGGTTCGGACGCTTCGCCGGGAGAACGTGGCCGGGCTGTCGGGCCGGGTGCTGGAAATCGGCGCGGGCGTCGGGACGAACTTCGCCAACTATCCGCCGGGGGTCGAGCAGGTGATCGCGGTCGAGCCCGAGCCGCGGCTCAGGGCCCACGCCCGCGCCGCCGCCGAGGCCGCGCCCGTGCCGGTCGTCGTGATCGGGGAGACCGCCGAGGCGTTCAGCGACGGCGAGCTCTTCGATGCCGTGGTGTGCTCGCTGGTGTTGTGCTCGGTGCGCGACGTCCCCGGCGTGCTGCGGCACCTGTATTCGCTCCTGCGGCCGGGTGGGCAGTTGCGGTATCTCGAGCACGTGGCCAGCGCCGGCGGGCGGGGCCGGCTGCAGCGGTTCGCCGACGCGACGTTGTGGCCCAGGCTGTTCGGCAACTGCCACACCCATCGCGACACCGAGCGCGCGATCGTCGACGCCGGCTTCGAGGTGGACACCTCGCGGCGGGAGTGGACGTTGCCGGTGTGGGCGCCGCTGCCGGTTTCGGAGCTGGCGCTGGGTCGGGCGCGGCGGCCCTGATCTTTTGCGCCGAGACGGCGCTCAGCGCGTGGTTCGAGGGGTAAATCGCGATCTGTGCGCAGAGTCGGCGGCTAAGAAGAGCCAAGCAGCGCGGGCAGCCGCTGCAGCAGCTCCGGCAATGCCTGGCTCGCGCTCTCGCGGATGCTGATCGTGGCGTTCGGGGTGAGCGGTGTCGGCTCGGGGTTGACCTCCACGACGACGGTGCCGCGGGACAGCGCCAGGTCCGGCAGCCCGGCCGCCGGGTAGACGATCGCCGAGGTTCCCACCACGACCATCACGTCGGCAGCCTGAGTCGCCTCGACCGCGCGCTGCCACGGCTCGTCGGGCAGCGGCTCGCCGAACCACACGATGTCCGGCCGGATCAGGCCGCCGCAGTGGCACACCGGTGGTTCGACCTCCACCGCCGGTTCGGCCATTCGGGGTAACGGCCCGGTGTAGTCCATATCGCAACGGTCGCAACGGAATTCGAAGAGGCTGCCGTGCAAGTGGTGCACCGGGCTACTGCCGGCGCGCTCGTGCAGGTCGTCGACGTTCTGGGTGACGACGGTGACCTCGGCGTGGTCCTGCCAGGCGGCGATCGCGCGGTGTCCGGCGTTGGGTTCGACGTCGGCCACCAGGTAGTGGCGCCACAGATACCAGCCCCAGACTCGTTCGGGGTTGTTGCGCCACCCTTGCGTGCTGGACAGCTCGTAGGGATCGAAGCGGGCCCACAATCCGTTCTTGTCGTCCCGGAATGTCGGCACGCCGCTCTCCGCGGAGATCCCCGCGCCGCTGAGCACAGTTACTCGCATCCCACAAAGATAGTCGTGCTTGGGACATACTGAAGATGTGGAGCTGCGGGATTGGCTGAAGGTCGACGTCAAGGCGGGCAAACCGCTGTTCGACCAGCTCAGAACCCAGGTCATCGACGGGGTCCGGGCGGGTGCCTTGCCGCCCGGATCCCGGCTCCCCACGGTGCGTGATTTGGCGGGCCAGCTCGGGGTCGCGGCAAACACGGTGGCGCGGGCCTACCGCGAGCTCGAGTCGGCGGCGATCGTCGAAACGCGCGGGCGCTTCGGCACTTTCATCTCCCGCTTCGATCCGACCGACGCCGCGATGGCCGCGGCCGCCAAGGAGTATGTCGAGGTGGCCAAAGCGCTGGGCCTGACCAAGTCCGACGCGATGCGCTACCTGACCAACGTCCCCGACGATTGACGTTGGCGCGCAACGCAATCAGCGCAACACCTTATCCAGCGTGCGCAGGTTGCGGGTCGTCGTCGAGGACTTGTAGCGGGGCTTGCCCATCGTCTTGCCGATCGTGCTGTCCAGCGTGCTGCCCTTGGGAACTTGCCAATAAAGCACGCCCTCGCCGGGGGCGATCTTCTCGTCCGCGCCCTTGCCCAACTTGGCGAGCTCGTCGAGCACCGCCTCGTCGGCGACGAACGTGACGTAGGACTGGTACCCCTCGACCTCGCGCTCGAACGGGTAGGCGTCGACGACGGCGCGCACGGTATCGACGTCGTACACCAGGACCCATGCGTCGTAGCCGAACCTGTCGCGCAGCGTGGCCTCGGCGTTCTTGCGCACGGCGGCCGCCCGGGCGGAAGACTCCAGCAGCACGTTGCCGCTGGCCAAGATCGTGCGGACATTGGCGAATCCGGCCCCGGTCAACGCGCCGGCGACCTCGGCCATTTTGAGGTTGACGCCGCCGACGTTGACACCGCGCAGGAACGCCGCATATGTGGTCATGTCCCGATTCCACCACGACGTAGGCTCGGTGCATGGGACGCCAAGTCTTCGACGACAAGCTGTTGGCCGTGATCAGCGGGAACTCCCTCGGGGTGCTGGCCACCATCAAGCGCGACGGGCGCCCCCAGCTGTCGAACGTGAGCTATCACTTCGACCCGCGCGAGTTGGTGGTCCGCGTGTCGATCACCGAGCCGCGCGCCAAGACCCGCAACCTGCGCCGCGACCCGCGGGCGTCGATCCTCGTCGACGCCGACGACGGATGGTCATACGCCGTCGCCGAGGGGACGGCGGAGCTGACGCCCCCGGCCGCCGCGCCCGGCGACGACACCGTCGAGGCGCTGATTGCCTTGTATCGCAACATCGCCGGCGAGCATCCGGACTGGGACGAGTACCGGGAGGCGATGGTCACCGACCGCCGGGTGCTGATGACGCTGCGGATCTCGCACGTCTACGGCATGCCGCCGGGTAAGCGGTAAAACCACGAGCCAGGCGCGGCCGTCCAGGCTAGGCTGCCGGTATGGCCGAATCGAACCCGCAAGACGAGGACGACACGAAGCGCAAGTTCCGTGAGGCCCTGGATCGCAAGAAGGCCAAGTCGGCGGGCGCCTCGGAGCACAAAGACAGCGGCGACAAACACTCGCGCGCGCACGGTCCCGTGGAGAGCCGCCGCGAATTCCGCCGCAAGAGCGGGTAATTCGGCGCAACCCGTCAGCCGCCGGCCCGGTGCGTCCGGTCCACCAGCCGCGCGGTCAAGCCAAATTCGTCCACCAGCAGCAGCCAATCGCCGGCCGTCACCGAATAGTCGGCCGGCCGGTTCACCCGATCCGGGACGGTGCCGCGCCACGCGAACCGCGATGAGAAGTCCAGCGCGCCGCGGTGCTCCTGACATCCGATGGGCATGGGCTCCACGCCGGGAACGCGCAGGACCAGAACGGGCGACGGCGGGGGTTGCTTGTAGGACGGGCCGTATCGCCGCTGCCGGCATTTGTAGGTTTCCGGGGTCGCGGTCACCTGCGCGCGCGGGGCCGTGGCGATGACGGCATCGTTGCTCGCGTCGATCACGCGGATCGAGTCGCCGCCCACGTCGAGGGCCACCAGCGGTTGCGAGGCCGACTGCCACAGTCGTTGTTTGGCCCCGAACCCCCACGCCGACACCTGGTGGGCCAACTCCATGTTGGGATACAGCAGGCAGCGAGTCGCTTCGTCCGGTCCCGGCCGGTGCGCGCGCACGGTGCTCCGGTGGCCGACGATGGCGAGCAGCTCGTCGAAATCCGAGGCCCACAGCCACGCGTCGACGTAGCCCTGGGGCGGCTCGTCGAGCCGCGCTCCGGCGGCCACGCGATGATCCCGTCCGCCGAGAACAAAGTGCCGGGTACCGGATCGCAGGTGCAGCGCGCTGCCCATCGTCTTGGTCGTCCTGCCGTACGCCCAGAGGCCGAGCGTCGCATCGCCGAACGAGAACACACCACCGTGGCGCTTCTTGACCGTGACCTCGTCGCCCGCGACCCAGATGCGGATCTCGCCGGCGGCGTGCCACCCGACGTAGACGAGTGCGCTCACCACGAGGACGATGCCGACCACGGCGACCGTGGGCCGGTGTTCCCATCCCGCCGGGGCGTGCTCCGCGAAGTAGAAGCCGCCGTAGACCGCCGCCAACGCCACCCCCATGACGACGAAGTAGATCCAGTTGGGGCGCGCCTCGCTGGTGATCATTCGGGACATCGCTTTGGACAGCGGGAATGGGGGCTTCGCCGCGAACTGCCGCACGGCGGCCGACTCGTCCCGCACGCTCATCCCGACAGGATGCCAGCCGAGGCGGTTCAGCCCGGTGTGAACAGCCCGATCGACGGGTCGGCCTGGCCGGGCTGGCCGCGCAGGCTGCCGCGGGTGCTCGGGTGTCCGAAGTTCACTTCGGACGGGTCCTTCTGGTACGCCCAATCCGCCACGATCGTGCGGTGGCTGAACTTCCAGGCGCCGTCGTGTTTGAGGTACCGGTCCAGATACCGGCCGCCGATGATCACGTCGATGTCGTGATCGGGGCCGGCGAAGGTGTGGAATACCAGGCAGTAGATCTCGCCGCGGGCCGTGTCGCCCTCGACCACGAAATTCGTTGTGGTGACGTTGTGTTGGGAGACGCGCACATACGGTTCGGCGGCCCGTAGTTGCTCGATGAACTGTTCGACGCCGCCCGTCGAGAACGAGCCGTGCGAGTCGGTCGCGTCGGGGTGGTACAGGCCGCGGAGCGCTTCGTAGTCGGCGCGGTCGACGGCCCGGCAGTAGGCGGTCACGAGCTGATGAAGTTCGTCCCGGGCCAGCATCAGTTCCAATTTGGCCTCATCCACCACCACGCCACGATAGCCCGGGCGCTAAAGTCGGCGTATGTCGAAGCTCTGCCTGGCGCAGGAGCCCGAGGCCGACGCGCTGCTCGAAGACGACCCGTTCGCATTGCTGGTCGGCATGCTGCTGGACCAACAGGTGCCGTTCGAGACGGCCTTCGCCGGCCCGAAGAAGATCGCGGACCGGATGGGCGGCCTGGACGCGGCGACGATCGCCGACTACGACCCGGAGAAGTTCGCCGCGCTGTGCTCGGAAAGGCCTGCGGTGCACCGCTTCCCGGGATCGATGGCAAAGCGCATCCAGGCCCTGGCGCAGATCATCGTGGACCGCTACGACGGCGACGCCGCGGGGCTGTGGACGGCCGGCAAGCCCGACGGACACGAGCTGCTGCGCCGGCTCAAGGGGCTGCCCGGTTTCGGCGAGCAGAAGGCGAAGATCTTCCTGGCGCTGCTCGGCAAGCAGTACGGCGTGACGCCGACGGGCTGGCGCGACGCGGCCGGGGACTTCGGCAAGCGTGGAACGCACCTGTCCGTCGCCGACATCGTCGACGCACAGTCCCTCGGGAAGGTGCGTTCGTATAAAAAGCAGATGAAGGCAGCAGCGAAGGGAAAGGCGGCAACGTGAAGACACACATAACGTGTCCCTGCGGCGAAGCCATCGCCGGCAAGGATGAGGACGAGCTGGTCGAGCTCACCCAGGCTCACCTCGCCAGCGCCCACCCGGGCCTCGAGTACGACCGGGACGCCATCCTCTTCATGGCGTACTAGCTAGCCGCCGTCGGTGGCCGACAGCTGACGCAGGACGCTTAGGAACACGCGGCGATCGTCGGCCGACAGCCGCCCGAGCCAGCGCTCTTCGCCGCGCTGGATGTCTTGCTGCGCAGCATCTTTCACGGCCCGGCCCGCCTCGGTGAGCGCGAGCAGCCGCACGCGCCGGTCGTCCGGGTCGGGCCGGCGTTCGATGTAGCCCCGATCCTGCAAGTCGTCGAGGGTGGGGATGATGCGCGTCTTGTCGGCGCCGATCGCCTCCGCGAGAGCGGCTTGGCTGCGCACCGGCGCGCGATCGAGCGCGCTCAGCACGATGTAGCCCCACATCGACAATCCATGCGCCTCGAGCGCGGGCGCCTCGGCCGCCATCATCTCGCGAACCAGCGGCGCCATCATCGCCGCGAGATCGGGACGCCTCGTCGCCATGCAGGAAGCGTAGCGTTGACATATAATATGCGGTTGCATACGATCTACAAATGCATACTATTTCCGACGTTCGACCGTTCCACCGCCTCGCCGTGCAGGCGTCCGTCGACGTTGTCGCGGCCGTCACCCGCGACGATCTGCACCGCCCGACGCCCTGCGCGGGCTGGAACCTGCTGGACCTGCTCGCCCACATGACCGCGCAGCACCATGGGTTCGCGGCCGCGGCGCGGGGCCACGGCGCGAACGAGGCCGTTTGGGCGCCCGGCCGCGTCCGTGCCGCCGTCGCGGCCGATCCCGGCGGCAGCTACGCCAGGGCCGCCGCCGACGTGCTCGATGCGTTCGCCGCCGACGGGGTGCTCGACGCGAGTTTTGCGTTGCCCGAATTCGGCCCCAGGGCGGCCTTCCCGGGCGCGATCGCGATCGGCTTCCACTTCGTTGACTACGTGGTGCACGGCTGGGACGTCGCGCGGAGCATCGGCGCCGACCTGGCGCTGTCGGACGACGTGGTGGCCGCCGTGCTACCGCTGGTGTTCTTCGTTCCCGACGGTGACTACCGCACGACCGACGGCGCCCCGTTCGGCCCGGCCCTCACCGCGTCCGACGGCGCGAGCGACCTCGACCGCATTCTCAGCCACCTCGGCCGCTCGCCCGGCTGGAAAGCCTAGGGCACCACAGTCGAGCCGATCGTGGGCATGAACTGGCACTGCTTTTCCTTGGTGGTGACCTGCCCGAAGATCGTCGACATGATGCTGCCGGAACCGGTGTCGACGATCGCCGTCAGCGTCGTGGGGCCGTCGCCGTTGATGTCGGTGCGTGGCTTGAGCGCGACCGTCCCCGACTTGCCGGTGGTCAGGTTCACCCAGGTGACGTTCAGCGGCAGCTTCTGCACCTCGGCGGGTCCGGGCGTGCCGACGGCGGTGAACACGTAGGCGGTCTGGCCCGGCCCGGGTCCCGGCGTCGGGATCTTGGCCGGCCCCGCCACCGACAGTGCGGTCGCGATCGAACTGCTGCCGTCCGCAAGGCAATTCGTGCCGATCGAGGGATACATGAAGTCCTGCGTGGGCGGGGCGTCAGGCCCCAACCCCGGCGCGGGAGCCGGTGCGGGCGCGGGTGCGGCGTCCGGGGCGGGGGCCGGTGCCGCGGCGGGTGCCGGTGCTGCGGCGGCTGCCGGCGGCGGGACGGCGGCCGCGACGGGCTCGGTGCCCGGAGTGGCGGCCGGCGGCGTGGCGGCAGACGGGGCGGCCTGGGGTGCCGTAACGGGCCCCGGGCCCGCCGCGCGAGCCGGATCGATGCCCGGCGGCAGGTGCGACTGCAGCCCGGGCTCGATGCCCAGCGGAGGCACGTGCTGCGCCGGCGCGGTCTCCGGCGCACCCGGCTCGGCCACGAACTTATTCACCGACGCCGCAACGTTTTTGGATTCGGCGGGCGCGGTCGGATTGTGGGTGAACGCCTGAGCGGCCGCCATCAGCAGCTGTGTGGCCTGCCCGGGATTGCTTGCCGCCTGCTGGATTATGGGGCTCAGCTCCGACAAAGCGGGCAGGCCCGGCAGCTGCTGGGTCGAGTTCGCCTGCGGTGTCGGCTGCGGCGCCGCCGGGTCGGCCACCGCGCTCGGGCAGAACCCGAACGCGGCGGCCGACGCCGTGACGACAGCGGCCAAACCCTTGGACAGATTGCGAGTGCTTACCACGATGCCCTCCGGTCTAGGTTGTGGGTTTGCTGTCTAGCGGGCTGCTCAGGGAATGGCCGCGAGCAGCGGCGCCATCGGGTTGGTCAGCGACGGCAGCGCCGGCGCGGCCGGTGCGGCCGGCGTGGCGGGAGCCGCCGGCGCCTGGCCCCCGGCCAGCGCCTGCAGATCCTGCGGAATCGTCAGCTGCGCGGGCACATTGACCGGCAGACCGGACGGCAGCGCCGGCATGTCCACCTTCGCCTGGGGGATCTGCGGGGTGGCCGGCGCGGCCGGAGCCGCCGGCGACGACAGCCCCGGGATGGCGGGCAGACCCGGAATCGACGGGGCGGCCGGGACCGCGGGTGCCGCCGGCGCCTGGGCCAGGCCGGGGATCTGGCCGAGGCCCGGAATCGTCGGCGTCGCCGCCGGGGCCGTGGCCGCGGCGGGCGGGGTGAGCCCCGGAATGGACGGGATACCCGCCGAAGGCGACACCGGCGAGGTCGCCGACGGCATTCCCGGGAACGTGATGCCGGGCGAGGCCGGCGCCGCGGGCGGGGTGGCGCCGAGGGCGGTAGCGAGGTTTTGCAGGATTTGAGGTGCGTTGGCCGCCGAGCTGATCAGCTGCTGCGGAATGTTCGGCACCGGCGGGGCGGGCACGGGGTCGGCGTGGGCGATGCCGCCCGTCAGTAGGGCGGCGGACGAACCGACCACGACGGCGGCCGCTCGCAAATAGGTCCAGATGGTTGGCATGACTCTCCCTGGTTGTCGATGACGGGTCCAGCGCCGAAGCTACTTTGATACTGGTGTGACTCAAGTGACACGTGTGGCATTTATTCGATCGTTACCGATACGAGTGACGGCGGTGACCGGGCGGCCGCCGCGATGGCTAAAGTCGGGCGGATAGACACCATCCCGGCCGCCGCCCCGGCGGCACCCCTCACCCGGCGGCTGGCGAGCCCGCTTCAGGCGGCCGCCCCCGCGCTGCTGATCGCGAGCGTCGCCGCGCGCCTGGCCTGGACATACCTGGCGCCCAACGGCGCGAACTTCGTCGACCTGCACGTCTACCTCGGCGGCGCCGCCGCCATCGACCATCCGGGCACGCTGTACAGCTACGCCTACGCCGACCAGACGCCGGACTTCCCGCTGCCGTTCACGTATCCGCCGTTCGCGGCGGTCGTGTTCTACCCGCTGCATCTGCTGCCGTTTCCTCTGGTGGCGTTCCTGTGGCAGGTCGCGACGATGGCCGCGTTGTACGGCGCGATCCGGATCAGCCAGCGCCTGATCGGCGTGCCCGCCGGGGCAGGTCACCGCGTCGCGATGCTGTGGACGGCGATCACCATCTGGATCGAGCCGCTGCGCAGCACCTTCGACTACGGCCAGGTGAACGTGCTGCTCATGCTGGCGGTGCTGTGGGCGGCCTGGACGACCCGCTGGTGGCTATCGGGGCTGCTGGTCGGCGTGGCGGCCGGGATCAAGCTGACGCCGGCGATCGCCGGGGTGTACCTGTTGGGCGTTCGGCGCTGGGGTGCCGCGGTGTTCTCGGCGGTGGTCTTCCTGGCCACCGTCGGCGTGTCGGTCCTGGTCGTCGGCGATCAGGCCCGCTACTACTTCACCGATCTGCTGGGCGACGCGCACCGGGTGGGGCCGATCGCCACGTCGTTCAATCAATCCTGGCGCGGTGGCATCTCACGGATCCTCGGCCACGACGCCGGGTTCGGTCCGCTGGTGGTGGCCGCCCTGGCCGTGACGGCGGCGCTGGCCGTCCTGGCCTGGCGGGCGCTGGACCCGGCCGACCGGCTGGGCAGGTTGCTGGTGGTCGAGTTGTTCGGGCTGCTGCTCTCACCGATCTCGTGGACCCACCACTGGGTGTGGCTGGTTCCGCTGATGATCTGGGCGATTCACGGGCCGCCGCGCGGCTGGCCCGGCGCCCGCGCCGTCGGCTGGGGCTGGTTGGCGCTCACCATCGTCGGCGTGCCGTGGTTGCTGAGCTTCGCGCAACCGACGATCTGGCAGATCGGCCGGCCGTGGTACCTGGCCTGGGCCGGGCTGATCTACATCGTCGCGGCGACGGCGACGCTGATCTGGATGGCGGCCGCCGGGCGACGAGAGGCCGAGGCCTCGACGGCCTAGCCCCCGACGATCCCGTCGATGTCGCGCGCCATGTCGACGTCGTTCTGGGTGATGCCACCCTCGGAATGCGTGACCAACGCGAAAGTCACCGTCCGCCAACGGATATCGATGTCGGGGTGATGATCCTTGCTCTCGGCGTGCTCGGCCACCCGGCGCACGGCGTCGATGCCGTCGAGGAACGCGGGGAACTTGATCGAGCGGCGCAGGGCGCCGTCGACACGCTCCCATCCGTTGAGTTCGGGCAGTGCGGCGTCCACTTGCTCATCCGTTAACACAGCCATATCCCGACGGTATACCGTGCTGGCCATGCCGACCCAGATCGTCGTCGCCGCAGCGGTCATCTCCGGCTCCCGGGTCTTGGTCGCGCAGCGGGTCCGGCCGCCGGAACTGGCCGGCCGGTGGGAGCTGCCGGGCGGCAAGGTCGCGCCCGGCGAAACCGAGCGCGACGCGCTGGCCCGCGAGCTGGCCGAGGAGCTCGGCCTGGCGGCGGGCGACATCGCGGTCGGCGACCGGCTCGGCACCGACATTGCGCTGAACGAAACCATGACGCTGCGGGCGTATCGCGTGCGCCTGCTTGACGGCGAGCCCCACCCGCGCGACCATCGGGCGCTGCGCTGGGTCACCGCCGCCGAGCTGCACGACGTCGACTGGGTGCCGGCCGATCGCGCCTGGCTACCGGACCTGACCCAGGCGCTGTGAGCAGGCTCATAACAAGTCCACAGCCTGCATGCAGGGAACCTACAGCGCTATCGCAGCTGACACGCGTGAAATCGGAAGGTAACAGCCCCGAAACACCGTAACCTCGATTTGCATGCCAGTAGCGATCCCGATGGTGCCACGCCACATCCGGCCGCCTGTACGGCCCGCAAGCCAATGTGCCACAAGGGATTTCGCTAGGGTGCCGCCCACCGCCCGGATGGCATTCGAACCCGATGGCGAGGTTCAACGTGGATCTACTAGGAGGCTTAACTCTTGACCGTCACACCTCACGTTGGTGGACCGCTCGAGGAGCTACTGGAACGCAGTGGGCGATTTTTCACCCCGGGCGAGTTCTCCGCCGACCTGCGCACCGTCACCCGGCGGGGCGGCCGCGAAGGCGACGTCTTTTACCGCGACCGCTGGAGCCACGACAAGGTGGTGCGCTCCACTCACGGGGTGAACTGCACGGGGTCTTGCTCCTGGAAGATCTACGTCAAGGACGGGATCATCACCTGGGAAACCCAGCAGACCGACTACCCCTCGGTGGGCCCGGACCGGCCCGAATACGAGCCGCGCGGGTGTCCCCGCGGCGCGTCGTTCTCCTGGTACAGCTACTCGCCCACCCGGGTGCGCTACCCGTACGCCCGCGGCGTGCTGGTCGAGATGTTCCGCGAGGCCAAGGCGCGGCTGGGCGACCCCGTGCTGGCGTGGGCCGACATCCAGGCCGACCCGGAGCGCCGGCGCCGCTACCAGCGGGCGCGTGGCAAGGGCGGTCTGGTGCGGATCAGCTGGGCCGAAGCCACCGAACTGATCGCGGCCGCCCACGTGCACACCATCAAGGCCTATGGCCCGGATCGGATCGCCGGGTTCTCGCCGATCCCGGCGATGTCGATGGTGTCGTACGCGGCCGGTTCGCGGTTCGTCGAGCTGATCGGCGGCGCGATGACGTCGTTCTACGACTGGTACGCCGACCTGCCGGTGGCCTCCCCGCAGGTGTTCGGCGACCAGACCGACGTGCCGGAGTCGGGGGACTGGTGGGACGCGGCCTACCTGATGATGTGGGGCTCCAACGTCCCGATCACCCGGACCCCCGACGCGCACTGGATGGCGGAGGCCCGCTACCGCGGCGCCAAGGTCGTGACCGTCAGCCCCGACTACGCCGACAACACGAAGTTCGCCGACGAGTGGATGCCGTGCGCCGCCGGCACCGACGGCGCGCTGGCCATGGCGATGGGCCACGTGATCCTGTCGGAATGCTATGTGCGCAACCAGGTCCCGTTCTTCGTCGACTTCGCGCGCCGCTACACCGACCTGCCGTTCCTGATCAAGCTGGAGCGGCGCGGCGAGATGCTGGTGCCGGGCAAGAACCTCACCGCGGCCGATTTGGGCGAGGCCGTGGAGAACGCCGCGCTCAAGCCGGCGGTGTTCGACGAGGCGACGAATTCCGTTGCGGTTCCCCAGGGCTCGCTGGGATTCCGGTACGGCGAGGACGGCGTGGGGAAGTGGAACCTGGACCTCGGCGAGCTGAAACCGGCGCTCAGCGTCCTGGGGTCGAACGACAGCGCGCTGGTGCACCTGCCTAGCTTCGACACGGTGAACGGCGAAGGCGACACGGTGGCGCGCGGGGTGCCGGTGCGCCAGGTCGGTGACCACCTGGTGTGCACGGTCTTCGACCTGATGCTCGCCCAGTACGGCGTGGCGCGCCCCGGGCTGCCGGGCGACTGGCCCACCGGCTACGACGACCCGGGCCAGCCGAACACGCCGGCATGGCAGGAGCCCATCACCGGAGTGTCCGCGGCTCAGGCGATCCGGGTGGCCAAGGAATTCGCCCGCAGCGCAGAGGAATCCGGCGGCCGGTCGATGATCATCATGGGCGGCGGCATCTGCCACTGGTTCCACAGCGACGCCATCTACCGCGCGGTGCTGGCGCTGCTGATGCTGACCGGGTCGATGGGCCGCAACGGCGGGGGCTGGGCGCACTACGTCGGTCAGGAAAAGGTGCGTCCGCTCACCGGATTTCAGACGATGGCCATGGCCACGGACTGGTCGCGCCCGCCGCGGCAGGTGCCCGGCGCCTCCTACTGGTACGCGCACACCGACCAGTGGCGCTACGACGGCCACGGCGCCGACAAGCTGGCCAGCCCGGTGGGCCGGGGGAGGTTCGCGGGAAAGCACACGATGGACTTGCTGGCCTCGTCGGTGGCGATGGGCTGGAGCCCGTTCTATCCCCAGTTCGACCGGTCGAGCCTGGACGTCGCCGACGAGGCGCGCGCCGCCGAGCGCGACGTCACCGAGTACGTCGCCGAGCAGCTGGGGGAGCGCAAGCTCAAGCTGGCCGTGGCCGATCCCGACAACCCCGCGAACTGGCCGCGGGTGCTTAGCGTGTGGCGCGCCAACCTGATCGGCTCGTCGGGCAAGGGCGGCGAGTATTTCCTGCGCCACCTGCTGGGCACCGATTCCAACGTGCAGGCCGAGCCGGCGCGGGACGGGATCCGGCCCGTCGACGTGGCCTGCGACTCCGACATCCCGGAGGGCAAGCTCGACCTGATGATGTCGATCGACTTCCGGATGACCTCGACCACATTGGTTTCCGACGTGGTGCTGCCGGCGGCCACCTGGTACGAGAAGGCCGACCTGTCCAGCACCGACATGCACCCGTATGTGCACGCCTTCAGCGCCGCCACCGACCCCCCCTGGGAAACCCGTTCGGACTACGACGCGTTCGGCGCCATCGCCCGCGCCTTCAGCGCGATGGCCAAGGACCACCTGGGCACTCGCAGCGATGTGGTGCTCACGGCGCTGCAGCACGACACCTCCGACGCGATGGCGTATCCCGATGGCACCCAACGCGATTGGCTGCACGACGGCGGTGTCCCGGTGCCGGGCCGGACCATGGCCAAACTCACGGTGGTGGAACGCGACTACGCCGCCGTCTACGACAAGTGGCTGACCCTGGGTCCGCTGGTCGACACGTTCGGTGTGACCACCAAGGGCGTGACGGTGCAGCCGTTCCGCGAGGTCGAGGAACTGGCCGCCAAGTTCGGTGTGATGAATTCCGGTGTGGCGGCGGGCCGTCCGGCCGTCACCAGCGCGGAGCGGATGGCCGACGTGCTGTTGCTGCTGTCCGGGACGACGAACGGCCGGCTCGCCGTCGAGGGCTTCCGGGAGCTGGAGAAGCGCACGGGTCAGCGGCTTGCGCACCTGGCCGAGGGCAGCGAGGAGCGCCGCATCACCTACGCCGACACCCAGGCGCGCCCGGTCCCGGTGATCACCAGCCCGGAATGGTCGGGCAGCGAAACCGGCGGGCGCCGCTACGCCCCGTTCACCATCAACATCGAGAACCTCAAACCCTTCCACACGCTGACCGGGCGGATGCACTTCTACCTGGCGCACGACTGGATCGAGGAGCTCGGCGAGCACCTGCCGGTCTTCCGCCCGCCGCTGGACATGACGCGGCTGTTCGGCCAGCCGGAGCTCGGGCCGACCGAGGACGGCGTCGGGCTCACCGTCCGGTACCTGACCCCACACTCGAAGTGGTCGTTCCACTCCACCTATCAGGACAACCTGTACATGCTGTCGCTGTCCCGCGGTGGTCCGACGATGTGGATGAGCCCCGGGGACGCGGCGAAAATCGGTGTGCGCGACAACGATTGGGTCGAGGCGGTCAACGCCAACGGCATCTACGTCTGCCGGGCGATCGTGTCGCACCGGATGCCCGACGGCGTGGTGTACGTCTATCACGTTCAGGAGCGCACCGTGGACACCCCGCGCACCGAGACCAACAACAAGCGTGGCGGCAACCACAACGCGCTGACCCGGGTGCGGATCAAGCCCAGCCACCTGGCCGGCGGCTACGGCCAGCATTCATTCGGGTTCAACTACCTGGGTCCGACCGGCAACCAGCGCGACGAGGTGACGGTGGTGCGCCGCCGCAACCAGGAAGTGACGTACTGACCTATGAAAGTAATGGCGCAGCTGGCGATGGTGATGAACCTCGACAAGTGCATCGGCTGCCACACCTGCTCGGTCACCTGCAAGCAGGCCTGGACCAACCGCAGCGGCACCGAGTACGTGTGGTTCAACAACGTCGAAACCCGTCCGGGACAAGGCTATCCGCGCACGTACGAGGACCAGGAGCGCTGGCGCGGCGGCTGGATCCGCGATAAGAAGGGCCGGCTGCGGCTGCGCGACGGCGGCCGCATCGGCAAGCTGCTGCGGATCTTCGCCAACCCCAAGCTGCCCACCATCGACGAGTACTACGAGCCGTGGACCTACGACTACGAAAACCTGACCACGGCGCCGGCGGGCGACACCTTCCCCACGGCCGCGCCGAGGAGCATGATCAGCGGCGAGCCGATGAAGGTGTCGTGGGGACCGAACTGGGACGACAACCTGGCCGGCTCGCCCGAGATCCTTTCGGGCGACCCGATATTGAAGAAGGTCAGCGACGAGGTCAGGCTGAGGCTCGAAGAGACCTTCATGTTCTACCTGCCCCGGATCTGCGAGCACTGCCTCAACCCGTCCTGCGTGGCGTCGTGCCCGTCGGGCGCGATGTACAAGCGCAGCGAGGACGGCATCGTGCTGGTCGACCAGGATCGCTGCCGCGGCTGGCGGATGTGTGTGTCCGGATGCCCTTACAAGAAGGTCTATTTCAACCACAAGACGGGCAAGGCCGAAAAGTGCACGCTGTGCTACCCGCGGATGGAGGTCGGCCTGCCGACGATCTGTTCGGAGACGTGCGTGGGCCGGCTGCGTTACCTCGGGCTGGTGCTCTACGACGTCGACCGCGTGCTGGAGGCGGCGTCGGTGGAAAACGACACCGACCTCTACGAGGCGCAGCGCCGGATCCTGTTGGATCCCAACGATCCCGAGGTGATCGCCGCCGCGCGCGCCGACGGGATCTCCGACGAGTGGATCGACGCCGCGCAGCGATCACCGGTGTACGCGCTGATCAACACCTACCGGGTGGCGCTGCCGCTGCACCCGGAATACCGGACGATGCCGATGGTCTGGTATATCCCGCCGCTGTCTCCCGTCGTCGACGCGGTCAGCCGCGACGGTCACGACGGCGAGGACCTGGGCAACCTGTTCGGCGCGCTGGACGCGCTGCGCATCCCCATGCAATACCTGGCCGAACTGTTCACCGCCGGCGACACCGCGGTCGTCGAGGGCGTGCTGCGGCGGCTGGCGGCGATGCGCTCGTACATGCGCGACATCAACCTCGGGCGCGAGACGCAGCCCCACATACCGCAGGCCGTCGGGATGACCGAGGAGCAGATCTACGAGATGTACCGGCTGCTCGCCATCGCGAAATACGAAGAGCGATATGTCATTCCGACCGCCGTCAGCGCCCAGGCGCGTGACCTCGAGGAGATGGGGTGCTCGTTGTCGGGAGACGGCGGCCCGGGGATGTACGAATCCGGCCCGTTCGGCGGGGGCAGCGGTGGTCACCCGGTCCCGGTCGCGGTGGAGACCTTTCACGCCCTCAAGCAGCGGCAGCGCGGCGAGGGCGGCAACGGGAACGGGCGGGTGAACCTGCTCAACTGGGACGGCCGCCAGGCGCTCGCGGGGATGTTTCCCGAGGAGCAGAAGCGATGAGGCTGCTGGCCCAGGTCCGGGGGCGGTCGAGCAACCGGGCGATGGCCGACCGGCTGGTGTGGCAGGCGGCGTCGCTGCTGCTGGCGTATCCGGATTCTCGCCTGGCCGAGAGGCTGGACACGGTCGACGAGCTGCTGAGCCACCTCGGCGGGCCGGCGGCCGCGCTGCTCGGCCGGACGGTCGCCGCCCTGCGCGCCCTCGAACCGATGGCCGCCGCGACGCGCTACGTCGAGACCTTCGACCTGCGCCGGCGCACCACGATGTACCTGACGTACTGGACCGCGGGGGACACCCGTAACCGTGGCCGGGAGATGCTGGCGTTCGCCACCGCCTACCGGGACGCGGGCGTCGAACCGCCCCGCTCCGAGGCGCCGGATCACCTGCCCGTCGTGCTGGAATTCGCGGCCACCGTCGACCCCGAGGCCGGTCGGCGATTGCTGACGGCGCACCGGATTCCGATCGACGTGCTGCGCGGCGCCCTGGCGGAGATCGGGTCGCCCTACCAACACGCCATCGCGGCGGTCTGCGAGACGCTGCCGGCCGCGACCGATCAGGAGGCGCGCCGAGCCGAACGCCTGGCTCAAGCCGGCCCTCCCACGGAAGCCGTTGGCCTGCAACCGTTCACCTTGACCGTCCCGCCGAAGCGCAGCAAGGGGGCCTGACGATGGTGCACATGAAGCTGATCGAGATCTTCTGGGACGACGTGCCCTACGTCGCGCTGGCCACCGCCGCCGTCGGTACGTGGTGGCGGTACCGCTACGACAAGTTCGGCTGGACCACCCGGTCGTCGCAAATCTACGAGTCGAAACTGCTCTCGATCGGCAGCCCGCTGTTCCACTTCGGCAGCCTGGCGGTCATCATGGGCCACGTCATGGGCCTGTTCGTTCCGGAATCCTGGACGCGGGCGGTCGGGATGAGCGATCACATCTATCACCTGCAGGCGCTGCTGCTGGGCGTGCCCGCCGGCTTCGCCACCGTCGTCGGCATCGGCCTGCTGATCTACCGGCGCCGCACCCACGGACCGGTCTTCGCGGCCACCACCCGCAACGACAAGCTGATGTACGCGGTGCTGGGCTGCGCGTTGGTGGCGGGGCTGTGCTGCACGCTGGCGGGCGCCACCCACTTCGGCGAGCTGCACGACTACCGCCAGAAGGTGTCGGTCTGGTTCCGGTCGATCTGGATCCTCGATCCGCGGGGGGACCTGATGGCCCACGCGGCGTTCTATTACCAGGTTCACGTCGCGATCGCGCTGGCGTTGTTCGCGCTCTGGCCGTTCACCCGGCTGGTGCACGCGTTCAGCGCGCCGATCGCCTACCTGTTCCGGCCCTACATCGTCTACCGCAGCCGCGACGCGGTCGACACCCACGAATTGATCGGGTCGGCGCCGCGCCGTCGCGGCTGGTAGCCCGGTTCGCTATCTGAGGCCCCCGCTGCCAGAATCACCGACGTGCCATTCCGCAATGTCGCCATCGTCGCCCACGTCGACCACGGCAAGACGACCCTGGTCGACGCGATGCTGCGGCAGTCCGGGGCCCTGACGCACCGGGGCGACGACACCCAGGAACGCATCATGGACAGCGGTGACCTGGAAAAGGAAAAGGGCATCACCATCCTGGCCAAGAACACCGCCGTGCACCGCCACAACGCGGACGGGACGGTCACCGTCATCAACGTCATCGACACCCCGGGGCACGCCGACTTCGGCGGGGAGGTGGAGCGCGGACTGTCCATGGTGGACGGGGTCCTGCTGCTCGTCGACGCCTCCGAGGGCCCGTTGCCGCAGACCCGGTTCGTGCTGCGCAAGGCGCTGACGGCGCATCTCCCGGTCATCCTCGTCGTCAACAAGACGGACCGGCCCGACGCGCGCATCGCCGAGGTCGTCGACGCCAGCCACGACCTGCTGCTCGACGTCGCGTCGGACCTCGACGACGAGGCGGCCAAGGCCGCCGAGCATGCCCTGGGCCTGCCGACGCTGTACGCGTCCGGGCGGGCGGGCATCGCCAGCACCGAACAGCCGGCCGACGGCGAGGCGCCGGCGGGCGACAACCTCGACCCGCTGTTCGACGTGTTGATGGAGCACATCCCGCCGCCGTCGGGCGACCCCGAGGCCCCGTTGCAGGCCCTGGTGACCAACCTCGACGCGTCGGCCTTCCTGGGGCGGCTCGCGCTGATCCGCATCTACAACGGCAAGCTGCGCAAGGGCCAGCAGGTCGCCTGGATGCGCGAGGTCGACGGGGTGCCGGTGATCACCAGCGCCAAGATCACCGAGCTGCTCGCCACCGAGGGCGTCGAGCGCAGCGCCACCGACGAGGCCGTCGCCGGCGACATCGTGGCCGTGGCGGGGCTTCCCGAGATCATGATCGGCGACACGCTGGCCGATCCCGACCACGCCCACGCGCTGCCCCGCATCACGGTCGACGAGCCGGCCATCTCGGTCACGATCGGGACCAACACGTCGCCGCTGGCGGGCAAGGTGTCCGGTCACAAGCTGACCGCCCGGATGGTCCGCAGCCGCCTGGACACCGAGCTGGTCGGCAACGTGTCGATCCGGGTGGTCGACATCGGCCGGCCCGACGCGTGGGAGGTGCAGGGCCGCGGGGAGCTCGCCCTGGCCGTGCTGGTCGAGCAGATGCGCCGCGAGGGCTTCGAATTGACCGTCGGCAAGCCGCAGGTGGTCACCAAGACCATCGACGGTCAGCTGCACGAGCCGTTCGAGGCGATGACGATCGACTGCCCCGAGGAATTCGTCGGCGCGATCACCCAATTGATGGCCGGCCGCAAGGGCCGCATGGAGGAGATGGCCAACCACGCGGCCGGGTGGGTCCGGATGGACTTCATCGTGCCCAGCCGCGGCCTGATCGGCTTCCGCACCGACTTCCTCACGATCACGCGCGGCACCGGCATCGCCAACGCCGTGTTCGACGGCTACCGCCCGTGGGCGGGGGAGATCCGGGCCCGCCACACCGGCTCCCTGGTTTCCGACCGGTCGGGCACCATCACGCCGTTCGCGCTCATCCAGCTCGCCGACCGGGGCCAGTTCTTCGTCGAGCCCGGACAGGACACCTACGAGGGCATGGTGGTCGGAATCAACCCGCGCGCAGAGGATCTCGACGTCAACGTCACGCGCGAGAAGAAACTGACCAACATGCGGTCGTCGACCGCGGACGTCATCGAGACGCTGGCCAAGCCGCTCGAGCTCGATCTGGAGCAGGCCATGGAGTTCTGCGCGCAAGACGAATGCGTCGAGGTGACCCCCGAGATCGTGCGGGTGCGCAAGGTCGAGCTCGACGCCACCTCCCGGGCCCGCAGCCGGGCGCGGGCCAAGGCCCGGGGCTAGCGGCTTGGTGCCGGGCCGCGTCGAGGGCGTGGTTGGGCGGGCTGCTGAGCAGCTGCTCGATACCCTGATGGGCGTGCCGAGACGAGCCCGCCGCCTGATCCTGACTGTCGGCGTGCCGGTCTCGTTGGTCGGGCTGGCGCTGGCGGCGTGCACGGTCAACCCGCCGCCGGCGCCGCAGAGCACCGACACCCCGCACAACTCGGCGCCGCCGCCGCAGCGGCCCACCCAGATCATCATGGGCATCGACTCGATCGGCGCCGGGTTCAACCCGCACCTCCTGTCGGACCTGTCGCCGGTCAACGCGGCGATCAGCGCGCTGGTGTTGCCCAGCGCGTTCCGCCCGGTGCCCGACCCCGCCACGCCGACGGGTTCGCGCTGGGAGATGGACCCGACCCTGTTGGTGTCCGCCGACGTCACCAACCAGAACCCGTTCACCGTGACCTACAAGATCCGGCCCGAGGCGCAGTGGACCGACAACGCGCCGATCGCCGCCGATGACTTCTGGTACCTGTGGCGCCAGATGGTCAGCCAGCCCGGGGTCGTCGATCCGGCCGGATACGACCTCATCACGGGGGTGCAGTCGCTCGAGGGCGGCAAGCAGGCCGTCGTCACGTTCGCGCAACCGTATCCGGCGTGGAAAGAGCTGTTCAGCAACATATTGCCGGCCCACATCGTCAAGGACGTGCCGGGCGGCTTCGCGGCCGGGCTGGCGCGGGCCCTGCCGGTCACCGGCGGCCAGTTCCGGGTGGAGAGCATCGACCCGCAGCGCGACGAGATCCTGATCGCCCGCAACGACCGCTACTGGGGGGCGCCGGCCAAGCCCGCCCTGATCCTGTTCCGCCGGGCCGGCGCGCCGGCCGCGCTGGCCGATTCCGTGCGCAACGGCGACACCCAAGTGGCCCAGGTACACGGCGGCTCCGCGGCCTTCGCGCAGCTGTCGGCCATCCCGGACGTGCGCACCGCGCGGATCGTGACGCCGCGGGTCATGCAGCTCACGCTGCGCGCCAACGAGTCCAAGCTGTCCGACTCCCAGGTCCGCAAGGCGATCCTGGGCCTGCTCGACGTCGACCTATTGGCGGCCGTGGGCGCGGGCAGCGACAACACGGTCACGCTGGACCAGGCCCAGATCCGCTCGCCCAGCGACCCCGGCTACGAGCCGACCGCGCCGCCCGCGATGACCACGCCCGCCGCGCTGGCGTTGTTGGAGGGCTCCGGATACAAGGTCGAACCCAACACGACGGCGTCGCCGTCGCCGACCCCCGCGAGCACCGGACCACCGGAGGTCACCCGCGGCCGCATCAGCAAGGACGGCCAGCAGCTGTCGCTGGTCATCGGGGTGGCGACCAACGACCCGACCTCCGTCGCCGTGGCCAACACCGCCGCCGACCAGTTGCGCAACGTCGGCATCGCCGCGAGCGTGCTGGCGCTTGACCCGGTGACGCTGTATCGCGACGCGCTGACCAACAACCAGGTGGACGCGATCGTCGGCTGGCATCGGGCCGGGGGCAATCTGGCGACGCTGCTGGCCTCGCGCTACGGCTGCCCCGCGCTGCAGACGACCACGGTCCCGACCTCGAACGTGGCAACGACGACCCCCGCGGCCGGGCCCACGCCGTCCACCGGGCCCGCCAGCACCTCCGCGACTCCGACTCCGACGCCTCCCAGCCGCCCGCCCGAGCCGGGCGCCCTGGTGCAGGCGCCGTCGAACCTCACCGGAATCTGCGACCGCAGCATTCAATCGAACATCGACGCGGCGCTCAACGGCACCAAGAGCATCAACGACGTGATCACCGCGGTCGAACCGCGGCTGTGGAACATGTCCACGGTTTTGCCGATATTGCAGGACACGACGATCGTCGCGGCGGGGCCCAGCGTGCAAAACGTCAGCCTGTCCGGTGCGGTCCCCGTCGGCATCGTCGGAGACGCCGGCCAATGGATCAAAACCGGCCCGTAAGCGCGCATTTCGGATGACGAAAACGACCATTTTCTAAAAATGGTCGCGGCGCTACCCCGGGCGAACCAAAAGTAACGAATTCGCTACGAATCCATAGGCGCCCATACCCACAAACTTCGTTAGTGCAAACACGCGTTTTCGTTGCGCCATTTCGATACGCTGCGGCCATCGCGATGTCGACTGCGCGGGAAACAGTCGGAGAGCGGTCATTGTGGGGTGAACCGGGGAGGTCAGGGTGTCGTTTCTCATCGCAGCGCCAGAGCTGATTGCCGATGCGGCAACGGATTTGGCGAATCTTGCTGGCATGATCGGTTCGGCTAACAGCGCGGCCGCCGTCGCGACCACGGGCCTGCTGCCCGCCGCCGCCGATGAGGTTTCGGCCGAAATTGCCGCATTGTTTTCCTCGCACGCCGCGGGTTACCAGCAACTCAGCGCGCAGGCCGCAGTATTTCACCAGCAGTTCGTTCAAACTTTGACCGCGGGCGCGGGCAGCTACGCGGCCGCCGAGGTAAACGTCGTGCAGACGCTGGCGAGCGCGGTCCCCGCACTCGGCATCGACTTGAGCGGCGGGATCTCGGGTCTGGCGGCCAGCCTGAGCGCCGACCTCAACGCGATCGGGGTTTCGCTCAACGCCGCGGTATCGGCGAGCCTAGGCGCCAATGTCCTTGGCCTGGCGCCGCTCGGTGCGGCGATCGCGACCAACGTGAACAGCGGGCTGACGGCGCTGGCGCAGACCGGCGGGGCGATCGCGACGAACATCGGCACCGGGCTTTCCGGGCTGGCGGGCGGCTTCAACGCCGCGCTGCCCGGGCTGCAGGCCAGCCTCAGCGGCGGGCTGTCGGGGCTGAACGCCTCGCTCAACGCCGCGTTGTCGGGCACCTTGGGCGCCGGCTTCGGAGGGTTCGGGCCGCTCGTGGCGACGTTTGCCACCGACTTCGGCAACGAACTGACCGGGTTCGTCCAGGCCGCCAACGCGCTCGCGGCGAACCTCGGCGCCGGGCTGGCCGGCGGGCTGAGCCTGGCGTTGCCGGGGCTGGCGGCCAGCCTGAGCGGTGGGCTCGGGGGCCTGAGCGCCTCGATCAACGCTGCGTTGTCGGGCGGCCTGAACGGCGGCCTTTCGGGCCTGGGGCCGCTCGGTGCCACCCTGGCGGCGGACATCAGTAGTGGGCTGTCCGGACTGGCCCAGACCGGTAATGCGCTGGTGACCAGCCTGACCGCCGGGTTCCCGGGGCTGCAGGCCAGCCTCACCGGCGGGCTCGCCGGGCTGAACGGTGCGATCAACGCCGCGCTCTCGGGCGGCTTCGGTGGCAGCCTGTCGGGCCTCGGCGCGGCCCTGTCCGGTGCCCTGCAAACCGGCGGGTCGCTGATCGCCAACCTGAGCGCCGGCCTGCCGGCCCTGTCGGGCGGCCTCACCCTGCCGGCCAACCTGACCGCCGCGCTCAACATGCTGGGCGGCGCGCTCGGCCTGAGCCCCACCCTCGGTGTGAACATCATGGCCGGGCTCAACGGGCTCAGCCTCCAGCTGAACGCCGCGTTGAACGGGGGCATCAGCCTCGGGCTCGCCGGGCTTCCCACGCTGTTCGCGAACCTCGTCGCGCCCTGGCAGGTGCTGTTGACGGCGCCGAACGTGCCCGCGTTCCTCACCCAGCTGCAGGCGATGGAGGTCGGCTTCAACACGGCGCTGATCACCAACGAGCTCGGCCTCAACACGGCCCTCGTCGCCCAGGAGACCGCGCTGGAGACGGCGCTCTTCGGGGGGACCGGCGCGGTCGGCGGCATGATCGACAGCTTCTTCAACTTCTGGAACACCGTGCTGGGCACCGGCGAGGTGACCTTCGACAGCATCCTGGGTGCTCAACTCCCGACCGGCGGCGCCATCCTCGCCAGCCTTGCGATGGGCGCCCCGGCCAACCTGATCGCCGGCGGGGCGCTCGGCGGCTTCCTGGGCGCCGTGGACACCAAGTTCCTGTGGGACCTCAACGTCGTCAGCGGAATCGCAACCGCGTTGACCGGCAACGGTTCCCTGCAGGCCGCGTTGACCGCGGGGATCAACGCGGCCGGCCTGCAGGCGTCGCTGAACGCGGCCCTCACCGGGTCCCTGTTGACCACGGTTCCCAACCTCGGGGTCGCGCTGGTGGCGGCGCCGACGGCGGGGTTGCAGGGCCTGGCGTCGGGCCAGCTCAATTTCCTGTCCAACCTGATTCCCGCGGAGGTCGGCTTCAACACCAACCTGGTGAACAGCGAACTGGCTTGGGAGACGGCAACATTCGGGAGCAACACCGCCTTCAACGGCGGCCTGAACCGGCTCTTCAACATCCCCAACCTGTTCCTGTTGACCGGGGAGCAAACGGTCAACAGCTTCCTGGGCGGTGTGCAGTTCCCCGCGGTCGGCACGGTCCTGACCGGTACCGGTGCGCAGGTCTTCAACGGCGGCAACATCGGCGGCATCGAGGGCATCTTCGACCAGACCCTGGCCGCGGGCGCCGACTTCGCCGGAATATTCGTGGGTTAGGTACTGCTTGCCGCGCGTGCCCGCGGCGGGATCACGGTGTCGACCACCAGCGCCAGTTCGCGCCGGCTCGGCGGTTCGCCGGTGAGCAGGAAGTGGTGGTTGATCAGCGCCGGTCCGACCCGCGCGGTCAGCGGCGTGATCGCGGCCGGGTCGAGGTCGCCGTCGTCGACGGCGGCCTGCAGGATCGATTCGACGATCTTGAGGCGAGGGGCCACCACGGCGTCGGCGAAGATGGTGCGCATCTCCGGTTCGTGCAGCAGCTGCTGGACGACGTAGAGGCCGGGAAAAGTGGTCTTTCCGGCCAGCATGTCGCGGTGCGAAGTGAACAAAGTGAGCAGGTTCTCCCTGGGCGAGCGGCCCGAGCGCAGCTCGGGCACCGGCGGCAGCGCGTACACCAGGGTGGCGTGCACCAGATCGTGCTTGCTGCACCAGCGCCGGTACAGCGCCGCCTTGCCGGTATGTGCGCGCGCCGCGATACCCTCCATCGTCAGCCCGCCGTAGCCGACTTCGGCCAACTCCGCCAAAGTGGCCTCGTAGAGCGCGCGTTCGAGCACCTCGCCACGTCGGCGGCGCCGGGTGCTGCTCCGGTCCTGGATTAGCTGCGGCATTTCTCGATAGTAGCCGCCCGCGTTCCTATTCGCTGCGGGTCGGTGGCGCGGAGGTAGGGTGCCTCCATGCCCGAGACTCCACGGCTGCTGTTCGTGCACGCGCATCCCGACGACGAGAGCCTCGCCAACGGCGCCACCATCGCCCACTACACCGCCCGCGGGGCGGAGGTGCGCGTCGTCACCTGCACGCTCGGCGAGGAGGGCGAGGTCATCGGCGACCGCTGGGCCGAGCTCGCCGTCGACCGCGCGGACCAACTCGGCGGCTACCGGATCGGTGAACTCACGGCCGCGTTGCGGGCCCTGGGCGTCGACGCGCCCCGCTACCTCGGGGGTGCCGGCCGCTGGCGCGATTCGGGCATGGAGGGCACCCCGCCGCGGGGCCGCCAGAGGTTCATCGACGCCGACGAGCGCGAGGCCGTCGGCGCGCTGGTTGCCATGATCCGCGAGCAGCGCCCCCATGTCGTGGTGACCTATGACCCCAACGGCGGCTACGGGCACCCCGACCACATCCACACCCACACCGTCACGACCGCCGCGGTCGCCGCCGCCTCCTCCGACGATTACCCGGGCCAACCCTGGACGGTGCCGAAGTGCTACTGGACGGTCCTGGCCACGAGCGCTTTCCAGGCGGGCTGGCGGGAGCTGGATCGCGGCGACCTGCTGCCCGGCTGGATCGTCCCGCCGCAAGGCGAGTTCGACTTCGGCTACGCGGACTCCGACATCGACGCCGTCGTGCAGGCGGCGCCGGACGCGCTGGCGGCGAAGATCGCCGCCCTCGCCGCGCACGAAACCCAGCTCGTCGTCGGCCCGACGGGCCGGGCCCTCGCGCTGTCGAACAACCTGGCGCTGCCCATCCTCGCCGAGGAGCATTACATCCTGGTGGCCGGTTCGGCGGGGGAGCGCGACGGGCGCGGGTGGGAAACGGATCTGCTCGCGGGGCTCGGTTTGACCGCCGCCGTGACGCGGTAGGCTGCCAAACAGGCAGCCACGGAAGGAATTCGAATGGACCCCGACCTGGACCCTAATATGCAGCACTGGCAGGACCGCCTCGACAGCCTGCAGTGGGTCATCGGCTCGATACTCGCCAACGTCGACAGCGTCCCGACCTGACCGAAACCAAGCCACGCGCCGCGTCCATCCAGGACGGCGGCGCGACTGATCCCGCGATTCGTTTCGTCGTTTTGGCGCTGCTGGCCGTAGACGGGATCCTTTCGGCGCTGGCCGGCGCGCTGCTGCTTCCTTCCTATATAGGGTCGATTCCCTTCCCCGTCAGCGCGCTGGTCAGCGGACTCGTCAATGCCGCTCTGGTGTGGTCGGCCGGCCTGTGGACCCGCTCCGCGCGGGTTGCCGCGCTGCCGTTGTGGACCTGGCTGCTGACGGTCGCCGTGATGAGCATGGGCGGTCCCGGCGACGACGTGATCCTGGGCGGCCGGGGGCTGATGGCGTACGGGGCCCTGGTCCTGATCGCGCTGGGTGTCGCCCCCCCGGTGTGGGTGTTGTGGCGGCGCAGCCAACGGGGCTGACGGGCCCGGTTACGGGAAGAAGGGCGGCAGCGGCGGCAGCGGCGGGAGGAAGCTGAGCGCCCAGTAGACCTCGGTATTGATGAACTGGTTGATCGACGCCGTGGTGGCGTCCCAGAAGTTGGCCAGCCCTTGCGCGAAGCTGATGCTGCCCTGCAGCCAGTCGATGGTGTTGAACAGGGCGGCCTGCACCATTGGCTCGAAAAGGTCGTAGAAGAAGTAGATCTGGGGCGCCAGCCAGCCGACCCAGGGCAGGTAACCGGCCACGTACGCGGCGAGGTCGAAGCCGTACTGGACGTACGGCTCGACGAGCAGGTACCCGGCCTTGATGGCGTCGCCGATCGACCCGGTTGCCGCCGGCACGACGGCGGCGTTGGTCATGGCGGCCGGCGTGACGAGCGCGCTGGCCGCGGTGAGGGCGCGGATCCCGCCGGTCGGCAGCAGCGTGCCGGCCTCGCTGGCGAGCGCCGACAGGCCCCCCGGGAAACCGGACCCCAGCAGCCCGGCGCCGCCGAGGAAACCGGGGCCGGCCACGACGCTCTCGACCTCGCTCACGGCGCCGGCCAGGCCGCCCCCGACCATGCCCGCGCCACCGCCGCCGCCCAGCCCCGCGCCGCCCAGGAAATTGGCGCCGGCCACGACGCTCTCGACGCGGTTCACCGCATTGGACATGGCCCCGCCGATCACGCCCGCGACGCCGCCGCCACCGCCGCCGAGCAGCGTCGCGGCGGGCGCGTTCACCGCGCTGGCGAGGCTCTCCGCGGCGCCGGGCAGCGCCGCGGCGGGTGCGTTCACTGCACCGGCGAGGTTCTGCGCGGCGCTGGACTCGGCCGCCGCGAACGCGTTCGCGCCGGAGCTCAGGGACTGGACGAACTGCTCATGGAACTGCGCGATCTGCGCGCTGAACTGCTGATATCCCAGCCCGTGCTCGGAAAGGAAGGTCGCGACCTGGGCCGACACGGCGTCGGCCGCCGAGGCCGCCACCGCGGACGTCGGGGCCGCCGCCGCCGCGCTGGCGCTGTTGATCGTCGAACCAATGCCAGCCAAGTCCGAAGCCGCTGCCGCCAGCGCCTCCGGGGTGGCGAATAGGAACGACATTCGGTACCTCCCTGGATACGACGGATGCTATCTCGATCGCCGCTGGCCGGCGGGCAAGTTTGCCAAACACTTAACAAGCGGCCCCGCGCGTGGCCGCGGGATGTCGACCGCACGGCGCCAGGAGCCTGGCGCTACTGTTGCGCGTATGGCACCGCTGGCCAAGATCCGCACAGGTTGGGCCGGGCGGATGAAATTCGATCGTGGGGAAGTTACACCAACGTGCCACTGACACCGGAGCCTCCGGCACCCAGCGCTTTGCCTAGCCCCGTCGTCCCGCCTAAGGCCAGCGCGTCGGCGTTGCGGCGCGTGTTGCGGCGGGCCCGGGACGGCGTCGCGCTCAACGTCGAGGAGGCGGCGGTCGCGATGACCGCGCGCGGCGACGACCTCGCCGATCTGTGCGCGAGCGCGGCGCGGGTGCGCGACGCGGGCCTCGAGTCGGCGGGGCGGCGCGGCGCCGGCGGGCGGCTGCCGATCAGCTATTCGCGCAAGGTGTTCGTCCCCGTCACCCACCTCTGCCGCGACAGCTGCCATTACTGCACGTTCGTCACCGTCCCGGGCAAGCTGCGCGCGCAGGGCGCCGGCATGTACCTGGAGCCCGACGAGATACTCGACCTCGCCCGCCGCGGGGCCGAACTCGGTTGCAAGGAAGCGCTATTCACCCTCGGCGACCGGCCGGAGGACCGGTGGCCGGAGGCGCGTGAGTGGCTCGCCGAACGGGGCTACGACTCGACGCTGTCCTACGTGCGGGCGATGGCGATCCGGGTACTGGAGGAAACCGGGCTGTTGCCGCACCTGAACCCCGGCGTGATGAGCTGGTCGGAGATGTCGCGGCTGAAGCCGGTGGCGCCGTCGATGGGCATGATGCTCGAGACGACATCGCGGCGGCTCTTCGAAACGAAAGGGCTTGCGCACTACGGCAGCCCCGACAAGGACCCGGCGGTTCGGCTGCGCACCCTCACCGACGCCGGCCGGCTGTCCATTCCGTTCACCACCGGGCTGTTGGTCGGCATCGGCGAGACGCTTGCCGAGCGCGCGGACACTCTGCATGCGATTCGCAAGTCGCACAAGGAGTTCGGGCACGTCCAGGAAGTGATCGTGCAGAACTTCCGGGCCAAGGAACACACCGCGATGGCGGCGTTCCCCGACGCCGGGATCGAGGACTACCTGGCGACGGTGGCGGTCGCGCGCCTGGTGCTCGGCCCCGGCATGCGCATCCAGGCGCCGCCCAACCTGGTGTCGCGCGACGAGTGCCTGGCCCTGATCCGCGCCGGGGTCGACGACTGGGGCGGCGTCTCGCCGTTGACGCCCGACCATGTCAACCCGGAACGGCCCTGGCCCGCGTTGGACGAGCTGGCGGCCGTCACCGCCGAAGGCGGATACGACCTGGTGCAGCGGCTGACCGCGCAACCCAAATACGTCCAGGCCGGCGCGGCGTGGATCGACCCTCGGGTGCGGGGGCACGTGCTGGCGCTGGCCGATCCGGCGACCGGCCTGGCCCGCGACGTCAACCCGGTGGGCATGCCCTGGCAGGAGCCCGACGATGTCGAGTCCGCCGGCCGGGTGGACCTCAACGCGGCGATCGACACCGAAGGCCGCAACACCGCGGCCCGCAGCGACCTCGACAGCGCCTTCGGTGATTGGGAATCGATCCGCGCGCACGTGCACGAGCTGGCGGCGCGCGCCCCGGAGCGGATCGGCACCGATGTGCTCGCCGCGTTGCGCTCGGCCGAACGCGACCCCGCCGGCTGCACCGACGACGAGTACCTGGCGTTGGCGACCGCCGAGGGCCCGGCGCTGGAAGCGGTCGCCGCGCTGGCGGATTCGCTGCGACGCGACGCCGTCGGCGACGACGTGACCTTCGTGGTCAACCGCAATATCAACTTCACCAACATCTGCTACACCGGGTGCCGCTTCTGCGCGTTCGCGCAGCGCAAGGGCGACGCCGACGCGTACTCGCTGTCCACCGAGGAGGTGGCCGACCGCGCGTGGGAGGCGCACGTCGAGGGCGCCACCGAGGTGTGCATGCAGGGCGGGATCGACCCCGAGCTGCCGGTGACCGGTTACGCCGAGCTGGTGCGCGCCGTCAAGGCCCGGGTGCCGTCGATGCACGTGCATGCGTTCTCCCCGATGGAGATCGCCAACGGTGTCACCAAGAGCGGGTTGAGCATTCGCGAGTGGCTGATCAGCCTGCGCGAGTCCGGCCTGGACACCATCCCGGGCACCGCCGCGGAGATTCTGGACGACGAGGTGCGCTGGGTGCTCACCAAGGGCAAGCTGCCCACCTCGATGTGGATCGAGATCGTCAGCACCGCGCATGAGGTGGGCCTGCGGTCGTCGTCGACGATGATGTACGGGCACGTCGACACCCCGCGGCACTGGGTGGGCCACCTCAACGTGCTGCGTGACATCCAGGACCGCACCGGCGGCTTCACCGAGTTCGTGCCGCTGCCCTTCGTGCACCAGAACTCGCCGCTGTACTTAGCCGGCGCGGCGCGCCCCGGCCCCAGCCATCGGGACAACCGGGCGGTGCACGCGCTGGCGCGGATCATGTTGCATGGCCGCATTTCCCACATCCAGACCAGCTGGGTCAAGCTCGGTGTCGAGCGCACGCGGGTGATGCTCAACGGCGGCGCCAACGACCTGGGCGGCACGCTGATGGAGGAGACCATCTCGCGGATGGCCGGGTCGGAGCATGGGTCGTCGAAGACCGCCGCGGAGCTGGCCGCGATCGCCGAGGGCATCGGCCGCCCGGCGCGCCAGCGCACCACAACGTACGCCCCGCTGGCGGCGTAATTGTCACAGGCCGCGGGTATACCCGAGGCCGTGAAGCGACACATAGACGACGACCGATTCCCCGAATGGCGTCCTTTTGTGGACGCCGTGCAGCAGCGCCCACCCGAGGCCGGCACCTGGTGTGAAGCCTGGACCGTGCGCGACATCGTCATCCACCAGGCCGGAAACGCGGAGGAGCTCGCCCGGGTGCTGGGGGCGCATCTGGAGGGCGAACCAGTCGGCACGCGAAGTTTCGAGGAACGCGAAGGGCCGCTGCGCGCCCTGGGCGACGCGGACCTGTGGGAGGCGCTGCACGACCGGATGGCCACCCTGAACGAGGTCGCGGCCGCGGCCGAAAGCGTTCCCGCCGACACCGACGTCGCCTGGACCGGTCGCACCATGAAGGTGCCCTGGTTCGCCGAGCACATGCGCGAGGAACTCGTCCTGCACGGCTGGGACATCACCGGGGACGGCGATGCCGGCTTCGCCGCCCGGCTGGCCGAGCCCTGGATGACGACGCACAGCGTCGTCGCGGTGGGACGCCCGCTGCTGGCCAAGGGCGCCAAGTCGCTGGGACCCGGCGAGCGAATCGAGGCGAAGTTGCGCGTCTTCGGCAGCGACGACGTGGTGCTCACCGCGGACGCCGAGCGGACCTCAATCGGAATGGCCGGGCCCGAAGGCCCGGCCACTCTCGAAACCGATTCCGCCGCAAGGGTTTTGCTGCTCTGGGGTCGCCGACCCGGAAACCCCTCGCGGATTTGCAGCGACGCCGGACCCGAACTGCTGGGCCAGGTGCGCCGGCTGCTCAGCGGCTACTGAACGCTCAGTAGTTGTTGCAGCTCCCTGCCACCGACAGCACGTCGTTGAAGTACGGCGCGGCCTGCGGCATGGCCTGGATCTGCTGGGCCATCTGCAGACGCTTCGGCGGCGGCGAGGCCAGGAACTGGCGCAGGTAGCTCGTCGCGATCGGCGACGCGGTCAGCTGCGCTGCTGCCGCCGGGTCCGTCGCGTTGAGCGCGGCCATCACCTGACCGTAGTTGCAGGTGGTGTTGACGACCGGATCCAGGGGATCCGCGGATGCGATCCCCGAGCCGGCCGTCAACGCGAACGCCACGCCTCCTGCGGCGGCGGCAAGTTTGGTTAACGACAGCCTGACCATCTGTGGACACCTTCCCCATTCAATGCACCGTCGATAAACGGCGACGACATTGCTCAACGGTTGCCGTCTGCGGTCGAGGCTACCAGGCTCCGCGAGCAATCTTCCATCGCAACCGTTATCGCACAGGATCTTCTAATCGTAACTATGCGCAGGTCAGAGCGTTTTGTGTCGGTGTTCGCCCTCGGTGAAATGCGGCCCGCGCCCGCGCCCCCGCGCCGGCCGCGACACGTCGCCGACCCGGCGGGGTGCCGAGTGGTTGACGTGTATGTGCAACGTCTAGTATCAGTAACCGAACGCTTGCGCTGACGCGGCCGGAGCGCCGCGGCGAGCCGGACCGCAGCCCACACGCAGTACATGGAGGAGATGTCTGTGACGTACACGATCGCCGAACCCTGCGTCGACATCAAGGACAAGGCATGCATCGAGGAGTGCCCGGTCGACTGCATTTATGAGGGCGCCCGGATGCTGTACATCCACCCCGATGAGTGCGTCGACTGTGGAGCCTGTGAGCCGGTCTGCCCCGTCGAAGCGATCTATTACGAAGACGACGTGCCCGAACAGTGGAGCCAGTACACCCAGATCAACGCCGACTTCTTTGTCGAGCTGGGGTCGCCGGGCGGCGCCGCGAAGGTCGGCATGACCGAGAACGACCCCCAAGTCGTCAAGGACCTGCCGCCCCAGGGCGAGGGCGACTGAGCGAGCGAGTGTCGGCGTCCCTGCCGGAGTTTCCCTGGGACACGCTGGCCGACGCGAAGGCGCGGGCCGCGGCCCATCCGGACGGGATCGTCGACCTGTCCGTCGGCACCCCGGTCGACCCGGTCGCGCCCCTGATCCGCGAGGCGCAGGCGGCCGCCAGCGCCGCGCCGGGATACCCCGCCACCGCCGGCACCGCGCGATTGCGCGAATCGGCGGTGGCCGCGCTGGGCCGCCGTTTCGGGATCACCGGGCTGACCGAGGCGGCCGTGCTGCCGGTGATCGGCAGCAAGGAATTGATCGCGTGGCTGCCGAGGCTGCTGGGCCTGGGCCCCGCTGACCTGATCGTCGTGCCGGAGCTGGCCTACCCGACGTACGACGTGGGCGCGCGGCTGGCCGGCGCCCCGGTGTTGCGCGCCGATTCGCTGACCCAGGTGGGCCCGCGATCCCCGGCGCTGTTCTACCTGAACTCGCCGAGCAACCCGACCGGGCGGGTGCTGGGCGTCGACCACCTGCGCAAGGTCGTCGGATGGGCGCGCGAGCGCGGGGTGATCGTCGCCTCCGACGAGTGCTACCTGGGCCTGGGCTGGGAGGCCGCACCGCTGTCGGTGCTGCATCCCTCGGTGTGCGACGGCGACCACACCGGGCTGCTCGCGATCCACTCGCTGTCGAAGAGCTCGTCGCTGGCCGGTTATCGGGCCGGCTTCGTCGCCGGGGACCCGGCGCTGGTCGGCGAGCTGCTCGCCGTGCGCAAGCACGCCGGGATGATCGTGCCGACGCCGGTGCAGGCCGCGATGGTGGCCGCGCTCGACGACGACGCCCACGAGCGGGACCAGCGCGAGCGGTACGAACGGCGGCGGGCCGTCCTGCTGCCCGCGCTGCGCTCGGCGGGTTTCACCGTCGAGCACTCCGAGGCCGGCCTCTATCTTTGGGCCACCCGCGACGAGCCGTGCCAGGACAGCGTCGCGTGGCTTGCCGCCCTCGGCGTCTTGGTGGCGCCCGGCGACTTCTACGGGCCGGGCGGTGCCCGGCACGTGCGGGTCGCGCTGACCGCCACCGACGAGCGCATCGCCGCCGCGGTCGGGCGGCTGAGTTAGCCCGTCCGTCCGCCGCGCGGGCCGGTCGGGCGGCAGAATGCAGGTCGTGACAACTTCGACGGGCAAGGTTCCCATCCCGACGTCGGTCGGCGACATCGCCAAGCGCGTCTTTCTGGGCAAGCCGCTGATCACTGAGAGTCTCTCGACGGAGAAGTTGTCCAACGGGGTTGCGCTCGGCGCGCTTTCGCCGGATGCGATCTCGTCCACCGCCTACGGCACCGAACAGATCCTGATCGAGCTGCTGCCCCACGCCGGCCTGGCGGCCGTCGCGTTGCTGCTGCCCATCAACGCCGCGATTCTGGTGATCCTGGTGCTGGTGGCCGCGTCGTACCGGCAGGTCGTCATGGCCTACACGCGGGCGGGCGGGTCCTACATCGTGGCCCGCGAGAATTTCGGACCCAAGGTGGCGCAGGTCGCCGCCGCTGCGCTGTTGATCGACTACGTGGTCACCGTTGCGGTGCAGGCGGCGGCGGGGACGGTGGCGGTGGCGTCGGCGATCCCGGCCGTGGGCCCCTACAGCCTGGCGGTCACGGTCGGGGTGGTGCTTCTCATTTGCTACGCGAACCTGCGCGGACTGCGGGAAGCGGGCGTGCAATTCGCGCTGCCGACCTACTTCTTCGTCGGCATGATCACCCTTACGATCGTGGTCGGCGTCATCCGCGAAATATTCTGGGGTTTACCGACTTACGACGCCCAGCACATCGCGGGAGCGGTGCCGGTTCATCGGGGGGACGGCCTGGTGATGGGCGCGACGGTGCTGGTGCTGCTGCGCGCGTTCGCCAACGGCGGTTCGTCGCTGACGGGGGTCGAGGCGATCTCCAACACGGTCAACGTCTTCCGTAAGCCGCAGGGCCGCAACGCCCGCCGGGTGCTCACGATCATGGCCTGCATACTCGGGTTCCTGCTGGCCGGCGTCGCCTATCTCACCTTCGTCACCCACGCGACGCCGTTCGAGGCCGGCTTTCCGTCGGTGCTGTCGCAGGTCGCCCGAATTGTGTTCGGCCATGGGACAACCGGCAACGTCCTGTACACCCTCGTCCAGGCCTCGACGGCGGCCATCCTGTACACCGGCGCCAACACCAGCTTCAACGGCTTCCCGGCGCTGGCGAGTTTCGTCGCCGAAGACCGCTTCCTGCCGCGCCAGCTGATGACGCGCGGCCACCGCCTGGTGTTCTCGAACGGCATCATCGCGCTCACCGCGCTGTCGGTGGCGCTGCTGGTGACGACGGGCGGCTCGGTCACCGCGCTGGTCCCGTTTTACGCGATCGGCGTGTTCACCGGGTTCTCGATGGCCGGCTACGGGATGACCAAACACCATCTCACCCGTCGGGAACCGGGATGGCGGCGCCGGCTGGCGATCAACCTGTCCTCGGCGATCCTGTCGACCATCGTGGTCGGCATCTTCGCGGTGGCGAAGTTCACCGAGGGCGCGTGGCTCGTGGTCGTCGTCTTTCCGGTGTTGGTGTTCTTCCTGATGCGCCTGAACCGCGAGTACCGCGCCGAGGCGGCCATCCTCGAGATGTTCCGCACCGACCGCCCCGAGTTGGTGAAGTACGCCCGGCACAAGGTGTTCGTGTTCGTGAACTCGCTCGACCTCGCCGTCATCGAAGCGCTGCGTTACGGCCGGGGGTTGCGGGCCGACGAATTGGTCGCGGTGCATTTCATGGTCGACGAAGCCCACGCGAAGGCGTTGCGAAAGCGTTGGGACGACTTCGATCTCGACACCCCGCTGCGGGTCGTCGACTGCCCGGACCGCCGGGTCACCCGCGCCGCGCAGGTGCTGGTGGCCAAGGCGCGCGACGAACACCGGAACACCAACGTCACCGTGCTGCTGCCGCGCCGGACCTACGCCCCGCTGCTCGGCCGCCTGCTGCACGACCGCACCGCGGACAAGGTGGCCCGGGCCGTCAGCCTGATCCCGGACGCGGCGGCGACGATCGTTCCCTACGACGTGGAGTCCCGCATCAAGGAGGCGTACCCCGACGGGTTCGAGCAACGGATCTCCCGCGAGCTCGACAAGGTCGAGGCGTGGGTGTCCAGGAGCGACGAACAAGAGGTCGAGGCCTACGAACACCCCGATCGGTCGGCGTCGGTGATCACGGTCGGCGGCCTGATTCCCGGGCAGCGCGCCACCTTCGAGGGCCGGGTCAACGAAGTCCAGGACATCAACGAACGCAGGCGCACCGTCCGGCGGGTCGTCGTCGGCGACAACAGCGGCGAGATCTGCGTGACGTTCCGGAACGGGCGCGGTGGCGCCGACATCCAGCCCGGCCAGCTGCTGCGCATCACCGGCAAGCCCCGGCAGAGCGGCACTCAGCCGGTGACGGTGATCGACCCCGCTTATCACATCATCGAGGACCCCGCGAAGGCGGAACAGGCATGAAACGACTGGCGGCCGTGCTGGTTTCGGTATTGGGTTTGGCGTACACCGCCAACGGCTACCGGCCGTTGACGAGGGACCGCTTCGGGTCCGGCTTTGCCTTCGCCTACGGCGTGTTCGCGTCGGAGCTACCGATGCAGACCCTCGCCGTCCAGCTGGCGGCCCAGGCGGGTGTGTCGCGGCTGCTGCCGCCCCGGCTGCGCCGGTTCAGCTGGCTGGTGGCGGCGTTGTCCTGGCTGGGGCTGCTGGGCCTGCGCCGCGTGGGGCGCGGCGCCCACGAGCCGCTGACCGCGGCGCTGGACGCCGGCCTGGGCCCCGACCGCCGCACCGAATCCGGCGACCTGTGGCGACGGCGCCCGCCGGGCGGCGCGACGGCGAAGAGGCCCGGCCCGGCGCGCATGCTGCGGATCTACCGCGACTACGCGCACGACGGCGACATCGCCTACGGGGAGTGCGGCTCGAGGAACCATCTCGACATCTGGCGGCGGCCCGACCTGGACCGCGGCGGGCGGGCGCCGGTGTTGCTGCAGGTTCCCGGCGGCGCCTGGATGGTCGGAAACAAACGGGGACAGGCGCATCCGCTGATGAGCCACCTGGCCGAGCTCGGCTGGATCTGCGTCGCGATCAACTACCGGCTCAGTCCCCGGTCCACCTGGCCCGATCACATCGTCGACGTCAAGCGCGCGATCGCGTGGACGAAAGCGCACATCGCCGAATACGGCGGTGACCCGGACTGGATCGCGATCACCGGCGGCTCGGCCGGCGGGCATCTGTCCTCGCTGGCCGCGCTGACGCCGAACCATCCGCAGTTCCAGCCGGGTTTCGAGGAGGCCGACACCCGCGTGCAGGCGGCCGTCCCGTTTTACGGCGTCTACGACTTCACCTCGAACGACCAGATGCATCCGTTGATGGCGCCGATCGTGGCCCAGCGCGTGTTCAAGTTGAACCGGGCGGACGTGGCCGAGGCGTTCCGAATGGCCTCGCCGATCACCCACGTGTCCGAGGACGCGCCACCGTTTTTCGTGTTGCACGGCACCAACGATTCGCTGATCCCCGTCGAGCAGGCCCGCTGTTTCACCGCGCGGTTGCGCGAGGTCAGCCGCAGGCCGGTGGTATACGCCGAATTGCCATGCGCGCAGCACGCTTTCGACATCTTCGGCTCGGCGCGCGCGGCACACGCCGCGGTGGCCGTCGAACAGTTCCTCGCCGAGACGTACGCGTCGTCCTCAGCTACCGGCTAGGCCGACCGCCAGTAGGATGCATCCGACCGTGGCCAGCAGGGCGGTGACCTCGATGCGGCGGCGCGACCGGATCCAGTCGTGCACGGCCGCCATCGTGTCGCGCGTCGCCCGGGGCGCCAGCAGATAGACCAGCAGGGGAATCTCCACCAGGGCGAAGGCCACGGCGTTGAACATCAGCAGCGCGCCGACCTGCGTCGCGGCCGCGGCGCCGGAGGCCAGGATGACGGCCAGCGCGGCCAGGTAGTCGACCGAGGGCAGCGCGATTCCGAGGCCGGCCGCCCCCGCGACCCATAGGGAACGCCCCGTCATCAGTCGCTGCGCGCGCGTCGCGAACCGTCCCGCCCCGGCCACGCGGTTGCGCGTCACGACCAGTGCGGCGGCGGCCAACAGCGCCAGCACGCCGATGCAGATCTGCACCCGCGGCAGGGTGAAGTACGTCGACCACATCAGCCTGCGCCGCAGGACGAACAGGACGATCAGCCCGACGCTCATGCCCATCGCGAAGCCGCCGCACAGGAATGCCAGCAGCTGCAGCGGCGGCCGGGGCCGGTTCAACATCAGCACCGTCATGCCGACCCGGAAGGGTTCGAGGCTGACGGCGACGGCCATCACCAGGATGGTGATCCACATTGCGGGCCAGGTTACCGTCTGGCCTCGCTACGTGGTTACGCCCCAATGCAACACGCGTGAGGTGAGCAGGACGAGCCCCAGGGAGACCGACGCGACGACGGTCAGCCCGATGACCGCGACGACGAGCGGGCGCCACCCGGTGCGCGCGATCTGGCGGATGTCGGTGGTCAGCCCGACACCGGCGAAGGTGAGCAAAAACGCCCACTTTGACACGTTGGCCAGGTTCGCCGTCTGACCCTTGGTCAGCCAGCCGGCGGTCGCGATCGCCGAGACTGCAAGGAAGCCGAGCACGAACTTCGGGAACTTCTCCCAGACGAAGGCGGCCTTGGCCTTGGCGCCGGGGGCGATCTCGTCGGCCTGCCCACGGGCGGCCCAATACAGCGCGAACCCCAGGACGACGAAGCCGATCAGCGCGTTGCGGGTGGACTTGACCAGCACCGCGATCTTGCCGGCGTGCTCGGAGAACAGGTAGCCGGTGGCGGTGGTTTCGGCGGTGTTGTCGACGGCGAGCCCCGCCCACAGGCCGAACTCGTAATCGGTGAGCCCGATGAGGTGTCCCAGCGGTGGCAACGCGAACAGCGCCACCGCGCCCAGCGCCAGAATCGCCGCGATCGCGTAGCTGACGTCGGCGTTGCGCGCGCGGATGGCGCCCTTGGCGGCCACGATCGCGGACACGCCGCAGATGGAGGTGCCGATCGCCAGCAGCGAACCCAGCTTGCCCGAGAGCCCGAACGCGCGGGCGGTGACGAGAATGATGGATCCCGCGACCGCCATGTCGACCAGGATCTGCACCAGACTGGTGGCGCCGAGCTTGGCGATGTCGCCGAGCACGAATCGCGAACCCAGGGCTACGATCCCGACCTTGAGCCACAACTGATAGGTCAACACGCCGGCGCGGAATATCCGGTGCAGACCAACGGTATTGGTGATGAGCAGCCCAATCACGATGGCCCACAGGACATATTCGATGTCGGGCACCGTCCAGTGGTGGTGTTTGGCCAGCGTGTTCCACCAGACCTGGGCGTATTTGCCGGCCAGGCCCACCGCGATCAGCAGGAGGATGCCGGGCACATAGTCGCGCGGGCGGCGGCTGGTGAAGGCGGCCTCGGGCGATCCGTCCTCGGCCTCGTCGGGTCGAATGCTCACGGTGCTCACGGCGTCACCACGGAATCTTCGGGAGCGCGCCGGCGACCGCCAACGCGACGATCACGCCGGCGAGCAGTGTCGCCCACCAATCTTCGGATAACCGGTCCACGACGCAATGGTGGCGCGGCCGTGGCCGGCGGCCAAGTGATCGGCTCGCGCTGAATCTAGGTCGGCAGGCCCTCTCGCTCGGCGTCCGCGCGGTAGCGCTCCACCCATTCGTCGGAGCGTTGGTCGGCCTGGCGTTCCAGGGCCGGCTGGGGCGCGAGCAGCGGGTCGAGCCCCAACGCCTCGAGGATGCCGGCGACCACCTGAGTTAGGTTGCGCCACAACACCGGATAGGGAACCTCGATCCGATCGATGTCCTCCTCGACGAACCAGGTCCGCCAGCCCTCCTCCTGGGCCCGCAGCATGCGGACGACGTGGGCGATCGCCCCGGCGTGGTAGGTGGCGCGCGCGTCGCGGACCGGGTCGGGCCTGCCCCGCCACACCCGTGTCTGCACCGCCCGCCAGAACGACACCGCCTGCGAGATCACGTCGGGGCGGTGCACGTGGATGAGCAGCGGCTCCTCGCCGATGACGTCGCGGATCGCGGCCCGCAGGCCGTCGCCCGATCGATTCGGCAGGTCCTTGGCGCGGTTCAACAGCAGCGGCGTCTGGTTCCACATCAGCTTGCCGCCCCACACGCCGTTGGGTGTGCGCCCGACCGTGCGGATGTAGTCGCGCCAGATCTCGGCCGTGGCGAGGTCGGGCGTCCCCTCGTCCAACGGATCGAGCAGCCGCAGGATCGACTCGTCTTCCACGTCGGCGAACCACTGCCGCGGCTGCGGGGCCTGGCTCGTGCTCGGCAGGTACTGGAAGAACTCCTGCGGCTCGCCGGCGACGCCGGTCGCGCGCAGCGATTCCACGAGCAGCGTGCTGCCGCTGCGCTGGGAAGCCAGCACCAAATATGACGACGGCTTTTCTGTCACCAAGGAAGCCTATCCGGAGGGAAATCCCCTGCAAGACTTCGGATTGTCTTCATGCTGAAGATAAGTATTGTGGCGCGCCGGCCCCTGCCGGATGCGATGATTACCGGCGTGCAAAGGTCGCCAATCGTCGCGACGCCGATGAACATCGCGGGTGAAAAAAGAAGGAGCATCGAATGAACACCATCTCGGCATTGGGTGCGGCGGTCGGCGTTGTCGCCCCCGCGGTCTTGCTTTCCGGCGCGGCGGGCGCGCACGCCGACGACAATTAGCAGCAGTTCGCGTCCGCGTCGGAAAACATTCGATGCATTCTCAACGGCGAAGACGCCCCGCTGCCGATAGCCATGTGCCAGATCGGCGACCACAGCTACGCGGTCCCGCCCGGAGTGGGCCGGGACAAAAATGGGGGCCCGTGTCCGCCCGGATCGGATCTGGGTCGCGATTTTCGCCTCGACCAAGGCCAGGCGGCCTATGTGACGTGCACGTACTCGGCGCTCGGTTCGGGGGTCGGGGCGTGGCCGGCGCTCGGCTTTGGCCAGACCAGGTCGCTCGGCACGATCACCTGCAACAGCGAGCCCGCCGGGGTGACGTGCACCGACGCCGGGACGGGGCACTTTTTCCGGGTGTCCCGCGAGTCGTACCAATTGGGCTGAAAGCGGTTATTACACGCCTGTATTAATGCGCCATAATTGGCGCAAGCGACAATTTAATTAAAGATATTCCGCGCGTTTATCGGTTTAATGCCAGGGGCGCCTGGGTAAAACTTTCCATGCCCCTCGAGAAATTGCACACACGCCAGTATAAATTGCACACGCGCCAATATCGGCGCGCCGCCCGGGCCGTCATCACCGTCGCGACCGTCGCCCTGGCCGCCTGGTTCGGCTCCGGCATCGCGGGCGCCGACACCAACCGCGAACGCGAGGCGTGCGCGCTGATGGACGACCACGCCAGCGCGATGATCAACGGATACTCGTCGTACGCGGGGCAATACGCCTTCGTGGTGCTGTCCCGCGAAATGCCGCCATTGGATGCGGCGCACGTCCTGAAGGCCGCCACTATCGATGTGTGCCCCAACCATGCGGGCGACCTGCCGGTCGACTGGCAATAGGGGCATCTCATCCGCCGCCGCCTAGAAGGGCGGCGGCTTGTTGCGTTCGGCGACGCGCTCGTCGTTGAGCGCACGTTCGGCGTCGATGCGGCGGTTGCGGTCTTGTTCGCGGGTGCGGCGGCGGGTGGGCATCATGATGCCACGCTCCCCAAGGGGTGGGTATACGGTTGGGGCACTGGGCAATTCGCCGGTGGGCAGGCATAAGCTGGGAAACAGCAGCCTGCTGCCAGGCCGGGTGACGTACTCGCGCCCGGCCGGTGAGGTCCACACGACGGTGCCATCCGGCCACTGCCGGTCGCGCCAGCCGGGCCAAAACGTCTTGAGCAGGTGATGTTTTCGGCACAGGCATTTGAGATTTGACGGATGGGTGGGCCCCAGAGGGTAGGGGATGGTGTGGTCGATGTCGGCGCATTCGGCGGGCCGATCGCAGCCCGGGAAGCGACAGGTCATGTCGCGGCAGCGGATGAATCGCTGCAGCTGGGCCGAGGGCCGATAGCCCGGTTCGGGTGGGCCATCGGCGGGAAAGTGCACCGGCCTGACCTTGGCCCCGCCGCGGATCAGCTCGGCGACCATCGACGCGGGCAGCGTGCCGCCGCCGAGCAGATGCGCGGCCGGGGGCCGCGGTCCGGGCGCCAGGTCGGGTTCGGGATCCGGAGCCAGGGCCTCGGCCAGTGTCATCCCCGGCGTGATGGGCCGCGACGCGCGCTCCCCGGAGGTGTGCGGATCGGGCTGGGCCTCCAACGTGCCCTCGTGGGCGACGACGTGGACGACGACCGCGCCGGCGCGTGGGTCGACCTCCACGGCGGCGCGGCATTCGGCGCTCCCGCAGCCGCAGGGCAGGCATTGGCCCCCCGCGGCCAGGGCACCCAGCGCGTCGGCGCGGCGCTGGTCGAGCGTGCGCGGGTCGTCGGGGCAGACCTGCTCGGCCATGTGGGTCAGTTGGCGCTCCAACAGGGCCGCGTCGGTGGCCAGCAGCGAACCCCACAGGGATGCGGTGCCGGACTGGTCGTCTGCGGGGCTGATCGTGACGTGGCGTCCGCGGGCGCCGGCGCGCGCGCGGCGCAGGGCCGCGGGGTCGTGGCGATCCACGATCGCGTCGATGGCCTGGGCGGTCCGGCTCACCGACATCGGCCCGAAGTGCTTGGCGTCGGCGGCCAGCGTCTCGTCGACCAGCCGCAGTGTGTCGGGGTCTTTGATCAGATCGGTGTGCCATACCAGCGCCGAAGCCAGCCGCGCGCTGATCGCGCCCTCGGCGAACAAGGCCGCGACCTTGGGCAGCCGGTTGCGCAGCGCCACCGCCAGATACATCTGCCCCGAGGCCATGGCATGGCTGATGCCTTGGGCGGCAGCGACTTCGGCGGCCATCGCGTCCCAGTTGTCACACGACCAGTGCGCGCGATCCGTCGGGCCATCGGCACGTCGGGTCACCCATTCGGCGATCGCCGCCAGCCGCCGAGCCGCCGCCGCGGCCTCGGCCCGGGCGCCGTCGGCGATCGCGGCCACCACCGCCGCATCGTCGGCCCGGGTTAATTCGAACATACTTTCGAATCTAGGCCATGTCCACTGACTCGGGCGGACCCGAAGCGCGCAATTGTGGACAAACTGCCAACTGTGGATAACTACGCCGGGCGTTCGGTCACCCGCAATCCCAGCGAAAACAGCAGCCGCACTTCGGGATCCGATAGCGAGGTGCCAAGCAACTTTTCGATCCGCCGCACCCGGTAGCGGACGGTATTGGGATGCACCCGCAGCACGTGCGCGGCCGCGCCGACGTCGCCGAAGCTGTCCAGGTAGGCCCGCAGCGTGTCGACCAGCATCGGATCCCGCTCCCGCAGATCGCGGATCCGGGGATCGAGCAGGCGCTTGTCGGCGCCGACCAGGGTGACGATCTCGTCGAGCAGGACGGTGGTCCGCGCTTCGGCCAGCGTGGTCACCTGTCCCAGGATCGGATGTCGCTCGGCGCTGTCGAGCACGCGGTCCACCTCGGTGCGCGCCGCGGCGACGTCCATCGGGCCGGCGACCGGTGCGGCGATCGCCGCCCGCAGCTCGACGCCGAGCTCGCTGCGCAGCGCGCCGATCGTGCCGCGCACCCACGAGGTGACCGACCGGGTCGGCGCGGTCTGCGGCAGCAGCACATAGATGCGCGAACCGCGGGAGGCGACCTGGGCGTCGCGGCGAAAAGCGCTGGCGCTCAACGCCAGGACGTCGGCCAGCCGGGGGTGACGGGCCCCGGTGCCGGTGGTGTCCCAGCCGATGAGCGCGGCGGCGCCGTCGGCGGTGAGGCCGAGCTCCCGGGCGATGGCCGGCACGTCGGCGGGCTCGCCGTCGGTCAGCGCGAGGAGCTGCTGCACCCGGCGCGCATGGGTGGACGGCCGGGCGGCCAGCCGGGCGATGATTCGGGCCGCCAATACCGCGGCGCCGCGCAACATTTCGTCGGCGTCGTCGGCCAGCGGCTGCGAGCCCTGCTGCACCCAGATGGTGCCGGCGAACAGCCGCGGCAGGTGCGGACCGGCCGGGGGCTGATGGATCCCGATCGCGAGCCGCGGCCGCAGGCCCAACTCCGGGCGCTCGGCGACGCGCACCACCTCGCCGCTGGAGCGCAACGCGTCGAAGATGCCCCATTGGCCGATCCACTTCAGGTGCTCTGGCGGGCCGGCGCGGCCCAGGATGGAAAGGCGGCGCAGCTCGTCGGCCTCGTCGTTGGATGCCGAGTAGGCGAGGACGTGCGACTGGGCGTTTTCGATCGAGACCATGCCGTGGATGCGTTCGGCCAGCGACTGCGCCAAGCCGAACAGGTCGGTGCCCGAATCGTCGACCGGGTCGCCGCGGTCCCCGTGATGTTCCAGGACGTGGTTGACCAATTGATAGAGCCGTTCCCAGCGCGCCCGCGGTTCGACGGCCACCACCGCCGACCCGGCCGCGACCGCCGTCGCCACCAGGGCGGCCGACGGCCCCTTGGCGAAGATGGCCACCGGCGCGCGGGCTTGTTCGTGCAGCCACCGCTGCGCCTCGTCGTCGGCGACCCCGAGCAGGAAGAAGACGTCGGCCGAGCCGGCCGCCGCCGCCAGGCCCAGCCGCACGTCGTCGGAATCGATGAGCGCCGCGGATCCCACCGGCAGGTCGAGGCCCCGGGGGGCGTCGACCAGGCTGACCAGGGTCGCGTCCAGCGCGAGCAGCAGCTGGCCCAGGCCGACCCGCGCCGTTTGCATGTTGTCCGATCTTACTACCGATCGGTGCTTTTCTTGTCCAATCGGCTAACAGGATCGCACCTCGGGCGGGGGACCCTTAGCGGCATGGACGCGATCAGCCAGGTACCGGTGCCGGCAAACGAGCCGGTCCACGACTATGCCCCGCAATCCCCGGAACGAAGCCGCCTGCTCGCGGAGCTGAGAGCCCTGGCCGAGAACCCGATCGACCTGCCGCACGTCGTCGGCGGCAACCACCGGATGGGCGGGGGCGAGCGCATCGATGTGGTGCAGCCGCACCGGCACAACGCGACGCTGGGCACCCTCACCAACGCCGTTCCCGCCGACGCGACGGCGGCCATCGAGGCCGCGATGGCCGCGAAAAAGGACTGGGCGGCAACGCCTTTCGATGAGCGCGCGGCGGTGTTCCTGCGGGCCGCCGACCTGCTGGCCGGGCCGTGGCGCGAAAAGATCGCTGCCGCAACGATGCTCGGCCAATCCAAGTCGGTCTATCAGGCCGAGATCGACTCGCCGTGCGAGCAGGTCGACTTCTGGCGGTTCAACGTGGCCTTCGCCCGCCAGATCCTGGCTCAGCAGCCGATCAGCGGGCCCGGCGAATGGAACCGCAGCGACTACCGCCCGCTGGACGGCTTCGTCTACGCCGTCACGCCGTTCAACTTCACCTCGATCGCCGGCAACCTGCCGACCGCGCCCGCGCTGATGGGCAACACCGTGGTGTGGAAGCCGTCCATCACCCAAACGCTTTCGGCCTATCTCACCATGCAGCTGCTCGAGGCGGCGGGCCTGCCGCCGGGCGTGATCAACCTGGTCACGGGGGACGGGTACGCGGTTTCCGATGTGGCGCTGGATGATCCGCGGCTGGCCGGCATCCACTTCACCGGGTCGACGGCCACATTCCAGCACCTGTGGCAGCGGGTGGGCGCCAACATCGGCCGGTACCACAGTTATCCGCGGCTGGTCGGGGAGACCGGCGGCAAGGACTTCGTCGTGGCGCACGCCTCGGCGCGCCCGGACGTGTTGACCACGGCGCTGATTCGCGGGGCCTTCGACTACCAGGGGCAGAAGTGCTCGGCCGCGTCGCGCGCGTTCGTCGCGCACTCGGTGTGGCAGCGCATGGGAGATGACTTCCTGGGTCAGAGCGCCGCGCTGCGCTACGGCGACGTCACCGACCTGACCAACTACGGCGGCGCGCTGATCGACCGACGGGCGTTCATCAAGAACGTCGACGCCATCGAGCGGGCGAAGGGTGCGCCCGGCGTGACGATCGCGGTCGGCGGTGAATACGACGACAGTGTCGGCTATTTCGTGCGGCCCACGGTGCTGCTGTCCGACGACCCGACCGACGAGTCGTTCGCGACGGAGTACTTCGGCCCACTGCTGTCGGTGCACGTCTACCCCGACGACCAGTACGACCGGATCCTGGACGTCATCGACACCGGGTCCCGCTACGCGCTGACCGGCGCCGTCATCGCCGACGACCGTGCGGCCGTGCTGAGGGCGCAGGATCGGCTGCGGTTCGCCGCGGGCAACTTCTACGTCAACGACAAGCCGACCGGCGCGGTGGTCGGTCGCCAGCCGTTCGGGGGCTCGCGGGGGTCTGGCACCAACGACAAGGCCGGTTCGGTGCTGAACCTGTTGCGGTGGACGTCGGCCCGCACCATCAAGGAGACGTTCGTCCCGGCCACCCACCACACCTACCCGCACATGGAGAGCGACTGATGGCCGGCGTGTTCGCGCGCGTCGTTCGCCCGGCGATCATGGCGGCCCGGCGGCGCGAGGGGTTGCGCCGGGCCGCCGAGCGGCTGCCGATCACCCGGCGGGTGGTGCGCCGGTTCGTGCCCGGGGAGACGATCGAGTCCGCGCTGGACAGCGTTGGCGCGCTGCGTGATTCGGGCCGCCTCGTCAGCGTCGACTACCTCGGCGAGGATGTCAGCGACGTCGACCACGCCGATGCGGCGACGCAAACCTACCTGGATCTGATCGAGGCGCTGGGCCGCTCCGGCGATGTGGGTGATGACGGCATCCGGCCGCTGGAGGTGTCGCTGAAGCTGTCGGCGCTGGGCCAGTCGCTGGAGCGCGACGGCGAGAAGATCGCGCGGGAGAACGCCTGGTCGATCTGCTCGGCCGCGCAGCGGGCCGGGATCTGGGTGACGGTGGACGCCGAGGACCACACCACCACCGACTCGACGCTGTCGATCGTGCGTGATCTGCGCGCGGAGTTCCCTTGGCTGGGCACGGTTTTGCAGGCCTACCTGCGACGCACGCTCGGCGACTGCGAGGAATTCGCCGCTTCCGGGGCCCGGATCCGATTGTGCAAGGGCGCCTATGACGAGCCCGCGTCGGTGGCCTACCGGGACGGCGCCGAGGTCGCCGAGTCCTATCTGGCGTGTCTTCGGGTTCTGATGGTCGGGTCGGGCTATCCGATGGTGGCGTCGCACGACCCGGCGATCATCGCCGCGGTTCCCGCCATCGCCGGGGAATTGGGCCGTGGCGCCGGGGATTTCGAATACCAGATGCTGTACGGCATCCGCGACGGCGAACAGCGACGGTTGACCGGGGCGGGCAACCGAGTGCGGGTGTACGTTCCGTTCGGCACCCAGTGGTACGGGTACTTCATGCGGCGGCTCGCCGAGCGCCCGGCCAACCTGGCGTTCTTCCTGCGCGCGCTGGCGGATTGAGTGTGAGCTCTGGGCTCCGGGTGTGAACCCTGGGCGCCAAGATCGCACAACCGCCGCCCCGGGTTCACACGCAAAGCCGACGATGCGCACCCGAGCGCGTCGCCGGGCGTAGCCTCTGCGCTATGAGCCTGGTTGTCGACGAGATGCCCGACCTCGGCATCACGCGGGTGTCGCGCTGGATCTTCAACTGTTACGTGCTGAGGGGCGACGAGGGCGTGGTGGTCGTCGACGCCGGGCTGCCGCGGGTCGCCGGCGATCTCGCGGCCGTGCTGGCTCGCGGTGGAACCCTGCGGGCGGTCGTGGCGACGCATGGACACAGCGACCACGTCGCCGGCGCGGTGGAGTTGGCCGCGCGCCACCGCGCGCCGATCTGGTTGCCCGAGGCGACTCTCACGTATCTCGACGGGGTGAAACCGCGCACCCCGACGCCGGCGAAGGCCGCGACCATCTGGCCCACCATGATCGACCAGCCGCTTGACCGGGCCGGCGTGGCCGGGCTGCTCGGCGGCGCCCGGGTGGCGGGCTATGGCACCCCGCTCGGCATGCGCTGGAGGGGCCCGTCACCCGCCGGCGGACTCTGCGACGGCCAGCCGCTGCCCGGCGCTCCGGAGTGGACCGTGATCAATGCCAACGGTCACACCGACGACAGCATCGCGTTGTGGAATCCGGCCACCCGGACGCTGCTGTCGGGGGATGCCGTGCTGACCGTCCGCGGCAAGGCTTGGCACACACCGGAAATCGTAGACGCGTCGAGTGCCGCCGCCACCCGCGCGCGCCTCGAGGAGCTACCGGTCGCGCACCTGCTGCCCGGCCACGGCCGTCCGGTTCATGCCGCCGAAACCGTTTGGCCGCAACAGCGCCGGTGAGTGTGCGCTGACTTACTTGGGTGTGCATCGAGGGCGTGAAAATCGCCCAAATCTCGCCCTGGGCGCACACTGAACGCCCACGATGCACACTCGACCGCGAATGCTAACCGCGACGGGGCCGCGGGCGATCGCCCGCGAATCCCCGCACCACGTGTGCGCGCACGAACTCCGCCGCCACCTCGGGGTCGTCCATGTTCAGCGTCGACGAGGGCGTGCTGAAGAGTGAAAAGAGTATGCGCGCGAACCATTCTCCGGCGGCCTCGACGTCGAGGTCCTTGCGGACCTCTCCGGTGAGCCTGGCTGCGGACAGATACGGCGCGAAGAAGTCGACGCACTCGCGCAGCAGCACCGCGGCGTCCTTGGTCAGCAGCAGGCTGATCGCGTCCTCGTCGAAGTACTTCTCGGTGGCGATCACCCGCCGCGCCTGGGTGACGAACACCGCCGCGCGGCTCAGCTTGTCCTCCAGCGAGCTGCCCTGGTCCATCGCCCTGGACATCTCGCGGTAGAAGCGTTCGGACGCGTGTTCGGCGCACGCCTCGACGATCGCGCCCTTGTCGCTGAAGTACTCGTAAACGGTGCTGCGTGAAACGCCAGCCTGCTTGGCGATGTCGACGATGGTCGCCTTGTCCAATCCCTGTCTGCCGAAACACATGAACGCCGACTCGACGATGAGTTCGCGCGTGTCGGTGGTCTGCGCCGCCTGCGTCGTCACGGCACCAACGCCCCCCTCGGCACCAGCCCGGCATCGGCCGCGGCGAAGGCTTCGTTGACGTCGTGCGGGCGGAACGGTTTGGGCATCAGCCGGCCGAACGGAAAGTTGGTGTGCCGCAGCTTGAGCGCCACGGTCCCCGGGGCGGGCGCCGTGAGCGGGAATTCGGCCAGCTCGACCGCGCCCCCCGGTGCGGTCAACACCGCGAGCTTGGGCATGAGCTTCCCCCCTTTAATCCGCCGGCCCGAGGATCAGCCCGCTGGTGGGCACGCCGGTCCCCGACGTGACGAGCACGTGCTGGACGCCCTCGACCTGGTTGTGCGAGGTGCCGCGCACCTGGCGCACGCCCTCGGCGATGCCGTTCATGCCGTGGATGTAGGCCTCGCCGAGCAGCCCGCCGTTGGTGTTGATCGGGAATTCCCCACCCAGCGACAGGCGTTCGACGGTCGCGAAGTCCTTGGCCTCGCCGCGCCCGCAGAAGCCGAGCTCCTCGAGCTGCGTGAACACGAACGGCGTGAAATGGTCGTAGATGAAGGCGGTTTGGATGTCCTGGGGCTTGAGGCCCGAGTCACGCCACAGCCGGTCGGCGACGACCCCCATCTCCGGAAGCCCGGTGATGTCGTCGCGGTAGTAGCTCGTCATCATCTCGCCGTTGGCGGCGGCGCCCTGGGCGGCCGCGGTGATGATGGCCGGCGGCTGGCGAAGGTCGCGGGCGCGTTCGGCGCTGGTCACCACCAGGGCGACCCCGCCGTCGCTCTCCTGGCAGCAATCCAGCAGGCGCAGCACGGGTTCGACGATCCACCGTGAATTCTGGTGGTCCTCGAGCGTGATGGGGCGCTGGTAGAACCAGGCATCGGGGTTGGTGGCCGCGTGCGCGCGGTCGACGACGGCGATGCGGCCGAAGTCCTCGTTGGTCACCCCATACGTGGACATGTAGCGCTGGGCGTGCATCGCGACCCAGGCCGCGGGGGTGAGCAACCCGAACGGGGCGTAATGCGCCATGAACAGCGGGGTCGCGGTCATGTCGCGTCCGCTGCCGCCGAACCGGAAGCCGGAGCGTTCGTTGAACGCGCGCCAGCACACCACCACGTCGGCTACGCCCGTCGCGACGGCCATCGCCGCGTGCACCACGGTGCCGGCCGCCGCGCCGCCGCCGTGATGGACGCGGGAGAAGAAGCTCAGGTCACCGATGCCCACGTTGCGGGCGATGTCGATCTCGTCGCTGGAGTCCATGGTGAAGGTGACCATGCCGTCGACGTCGGCGGGCGTCAGGCCGGCGTCGTCGAGCGCGGCACTGACCGCCTCGCAGGCCAATTGGAGCTCGCTGCGCCCGGACTCCTTGGAGAACTCGGTCTGGCCGATGCCGACGATGGCGCAGCTGCCGGGCAGCGAGGGGCTCATGCGCGGGCCCCGTCCAGCAGGCTGAGCACCGCGGTGCCGGAGACGTGGTCGCCGAGGCTGTTGGAGCCCTTGAAGGTTACTTCGACGAAGTTCTCGCCGTCGGAGCCCTCGGTTTTGGACGTCACGGCGCCGGTGAAGCGCAGCGGGTCGTCGGGGAAGCACGGGACGCCGAGGCGGATCGACAGGTTTTTCACCATCGCCTCGGGCCCGGCCCAGTCGGTCAGGAAGCGCACGCAGTACCCGTTGGTGGTGAGGATGTTCATGAACAGGTTCGGCGAGCCCTGCTTGTTGGCGAAGTCGCGGTCGTGGTGCACCGGCATGAAATCGCGCGACGCGATGGCGCCGGCGACGATCATCGTTGTGGTGATGGGGATTTCGAGCGGGGTCGCCTCGTCGCCGACATTGATGTCGGCCCATTTGAGGGTGGTGCGGCTGGTCATCGGTTTCCTTCCGGATAGGTGCTGCCGATACTGGCCAGCTGCGCAGTGGCGGGGCCGAGCGTGAGCTCGTTGTGCTTGGCCCACAGGAAGTAGCGGTGCAGGGGATAGGTGACGTCGATCCCGATGCCGCCGTGGACGTGTTGGGTGGTGGCGGCGACCCGGGCGCCGGCGTCGGCGGCCCAGAACTTCGCGATGCGGGCCGCCCTTTCGGCCTCTTCCGCGGGACGTTCCCGCGCGATCAGCCAGGCCGCATGCCAGGTGGTCCATCGGATCGCCTCGACGTCGATGAAGGCGTCGGCCATCCGCTGCTGCACCGCCTGGAAGCTGCCGATGGGTCTACCGAATTGCTCACGGCCGCTGGTGTAGTCGGCCGCGATGCGCAGGGCCCGATCGGCGACGCCGAGCTGGATCGCGCACAGGCCGACCAGAGCCCGGGTGTGCAGCGATTGGATCGGGCCGTCGAGCCGGTCGTGGGCGGAAACCGTTGCGCCGTCGAGGAATACGTCCGCGTGCGGTTCGCGGTTGGTGGTCGTGACCGGCCGGATCTCGACGCCACGGGCGTCGGTGCGCACCAGGAACAGGCCGGCCTCGCCGTCGTCCGTCGAGGCCGGGATCAGGATGGTGTCGGCCAGTTGCGCGGCCGGCACCAGCTCCTTGACCCCGTCCAGTCGCCAATTGTCCCCGTCCCGAGAGGCTTTGGTGGACGGGCTGGCCGGGTCGGATCGGCCGGGCTCCTGCAGGCCCGCGCTCAGGATGCGGGTTCCGGCGACGACGCCGGGCAGGAACCGTTGCCGTTGTTCGGGGGACCCGTGCCGGGCGATCGGATCGGCGCCGAGCACCAGCGTCGCGTAGGCGGGCACCGGGGCGACGCTCCTGCCCACCTCGGCCAGGAGCACCGCCAGCTCCAGGAAGCCGCCGCCGTTACCGCCGACCGCCTCGGGCAGCGCGGTGCCCAACAGGTCGGCGGCCGCCAGCTCGCGCCACAGCGCGGCGTCGTAACGGGTGTCGCCGGCCTCCAGCTCGGTCAGCCGTTCGGGGGTGGCCCGGCGCTCGAAGATCTCGCGGGCGAGCTTGGCGACCGTCTCCTGCTCTTCGGTGAACGTGAAATCCATCGCGCCACCTACCGGACGGGCCGGAACTGGTGCAGCACCAGGTCGTCATCGAAGGCCTGGTAGTACACCTCCACCGGCATCCCGACCGTCACGTCGGCGGGGTCGATGCCACACAGGTTCGACACCACCCGCACCCCCTCGTCGAGCTGCACCAGCGCCACGATGTAGGGGTACTCGAAGAACGGGAACCGGGGTTCGTGCGGCATCACGTAGCTGTAAACGGTGCCGCGGCCCGCGGATTCGATCGCCTCCCAGTCCAGGGACCGGCAGTTCGGGCACATCGGGCGCGGCGGGTGGCGCAGCGCCCCGCAGCCGCCGCAGCGCTGGATCAGCAGCTTGTGCTCGCGCAAGCCGTTCCAGAAGAACTCGGTGTCCGGGCTGATCGCCGGCGCCAGCCGGGGGGCCATCAGGCGGCCGGCCTGAATCGCAGCACGCGGAATCGCTGTCGCCCCAGCACCTCGCCGGCCTGATCGGTGTAGGTGATCAGCCAGGTCAAAAAGAAGCCGGTGCCCAGCGCCGTCTTCTTCTCGTCGGAGACGTCCTCGAACACCGACGTGGCGCTGATGACGTCACCCAGCCGCGGATACCGTTCGATCTCGAACTCCGAGTTGGTCGCCACAGTGCTGCTGTACCCGGCCTCATCCAGGAATGCCGTTGGGTTGCTGAGGATCTCGACGGGGGCGCCGCCCCGCTCCCGGATTCCCTCCAGCTTCGGCGACGGCATCGTCCAGGTTTGCAGCATGACCGGCGGCGACACGATGCCGCCGAACCGCGACGACGCCGCGAACTCGGGATCGAGGTAGACGGGGTTCATGTCGTCGAGCGCGTGGGCCCAGTGCCGGATCATCGGCTGGTTGACCGGATCCGGTGCCACGGTGGGCAGTCCGGTGCCGCCGGTGGGCTGGCCCACGAGCGCCCGCAGCTTCGCAAGTACCTCGGAATCTTGGTCGGTCATGTTCCTCCTGTTTGCTGGGGGCGTAGGTCGCGGGGCGCCCTCGGCATCCCCAACCCGGCCATGGCGATGATGTCACGCTGAATCTCGTTGGCGCCACCGCCGAACGTGTTGATGACCGCCCAGCGATACGCGGTTTCCAGGGCGCCGCGCAACGGTGCGTCGTCGCCGCGGCGCACGCCGTTGCCGTCGAGCACCTCCAGCAGCTGGCGGGCGACCTGCTGGGTGAGCTCGGTGCCGAAAACCTTTGCGGCCGAAGCTTCTCCCATGTTGAGCACGCCTTTGGTCATCGCCGCGTTGACGCGCGTGTTGACGAGTTTGTACGCGGCGACCTGCGCCTCGACCCTGGCCAGCGCGAGGCGCACCCAGGGCTGGTCGATGACGCGGCCGCCGTCGAGCTCGGTGGTGGAGGCCCAGTCCAGGGTCTTCTCGAACAGCGGCTCGAGGGCGCCCAGGTTGCCCAGGGCGGCGCGTTCGAAGTTCAGCTGGGTGGTGATCAGCTGCCAGCCCTGGTTTTCGCCGGCCACGATGGCGCTGGCCGGCACCCGGACGTCGTCGTAGAACGTGTAAAAGGTGGAAATGCCCGGCATCGTGTGCAGCGGCTGCCAGGAGAACCCGGGCGACGAGGTGGGCACGATGAAGATCGAAATGCCCTTGTGTTTCTTGACGTTCGGGTCGGTGCGCGCGGCCAGCCAGATGTAGTCGGCGTAGGCGGCGCCGCTGGTGAACATCTTCTGGCCGTTGATCACGTAATCCGCGCCGTCGCGGACCGCGGTGGTGCGCAGCGACGCCAGGTCGCTGCCCGCCCCGGGCTCGGAGTAGCCGATCGCGAACTCCACGCTGCCGTCGAGGATGGCCGGCAGGAATTTCCGCTTCTGCTCCTCGGTGCCGCACTGCATCAGCGTGGGGCCGACCGTATTGAGCGTCACCAGCGGGATCGGTGCGCTGACCCGCTGCGCCTCCTGAGCGAAGATGAATTGCTCGATCTCCGAGAAGCCCCGTCCGCCATACTCTTTGGGCCAGCCGACACCCAGCAGCTTGGCCGCGGCCAGGGCGCGCACACACTCCCGCACCTCGGGACCGCCCTCCATGCGATCGCTGAGCGCCATGCTGCGTTCGGGCGTCATCACCTTCTCCAGCGCGGCACGGATCTCGGCGCGCAGCCGCTGTTGCTCGGGCGTGTAGTCGAGTTCCATCACTTAGCCTTCCCGAGCCGCACCGGCATCCGCTTCACGCCGGGCACCATGGTGGCGCGCATCCGGTCCACCTCGCCGACCAGCTCCAGCCTGGGGAAGCGCCCCAGCAGCTCGTCGAACATCACGGACGCCTCCAGGCGGGCCAATTGCGCACCGACACAAGAGTGTTCACCGCAGCCGAACGCGATGTGCGGATTCGGGTGGCGGGTCACCTTGAACTCCTCGGAGTCGGGGCCGAAGATGTCCTCGTCGCGGTTGGCCGACCCGTACAGCATCACCACCGTGTCGCCTTCGGCGATCGGCTGCCCCCGGATCTCGACGTCGGCCGTCGCGGTGCGCGCCATGTGCACCACCGGGCTGTTCCAGCGCAGCATCTCCTCGACGGCGCCCGGGATCAGCGTGCGGTCCTCGGCCAGCAGCCGGCACTGGTCGGGGTGGGCGATCAAGGCCAGGGTGCCCAAAGCGATGAGATTGCGGGTGGTTTCGTTGCCGGCCACCAACAGCAGGAACGCGAAGTTGAGCAGGTCTTCGTCGGTGAGGCGGACCCCGTCGATCTCGGCGCCCGCCAGCACCGACAGCAGGTCGTCGCGCGCCTCGACGCGCCGCTGGGCGATCAGCTTCTGGAAGTATTCGAAGAGCTGCCCGATGGCCACGAAGGGATCGAGTTCGATCTCCGGGTCGGCGGTTCCGGTGGCGGCGTCCGACCAGGCCCGGAACTGCTCCCAGTCGTCGGGCGGGGCGCCGATCAGCTCGGCGATCATCCGGGTGGGCAGCGGCGCTGCGATCTCTTCGGCGAATTCGTGCACGGAATCGGGTTGGATGCCGTCGAGGATGCCCCGCACGATCTCGCGGATCTTCGGCTCGAGGACGGCCACCCGCCGCCGCGTGAATCCGGAGTTGATCAGCTTGCGCATCTGCCGGTGCCGCGGCGGGTCGGTGAAGATGAGGCTGCCCGGCTGGACCGGGCTCGGCTGTGCGGGATCGGGGATGGTGATGCCGCCGGTGGACGAGAACAGCGCGGGGTTGCTCGACACGAAGCGGATGTCCTCGTACTTCAGCAGCGCCCAGAAGTTCGTCACGTCGTTCCAGCACACCGGCGACGTCGCGCGCAACTCCCGGTACGCCGGGTACGGATGGCCCGCATAGAAGTCGGGGGAATGCAGTGGAAAAGCGGTCCGCACGGCGGGCCTCCCTCGGCAGGCGATCCGACACATCACGCCAATGTGTCTTGCGCCGTTGTGTCTACTCCGGTCCGGCCCTGTCTGTCAATGCGCCGCCAACGCCGTGAAATAGAGCGGAATTCGTTCAATTGGTGATTGACGCCGGGCGGCCGCGGGTGAACACTGGCTCTCTAGATGACCGACGTTCGGGTGAGGAAGCGCATGACCGAGCTACAAACTCCGGGATCTCTTGTCGACACCTACCAGCTCTACATCGACGGCGGCTGGGTCGATGCGGAGGGCGGTCGCTACGACGACATCAATCCGGCCACCGAACGATCGATCGGCACCGCCCCCGACGCCAGCATCGCCCAGGTCGGCGCGGCGATCGACGCCGCGCGCCGGGCCTTCGACAGCGGGCCGTGGGGCCGCATGGGCCCGGAGGAGCGGGCCGGCTGCCTCAATCAGCTCGGCACGGCGCTGCTGAAGCACGCCGACGAATTCTTCGCGCTGTCGCAGGCGGAGTGGGGCTGCGTCGCCAACGAACGCATGATGCAGATCGACGGCGCCGCCTACATGTCGATGCACGCGGCCCAGCTCGCCGCGCAGCTGGGCGAGGAAGCGGTGAAAGGCATGAGCGCCGGCACCACGCTACTGCGCTACCAACCGCTGGGCGTCGTATCCGTCCTGACGCCGTGGAACTTCCCGCATTGCCTCAACGTCATGAAGCTCAACCACGCGCTGGCCGCGGGCAATACCGTCGTGCTCAAACCCTCGCCGCTGACCCCGCTCGCGGGCCTCGCGCTCGCGCGGATCATCGACGAGGAGACCGACATCCCGCCCGGCGTGGTCAACGTCGTCACGCCGTCGGGCGTCGAGGCCGCGCGGCTGCTCACCACCGACCCGCGCGTCGACATGGTGAGCTTCACCGGCAGTTCGGTGGTCGGGCGCCAAGTCATGTCCGCCGCCGGCGACACCATGAAGCGGATCCTGCTGGAACTGGGCGGCAAGTCCGCCAGCATCGTGCTGGACGACACCAAGGTCACCGAGGAGATGTTGCGGCAGATGCTGTTCGACTCGTGCTCGCTGCACGCCGGGCAGGCCTGCATCCTGCACAGCCGGATGCTGCTGCCCGATTCGCTGCACGACGACGTGGTCGACCGGCTGGTGGCGCTGGCCCGCGAGGTCAAGGTCGGCGATCCCGGCGACCCCGACGTGCAGATGGGGCCGCTGATCAGCGCGGCGCAGCGGGACCGGGTCCAGGCGCACGTCGACGGGGCGGTCGACGACGGGGCCCGGCTGGCGACCGGCGGTGGCCGACCGGCCGGCCTGGACGTCGGATTCTATTTCGAGCCAACGATTCTCACCGGCGTCGACCCGGATTCCACCATCGCCCAGGAGGAGGTGTTCGGGCCGGTGTTGACGGTGCTGCGCTACCGCGACGACGACGACGCGGTCGCGATCGCGAACAACTCTCAGTACGGACTTTCCGGGGCGGTGTGGGGCGGCGACGTCGACCGCGCCGTCGGCGTCGCGCGGCGCATCCGCACCGGGCAGGTGGCGGTCAACGGGTGCGGTCCCGGCGGCGCGCCATTCGGCGGGTTCAAGCTCAGCGGGCTGGGCCGCGAGGGCGGCGGCATCGGCGGGCTGCACCAGTACATGGAGGCGATGGCCATCGGTGTTCCCGCGTGAACGGACCCCTCGCGGGGCTGTCCGTCGTCGAAATCACCAGGGAGATCTCCGGGCCTTACGCGGCAAAGCTCCTCGTCGACCTCGGCGCCGACGTCACCAAGGTCGAGCCGCCGGGCGGAGATCCGCTGCGCCACTGGGGCGGCGGTGGGTTGTTCGAGTACCTCAACGCCGGCAAGCGAATTGTGGCGCTGGAGGACGCCACTGACCTGATCGCGCAGGCGGACTTGCTCCTGGAGAACCTCGGCGCGGGGGAGCTGGAAGCGTTGGGCCTCGGTCTCGACGGCCTGGTGCTGCTCCGCATATCCGCCTTCGGGCAGTCCGGGCCGTGGCGGGACCGGCCGGCCACGTCGCTGACGCTGCAGGCGGCCTCGGGCTGGGTCAGCGCCCGCGATCCCGACCGCCCGCCGGTGCAGGTCGGCGCGCGGATCGCCGAATACGTCGCGGGTGCCTACGGCGCGTTGGGCGCGTTGACCGCGCTGCGTTGCGCATCCGATGAGGTTGTGCAGGTGGACGTTTCGGAATTCGAATCGTTGCTCTCGACGCTGCCGTATCCCATGCTGATGGCGCAGAAGATGCTCGGCCTGGGCCTGCCCGCCAACGCTCGGGGGGCTCCCATGCTGGGCGTGGTCCGCGCCGCCGACGGCTGGGTGGGAATCAACTGCCTGACCGGCCAGCACTGGCTGGACGTGTGCGCGATGCTGGGCCTGCCCGAGTTCGGCGAGCAGCAGATCCCGATCATGCTGGGCGGCCCCGAACGCGCCGAATTCTATGACCGCGCAGAGCCATTGCTCGCCGAGCAAACCGTCGCCGAAATCGTCGAACTCGCCCAGGCGATGCGCATTCCGGCCACCCCGGTCAACGACGGCGCCACCGTGCTGGACTGTCCGCAATACGCCAAGCGCGAGTTCTTCGTCGAGGGTGGGGGATTTCAACGCCCCGGCGCGCCGTTCCGGATGACCAAAGGACGTGCAGCACAGCGTGATACGGCGCCGGTTCGGGCGTCGGGCGCCCCCCCATTCGCGGGACTCAAAGTCCTCGACCTGAGCACCTTCTGGGCGGGCGCGTATCTGACCTGCTACCTGGGCGCGTTCGGCGCCGATATCATCAAGGTCGAGTCGATCCAGCGGCCCGACGGCTTTCGCTACTCCGGCGCGTTTCCCTTCGAGGGTGACGACTGGTACGAGCGGAGCGGCCTGTGGCAGGCCACCAACCTCAACAAGAAAGACCTCACGCTGGACCTGACCTCGCGGCGCGGCCTGGAAATCGTCCGGCGGCTGGCCGCGCAGGCCGACGTTGTCGTGGAGAACTTTTCACCGCGAGTGGTGGAGCAGTTCGGCCTGGACTACGAGTCGCTGGTAGCGCTGAAGCCCGACGTGATCATGGTCCGGATGCCGGGTTTCGGCCTGCAGGGCCCCTGGCGCAATTACGTGGGGTGGGCGTTGAACTTCGAGCAGACCGGGGGGATGTCGGCCGTCACCGGGTACCCGGACGGGCCGCCGTGCAACCCGCAGGGGCCCGCCGATCCCGTCGTCGGCGTGCACGCCGGGGTCGCGCTGCTGGCCGCGCTCGAGCATAGGCGCAGGACGGGGGAGGGCCAGCTGATCGAGGTCGCCCAGATCGAGGTCGCCGCCGCCGTGACCGCCGAGCCGGTGATCGAGTACTCGATGAACGGCGTCGTGCAGCAACGGGAAGGCAACCGCCGGCGCGGCTACCTGCAGGGCGTGTACCCGACGAAGGCCGACGACGTGTGGGTGGCGCTGTCGCTGCCCGGCGACCCGGACGTCGACCACGACGCCTTCGACGACGTGGTCGCCGCGTGGACCCGCACCCAGACGCCGGAGGTGATCGTCGAATCCCTTCGGGCGCAGGGAATCCCGGCCGAGCAAGTGATCACCGGTGAGAAGATGTACGACATCCCTGTGCTCGACGCGCGCGGGTTCTACGAGGAATTCGTGCACCCCGTCACGGGATCGCACCGCTACCCCGGCTGGCCGTTTCGCATCGCCCCCGGGCCGGCGCGCCACCACCGCGGCGCCGCGCCGACGCTGGGCCAGCACAACGACGAGATCCTGCGCGGGCTGGGCCTTTCCGCCGACGAGCTGGCCGCCCTGCGGGCCGAACGCGTCATCGGGGAGCGCCCGATCGGGTCATAGCGCGGCGAGCGGCACATCGAGCTCGGTTTGGGCGTAGTTGAGGAAGTACGCGGTGAACACGGTGAGTCCCAGATACGCGAAGGCCTCCGTCAGTTGTTCGTCGTTCCAGCCGGCGTCCAGGGCGCGGCGCCACGCGGCATCGGTCGCCTTGCCGGAGTCGGCCGTCGCCTCCCGGATCAGCCCGGCGATCGCGTCGACCTTGCCGTCGCCGGTCGGGGTCCCGGTGCGCAGCGCCGCGACCTGCTCGTCGGTCCACCCGGCGAGCATGGCCAGCCGGCCGGTGATGGCGACGACGTAGTCGTTGCCGACGGCGCCGCCCGCCGCGAGCATGAGCGCGGCGGACATCCGGGGGCCGACGGTGCCGTGCTCGGCGGTCGCCGCGCGCAGCGACGTGTAGGCGACGAGCACGGCGGGGGAGTGCGCCATCTGCCCGTGCAGGTTCAGCGGCCGGCCAGTCGGGGAGAACTGGATGACGTTGGCGAGCAGGCGACGGCTGGCCTGCGGCGCGTCGTCGACGGTGTGGGTGGGGATGCGGTTCATGACTTCTAGGGACGACGCGGCGGGCGGAAACGTGACGCGATGTCACATTCGGCCCGGCTGTCTCGTCCTGAACTTCATGGATGCCCAGCACGACCAGGTGAGCGGAGCGTGGCGGGCCCACCGCGCCTACCTCGTCGACCTCGCGTTCCGCATGCTGGGCGACGTCGGCGCGGCCGAAGACGTGGTGCAGGAGGCCTTCTTTCGGCTGCTGCAGGCCCCGCTCGGGGCCATCAACGACGAGCGCGGCTGGCTGATCGTGGTGACCAGCCGGCTGTGCCTGGACCACATGAAGGCGGCGTCGTCGCGCCGGGAGCGCCCGCAGGACACGGCCGAAAACGGCTACCGCGACCACCCGTCGTCGGCGCTGGATCCAGCCGACCGGGTCACGCTGGACGACGAGGTCCGGCTGGCGCTGCTGGTCGTCCTCGAGCGCCTCACCCCCGCCGAGCGGGTGGTGTTCGTGCTGCACGACGTCTTCCAGCTGCCCTACGACTCGATCGCCGCGACGGTCGGCAGCCGCGCGCCCGCCTGCCGGCAGCTGGCGCATCGCGCCCGGCGCAAGATCGGCGAATCCCGGGTGGGCTCCGGCGGTGTGGAACCGGCCGAGCACCAGCAGGTCACGCGGGCGTTCATCGAGGCGTGCTCCACGGGAGACCTCGGCGCGCTGCTCGGCGTGCTGGACCGCGATGCGTCCGGTGAAATCGACGCCCGCAGTGGCCTCGTCGTGCACGGCGCCGACCGGGTCGGCCGAAACATCCTGCGCCACTGGAGCGGACCCGGCACGGTGCTGGTGGCGCAGCCGGTCTGCGGCCAGCCCGCGGTGCTGGCGTTCGTCAACCGCCGCCTGGCCGGCCTGCTGGCGTTGACGATCCGCGACGACCGGATCACCAAAATCCATGTCCTGGTGCGTCCTTCGACGCTGGAGCCGCTGCGCGCCGAACTCGGCGGTAACCGGTAGGCGTCACGTTTCCGCCCGCCGCGTCGTCCTTTAGGGCCATGACTACACAACCGCGGTTCGTCCCGGTGGGCCCGTCGCTGACCGTCAGGCTGCTGCTGGGGCCGTCGTCCAGACTGCTCAACCCGCTCGTCGGCCTGCTCGCCGGACGACGTTTCATGCCGCTGATCGCCCGGGTCCATCATGTCGGCCGCAAATCCGGCAAGCGATACGTGACCCCAACGGGGGCCGGCGTTTCCGGCGACACCATCGTGATCCCGCTGTCGTTCGGCAACGTCTCCGATTGGGCCCGCAACGTCCGGGCCGCCGGCGGTTGCGTCGTGCAGGTGGGCGGCGCGAGCTACCACGCGGCGCAGCCACGGTTCGTCGGCGCCCAGGACGCGAAACCCGTTGTGAAACAGGCCTTCGGCGCCGTCAACCGGTTGGCGTTCGCCTTGTTCGGCATCCGGCAGTACCTGTTCCTGCGCATCACCAACGAGGGGATTTCGTCATGAAAACGCTTGCCACACTGGACCGTCCGGCCTGGCTGCCGTCCTCGGCGTGGCCCTGGGAAAGCTACGCGCTGGATCGGCCGGCGGGTCGCGTCGCGGTCACCGACGCGGGCCAGGGCCCGACGCTGCTGTTCGTTCACGTCGGCAGCTGGAGCTTCGTCTGGCGCGACGTAATGCTGCGGCTGCAAAACGATTTTCGCTGCGTCACCGTCGATGCCCCCGGCAGTGGGCTCAGCGACCGCGTGCCGGCCCCGACGCTCGCCCAGGCCGGCGGCACGGTGACGGCGGTGATCGACGCGCTGCAGCTGCGCGACGTCACGCTGGTCGCGCACGACCTGGGCGGTCCGGCCGGATTCCTGGCCGCGGCCCGCCGCCCCGACCGCATCGCCGCGCTGGCCGCGGTCAACTGCTTCGCCTGGCGGCCGACGGGCCCGGCGTTCAAGGGCATGCTCGCCCTGATGGGCAGCGGCCCGGTCCGCGAAATCGATGTGGCGACCAACATCCTGGCCCGCATCACCTCGACGAGCTTCGGCGTGGGCCGGCACTTCGGCCGCGCCGACCGCGCGGTCTTCCGGGCGGGCATCGACGCCCCCGCGCGCCGGGCCTGGCACGCCTACTTCCGCGACGCCCGCCGCGCGCGGGCCCTCTACGCCGAGGTCGACGCGGCGTTGCGCGGCAGCCTGGCCGACCGGCCGCTGCTGACCGTCTTCGGCCAATTCAACGATCCGCTGCGGTTTCAGCCGCGGTGGAAGGCGTTGTTCCCCAACGCGCACCAACTGAAGGTGCGCCGCGGCAACCACTTTCCGATGTGCGACGCCCCGGACTTCGTGGCCTCGGCGCTGCGGTCCCTGTCGAGCGCCCTGTGAGCCTTTGGTAAACGGCTCGTCACATGCGAAGCTGCTGGGCATGGTCATCCAGATCGCCCGCCCCAAGCTCGAAGGCAACATCGCTGTCGGCGAGGATCGCCAAATCGGCTTCGCCGAGTTCGGCGCCCCCTGGGGTCGCGCGTTCTTCTGGTTCCACGGAACTCCCGGCGCCCGCCGGCAGATCCCGATCGAGGCCCGCGTCTACGCCGAACAGCACAACATCCGCCTGATCGGCATCGACCGGCCGGGCATCGGGTCGTCGACACCCCATCGGTACAAGAACATCCGGGCGTTCGGCGACGACCTGCGGACCATCGCGGACACCCTGGGCATCGACAAGATGGCGGTCATCGGCCTGTCCGGCGGCGGCCCGTACGCCCTCGCGTCGGCCGCGGTGCTGTCCGACCGCGTGGTGGCGGCCGGCGTGCTCGGCGGCGTCGCGCCATTCCTCGGCGACGAGGGGATCACCAGCGGCCTGATGAACCTGGGCAAGCGGATGGCGCCGCTGCTGCGGCTCGGGGGCGACCCGCTGCGGATCGGCGCGAGCCTGGTGGTCCGGATGATCCGTCCGGTCGCCAACCCGGCGCTGTACCTGTACGCCGCGATATCGCCCGAGGGCGACCGGCGCCTGCTCACTCGCCCCGAGTTCGGGGCCATGTTCCTCGACGACCTGCTCAACGGCAGCCGCAAGCAGCTGGCGGCCCCCTTCAACGACGTCATCCTGTTCACCCGGGACTGGGGTTTCCGGCTCGACGAGGTCAAAGTCCCGGTCCGCTGGTGGCACGGCGACAGCGACCACATCGTTCCGTTCGCCCACGGCGAGCACGTGGTGTCCCTGCTGCCCGACGCCGAACTCTTCGTGCTGCCCGGCGAAAGTCATCTCGCCGGGCTGGGCCGCGGCGAGGAGATCCTGTCCACCCTGATCAAGATCTGGGACGAGCAGGCCGGGTAGCCTGCAGGCGTGCTGCTCGCGTCGCTCAACCCCTCGGCCGTTACCACCACCGACATCGCCGACGCGGTGCGGATCGACGGCGCCACGCTCAGCCGCAGCGACTTGGTCGGTGCCGCAACGTCGGTCGCTGAGCGGGTCGCCGGCGCGAACCGGGTCGCGGTCCTGGCCACGCCGAGCGCGGCCACCGTCCTGGCGGTCACCGGCTGCCTGATCGCCGGCGTGCCCTTCGTGCCCGTGCCGTCCGATGTGGGCGTGGCCGAGCGCCGGCACATGCTCACCGACTCCGGCGCGGAAGCCTGGCTGGGCCCCGAGCCGGAAGACCGCGACGGGTTGCCGCACATCCCGGTTCGCCTGCACGCCCGCTCCTGGCACCGCTACCCCGAGCCCTCGCCGGACGCGACCGCGATGATCATCTACACGTCGGGCACCACGGGGCTGCCCAAGGGCGTGCAGCTGAGCCGGCGCGCGGTCGCCGCCGACCTCGACGCGCTGGCGGAGGCCTGGCAGTGGACCGCCGACGACGTCCTGGTGCACGGCCTGCCGCTGTTCCACGTGCACGGGCTGGTGCTCGGACTGCTCGGGTCGCTCCGGATCGGAAATCGCTTCGTGCACACCGGAAGACCGACACCGGCCGGCTACGCGCAGGCGTGCTCGGAATGGGGCGGATCGCTGTTTTTCGCGGTCCCCACCGTGTGGTCGCGGGTGGTGGGCGACGGCTCGGCGGCCGAGGCGCTGCGCCCGGCGCGGCTGCTGGTGTCCGGCAGCGCGCCGCTGCCGGTGCCGGTGTTCGACCGGCTCTCCGAGCTGACCGGGCATCAGCCCATCGAACGCTACGGCGCCTCGGAGTCGCTGATCACCATATCGACGCGGGCCGACGGCGAGCGCCGCGCGGGCTGGGTGGGTCTGCCCGTCGCCGGCGTGGAAACCCGGCTGCTCGACGACGACGACAACCCGGTGCCGCAGGACGGGGAAACCGTTGGGCGCCTTCAGGTTCGCGGTCCGATGATGTTCGACGGCTACCTGAATCGGCCCGAGGCCACCGCCGAGGCGTTCGCCCCGGACGGCTTTTACCGCACCGGCGACGTCGCGGTGGTCGACGGCGGCGGCATGCACCGCATCGTCGGGCGCGAGTCGGTCGACCTGATCAAGTCGGGCGGTTACCGCGTCGGCGCGGGTGAAATCGAGACCTCGCTGCTGGGGCATCCCGGCGTGCAGGAGGCCGCCGTCGTCGGGCTGCCCGACGAGGACCTGGGCCAGCGCATCGTCGCCTACGTCGTCGGCTCGTCCGAGCTGCGGGCCGACGAACTGATCGAGCACGTCGCCCGGGAGTTGTCGATACACAAGCGGCCGCGGGAGGTCCGCCTGGTGGCGGCGCTGCCGCGCAACGCCATGGGCAAGGTGCTCAAGAAGCAGTTGCTCGCCGAGGGCTGACCGCCGCCGGCCCCGGTCGCGAGCGTGCGTAGATGTACACGTTTTGCGGCGTGTCGCCGTACAAACACGCACGGTCGCGGTCAGGCGCGCTTAGGCGACACGCAGCGTTTTGCCAGCTTTTCCATCGAGCGAGACGGCGAACCTTCACCTACCGTCGTAGTCGTGACGGAACTGCCGACGGTTGCGGCCGCACCCGCCCGCACCCCCATGCGGCGGGTGGCGGCGGCCTGCCTCGTCGGCTCGGCGATCGAGTACTACGACTTCCTCATCTACGGCACCGCGGCGGCGCTGGTGTTCCCGACGGTGTTCTTCCCGCGACTCGGTTCGACGCTGGGCGTCATCGCCTCGATGGCGACGTTCGCGACGGCGTTCCTGTCCCGGCCGCTGGGCGCCGCCGTGTTCGGCTACTTCGGCGACCGGCTGGGCCGCAAGAAGACGCTGATCGCCACGCTGCTGATCATGGCCGTCTCGACCGTCAGCGTCGGGCTGGTGCCCAGCACGGCCGCCATCGGTGCGGCCGCCCCCTTGATCCTGATCGTCTTGCGGATCTTGCAGGGATTCGCCGTCGGCGGCGAATGGGCGGGGTCGGCGCTGCTGAGCGCCGAGTACGCGCCCGCCGGCAAGCGGGGCCGCTACGGCATGTTCACCCTGCTCGGCGCCGGCACCGCATCCGTGCTGGCCAGCCTGACCTTCTTGGGCGTCAACTTCAGCATCGGGGAAAACAGTGCCGCGTTCATGCAGTGGGGGTGGCGGCTGCCGTTCCTGTTCAGCGCGGGGCTGATCGGGATCGCGCTCTATGTGCGGCTCAACATCGACGAGACCCCGGTGTTCGCCGAGGAGAAGGCCCGCGACCTGGTGCCCAAGGCGCCGCTCGGGGAACTCTGGCGCCTGCAGCGCCGCGAGATCCTGCTGGCCGGCGGCAGCCTGCTGGGTGGATTCGGTTTCGGCTACCTGGGTCACACCTATCTGCTCATCTACGCCAATTCGCACCTCGGGTACACCCGCGGCTTCATCTGGTCGGTGGGCGCGCTGACCGGGCTCGTCAGCATCGCGACGGTCGCGGCGTCGGCCACCCTGTCCGACCTGGTCGGGCGCCGGCGCTTGATGTTGCTGGGCTGGTCCCTCCTGTTGCCGTGGGCGTTCGTGGTGATGCCGCTGCTGAACACCCGCAACCCGGCTATGTACGTGGTCGCGGTCGTCGGCATGGCCGTCGGCGGGGCGATCGGCTCCGGACCCACCGCGGCCTTCATTCCGGAGCTGTTCGCCACGCGGTACCGCTACAGCGGATCGGCGCTGGCCCTCAACCTCGCCGGGGTCATCGGCGGGGCCCTGCCGCCGCTGCTCGCCGGCACGCTCCTCGCCACGTACGGCGCCTGGGCGATCGGCGCCATGCTGGCCGCGCTGACATCGGTGGGCCTGGTCTGCACCTACCTGCTGCCGGAAACCAACGGCACGCCGCTGGGCCTGGAGGACCTGCCCCGCTGACTCAGTTGGCGTGCAGGTCCTCGTTGAGCGCGATGCCTTGACCGTCGCGGGCCACCACCTCGACCGCCCCGGTGACCGAATTGCGCCGGAACAACAGGTTGTTGGCGCCGGAGAGCTCGCGGGCCTTGACCGCCTTGCCGTCGGGCGTGGTGACCTTGGTGCCGGCGGTGACGTACAGGCCGGCCTCGACGACGCAGTCGTCGCCCAGCGAGATGCCCAGGCCCGCGTTGGCGCCGAGCAGGCACCGCTTGCCGATCGAAATGACTTGCGTGCCACCGCCGGACAGCGTGCCCATGATCGACGCCCCGCCGCCGACGTCGGACCCGTCGCCCACCACGACCCCGGCCGAGATGCGGCCCTCGACCATGGACGCGCCCAGGGTGCCGGCGTTGTAGTTGACGAAGCCCTCGTGCATCACCGTCGTGCCGGGCGCCAGGTGTGCGCCCAGGCGCACCCGGTCGGCGTCGGCGATGCGCACGCCGGTGGGCAGCACGTAGTCGACCATCCGCGGGAACTTGTCGACGCCGTAGACCGTCACCGGCCCGTGGCGGCGCAGCCGGGCGCGCACGGCCTCGAAACCCTCGATCGCGCACGGACCGCGATTAGTCCACACGACGTTGGTCAATACCCCGAACAAGCCGCCGGCGTTCAGCCCGTGCGGCGCCACCAACCGGTGCGACAGCAGATGCAGCCGCAGGTAGGCGTCGTAGGCGTCGGCGGCCACGTCGTCCAGCGAACCGATGACCGTGCGCACGGCGATGGTCTCGGTGGCGCGCTCGTCGTCGCGGCCGACCAGACCGACCAGTTCCGGCGGGACGTCGGACAACGCGAGCCGCGAGGTGGCGCCGGTGCCCGATTCGGTCAGTTCCGGTGCGGGAAACCACGTGTCGAGCACCGACCCGTCGGAGGCCAGCGTCGCCAACCCAATGCCTGCAGCTCCAGTCACGGCGGCCAGGTTACTTTGCCGGTGTGCGGCGCCCAACCACTACCCTTGGGGGCGTGCTGGACCTACGCGGGGACCCCGTCGAACTGACCGCGGCGCTGGTCGACATCCCCAGCGAGTCGCGGGACGAGGCGCGCCTGGCCGACGAGGTGGAGGCCGCGCTGCGCGCCCAGACCTCGGGCTTCGAGATCATCCGCAACGGCGACGCCGTGCTGGCGCGCACCTCGCGGGGCCGGCCGTCGCGGGTGTTGCTCGCCGGGCACCTCGACACCGTGCCGGTGGCGGACAACCTGCCGAGTCGCTTGGAGGGCGGCGACCTGTGGGGTTGCGGCACCGCGGACATGAAATCCGGTGACGCCGTCTTCCTGCACCTGGCCGCGACCGTCGCCGAGCCGGTGCACGACCTGACGCTGGTCTTCTACGACTGCGAGGAAATCGACGCGGCGGCAAACGGTTTGGGGCGCATCGAGCGCGAGCTGCCGGACTGGTTGTCCGCCGACGTCGCGATCCTGGGCGAGCCAACCGGCGGCTACATCGAGGCCGGCTGTCAGGGCACGCTGCGCGTGGTGATCAGCGCTACCGGAACGCGCGCGCATTCGGCGCGAGCCTGGTTGGGCGACAACGCAATTCACAAGCTCGGCGCGGTCCTGGACCGGCTGGCCTCCTACCGCGCGCGCAGCGTCGACATCGACGGCTGCGAATACCGTGAGGGCCTGTCGGCGGTGCGCATCGACGGCGGCGTGGCCGGCAACGTGATCCCCGACGCGGCCGCGGTGACGGTCAACTTCCGGTTCGCCCCGGACCGGTCGGTGCAGGCGGCGCTGCGGCACGTGCACGAGGTGTTCGACGGGCTGGACGTTGCGATCGAGATGACCGACTCCGCGGCGGGCGCGCTGCCCGGCCTGTCCCAGCCCGCGGCCAAGGCCCTGGTCGAGGCCGCGGGCGGGCGCGTGCGCGCGAAGTACGGCTGGACCGACGTGGCGCGGTTCGCCGCGCTGGGCATCCCGGCCGTCAACTTCGGGCCGGGCGATCCCAACCTGGCGCACACCCGCGACGAACGGGTGCCGGTCGCCAACATCACCGCCGCGGTGGAGATGCTGCGGCGGTATCTGGCTGCGTAGCGCGTTGTAGCACATCCTGCTACACTTGGGAAATGGTTCGGACCATCGCCCAGCGCGAACTGCGAAATGAGAACGCCAAGGTGATCGAGGCGGTCACGGCCGGCGAGACGTTCGTTGTTACCCGAAACGGTGAGCCGGTGGCCGAGTTGCGCCCGATCAAAGCCGGTCGTCGCTCTTTCATCTCGCGTGATGAAGTCGCGGCGCTGGCCGAGGCCGCCGTGCGCATTGACCATCGTCAATTCCGCGCCGACCTCGACCGGTTGATCGACCAGGGTCTCTGAGTGTCATCCGGCCTCCTCGACACCTCCGTTGTCGTCGACTGGCATGACCCGGCGGTAGTGGCCGCGCTGCCCGACGAGATCGCGATATCTGCAATCACCCTGGCGGAATTGGCGTCCGGTCCACAGCTGGCCCCGAACGCAGTGGAGGCGGCAAAACGTCAAGCTCGGTTGCAGGAAGTCGAATCGGTTCTCGAACCAATCCCGTTCGACGCGGCCGCGGCACGCAGCTACGGGCTCGTCGTTGCGGCGGTGGTCCGCGAGGGAAGGAAGCCCAGGAGCCGATTCGCCGATCTGCTCATCGCGGCCACTGCGCATGCCAGTCGGTTGGACCTTTACACGCGAAACGGTGATGACTTCGCGGGACTGGATGGGCTTGTTCGCGTCGTGGCGATCTGAGGAGACGGTCGCGGGGTTACCCTGCCTGGCTCGAGCCGCGCGCCAGCGTGGCGCTCGGCGCCGACGGGTGCGCTAGCGCAACGCTCGGCGCGGGTCAGGCTGATCGGGCCGTCATGCCGGCGCCACGGCCACGTCGACCCTGGCGGCCCCCGGGTTGGCCACGACGGCCAGCACCGGCGCGTTGGGCGCCGAAACCACCTGTCCGCCAGTCACACTCACCTGATAGCCGCCGGGGTACTCGACGGGTGGCACCGAGATGAAGGTCTGGGCGCCGGGGGCGAAGTTGCCCGCGTGGTCGGCCCGCTCGATCGTGTAGCAGAGCCGGAAGACGCCCGCTCGGAACGACCACTCCCGCGGGGTGCCGGCCACCACCTGCGGGTACGGCGCGGCGAGCACCGCCAGCTTGGCCGCGTTCACGTTGGCGCCGGTCGGCGGCTGGCTCGGGTCGAAAACCAGCGCCTGGTCCGTCGGCGACGAGCTGGTCTTGTCGTTGCCGGTGTACGCCCACTCCAGCCAGCCCATCCGCTGCCGGTCGGTGTGGCGCATCACCTCGGCGATGTTCTTCAGGTCGTTGGTGGCGCCGAACTCGGTCAGCAGCGCCGGGATGTGGTGGAAGTACGAATACAGGTTCGCGTTCGTGATCGTCAGGCCGTCCTCGAAGCGGCAGGTGATGTTCTTGTGCAGCACCGACTCAATGGCGCAGTAGTCGTGGAACGAGAAGCCGGTGCTGGGGTCGGTCACGCCGCCGACGTCGGTGTGGACGCCCTCGTCGGACAACGTGTTCGGCTCGTAGAACACCAGCGTCGTGGGGTCGGCCGTGCGAATCACCGGCACGACCTTCCGATAGAACACGGTCAGCTTGTGGTCCTGCACCGGGCAGCCCAGCACGAAGTTGAAGCAGCCCTCCCAGATGAAGCCGGGCCACGGCTCGTTCAAGATTTCGTAGCCGAACACGCCCGGGTTGCCGTGGAAGAAGCCCGCGACGTGCGCCCACGCGCGCGCGTAGTGGTCTTGCAGCCCGATCCCGTCCGGCGCGGGGGCGTCGCGCCAGAAGGCGCTCCACGCGTTCTCCTCGGCGGGGTTGAGGAAGTAGTTGCCGGGGAAGCCCAGCTGCGGGTTGGGCAGGCCGGCCGTTTGCACCGCCCACGCCGGGGCGCCCTCGCCCTGGAACGCCTCGTTGTAGAGGTCCTGGTGGAAGTCGAGCAGGCTGACGATGCCGTGCGCCGCCAGGGTCGCCACGGTCTGCGCGATCGAGGTGAGGTAGTTGTCGTCGTAGGCGAGCGGTTGTGGCTCCACGGCGGCCCAGATCACCCCGACCCGCATCGCGTTGAAGCCGTTGGCCTGTAGGAAGGCCGCGTCGTCGTCGCCGAACCCGTCGGCCGACGGCGTATACGGCGGAATCTTGTACACCTGGTTGAGCCCGTGCAGGATGACGACGCGGCCGTCGGCGTCGGTCATCCACCGGCCGGCGTGGCCGAGCGGCAGCGTCGGTCCGGTGGGCGCCGCCAGCGCGCGCGGCGGGGCGACGACCGACGACGCGTCAGTGGTCAGCGCGGCGATCAGCAAACCGGCCGCGAGCAGCCGGGCCGCGCGCGACGGGCGGATACGCATGCAGCCTCCAAGCCCCGAGCGAAGTCACTCTGGAAACAGTGAGGCGCAATAGTCACTCTGTTAACACGGGCGAGTCACGGTTGGCGCACAATGCGGCGCGCCTGCGCGGCGGCATCGGCGGCCGCGGCGCCCATCCCGGCCGCCGCCAGCTCGTCCGACACGGCCCGCAGCGCCGCCTCGTCGCCGGCCGCCAGGGCGCGCGCGTGCGCGAGCGCCAGGCCGCCCACCGCGCAGTCGACCTCGGCGCAGAGCCGGGTCAGCGGGTCCGCCGCGCGCGTGTCGCCGAGGCGGACGGCCTCGTGCCAGGCGCGCAGCGCCACCGCCGACTGGCCGCCGCGTTCGGCCATCCGGGCGGCGCCGAGGGCGGCCGCGACGGCGCCGGGCGAGTCGCGCGTCGCCGCCAGCCGCCACGCCCGCGCGACGCCGAGCTCCGGGCCGAACAACGCCGACTTCGTTCCGTGCCGGGACTCGGCCCGGCTCAAGGCCTTCGCGGTGGCGGCGATGTCGCCCTGCTGGGCCAGCGCGGTGGCCAGCAGCGTCAGCGACAGCGGCCCCCACGAGTAGCCGGTGCGTTCCAGCGTGGCCGCGGCCGGGCCGAGCAGCGCCGTGGCCCGGGCGAACTCGCCCTCTGCGATCAGCACGTGCGCCAGCAGCACCTCGCCGATCGCGCGGCCGGGCTGTTGCAGTTCGGCGAAATCCGTGAACTGCTGGGCCAATTCGCGCGCCCGGGCGTGCTCGCCGGCCATCAACAAAGCGGTGGTCTGGCCCAGCCCGATCGTGAACCGCAGCAGCCCGGGATGTTCGGCGGATAGGGCGCGCCGCGCCAGCGGTTCGACGTCGCCGAATCGGCCCTGCCGCGCCGCGCACAGCGCGGCGGCGCTGGCGGCCCAGGCCACGGCCTGGTCGTCGGCCGACGGCGAGTCCAGCACCTCGCCGGCGACCTTGACGGCGTATCCGACGTTGCCGGCGTTCATCGCGAAGGTGGCGCTGAGCGCGTCGAGCGTCGTGCGCGGGGCCGGATCCGCAATCCGGTTGCGGACGGTGCGCAGGAACGCGGTGGCCCGCTCGGGCTCACTGAGCATCCAGAACTGGTTGGCGGCCCGCAGCAGCGCCCAGTCCATGAGCGCCGGCTCGGCCAGCGCGGCGGAGTCGACCGCGGCGAGCAGCGCGTCGGCCTCGCGCCCGCGGCCCTGCCACGCCAGGGCGTTCGCCAGCGACAGCCGCGCCGCCAGGCCCCCGGACCGTTCCAGTGCCGAGCGGGCCAGCCGCTCGCCCAGCGCGAGGTCGCCCAGGCGCAGCGCCTGCTGCGCGGCGGCGGCGACGTCGGCGACCCGCTGGGGGGCGTCGCTGTCCAGCGCCAGCGACGCCAGCCGCAGCCGATCGCTCAGGTGGTCCGACGCGCGCGGGGACAGCCGCTCGACGACCTTGGTGCGCCGTCGCCGCGCGTCGTCGGGACCGAGCGCGGCGAGCGCCCGCTCGGCGAACCGCGGGTGCGCGGTGTAGACCACCGGCTCGTCGCCGTCGCCACGCACCCGGGTTTCCACCGCGCCCACGTCCTCCGCCTCGCCGACCGCGCCCGCGCCGGCGAGGGCGGTCAGGTCGGCGACCGACAGCGGCTCCGCGACGGCGAGATAGTCCAGCACCGCCCGGGCCGCGGCGGGCAACTCGGCGATGAACGCGTCCACCTGTGCGGGCGTGGTGGCGCCGCCGGGCGCCTCGACGTCGATGCGCTCCAACAGGCCGTCGGTCCACAGCGCCGCGATGGCCTCGGGCGCCGCCTCGGCGCGGGCGGTGACCACCATCCGGGCCGAACCGGCCAGCGCCAACTGGTAGACCAGCGTCGCCGACAGGACGTCGAGCTGGTGGGCGTCGTCGACGACGAGCAGCAGGTCGTCGTCGCCCAACGAGGCCCGGGCCGCCCGCAAGAGCGCGGCCGGCTTGCCGAGGTCGGAGATGGCGACCAGGTGGCTGAACGCCCCGAAGGGAACGGCGCGCTCGGTGGGGGTGCCGGTGACCCAGCGGGTGCGGGTGGCCGGGTGCGAGCGGGCGTGGCCCTCGGCGGCCAGCCGGGCCAGGGTGGATTTGCCGCAGCCGTCGGGCCCGAGCACGACCGCCCCGCGCCCGGCCCTGAGCGCGTCGTTCAGCCGCTCCGACACCGCCTCGTGTTGGGGGACGTTCCAACGAATCGGCACCCGCCGGAGTTTATTGCGCGCGGTGTGCGCGCCGCACCGGGCGTGGTCTACCTTTCGTTGTATGAGCTCCGAATGGGCGGTGTGCGTGTACTGCGCGTCCGGCCCCGAGCACCCCGAATTGCTCGCGCTCGCTTCGGAACTCGGCGAGGCGATCGCCGAACGCGGCTGGACCCTGGTGTGGGGCGGGGGCCGGGTTTCGGCGATGGGCGCGGTGGCGAGCGCGGCCCGCGCCCGCGGCGGGCGGACCGTCGGGGTCATCCCGCAGCACCTGATGCGCCTCGAGGTCGCCGACACCCAGGCCGACGAGCTGATCGTCAGCGAGACCATGCACGAGCGCAAGCAGATCATGGAGAGCCGCGCCGACGCGTTCATCGTGCTGCCCGGCGGTGTGGGCACCCTGGACGAGTTGTTCGACGCGTGGACCACCGGTTTTCTCGGCGTGCACGACAAACCCGTCGTGATGCTGGACCCCTTCGGGCATTACGAGGGCCTGTGGCTGTGGCTGTGCGGACTGGCCGACAGCGGCTACATCACGCAAGCGGCGATGGACCGGTTGGTCCTGGTCGATAAGGTGGGGGCCGCAGTGGAGGCGTGCGCACCCGCCTGAGGGCCAGCGACGGGCGCCGAGGGGACTGACAGGAATAGAGGGAAACGTGTCCGACCACGACGGGGGAGCGCGCACGGCCGTCCGGCTGACCGACATCGCATCGCGGGTGCCGGGGGTGCTGGCCGACATGCCGACGATCATGCGCGGGGCGCTGACCGGCCTGCTGGCCCAGCCGGGCTCCAAGAAATCGATCGGCACGGTGTTCGCCGACCGGGCCGCCCGCCACGGCGACCGGGTCTTCCTGCGGTTCGAAGATCAGCAGGTGACCTACCGCGACGCCAACGCGACCGCCAACCGGTACGCCGCGGTGCTGGCGGCGCACGGTGTCGGCAGCGGCGACGTCGTCGCGATCATGCTGCGCAACTCGCCCCACGCGGTGCTGGCCATGCTGGCCGCGGTCAAATGCGGCGCGGTCGCCGGGATGATCAACTACCACCAGCGCGGCGAGGTGCTGGCGCACAGCCTGGGCCTGCTGGACGCCAAGGTCCTGATCGCGGAGACCGACCTGGTCAGCGCGGTGGCCGAGTGCGGCGGCACGGGCGCCACCGAGACGCTGACGGTCGAGGATCTGGACCGCTTCGCCGTCAGCGCGCCGGCCACCAACCCGGCGTCGGCGGCGGCCGTGCAGGCCCGCGACACCGCGTTCTACATCTTCACCTCGGGCACAACGGGTTTCCCGAAGGCCAGCGTGATGACGCACCTGCGCTGGCTCAAGGCGCTGGCCGCGTTCGGCGGCATCGGGTTGCGGCTGAAGAGCACCGACACGCTGTACAGCTGCCTGCCGCTGTACCACAACAACGCGCTGACGGTGGCGCTGTCGTCGGTGATCAACTCGGGGGCGACGCTGGCGCTGGGCAAGTCGTTTTCGGCGTCGAAGTTCTGGGACGAGGTGATCGCCACCGAGGCCACCGCGTTCATCTACATCGGCGAGATCTGTCGCTACCTGCTCAACCAGCCGGCCAAGCCGACCGACCGCGCGCACAAGGTGCGGGTGATCGCCGGCAACGGGCTGCGCCCGGAGATCTGGGATGAGTTCACCCGGCGGTTCGGGATCGCGCGCGTCTGCGAGTTTTACGCCTCCAGCGAGGGCAACACCGCGTTCATCAACGTGTTCAACGTCCCGCGGTCCACCGGCGTGTTCCCGATGCCGCTGGCCTACGTGGAATACGACCCCGACACCGGCGCGCCGCTGCGCGACGAGAACGGGCGGGTGCGCCGGGTGCCCGCCGGCCAGCCCGGCCTGCTGCTCAGCCCGGTCAACCGGCTGCAGCCGTTCGACGGCTACACAGACAAGGAGTCGACCGAAAAGAAGTTGGTGCGCAACGCTTTTCGTGAGGGCGACTGCTGGTTCAACTCGGGCGACGTGATGAGCCCGCAGGGCATGGGGCACGCCGCGTTCGTCGACCGGCTCGGCGACACGTTCCGGTGGAAGGGCGAGAACGTCGCCACCACCCAGGTCGAGGCGGCGCTGGCCTCCGACGCGTCCGTCGAGGAGTGCACGGTGTTCGGCGTGGAGATTCCGCGGACCGGCGGGCGCGCCGGGATGGCCGCGGTCCAGCTGCGCGAGGGTGCGGAGTTCGACGGCCAGTCGTTGGCCCGCGCGGTGTACGACGAGCTGCCGGCGTACGCGCTGCCATTGTTCGTGCGGGTGGTCAAGACGCTGGAGCACACCTCGACGTTCAAGAGCCGCAAGGTGGAGCTGCGCGAGCAGGCCTACGGGTCCGACGTCGAGGATCCGCTGTACGTGCTGGCCGGCCGCGACGAGGGCTACGTGCCGTTCTACGACGAATACCCCGAAGAGGTCGCGGCGGGTAAGCGGCCGAAGGGCTGACGTCTGGGCCGAGCGTGCGGCCAGCCGCACGTTCGGCGCCCAATGTGCGGCTGGCCGCACGCTCGGGGACCGGGCCAGGCACCATGGACGGGTGCAGTCGACTCTCTGCGGCCGGCCGGTCGCGGGCGATCGCCCGCTGATCATGGCGATCGTCAACCGAACCCCGGACTCGTTCTACGACCGGGGTGCGACCTTCAGCGACGAGGCGGCCCGGGACGCCGCCCACCGGGCCGTCGCCGAGGGCGCCGACGTCATCGACGTCGGCGGGGTCAAGGCGGGCCCGGGTGAGAGCGTCGACGAGGACACCGAGATCGCCCGGCTGGTGCCCTTCATCGAGTGGCTGCGGGGCGCCTACCCGGACCAGCTGATCAGCGCCGACACCTGGCGCTCCGCCGTGGCCAGGGTGGCCTGCGCGGCCGGGGCGGACCTGATCAACGACACCTGGGGCGGCATCGACCCGGCGCTGCCCGAGGTGGCCGCCGAGTTCGGGGCGGGCCTGGTCTGCTCGCACACCGGCGGCGCGCTGCCGCGCACCCGCCCGTTCCGGGTGAGCTACGGATCGGCCACGCGCGGGGTCGTGGACGACGTGATTCGCCAGGTGACCGGCGCCGCCGAGCGGGCGGTCGCGGCCGGGGTGGCCCGCGACCGGGTGCTGATCGACCCGGCCCACGATTTCGGCAAGAACACCTTTCACGGGCTGCTTTTGTTGCGACACGCAGGCGAGCTTGTTAACACCGGATGGCCCGTCCTGATGGCTTTGAGTAACAAGGACTTCGTCGGGGAGACTTTGGGTGTGGAACTGACCGAACGGCTCGAGGGCACGCTGGCGGCCACCGCGCTGGCGGCGGCGGCCGGCGTCCGGATGTTCCGGGTGCATCAGGTCGAGGCCACCCGGCGGGTGCTGGACATGGTGTCCTCGATTCAGGGGATACGCCCACCGGCGCGCACGGTAAGGGGCCTGGCATGACGGAGCTCGTGGACCTCGCCAGCGAGGGCATGCTCGCCGCCCGGCCCGGGGACGTCTGGCTGGCCGACCGCCGCTGGAGCCGTCGCGGCCGGACGGTCGGCGAGCTGGAAGAGGCGAAGGCCGGCCGGACCATCTCGGTGGTGCTGCCCGCCCTCAACGAGGAAGCCACCGTCGAGTCGGTGATCGACAGCATCTCGCCGCTGGTGGACGGCCTGGTCGACGAGCTGATCGTGCTGGATTCCGGCTCGACGGACGACACCGAGATCCGCGCTATCGCCGCCGGTGCCCGCGTCGTCAGCCGCGAACAGGCGCTGCCCGAGGTGCCCGTGCGGCCCGGCAAGGGCGAGGCGCTGTGGCGGTCGCTCGCGGCAACCAGTGGCGACATCGTGGTTTTCGTCGACTCCGACCTGATCAACCCGCACCCGATGTTCGTGCCGTGGCTGGTGGCTCCGCTGCTCACCGGCGACGGGATTCACCTGGTCAAGAGCTTCTATCGGCGCCCGCTCAAGGTGGGCGAGACGGGTGCCGCGGCGGCCACCGGCGGCGGACGGGTGACCGAGCTGGTGGCGCGGCCGCTGCTGGCGGCGCTGCGCCCGGAGCTGAGCTGCATCCTGCAGCCGCTGGGCGGCGAGTACGCGGCCAGCCGGGAACTGCTGACCTCGCTGCCGTTCGCGCCGGGCTACGGCGTGGAGATCGGGCTGCTGGTGGACACCTTCGACCGGCTGGGCCTGGACGCGATCGCCCAGGTCAACCTCGGCGTGCGGGAACACCGCAACCGGCCGCTCGCCGAGCTCGGCGCGATGAGCCGACAGGTGATCGCGACCCTGCTGTCGCGCTGCGGGATCCCCGACTCCGGGGCCGGGCTGACCCAGTTCTTCGCCGACGGCCCCGACGGCTACGGCTACACCGCGCACACCTCGCCGGTGTCGCTGGAGGACCGGCCGCCGATGAACGGGCTCAGGCCGCGCTAGCCTTGTCGGCCGCATAGGGCAATATCGACGACGTGGCGTTGGTGTTGCTGTACCTGGTGGTGTTGGTGCTGGTGGCGATCGTGTTGTTCGGCGCGGCCAGCCTGCTGTTCGGTCGCGGCGAACAGTTGCCGCCCCTGCCGCGCGGCACGACGGCGACGGTGCTGCCCGCCTACGGCGTGACCGGCGCCGACGTCGACGCGGTCAAGTTCACCCAGGTGTTGCGGGGATACAAGACCAGCGAGGTGGACTGGGTGCTGGACCGGCTCGCCCGCGAGCTCGAGGCGCTGCGCGGCCAGCTGGCGGCGGTGCACGCCCCGCCGGACGAGGACCCACCCGGCGCGGCGGAACCTGAAGACGGCGAACAGCGTCAGGACTAGATGTGAGCGACGACGGCCTGGTTCGGTGCGGTTGGGCGGCCATCCGGCCCGGACCGGACTTCGAGATGTACCGCGACTACCACGACCGGGAGTGGGGCCGCGCCCTGCACGACGGGGTGGCGCTGTTCGAGCGGATGAGCCTCGAGGCCTTCCAGAGCGGCCTGTCCTGGCTGATCATCCTGCGTAAACGGGAGAATTTCCGGCGCGCCTTCGACGGGTTCGACATCGAGACGGTCGCCGGCTATACCGACGCCGACGTACAGCGGCTGATGGGCGACACGGGCATCGTGCGCAATCGGGCCAAAATCGACGCGACCATCGCCAACGCGCGCGCGGCCGCCGAGCTGGGTTCCGCCGAGGACCTGTCCAAGCTGCTGTGGTCGTTCGCGCCGTCCCCGCGCCCCCGTCCGGCCGACGGCTCCGAAATCCCCTCGGCCACCGACGAATCGAAGGCGATGGCCAAGGAGCTGAAACGGCGCGGATTCCGCTTCGTGGGGCCGACCACCGCCTATGCGCTGATGCAGGCGACCGGCATGGTCGATGACCATATCCGCGGTTGCTGGGTGCCCACCACGCCCGTTTGAGGGCTCGATGCCGCATCAGAAGCGGGTCTTTGTGTAACTGCCGACCCGAATAGGGAACAATGGAGGGGTGATTTGGCAGTTCAATGTCGGGTATGGCTGGAAATCCACTGGCGGGGCATGCTCGGCGCCGACCAGGTCCGCGAAGCCGGGCCAGCTCGAATCTGGAGGGAGCACTCGATGGCGGCGATGAAGCCCCGTACCGGAGACGGTCCTTTGGAAGCAACCAAGGAGGGGCGCGGCATCGTTATGCGGGTACCGCTCGAGGGCGGCGGCCGGCTGGTCGTGGAGTTGACGCCCGACGAAGCCGCCGCCCTGGGTGACGAACTCAAGGGCGTAACCAGCTAAGGCAGTTTTACGCGCACACCTTCCGGTAGATCTCCAGCGTCTGCTCGGCGACGTGCGCCCACGAGAAGTCCTCGACGCACCGCTGTCGTCCCGCCTCGCCATAGCGCTTGGCCTTGTCGGGGTCGGCGACGAGCTCATTGACCGCTTCGGCCAGGCCAGCCCGGAAAGCTGCCGGGTCGTCGGCGTCAAAGGGCACCAGCGACCCCGTGACGCGGTCCGAGACCACCTCGGGTATCCCGCCCACTTTGGAGGCCACCACCGCCGTCGCGCAGGCCATCGCCTCGAGGTTCACGATGCCCAACGGCTCGTACACCGACGGGCACACGAAAACCATTGCCGCCGAAAGTATTTCGCGCAGCTCCCCGATGGGTAGCATTTCGCGGATCCAGAACACCCCGTCGCGCACGGCGGCCAGCTCGGCGACGGCGGCCCGGACCTCCTCGGCCAGCTCGGGCGTATCGGGAGCGCCGGCGCACAGCACCAGCTGCACCTCCGGGCTGAACCGGTGCGCGGCCGCGACCAGGTGCGCGACGCCTTTCTGCCGGGTGATCCGCCCCACGAACGCCACTATGGGCCTGGCCGGGTCGACCCCGAGTTCGGCCAGCACGGACCCGCTCTCCGCCGGGCCGGCCGGATACCAGACGCTGGTGTCGACCCCGTTGCGGACGACGTGCACCAGGTTCGGATCCAGCGTGGAGTACACACGCAGAATGTCTTCGCGCATCGCCGAGCTGACAGCGATGACGGCGTCGGCGCCCAGCACCGCGGTCCGCTCCACCCACGTCGACACCCGGTAGCCGCCGCCGAGCTGTTCGGCCTTCCACGGCCGCAGCGGCTCGAGCGAATGCGCGGTCAGAACGTGGGGAATGTCGTAGAGCAACGCGGTCAGGTGCCCGGCCAGTCCGGTGTACCAGGTGTGCGAGTGCACGACTGTTGCCGCCGACGCGGCGTTGGCCATCATCAGGTCGGCGGACAGCGTGGCCAGCGCCGGGTTGGCGCCGTGAATGCGCGGGTCGGGCTGCTGCGCGAAGGCATCCGGACGGGGCGCGCCGATGCAGTGCACGTCCACCGGGCACAGCCGGCGCAGCTGGGCGACGAGTTCGGTGACATGTACCCCGGCTCCGCCGTAGACGTCCGGTGGGTACTCCCGAGTCATCATCGCCACCCGCATACCCGCACCGTAGTTCGGCGGCGGGGCCGCCCGCATCTCGGGCCGGGGATCGAGCGGCGGTCCGGAGCCAAAACCATTGACGGACAGCCCGTCAGCGTGCGGCGAATAGCCCGCTCCCCCTGGCAGCGGTTCGCGGGGGCCGATAGTTTGTAGCCATGAGGGAAGCGCCACACGTGCTGGGGATTGTCCTGGCCGGCGGGGAGGGCAAGCGGCTGTACCCTCTGACCGCCGACCGGGCCAAACCCGCCGTTCCCTTCGGCGGCGCCTACCGGCTGATCGATTTCGTGCTCTCCAACCTGGTCAACGCCCGCTACTTGAGAATTTGTGTTCTCACGCAATACAAGTCGCATTCACTCGACCGTCACATTTCGCAGAACTGGCGGCTGTCCGGCCTGGCCGGCGAGTACATCACCCCGGTGCCCGCGCAGCAGCGCCTCGGCCCGCGCTGGTACACCGGCTCCGCCGACGCGATCTATCAGTCCCTCAACCTGATCTACGACGAAGACCCCGACTACATAGTCGTTTTCGGCGCCGACCACGTGTATCGGATGGATCCCGAGCAGATGGTCCAGTTCCACATCGACAGCGGGGCGGGCGCGACGGTGGCCGGCATCCGGGTGCCGCGCGGCGACGCCAGCGCGTTCGGCTGCATCGACGCCGACGAGTCCGGTCGCATCCGCAATTTCGTGGAGAAGCCGCTGGAGCCGCCGGGCACCCCGAACGACCCGGAGTCGACGTTCGCCTCCATGGGCAATTACATCTTCACCACCAAGGTCCTCATTGACGCGATCCGTGCCGACGCCGACGACGACCACTCCGATCACGACATGGGCGGCGACATCATCCCGCGGTTGGTGGACGACGGGATCGCCGCGGTCTACGACTTCTCCGACAACGAGGTGCCCGGTGCCACCGACCGCGACCGCGGTTACTGGCGCGACGTCGGGACGCTGGACGCGTTCTACGACGCGCACATGGACCTGGTCTCGGTGCACCCGGTGTTCAACCTGTACAACAAGCGCTGGCCGATTCGTGGCGAGTCGGAGAACCTAGCGCCGGCCAAGTTCGTCAATGGCGGCTCGGCCCAGGAGTCGGTGGTGGGCGCCGGCAGCATCATCTCGGCGGCGTCCGTGCGCAATTCGGTGCTGTCGTCGAACGTCGTAGTCGACGACGGCGCCATCGTGGAGGGCAGCGTGATCATGCCGGGCGCCCGCGTCGGCCGCGGCGCGGTGGTGCGGCACGCGATCCTGGACAAGAACGTCGTCGTCGGCCCCGGCGAGATGGTCGGGGTGGATTTGGAGAAGGACCGCGAGCGCTTCGCGATCAGCGCCGGCGGCGTGGTCGCGGTCGGCAAGGGCGTCTGGATCTAGCGCGCCCTTGCCCGCGAGGTGGCAACGCCGAGCGAAGCTACGGCGCAAAAAAGTCGAAATTTTCGCCGTGGCTTCACGCTCGGCGATGATGGGGGGCCGTGCTGGCTACCACACGTGCGGGATCAACCGATAGCGCACCAGCCGGGTGTACTCGGGGTAGCCCGTCAATTCCTGGGTGAGCAGCTTCTCCTCGTCGAGGATGCGCAGGCTGAGCACCAGCACGTTGGGGATGAGGAACAACACCCCCCAGTACGACCCCAGCGCCAGGGGGATCCCCACCATCAACACCAGGTTCGCGGCGTACATCGGGTGCCGCACGATCCCGTAGAGCCCGCGGCTGGCCACCGTCTGACCCGCCTCGACGCGCACAGTGGCGGCCGCGTACCGGTTCTGGACGACCACCAGCACGCCGGCGACGAGTCCCACCGCGATCAGGGCGTCGCCGGCCACGCACACCCATGTCGGCGCCGCAGACCAGCCCATCCGATGGTCGTACGCGCTGAACGCGATCATCCCGAAGATCGTGCCGAAGGCGCCGATGATGACGAACTTCTGCACCCTTCTCGTTTCCACGAGCGGGCCGCCGTGCATCCTCCGCCGCAGGGCCGCCGGGTCTGTCCGGGCCAGACAGGCGCTCGGCAGTGTCGAGCCCGCGGTGAACACCGCGATGAAAACCCATGCCTGCCAATACCCGAACGTTCCCGCCGGGAAGAACAACAGGAACCCGAGCACGGCCAGCCCGACAAGGCCCGACAACGCAAACCTCGCCCCGGTCTTCATGGCGCGTCCCCGGGGTCCGTTACCACACGTTGGGCACCAAGCGATACGGCACTTGCTGCGCGTATTCGCGGTACCCCGGCAGGTCGTGGATGAGCAGCTTCTCCTCGTCGAGGATGCGCAAGACGAGCACCGCGATCCCCGGGACGACGAAGAGCAGTCCCCAGTACGAACCGAGCGCCAGGGGCATGCCCACCATCATGATGACGTTCCCGACATACATCGGGTGCCTGACGAACTTGTAGACCCCGCCGGAGGCGACCGTCTGGCCGGTTTCCACGGTGACCGTGGCTGCGGCGTAACTGTTTTGGATGATCACCAGCATGGCGAGGCCCAGTCCGGCCGCCACCAGCACGTCACCGAGCAGGCACAGCCACACCGGCACTGTCGACCAGCCCATCCGATGATCGAACGCGCTGAACGCCATCATCACGAACAGAAGCAGGAACGAGCTGGTGATGATGACCTTCTGGGCCGCCCTCGTTTCCGCCCGTGGGCCGGCGTGCATGCGGCGCCGCAGGGCCGCCGGGTTGGCCCGGGCCAGATAGATCGTGGGGCCGAGTGACGCCACCGTGAACACGGCGAGGAAAACCCATGCCTGCCAATAATGGAACGTGCCGGCCGGCAAGAACAGGATCAACGCGGTCGCGGCAGTTCCGAAGACCGACGATGCCGACAGTCGAACAGCGGTTTTCATGGTTGTGCCCTCCCTAGCAACGTAGATCACGGCGTCGAAAAGCCATGGCTCCCAAGACGATCAGCGCGGCGTCGATGGCCAGCAGCCACAGCAGCGGCGCGGCGGTGAAGTCGGCGCCGACCCGCGGAATGTGGGCGAACGGTTCCAGGTCGAGCAGCCACTGCGGGAACCGGGCCAGCTCGCCGATCAGATAGATCGCGATGAAGGAGACCAGCACGCCCCACGCCACGGGGGTGAACCGCGGGGCCAGCCCGAACACCGCGACCGTGACGGCGGCCAGCACCCACACGGCGGGCAGCTGGACGGCCGCGGTGCCGACGACGATGGCCAGCTTGCCGCCGACGTCGCCGGCCGCGATGCCGTACACGAGGCCGCCGGCCACGCCGCTGACCAACATCGCGACCGCGGAACCGACCATGGCGGCCACCAAATGGCTTGCCAGCCAACGGGTTCGGGAGACGGCGCCGGACAGCGTGGTCTCGGCGCGCTGGCCCGTTTCCTCCTGATGCAGGCGCAGGGTGAGCGAGACGGCGAACGCGGCGGCCACCATGCCCATCATGGCGAACGCCACCGCGATGAACGCCTCCTCCAGCGCGCTGGTGCCTCCCATCCGCGCGACGATGTCGCGCGCGATGGTGCTACCGCCGAGCTCGTCGCCGATGCCGTGCACCACGCTGCCCATCAGCAGGCCGTACAGGAACAGGCCCACGGTCCACAGCACCAGCGCGCCACGGTCGAGCCGCCACGTCAGGCCGTCGACACCGCCCAGCCGCGGTCCGGCCCGGCCCGGACCGGGACGCTCGGCGATCAGCCCGGCGCCCACGTCGCGTCCGGCGAGCAGCCGGTAGGCCACCAGGGTGAGCGCCGCCGTCGTCGCCAGGTGCAGCAGCAGCACCCACCAGCGGTCGCCCGCGTAGGGCCGCACCTGCAGCGACCACCCCAGCGGCGAGAACCACGACAGCGTGCCGTCGCCGGCGTCGCCGACGGCGCGCAGCGTGAACGCCGTCCCCAACACCGCGAACGCGGTGCCGCGGGCGAAGCGGGCGCTCGGCGACAGCTGCGCGGCCACCGCGGCGACCGCGGTGAAGACGAGGCCCGAGCCGGCCAGCGCCGCGCCGAAGGCGAGCGACCCGCTCGGCGGGATGTCGGTGGTGAGCAACCCCGCCGCGCCGATCGCGCCGGTGGCGATCGAGGCCCCGAACGACAACAGCAGGGCCGCGCTCAGGCTGGCGTACCGGCCGACGGCGGTCGAGTCCACCAGTTCGGTCCGGCCGGTCTCCTCGTCGGCGCGGGTGTGCCGGATCACGGTGAGGATGACGGCCACCGCGATCAGGAGGTGGAACATCCCGGCCTTCCAAATGCCAACGGCGCCAACGCTATGGTTGTAGATCTGGCCGTAGAGCGCGCGCTGGGCCGGGCTGGCCATGATGGAGGCCGCGAACCCGGCGCGGGCCGTCTCGGTGGGGTAGACCTTCAGGACGCTGCCGACGTAGACGCTGGCCAGCGGCACCGACAGCAGCAGCACCCACAGCGGCAGCGAGACCCGGTCGCGGCGCAGGTAGAGCCGCAGCATTCCGAGCGTCCCGGAGAAATTCGAACCGGCCCCAGGCGCCGGGTGCGCCGGGCGGCGTGGCCGATCCAGGGTCGCGGTGCTCATGCCGAGACCTTGTCCGTGGTGTCGTAGTGGCGCAGGAAGAGTTCCTCCAGGGTCGGTGGCTGGCTGACGAGGCTGCGCACGCCGGCGTCGCCGAGGGCCCGGATGAGCTCGCCCAGGCTCTCGCTGTCGACCTGGGCGCGCAGCGTGTTGCCGTCGATGCTGACGTCCTCGACGCCCTTGATCCGCCTGAGATCGCCTGGGTCGCCGATCATTTCGGCCCTGATCGAGGTGCGGCTGAGGTGCCGCATGGACTCCAGGGTGCCGCTCTCGATGGTCTGGCCGGCGCGGATGATGGTCACCCTCTCACACAGCGCTTCCGTCTCGGCCAGGATGTGGCTGGACAGCAGGACCGTCGTGCCGCGGTCGCGCGCCTCGGCGACGCACTGCTGAAACACGTTCTCCATCAACGGGTCCAGGCCGCTGCTCGGCTCGTCCAGCAGGAGCAGCCGGGCGCGCGACGAGAAGGCCGAGATCAGGGAGACCTTCTGCCGGTTGCCCTTCGAGTAGGTGCGCGCCTTCTTGTGCGGGTCGAGGTCGAAGCGTTCGATGAGTTCGGCGCGACGGCCCTCGTCGATGCCCCCGCGCATGCGGGCCAGCAGGTCGATGGTCTCGCCGCCGGTCAGCGAGGGCCATAGCGTCACATCGCCCGGGACGTAGGCTATTTGGCGGTGCAGCTCGACCGCGTCGGTCCACGGGTCGCCGCCCAGCAACCGGACGCTTCCGCTGTCGGCCTTCACCAGGCCCAGCAGGATGCGGATGGTCGTCGACTTGCCCGCCCCGTTCGGCCCGAGGAAGCCGTGCACCTCTCCCGCACGCACCGTGAGGTCGAGGCCGTCCAGCGCGCGCACCGCGCCGAAGTTCTTGGTCAGGCCCCGGATTTCGATGGGTGCGACATTGTCAGCCGGCATGGGATTCTCCTTGATCTTCAGCTGCCAGGAATGCGTCGTACATGGTGCGATCGACCATCAGGCCCTCGGTGTAGAGCTCGAGCGCGGGCAGGATCATGTCCCGGGCGTAGTCGCGCAGGACCGCACGCAGATCGGTTGGTGTGTCGTGCATTTGGATGTAGAGCAGGAGGGCTCCGCCGCCGGTGATGCCGAGATATTTGGCCCTGGCTTTGGGGTCGCGGCTGGGTTTCACCGTGCCGGCCCGCACGCCCTCTTCCATGTATTGTTCGACATTGTCAATCATCCTCTGCCACAACATCTTCGCGAGGTCGCCGCCGGTCTGCATGCTGCGCACCAGGTAGGCCGTCATCGGGGCGAATTCCTCGATCTCGGCGAGCCGCGCGAACCAGGTGGCCGGGTCGTTCGACTTGATCGTCTCCGACTTGGTGTCGCGGATCTCTTCGGCGATGTATTCGTCGCAGGCGTTGCGTAGGCCTTCCTTGGAGCCGAAGTGGTGAATCACCAGGGCGGCGCTCACCCCCGCCGCTTCGGCGATGGCGCGCAGCCCGACGCCGAACCCGTGCTCGCCGAACTGCTCGATGGCCGCGTCCCGGATTCGGGCGGCGGCGGTCAGGTCGGCTGAACGCATGTTCAGTACACTAAACGCGCGTTCAGCCCCCCGTCAAGGAGGCGCGGCAGTGTCGCACGTCACGCCGCGGTCCACGCAACGATCGGTGCGCAGTCGCACTTCGAGGCCAGCGGTCGGCGACCCCGGGCGCCGAGGTTGCCGACAGAGGCGATCCCAGCCCCGCGGACCCAAAGTCCGACACGTTGCTATTCGGCAAGATCAAGCGACAGCGCTTCCACTGCGGACGACACTCGGCGCGTTATGGATTGGCGCAGGCCAGCCAATTCGACATCACTGACAAATTCTGAGAAGTCGGTCCTGAAACCGCAGTCGGCTCCTTACCCTTTCGGGCCTCGGCGAAAGTCCGCCTCAGCTCTGCCCCCCGGCGCCGAAGGCACCGGGGGCCCCGGTATGGCCGTCGGCGCCGGTGAAGTGGGGGTTGCCGCCGAGACCACCGGCGCCGCCGTAGCCGCCGGCGCCGCCGCTTGCCACACCGCCAATGCCGCCGCCGTTGCCGCCGTCGCCGCCGTTGCCGCCGACGCCGCCGTCTCCTCCGGGCCCGCCGGCGGCCCCGGTCGTGATAAAACCGCTCCCGAGGTCACCTCCGGTGCCACCGACGCCACCAGTGCCGCCGGGTCCACCGTCACCACCGCGCTCCTGGCCGAAACTGCCGCTGCCGCCAGCACCGCCATCACCGCCATCACCGGCAGCACCGCCGGTCCCGCCAGCACCGCCGAGACCGGCCGCGCCGCCGTCTTGGTTTGGCGATCTGGGCAGGCTGGCGGCGCCATTGCCCCCGTTCCCGCCGTGTCCACCGACGCCGCCGTTGCCGCCGGCCCCGCCGTCGAATCCCGGGCTTCCGGAGAAGCCGGTGCCGCCCGCGGCGCCGGTGCCGCCCGTGCCACCGCGACCGCCGGTGCCGCCCTTGCCGCCGTTGCCGCCGTCACCGGGGTTGCCGTCATGGCCTGTCGATGCCAGGGCCGCGCCGGGCGCGCCGCCTTCGCCGCCGTCGCCCCCATTGCCGCCGTTGTCGCCGGTGCCACCGGCGCCACCGAGGCCATTGGTGCCGGCGACGCCAGTGGCGCCATTGCCGCCGTTGCCACCCGCCCCGCCGTCGCCACCCGACCCGCCGTTGCCGGACCAGAATCCACCGGTACCACCGGCGCCGCCGTCGCCACCCTTGCCGCCGTCGGTGTCGGTGCCACCCGTGGAACCGTTGCCTCCGTTTCCGCCGTTTCCGCCGTTGCCCAAAACCCCGGCGCTGCCGCCGGCCCCGCCCGCGCCGCCTTGACCGCCAGCGATCCCGTTGCCGCCGTTGCCGCCGTTGCCGGCGTTGCCCCCGGTCCCGGGTCCGATGCTGCTGGCGGTGGAGCCGTGGGCGGCGTATACGCCGTTGCCGCTGGAGCCACCGGCACCGCCGGAACCGCCAAAGCCCGGGTTACCGCCATCACCGCCGTTGCCGCCCGCACCGCCTGCGATCGGGGTTTGGCCAAAGCCGAAGACGCCGGATCCGTTGCCGCCGTTACCGGCGTTGCCGCCGGCCCCACCCAGGGCACCGGCCCCGCCAGCCCCGCCGGCGCCGTGGGTGCCGGCAAGGCCTGACGATGCTAGGGCCTCGCCGCCCGCGCCGCCGTTGCCGCCGGCCCCGCCGGCCCCGCCGTTGCCGCCGTCACCGCCGAACCCGCCGGCCCCGCCGTCAAGATGCAAGGAACCGTCGGGAGCGTAAATCCCGGACCCGTCGGCTCCCGCGGCGCCGTCACCGCCGACGCCGCCCGAGCCGCCATTGCCACCGGTCCCGCCGGCGCCGCCGTTTCCGCCGTTGCCGGACACCGACCCGCCGTGGCCGCCGGCCCCGCCGTCACCGCCGGCGCCGCCCGTGCCACCTGTGCTGCCGGTGCCACCGTTACCGCCGGCGCCGCCCGGGCCTGTGGGCGAAGTACCCGTGCTGCCGGCGGCCCCATTGCTGCCGTTGCTGCCGTTGCCGCCGTTGCCGCCGTTGCCGCCGTTGCCCAGGATCCCGGCGTCGCCGCCGTGTCCACCTGCGCCGCCTTGACCGCCGGCGGTCGCGCCGTTGCCCCCGTTGCCGCCGTTGCCGCCGTTGCCCCCGGTCCCGGGGCCGTTGTTGCCGGCGGCAGTGCCGCCGTGAGTGTATGCGCCGTTGCCGCTGTAGCCGCCGGCCCCGCCGGCCCCGCCAAGGCCGGGGTCACCGCCGTTGCCGCCGTTACCGCCCGCTCCGCCGGCGAGGGATTGACCGAAGCCGAAGACCATGCTGGATCCGTTGCCGCCTTTGCCACCGTCGCCGGCGCCCCCACCCAGGCCACCGTTCCCGCCGACGCCGCCGGCGCCGTGGGTGCCGGCGATGCCTGATGACGCGAGGGCCGCCCCGGCCGCGCCGCCGTTGCCGCCGGTTCCGCCGGCGCCGCCGGCCCCGCCGTCACCGCCGTTCCCGCCGTCACCGCCGGCAGGCGAGAAGAATGAACCGGTTGCCCCACCAGCCCCGTTGCCGCCGTTGCCGCCGACACCGCCGCTGCCGCCAGCCCCGCCCATGCCGCCGTTTCCGCCGTTACCGGACAGCGACCCGCCGTGGCCGCCGGCCCCGCCGTCGCCACCAGCGCCGCCCGTGCCACCTGCGCCACCTCTGCCACCGACGCCGCCGTCGTTGCTGTCGTTGCCCGAGGAGCCTGGCGACGTACCAGCGGTGCCCGTTGCACCGGTGCTGCCAGCGGCACCGGCCCCGCCGTTTCCGCCGTTTCCGCCGTTGCCGACCCACCCGCCGTTGCCGCCGGCCCCGCCGCTGCCGCCCCGGCCGCCGGGGCCGAGCGCATTGCCGCCGTTGCCGCCGTTGCCGCCGTTGCCATCGGTTCCGCCCCCGTTCGTGTCGGGGTAGCCGCCGGCCGCGGTGACGATGCCTGAGCCGCTGTTGCCGTCGGCCCCGCCCACGCCCGGGTTACCGCCGTTACCGCTCGCGCCGCCGTTACCGCCGAAATAGCCGTCACCGCCGTTGCCGCCGTTGCCGCCGGCCCCACCCACACCACCGGCGCCGCGGGCCCCGCCGAGGCCGTGCGTGCCGGCATGGCCGGATGGTGCCAGGGCCGCGCCGGCCGCGCCGCCATCGCCGCCATTGCCGCCGTTGCCGCCCAGGCCGCCGTCGCCGCCCACGCCGCCGGCCCCGCCGGCCGCCACCGGAACGCCGGTGAACCTCGGACCTGCGGCGCCGTCACCGCCGTTACCGCCCGCCCCGCCGACCCCGCCGCTCCCACCGCGCCCGCCGGCGCCGCCGTTACCGCCGTTGCCCGACAGCGACCCGCCGGCGCCGCCGGCGCCGCCGGCGCCGCCATCGCCGCCATCGCCGCCCTTCAAGCCGTTTCCGCCGGTGCCGCCGTCAACGCCCGGGCTGGTTGCCGAAGCGGCCTGGCTGCCGGCCTCGCCGGTGGCGCCGACCTTGCCGTTGCCCCCGGCCCCGCCGTCGCCGCCGTTGCCGACCATCCCGCCGTTGCCGCCGCGCCCGCCGGCTCCGCCGGCAGCTCCGGGCGTGACCGCGTCGGCGCCGTTGCCGCCGACCCCGCCGGTGCCGCCGGTGCCGGGCATATGGCCCGCCGCGCCATTCGCGCCGTGGATGGCGCCGACGCCGCCGGCCGTTCCGCCAATCCCGGCGGCGCCGCCCGCGCCTGGGTCGCCGCCGTTCCCGCCGGCCCCGCCCGCGCCGGCCAAACCGGCATTGACGACGCCGTTGCCGCCGGCGCCGCCGTTGCCGGGAACCCCGCCGTCCCCGCCGTCGCCGGCGCCTCCACCGCTACCGGCGGTGCCGTAGAGATATCCGCCGTGGCCGCCCGCGCCGCCCCCACCGCCGTTGCCGCCGGCGCCGCCGTTGCCGCCGGCGCCACCAGCGGAGCCCGCGCCGCCCCTGGCACCATCGGCGCCGGCTCCGCCGGCACTTCCGTCGCCGCCTAGGCCGCCGATCCCGCCGTTGCCAACCAGCAGCCCGCCGTTGCCGCCGGCTCCGCCGTTGCCGCCGTTGCCTCCGTTGCCGCCGGCCTGCCCAGCGCCGTCGGGAGTCACCGGGTCGGCGCCGTGGGCGCCCGCGAACCCGGCGCCGCCGGACCCACCAGCACCGCCGTTCCCGAACAGCACGGCGCCGTCGCCGCCGGTCCCGCCGGCGCCGCCGCTACCCCCGGCGATGGCGGCGGACCCGCCGGTACCTCCAGCACCGCCGTTGCCGAATATCAGGCCGCCGCTGCCGCCCGCGCCGCCGCTGCCCCCAGGGCCGCCCGCGCCGCCGCTTCCACCGTTACCGAACAGAAAACCACCATTGCCGCCGGCGCCTCCGTTGAAGCCGTTGGCGCCACCGTTGCCGCCGGCTCCGCCATTGCCGACGAGCCCGGCGGCCCCACCGTTACCGCCGGCTGCTGCTCCGGAGTAGCCGGCGCCGCCGTTTCCGTAGAGCAACCCACCGGCCCAGCCGTCAGGGTGGGTGGCTGTCCCGTTAGCCCCGTCGCCGATCAGTGGGCGACCCAGCAGCGCCTCAGTCGGGGCATTGACCACGCCGAGGACGTTTTGCTGCAGCGTCTGCAACGGAGCGGCGTTTGCCGTCTCGGTCGCCGCGTAGGCTCCCGCAGCGGAATTCAGCGCCTGCACGAATTGGGCATGAAAAGCTTCCGCGCGAGCGCTCAGCGCGTGATAATCCGCGGCGTAGCTGCCGAACAAGCTCGCGATCGCCGCTGATACCTCGTCGCCGGCCGCGACCTGTACTTGCATGGTCGAGACCGCCGCCGACGTATGGGCCGCCCTGATCGCCTCCTCAACCCCGGATAGATCGCGCGCCGCCGTCGCCAAAACTCCAGGACTTGTGATCAAAAAGGACACCTGCGGCCCTTCGCTCGCACGAATTTCCGACAGCGCGAATCGTCGACCAATAACCACACGCAGGTACCCGTAGGCGACTACCTAATCTCCGGCTCCCGACACGCTTTGAACTACCCCATGCCGCGAGCGTAATTCGGCGCCAGGAACTACATTCATTACGTGACCGTCCGCTGGCCCTTAATCGGTCGGGGCGAGGAACTTCGGGTGGCCGCCGAGGCACTCGGCGCGGACGACTGTGGGGGCGTGCTGATCGTCGGTGATGCCGGCGTCGGCAAGACGAGGCTGGCCGAGGAAGCAGCGGCGGCGGCCGGGGCGCTGGGCTGGGTTGTCCACCGCGTCACCGCAAGCGTCACCGCGCAGTCAATCCCGTTGGGCGCCTTCACTAAATGGTCGAGCGCGAGCCACGAGAATCCGCACGACGCTGCCCATCAGGTGGTTGCGGCGATGACCGACGCCGATGCGTCGGGCCGGCTGCTCATCAGCATCGACGACGCGCACCTGCTCGACCACCTGTCGGCCTTCGTCGTGTATAGCCTGCTGCAACGCCGCAGCGCCAAATTGCTCATCACGGTCCGCGGTGGCGCCCCCATTCCCGACGCCGTGATGACGCCTTGGAAAGAAGGGATCCTTCGCCGCGTCGATTTACCGCCCCTATCCCAATCCGAAAGCGATGATCTACTTCGGGGTGCATTGCACGGACAGGTTAGCGGCGATTGTGCCGAGCGGTTTTGGGAATTGACACGCGGTAACTGCGCCTACCTGACCCACCTCGTCGTTCAAGAACGCGCAGCCGGCAATCTTGTCGAGAACGACGGCATGTGGAGTCTGCGTGCGGCTCCGATGGTGTCACCGTCGCTGCGTGATCTGGTGCAGATGCAATTCGGTGCTCTCACCGAGTCTGTGCAAGAGGTCGTCGATCTTGTCGCGGTCGCGGGGTCGATCAACCGGTCCCTGCTCAATTCGTTCACCGACTGCGAGGCATCGGCCGAGGCGGAGCGGCTGGGACTGATCCGCGCCGACGAATCAGCACCCGACGTCATCCGGATCGCGCACCCGCTGTATTCCGCTATCACGCTGGCACGGTGCGGTCAGCTGCGGCAGAGTCGGCTGCGCGGTCGGCTTGCCACCGCGATGGCCAGCCCGGACAACAATGCCCCGGTTGATCCCGCCCAGCTGGGATTGCTCTGGCTCGAATCAGACCTGCCGCCCGACGCGGGCATCTTGTTGGCGGGCGCGGAGGCCGCGCTGGCGCAACTCGATATCGAGTTTGCCGAACGCTGCGCGCGCGCCGCGGTCGGCGCCGGCGGCGGGATCGGGGCGAAGCTCCAGCACGCCTACTGCCTGTTCCTGCTCGGCAGGGGCGGCGACGCGCAAGCGGAACTGAGCCGGATCCGCCCGGATGAACTGCGCGGCACCGACTTTCTCAACGATTTCAGCCTGATGGCGATGAACCTCCTGTTCGGGTTCGCTCGGCCGGACGAAGCGGTGTGCCTGGTCGAGCGGGCATTGCAGGGCTCGACCGGGGTCCGCGCGCATCAGCTCAGCACGTTGCTCGGACTGCATCTGGGATTCACCGCCAACCCGATAGGCGCCCTCGATGCGTTAAACGCCGCCGATCCTCGGCAACTTGACAGCTACGGTGCCGTGGTCTGCTTGGGGATGCGGGTGTTCGCCCATGGGGAGCGCGGGCACCTCGGCCAGGTTCGCCGCGACGCGGCTAGCTCCTGGCGAATCCTGGACGACGCCCCTGACGCGTTCAACACGGCCAACCTCGTCAAGCTGCACACGCACGTGCTGGTACTCGCCGGCGACCTCACCGGGGCAAGTGAGGCGGCTCAACAGGCCTATCGCCGGTGCGCCAGGATGGCGCCCATGGCGCGCAGGCTCTGCTCCGCCAACGTCGGAATGGTGGCCCTGGCCGCCGGCGACCTTGCTACGGCTCGCCGGCGCTTGCACCCCGGCCAGCTGGATCTGGGCCAATTCGGGCTGATCATGGGCCACACGTACCGATACCAGGCTCACTACACGACGGCGCTGGCGCGATCGGGAAATGTCCAGGAGGCGGTGCTCGCGCTCGAACGGGCGGCCGAAGTTCGCCGCCCTCATCTTGCGTACCTCGAAGTCACCTACCTGCTGGCCCAGGCCTGGGTTGCGGCCGCGCAAGGACGGATCGAAGTCGCCCGGGACACGGCCGCGGAGGCCGGCTCCTTCGCCCGCCGGCAGGGCCTGTTGGCCAGCGAAGTCATGTGCCTGCAGACGTCGGTTCAGTTTTGCGACACCACCGTCGGTGACCGCCTGGCCGAATTGACCACCATCGTCGAGGGGCCACGCGCGCCGATCGCCGCGCGCTACGCGAAAGCGCTCGCCGACGACGCCGCGGCGGAACTCGAAGCGGTGGCCGCGGACTTTGAGTCGATGGGCGATCTGCTTGCCGCCGCGGACGCGGCCGCCCACTCGTCATCGGCCTACCGACTGGCCAACCGAAACGGCAGCGCCTTGACTGCCGGCGCTCGCGCCGAGGAGCTATCCCGACGTTGTGGCGGCGCGACGAGTCCGGCGCTCGCGGGGGCCAAGATTGCTTACCCATTCAGCCATCGCCAACGCGAGATCGCACTGCTGGTGTCGAAGGGTCTCACCAACCGGGAGATCGCGGCGGCCCTGTCGTTGTCCGTGCGTACCGTCGAAGGGCATATCTACCGCGCCACGTTCAAGGCCGGAATCGCTACTCGCGCCGAATTGGCGAAGCTGGTCCGGCAATTCGATCATGATGTTCCCGCCAGCGACTGATCATTGGGCTGGCGATTCTGATCGCGACTAGGGCTTCGGCGAGGGTCGCCGTACGTGGACTACCCGCTGGTCATGTCCGTTCCAAAGTTAGTTTCTAACTCGGTGTTGCATTCGCAATCGCCATCGAGGCGGTTTATGAACCTACTCGCGAATCACCAAGTCTCGGCGAAGGTTCCGGGTCTAACCCGCAGATGTGCGCGTGCCTCTTGGCTCGGTCGAATGCCGCGACTCGGCAGACTCAGCATCCGGTCGTGGCGGGTTGGTAGCGCTCCACGATGTCCGCTACTGCCAGACGAGCACACGTCACCGAGGCGGAGGAGCCAAACCATCCGAGCGGTGCCGTCGTGTCTCCCACGTCCTACGCCTTGTGAACCTCTACTGGGCCCTGGAAACCTAGCGAAGTACCCACCCCCGGGGTTGAATAGCGAGGGTCCGCATCTATCCTCTCGGACTCGAAGAAGTGGTCGCCAGATTGCGTCCGTGGTTGAGGACATGCGGAAGGGGGAGGGTCCGGAGATTTGGAACGCGGGGCCGATCCCGGCTACGCGATGCGGTTGAATCGTGACGCGCAGCTGAGTTGGTGCGGCAGGCCATGCCGATGATGCCCGCCGGTGCCCGCATCGTGTTCGTGACCAGTCATCAAGCGCACTTCTTTCCGGGTAAGCCGGTCCCCGACGGGTACGAACCGATCGCGGTAAGTAAATGCGCAGGCGAAGATGCGGTGCTCGCTGCCAAACCCGCTCTGGCAGAACACGGAATCGAACTCAGGTTGGTGCCTGGGGACATGATCGACGGAACCATAGGGTGCGACGTCGCCGCGGCTTCCGACGGCGGCGGTCGCGACGGTACTCATCGGGGCCGGTTCACGATGCGGCCGAACAGCTCCATGGCGGCCTCGTAAATGATTCTGGAAGAACATATCTCACGGCTGCGACATATCTGCACAGTCCTTTAGATCACGTGATCTAGCGTTCTTAAGCGACGGTCAGCTTCCCACTGGATAGTTGAATCGGACAGTCGGGTCTCGGGGTCCTAGTGTGTGCTCAGCGGCGGACGGTATGGCGTCACGCGACGAAGGGAATCTCGTGAATCCCGACACGTGAGACGACCCGAAATCCGACAACAGAGTCGGGCGCCGGATACGTTTCGACAAATGACACGAACATGAGACAACCCGCAGATGACATGCCGTGAGAAAACTCGCATACAGCCGGTCAGACCGTCGTGAAATGACATGGAGTCTGGAACCGACATCAAGAATGCGTAAAGGTTTGGTCGGGCGGCGAAACGCGTTGTGGCGTGGCCCTTCAGCGGGGGCCGGCGGGTTGCCAGGTCTGCATCGCCGCCTCGAGCTCCGGTTCTTCGAGCGCGCGAACCGGCAGCGGTGGCTGGTCGTGGCGATGACGGATGCCCTCGAGGAGGATGGCAACGTACCGTCGCCACAGCTCGGCGTCCACGTGCCCGGCGTACTCGCTCACGGTTCCCGCCAACAATCCGAAGATGGGCATGTCGGCGGGCGAAACCTCCGACCGGAGGTGTCCGTCGTGCTGCGCTCGTTCGACGAGTTCCGAAAGTCGCGGCAACAGCCGGACGCGGGCGGCCTCCACCCCGACGCCCCCTGCGGTCTTGCTGAAAACGATCTCGCGCATTCCCCGATCGGTCGCGGTGAGTTCGCACATTTGCTCGACGAACGACGCGAACCCCTGCCATGAGTCGTGGTGACGCAACGCCGTTTCGGCAAGGGCCACAAGCTCATTGAGGCCGTCTTCGAAGATCGCCTCGAAGAGCTCCTGCTTCGTGGGGAACCGCCGGTACACGGTTCCCACGCCCACGCCCGCGTGGTGCGCCACGTCGTTGAGCGTGGCCTCGAGGCCCCTGGCGGCGAACAGCTCACGGGCGGAGTCGATGACCCGCTGCCGGTTGCGCTCGGCATCTTTCCGCAGCGGGCGCCCCGCCACCTCGCATGAGCTCACCCGAAGGAGTGTAACCAGGGCAACATTCGACAAAGTGGATTGACTCTATCCACTTATCTGTTAGGTTGTCTACCTAGACCGCCGTCGGCAACGCTGAAAGGGCCCTACCTTGATTACCGTTCTCGAAATCGTCCTCGCGGGCCGCGGCCGGACGGCTGGGCCGAAGCGATGACCGGGTTCGTCAGGCGGGCGTGGCTGCCCGTGCTGGTCGCCGTCGCCGTCGCCGTCGGCGCCGTCAGCGTGATGCAGTTCCGCCAGATCTTCGGCTCCCACCCCGTTCTGGTGACACCGCGAGGTTCCTACGGCGCGGAGTCGTCCAACCCCAAGGTCGTCACGTATGAGATCTTCGGGTCGGCCCCGACGGCGGTCATCAACTATCTCGACCTCGACGGGCAGCCCCGGCGGGCCGTGGATACGGCACTGCCGTGGACGTTAACCTTGCGCACCACCACGCCCGCCGTCACGCCCGACATCCTGGCCCAGGGTGACGGCGAGACCATCACGTGCCGGATCACCGTCGACAACGTGGTCAAGGACGAGCGCACCGCCACGGGCGTGAACGCCGAGACCTTCTGCCTGGTGAAGTCGGCATGAGCACGGCGATGAACGAGGCGCCCACCGACGCCATGCCGGTCGCCCGTCATGCGGACCGGCCGTGGCTGCCTCGGACGATCCGGGCGTTGGCCGTGCCGATCATCCTGGCTTGGCTCGTCGTCATCGGCCTCCTGAACACCGTTGTGCCGCAGCTGGAAACGGTGGGCAAAATGCGGGCCGTATCGATGAGTCCCAACGATGCGCCCTCGATGATCGCGACGAAACGTGTCGGCAAGGTATTCCGCGAGTTCGACACGAGCAGTTCGGTGATGATCGTGCTCGAGGGTGACAAGCCGTTGGGCGAAGACGCGCACCACTTCTATGACCAAATGGTCCGAGAGCTGCGGGCCGACACCAAGCACGTCCAGCACGTCCAGGATTTCTGGGGCGATTCGCTCACCGCCTCGGCCGCCCAAAGCGCGGACGGCAAGGCGGCGTATGTCCAGGTATACATCGCCGGCGACCAGGGGGAGGCCCTCGCCAACGAATCGGTGGCGGCCGTCCGCGACATCGCCACGAGCGGCGCGGTGCCCGCCGGGGTGAAAGCGTACGTGACCGGGCCGGCGGCGATCACCGCGGACCAGAACGTGTCCGGCGACAAGAGCATGGAGATCATCGAGCTCGTAACGTTCGCGGTCATCATCGTCATGCTGTTGCTCGTCTACCGATCATTCGTGACGACACTGATCGTGCTCGCGATGGTGGTGCTGGGACTGTTGGGCGCACGGGGGTTGGTGGCATTCCTGGGCTACCACAAGGTGTTTGGCCTGACCACGTTCGCGACAAACTTGGTGGTGACCCTTGCCATCGCGGCGGCGACCGACTACGCCATTTTCTTGATCGGCCGATACCAGGAGGCGCGCAGGACCGGTCAAGACCGAGAATCGGCGTACTACACCATGTTTCACGGGACGGCGCACGTCGTGGCGGCTTCGGGCCTGACCATCGCCGGGGCGACCTTCTGCCTGCACTTCACCCGCCTCCCGTACTTCCAGACGATGGGCATCCCCTTGTCGATCGGCATGGCGATCGTGGTTGCCGCGGCCCTGACGTTGGGTCCCGCGCTGATTTCGGCGTGCAGCCGATTCGGCAAAGTGCTTGAGCCGAAACGATTGACGCAGGCGCGCGGGTGGCGCCGGATCGGCACCGCGACGGTCCGGTGGCCCGGCGCGATCCTGGTCTGCGCGGTCGCACTGTCGCTGGTCGGCCTGCTCACCCTGCCCGGCTATCACACCATCTACAACGACCGCATCTACCTACCGGGCGAGGTACCGGCGAATGTCGGCTACGCGGCGGCCGATCGGCATTTCTCCCAGGCCACGATGAACCCGGACCTGATGATGATCGAAACCGGGCACGATTTGCGGAATCCGGCCGATTTCCTGGTGATCGACAAGATCGCGAAAGCCCTTGTCCGCGTTCACGGCATCGCCCAGGTGCAGACCATCACCCGGCCGGACGGAAAGCCGATCAAACATTCCACGATCCCGTACACGATCAGCATGAACAGCACCGGCCAGATCATGAACAACGACTACACGCAGACCACCTTGGCCAACACCCTGAAACAGGCCGATGACATGCAGGTGACCATCGACTCGATGGAAAAGATGCAGGACATCACCCAGCAGATGGCCGCGATCACCCACAGCATGGCCGCCAAGATGACGAAGACGAGCGCGGATGTGCAGGAATTGCGGGACCACATGGCCGATTTCGACGACTTCTTCCGGCCAATACGCAGCTACTTCTATTGGGAAAAGCACTGCTTCGACATCCCGGTGTGCTGGTCGCTGCGTTCGGTGTTCGACGCCCTCGACGGGATCAGCACCATGAGCGACGACCTAGCGGACCTGGTGCCGGACATGCAACGCCTCGACGCGGTGATGCCGCAGATGGTCGCGCTGATGCCGCCGATGATCGAATCGATGAAAAGTCAGAAACAGATGATGCTCAACCAGTATCAGGCCCAGAAGGCGCAGCAGGACCAGACCATGGCCATGCAGGACAACGCCACGGCGATGGGCCAGGCGTTCGATGCGGCCAAGAACGACGACTCGTTCTACCTGCCGCCGGAGGCTTTTGACACCGCTGATTTCAAACGCGGCATCAAGTTGTTCATTTCCCCCGACGGTCATGCGGTGCGGTTCACGATCATTCACCAGGGTGACCCGTTGACAACGGAGGGCACCTCCCGTGCCGAACCGCTGAAAACTACGGCGGCAGATGCGATCAAGGGAACTCCGCTAGAGGGCTCGACGGTCTACCTGGGTGGCAGCGCGGCCATGTACAAGGACATGCAACAGGGCGCCGACTACGACCTGCTGATTGCCGCCGCCGCCGCGCTGATCCTGATCTTCATCATCATGGTGATCCTCACGCGCGCCGTGGTGGCGGCGGGAGTGATCGTCGGCACCGTGGTGCTGAGCCTGGCGGCGTCCTTCGGGTTGTCGGTGCTGCTCTGGCAACACCTCGTCGGGATCCCGCTGCACTGGATGGTCCTGCCGATGTCGGTCATCGTCTTGCTGGCCGTCGGCGCGGACTACAACCTGCTGCTGGTGTCGCGCATGAAAGAGGAGATCCACGCCGGGCTGCACACCGGCATCGTTCGCGCCATGGCCGGCACCGGTTCGGTCGTCACGTCGGCGGGCCTGGTGTTCGCCTTCACCATGATGTCGATGGCGGTCAGCGAGTTGATCGTGATCGGTCAGGTCGGAACGACCATCGGCCTGGGCCTGCTGTTCGACACCCTGGTGGTGCGCTCGTTGATGACACCGTCCATCGCGACGCTGCTCGGCCGCTGGTTCTGGTGGCCCCAGCACGTGCGGTCGCGACCAGTTCCCCAGCCTTGGCCCCAGCCGTCGCGCCACCGGGCCCTTGACATGCGGCCGTCATGATGTCGGCGCCCGAGCTAGTCGCGGACCGCGGCCAGCAGCCCGTCGCCGAGCGGCACCAGGGCGGGCGTGAGCCGCTCGTCCTCGGCGATGAGCCGGGCCGCCTCGCGCACCGCGGTCACCTCGGCGTCGCGGGCCGCGGGATCGCCCGCCCGGCCGCCCAGCGCCGCGCGGTGCACCACGATGACGCCGCCGGACCGCAGCAGCCGCACGCCCTCGACGACATAGTCCGGCTGGTCGATCGGGTCGGCGTCGATGAACACCAGGTCATAGGACTGGTCGGCGAGCCGGGTGAGCACCTCCTGGGCACGGCCGCCGATCAGCCTGGTGCGCGACGGCCCCACGCCGGCGTCGGAGAACGCCTGTTTGGCGATCCGCAGATACTCGGGCTCGATGTCGATCGTGGTCAACACCCCGTCGTCGCTCATGCCCGACAACAGCCAGAGCCCGCTGACGCCGGCGCCGGTGCCCACCTCCGCGACGGCCTTGCCGCCGCTGAGCTTGGTCAGCAGGCTCAACAGCGCCCCGACCGCGGGCGTCACCGCCGCGGCGCCGATCTCCACGGCCCGTTCGCGGGCGGCCGCCAGCAGCGCGTCCTCCGATATGGACGCCTCGGCGTGCGCGCACAGCGAATCGGCTCGACTGGGGGCCGCCTGGTCGGGGGTTTTTTCGTCGGTGCCGTCCATGCCCGCAGCGTATTCCAATTCGGGGCGCGGTCGGGCAGGCGCGCCTTAGCCGGACCGCCCGGACACGCCCGGAGCCCGCGGCGCGACGAAGCTCACTCGCCGACGGATTCGCCCTGCTCAACGCGAGTAACGATCTGGTTTCTCAGCCAAACCTCAGATTGCTCCTATGCCCCGCATACGCCGATGGGCGACGGTATGCATATGGAACGCGGGGTGCGGGGGACCGGGAATACAAATCGCCGGAATGGGAATACACGCTGGGAACTCCGCGTTGACGCGGTCGATGAGCTGTCGAGCTTCGACGGCAGGCCAATTCTGGAGGATCCAATCACCACAGCGCTTTTGAGCCCGACCACCATGTCTCACGCCCAGGACTGCCGGGACGACGAATGGGTGGAGACGACGGACGCGTTGCAGGGCACCGCGGTGTTCGACGCGACCGGGGACAAGGCGACCATGCCGTCGTGGGACGAGCTGGTGCGGCAGCACGCCGACCGCGTCTACCGGCTGGCCTACCGGCTCTCCGGCAACCAGCAGGACGCCGAGGACCTCACCCAGGAGACCTTCATCCGGGTTTTCCGTTCGGTGCAGAACTACCAGCCCGGAACCTTCGAGGGCTGGCTGCACCGCATCACCACCAACCTGTTCCTCGACATGGTGCGCCGGCGCGCCCGCATCCGGATGGAGGCGCTGCCCGAGGATTACGACCGGGTGCCCGCCGACGAGCCCAACCCCGAGCAGATCTATCACGACGCGCGGCTCGGGCCCGACCTGCAGGCCGCGCTGGACTCGCTGCCGCCGGAATTTCGCGCCGCGGTGGTGCTGTGTGACATCGAGGGCCTGTCCTACGAGGAGATCGGCGCCACCCTGGGCGTCAAGCTCGGCACCGTGCGCAGCCGCATCCACCGCGGGCGTCAGGCGCTGCGCGACTACCTCGCCGCGCACCCGCAACAGGGCGACGCGGCGCCGGCCAAGTCGGCCTAGCGGCCCGCGCACTTCCAGATCGCCAGTCTTGGCGGGGACGTCCACCGCCCGATGGCGAATTTCGGCCGCGAATCGTGGGGTTTTGCGGGCCGTACGGGGGGTGTCGGGGGCCCGGCCGCGCTACATTCGAATTATGCGCGGCTTAGAAATCTTAGAGTTCCCCGAAGGGATGTGGTGATGGCCGACCGGGGAGAGGTGTTTCGCCGCGCGTTCTCCTGGCTGCCCGCCCAGTTCGCTTCCCAAAGCGACGAACCCGTCGGCGCGCCCCGCCGGTTCCGTTCCACCGAGCATCTGTCCACCGAGGCCATCGCCGCGTTCGTCGACGGTGAGCTGCGGATGAACGCGCACCTGCGGGCGGCGCACCACCTCTCCTTGTGCCCGGAATGCGCGGCCGAGGTCGAGGATCAGAGCCGGGCGCGCGCCGCGCTGCGCGACTCCCACCCGATCCGCATCCCCAGCAACCTGCTCGGCCTGCTGTCCGAGATCCCGCACTATCCGTCGGACGACGACGCCTCCGAGCGTGATACGCGCGACCAGCGTAAGCGCCGATAATCGCCGCACCCGTGGATACTAGGGTGGACAACCACAGCGCCGCCGCGCCGCAACGCGCCTCGTAAGCGGCCCTGTCTCGAGCGCTCGAGAAGAGAATCCAAAGGGGTAACGTGACCTCCGACGGCAACGACACCGGAAACGCGGACAGCAGGGGCGGCAACCGCCTGGCGCCGCGTCCCATCTCACGGCCACCGGTCGACCCCGCCTCGCGTCAGTTGTTCAGCCGCCCCGCCGGGCAGCAGGGCTCGTTCGTGGCCGAGCGCGTGCGCCCGTCGAAGTACCGCGACGAGGGCGAATTCGCGCCCCACGACCAACCGGCCGACCCCGTCCTCGAGGAGGCCTTCAGCAAGCCCGCCGGAACCGCGGACACGCTGCAGCGCCACCCGATCGATGCCGGCGCGCTGGCGGCCGAGCAGGACGGCGCCGAGCCGGAGGGCGCCGAAGACCCCTGGCGCGACCCCGCCGCCGGGGCCGCCCTGGGAACCCCGGCGGTGGCGCCGGCCCCGCCGCAGGGCGTGCCCGGTTACACCGGCAAGCTCGGGGTGCGCGACGTGCTGTTCGGGCGCCGGGTGTCGTACCTGGCGCTGGCCGTCCTGCTGTTGATCGCGCTGGTCATCGGCGTGATCGGCGGCGTGATCGGGCGTAAGACGGCCGAGGTCGTCGAGGCGTTCACCACCTCGAAGGTGACCCTGGGTACGCCCGGCAACGGCGAATCGCCGGCGGGCCGGTTCGCCAAGGTGGCGGCCGCGACCGCCAACGCCGTGGTGACCATCGAGTCGAAGAGCGACCAGGAGGGCATGCAGGGCTCCGGCGTCGTCATCGACGGCCGCGGCTACATCGTGACCAACAACCACGTGATCTCCGAGGCGGCCAACAACCCGAGCCAGTTCAAGACCACCGTGGTGTTCAACGACGGCAAGGAAGTGCCCGCCAACCTGGTGGGTCGCGACCCGAAGACCGACCTGGCGGTGCTCAAGGTCGACAACGTCGACAACCTGTCCGTGGCCCGGCTCGGCGATTCCGACAAAGTGCGCGTCGGCGACGAGGTGCTCGCCGCGGGTGCACCGCTGGGGCTGCGCAGCACCGTGACCCACGGCATCATCAGCGCCCTGCACCGCCCGGTCCCGCTGTCGGGGGAGGGCTCCGACACCGACACCGTCATCGATGCCCTGCAGACCGACGCCTCGATCAACCACGGCAACTCCGGCGGCCCGCTGATCGACATGGATTCGCAGGTGATCGGCATCGACACCGCGGGCAAGTCGCTGTCGGACAGCGCGAGCGGGCTGGGCTTCGCGATCCCGATCAACGAGGCCAAGCAGGTCGCGCAGACGCTGATCAAGGACGGCAAGATCGTGCACCCGACGCTCGGGGTCAGCACCCGCTCGGTGAGCAATGCGATCGCCTCCGGCGCGCAGGTCGCCAACGTCAAGGCGGGCAGCCCCGCGCAAAAGGGCGGGATTTTGGAGAACGACGTGATCGTCAAGGTCGGCAACCGAAAGGTCGCCGACGCCGACGAGTTCGTCGTTGCCGTCCGGCAGCTGACCATCGGCCAGGACTCGCCGGTCGAGGTGGTCCGCGACGGCCGGCACGTCACGCTGACGGTGAAACCGGATCCGGACTAGGGGTTCGATGTTCTCCAATCTCAGCTGGGAACACATCCTGGTGCTCGTCGTGGTCGGGCTGGTGATCCTCGGGCCGGAGCGCCTTCCCGGCGCCATCCGCTGGACGTCCACCGCGCTGCGGCAGGCTCGTGACTACCTCAGCGGCGTGACCAACCAGCTGCGCGAGGACATCGGACCCGAGTTCGACGACCTGCGCGCCCCGCTGTCCGAGCTGCAGAAGCTGCGCGGCATGACGCCGCGCGCCGCGCTGACCAAGCACCTGCTGGACGGCGACGACTCGTTCCTCACCGGGAATTTCGACGGGCCGGCACGGCCCGTCAACGGCGTGCCCGCGAAGGCTGCCGAGCCGGCGCAACCCGAGACGCGCGTTTCCGGCCCGGCGCCGTTCGACACCGACGCGACCTGACCCCGGAGCGCCTCAGTGGCGCGTCGGGTCCAGCCCCAGCGACACGCCCGCCAGCCCCCGCTTTCGCGACGACAGGGCGTCGGCCACGCCGCGCAGTTCCTTGCCGACCGGGGAGTCCGGCGCGCTGAGCACGACCGGGACGCCGGAGTCGCCGGCGGCCACCAGCGACGGGTCCAGCGGGATCTGGCCCAGCAGCGGCACGTCGGCGCCGACCGCGCGGGACAACCGCTCGGCGACCTGCCGGCCGCCGCCCTCGCCGAACACCTGCATCGTGGTGCCGTCGGGCAGCGTCAGCCCGGACATGTTCTCCACGACGCCGACGATGCGCTGGCGGGTTTGCAGGGCGATGCTGCCGGCGCGTTCGGCGACCTCGGCCGCGGCCAGCTGCGGGGTGGTCACCACCAGGATCTCGGCGTTGGGGATCAGCTGGGCGACCGAGATGGCGACGTCGCCGGTGCCCGGGGGCAGGTCGAGCAGCAGGACGTCCAGGTCGCCCCAGTACACGTCGGCCAGGAACTGCTGCAGCGCCCGGTGCAGCATCGGGCCGCGCCACACCACCGGGGTGTTGCCCTGGGTGAACTGGGCGATCGAGATGACCTTCACCTCGTGCGCGATGGGCGGCAGGATCATCGACTCGACCTGCGTGGGCCGGTCGGTGGTGCCCATCATCCGCGGGATGGAGTGGCCGTGGATGTCGGCGTCCAGCACGCCGACCGACAGCCCGCGGGCGGCCATCGCCGCGGCCAGATTGACCGTGACCGTTGACTTCCCGACGCCGCCCTTTCCGGACGCGACGGCGTAGACCCGGGTCAGGGAGCTGGGCTGGGCGAACGGGATGACCGGCTCGCGGGCGTCCCCGCGTAGCTGCTTGCGCAGCTCGGTGCGCTGCTCGTCGCTCATCACGTCCAGGCTGACCTTGACCGCGCCGGTGCCGGGCACGTCGGCGACCGCGGCGGCGACCCGCTCGGTGATTTCGGTCTTCTTCGGGCAGGCGGCGGTGGTCAGGTAGATCTCCACGTGCACGGCGCCGTCGGCGTCGACGTCGACGCCCTTGACCATCCCGAGTTCGGTGATGGGACGGCGCAATTCGGGGTCGATCACCTTGCCCAGGGCGGTGCGGATGGCGGCAGCTAGATCGGTGGTCATCACCGCCGAGTGTAGGCGTGCGGGAGGGGCCGCCGGTTAGCCGGCCGGACCGGGCTTGGGCGATCCCGAGGCCTGGGGCCCGGCGGCGGGGCCGGCAGGCGGGGCGGCGTTGGCGGGCGGCGGCCCGAACGCCGGTTGCCCGAAGGGCGGCGGCGCCGGGTTTTGCGAGCCGATGCAGATCAGGGTGCAGCCGGGCAGTTGCGTGGGCGCCTGCTGCGGCGGGGGCGCCATCCACGGGTACATCGGCTGCTGGCCGGTGGGCGGCGTCCCGCTCAGGTCGATCAGCGGTGTCCGCGCGAAGAAGTCGTCCGTCGGGAGGCCGACGACGTTCATCGGCAGGCCGGGGCCGAGCCCCTCCGGGTTCTCGTCGTGCGCGTTGCCGAGCGGCGGCGGCGGCCCGGTCATCGGCGGCAGGTCGACGGGGACCACGCCGGTGGCGTACGCGGCGGCCCAGCCCAGCACGTTCTGCGCGTAGGCCATCGAGTTGTTGTAGCGCAGTATCGCGGACATCACCTGCGACGGGTCGCGCAGGTTCAGCCCGCCGCTGCACAGGTAGCGGGCCGCCGCCAGGGTGGAGTCGAACAGGTTCTGCGGGTCCGCCGTCCCGTCGCCCTTGCCGTCGGAGGCGTAGCGCGCCCAGGTGCCGGGCAGGAACTGCATCGGCCCCATCGCGCGCGCGTAGGTGGGGCGGTTGCCGGTGCTGCTCTGCAGGATGACCTCGTTGCCGGGCAGCGTGCCGTCCAGCGCGGGGCCGTAGATCGGGACGACGGCGGTGCCGCGCGCGTCCACGGCGCCGCCACTCGCGTGGCCCGACTCGATGCGCCCGATGCCGGCGAGCAGGTTCCAGCTGACCCCGCAGCCCGGGGCGGCGACGGCCATCTTCTGTTCGGCGCTGCGGTACGCGGCCAGCGCGACCGACGGAATGCCAAGCGCGCCAGGCGCATTCACGACCATTGGGGGAGGCGGCGCGGACGGGGCGGCCTCGGCGATGTGGAACGCGGTCGGCGCCCGGTCGATGGCGAAGACGACCGGACCGGTGGTGTCGGGCGCGGTCGGCGAGACCGCGGCCACCGGGAATATCGCGGTGTCGCGCACGGGCATGACCTGGCTGTGCACCGCTGGGGCATGCCCGGGGAATGCGGGCGCCGCACCGCCGACCGCTCCGGCGAAGACCAGGGGGGTGATGACGGCAACGCCGAACGCCGGCGATTTTGTCAGGCGGGGACGCTGCCGCTCGGCCGCGGCGGGGCGTTTACCCCAGCGTCCCGCAATGCGCACTCAACGGTCCTAAGGTCGGGAAACTACCTGCTTAGCTTCGTGAACCAGATCACAATACATAACCCCCGTGACGGGAGTGGCGCAATGGGGGATTTGATAATTACCGGGATTTCTTAGCCGTCGGCTCCCAGTCGTCACCCGCCCCCACGGCCTTTCCGTCCGCGCCTTCCGGCAACAACTCGGCCAGCATAGAACGCAAGTCCTCCAGCTCGTGGCGCAGGTACTCGCGCGTGACGACCTCGCCGACGGCCAGCCGCAGCGACGCCAGTTCGCGGGCCAGGTACTCGGTGTCGGCCTTGGTCTGGGCGGCGCGACGGCGATCCTCTTCGAGCGCGACGCGGTCCCGGTTCTCCTGCCGGTTCTGCGCCAGCAGGATCAGCGGCGCCGCGTAGGCGGCCTGCGTGGAGAAGGCGAGGTTCAGCAGGATGAACGGGTACGGATCCCAGCGCAGCGCCGCCGCGAAAACGTTCACCAAGATCCAGGCGACCACGATGATCGTCTGGATCAGCAGGTAGCGCCCGGTGCCGAAGAAACGCGCGACGGACTCGGTGATCTGCCCGACGGATTCGGGGTCGACGCGGGGCGAATACCGGCGCGACGTCCGGGGGGTGTACAGCCGTCGCGGAGCCGTGGACTTGCTCACCCGGACCCTCCCAGTCGTCGTTCGATTCGGCCGGTGGTGTCCAGCTGCTGCACGTCCACCCGCCAGTCGTGCGGGAGCAGGTGGTCGAGCAGGTCGTCCACGGTCACCGCGCCCAGCAGGTGGTTCTGGTCGTCGAGCACGGGCCCGCACACCAGGTTGTAGGCGGCGAGGTAGCGGGTGACCGCCCCGAGCGGGGTCTCCGGCGTCAGGGTGAGCAGGTCGCTGTCGACGATCCCGCCGACCAGCTCGGCCGGCGCTTCCCGCAGCAGCCGCTGCAGCGGGATGCAGCCCAGGTAGCGCCCCGTGGGGGTGGCCGTCGGCGGGCGCGCCACGAACACCATGGACGACAGCGCCGCGGTGAGGTCGGGGTCGCGGACCCGGGCGAGCGCCTCGGCGACCGACGTGTCCGGGGTCAGCACCACCGGGTCGGAGGTCATCAGGCCGCCCGCGGTGTCCGGCGAGTGGGTCAGCAGCCGGCGCACCGGTTCGGACTCGTCGGGGTCCATCCGGGTCAGCAGCATCTCGGCGTCCGTCGGGTTCAGCACGCCCAGCAGGTCGGCGGCGTCGTCGGGATCCATCTCCTCGAGCACGTCGGCCGACCGGTCGGTGCCGAGCTGGGAGAGCACGTCGGCCTGATCCAACTCGGGCAGCTCCTGCAACACGTCGGCCAGCCGGTCGTCGTCGAGCGCCTTGAGCACCTCGTAGCGCCGCTTGGGCGGCAGCCCGCGGATCACGTCGGCCACGTCGACCGCCTTGCGCCCCTCGAACTGGTCCAGCAGCTGGGCCACCCCCTGGCCGGGCAACGCCAGCGCCGACGGGGTCAGGCCCTGGACGTTCTGCCAGTCCACGACGTGCACCGGGCCGCGCCGTCCCAGCCGCCGCTGCGTGCGGACGGCGACCCGGGTGACCAACCAGTCGCGCGTGCGGATCTGTTCGATGCCCAAGTCGGTGATGACGACGTCGAGGCCGGCCAGCTCCGGCAGTTCGGGATCGTTGACCTTGACGACGGTGTCGAGCACCTGGCCCATGGCCAGCACCTCGCCCGGCCGCTGCTCGAAGTGGCGCAACGACACGCTGCCGGTGTTGAGCGTCACGGCGTTGGGCTCGATCGCGGCGACCCGCAGCATCGGGATGAAAATGCTGCGGCGCGTGGCCAAATCGACGACCAGCCCCAGCACCCGGGGCTGCTGGCGGACGATGCTGATGGTGATCACCACATCGCGCACGCGGCCGAAGTTTTCGCCGAGTGGACCCAACACCAACATTCGCGGGAGCCGCGCGACGTACACCCTGTTGACCGGACCCATGCCAGAGAGCCTATTCAGCCGCCGCGCGGATGGCAGGCTGCGATGCCCCCTTTGTGGCGAGTCGCCCCTAACGGGAACGGATGCTGAGCATCGCGACGACGAAAAACACCGCCAGGGTTCCCGCGCCGATGACGATGCCCGTGACCGCCAGGCCGTAGCCCTCCTGGCGGGTCTGCTTGATCTGGTTCAGCGCGACCACGCCCAGCACGATGGCCACGATCGAGCCGATGGCACAGCAGAGGAAGCCGCTGAACGAGGAGATGAGCGACGCGATCGCCATGCCGTTGGTCCCGGACTGGACCCGGTAGTCCGGGGTCGCGTAGTAGCCGCCGGGATAGGACGGCGGCCCGTAGCCGGGCGGCGGGTAGGGCGGGGCGCCATAGCCCGGCGGCGGCCCGTACACCGGGGGCGGTCACGGGCATCGTCATCGGCGCGGGAACCCTGGCGGTGTTTTTCGTCGTCGCGATGCTCAGCATCCGTTCCCGTTAGGGGCGACTCGCCACAAAGGGGGCATCGCAGCCTGCCATCCGCGCGGCGGCTGAATAGGC
>NZ_LZLY01000118.1 GCF_001673535.1 Mycobacterium sp. 1081908.1 | reverse complement strand
ATAGCGCTCCCCCGGCACGACCGTGCCCGGCACCGCGCCCGGGCCCGCGGCGTTTGGGGCCACCCCGGTTGGGGCAATGGCGGCTGGGGCCCGCCCGGCCAGGGCTACCGGCCGTGGTGGCCGTTGTGGAACTGGTGGTGGTGAGTTAGCCAAGACCCGGGCCATGCCGACCCGACAGACGTGCGTCGGGTCGGCATGACCCTTTTGGCGATTACGGGTCGCGGGGCAGGCCCAGCAGCCGTTCGGCGATGATGTTGAGCTGGATCTCCGAGGTGCCCCCGTAGATCGTGGTGGCCCGGCTGGCCAGCAGATACTCGCCCCACTTGCCCGGTAGTTGGCTGGCGTCGCCGATCGCGGCGTCGGTGCCGAACGACGACACCGCGAACTCGGCGTACCCCTGGCCGGTGCGCATCGACAACAGCTTGGAGATCGCGGCCGACGGCATGGCGTCGCCGCCGGCCAGCGTCAACAACGTCGACCGCAGGTTCAGCACCTTGGCGGCGTGGCCCTCGGCGATCAGCTGACCGGCCCGGTGCTGCGCCACCTGGTCGAACTGCCCGTCGCGCACGAACTCGACGAACTCGGGAAGCGTCGCAAGGAAATTCGCGTCGCTGCTGCCGATCGACACGCGTTCCGCCGTCAGCGTGTTGCGGCTGACTTCCCACCCCCGGTTGACGTCGCCAAGCACGTATTCGTCGGGCACGAACACGTCGTCGATGTAGACGGTGTTGAAGAACTCCTGGCCCGTCAGCTCGCGCAGCGGCTTGACCGTGACGCCTTCGCTGCGCATGTCGAGCAGGAAGTAGGTGATGCCGTTGTGCTTCGGCGCGCTGGGGTCGGTCCGCGCCAGCAGCGCGCCCCACTGCGAGTACTGCGCGGCGGTGGTCCAGATCTTCTGGCCGGTGATGCGCCAACCGCCCTCGGCCCGGGTCGCCTTGGTGGACAGCCCGGCCAGGTCCGATCCGGCGCCCGGTTCGGAAAACAGCTGGCACCAAATCATTTCGCCGCGCATGGTCGGCGGCAGGAACCGTTGCTTCTGCTCCTCGGTGCCGAACGCGACGATCGACGGGATGATCCATGCCGCGATGCCGACCTGCGGCCGCTTGACCCGGCCGGCGGCGAACTCCTGGGCGATGATGATCTGCTCCACCGGGCTGGAGGCCCGGCCCCACGGCTTGGGCAGATAGGGCAGCACCCAGCCGCCCTCGGCGATGGCCACCCTGCGCGGCTCGCGCTCCATCGCCTTCAGCGCGGCGACGTCAGCGCGAATCTCGTCCCGCAGCTTCTCGGTGTCCGGATCCAGGTCGATGTCCACCGCGCGCATGCCCGTCGTGGTCGCGGTGTCCACCACTCGCTGCGGGTGTTCCGAGCCGCGACCGAACGAGGCGGCCAGCATCAGCGCCCGGCGGTAATAGACGTTCGTGTCGTGCTCCCACGTGAACCCGATCCCGCCGTGCACCTGAATGCAATCCTGCGCGCAGCGCTGGGCGGCCGCCGGCGCCAGCGTCGCCGCCACGGCCGCGGCGAACTCGACCTTGGAAGGCCCCATGTCCCAACCATTTTCGCGGGCCTCGTCCAGCGCGCGGGCGGCGTCCCACACCGCCGCGGTGGCCCGCTCGGTGTCGGCGATCATCTCCGCGCACTTGTGCTTGATGGCCTGGAACTGGCCGATCGGCCGGCCGAACTGTTCGCGGATCTTCGCGTAGTGCGACGCCGTGTCGGTCGCCCACCGCGCCACGCCGATGGCCTCGGCCGACAGCAGCGTGACCATCAGCGCGTGCGCGGCGGCCATGGTCAGATTGCTCAACACGACGTCGTCGCCGACCTCGACGGCGTTTGCCCGCACGTGCGCGATCGGGCGCAGCGGGTCAATGCTTTTCACCGGTTCGATCTCGAGCTGCTCGGCGCGCAGCACCACCCATTCCTCGCCGCTGTCGATCGCGACGGGCAGCACCAGCACGGAGGCCTGCGCCGCGCCGGGGACCGCGCGGACCTCGCCGCGGATCACCAGCGAGTCGCCCTGGCGGGTGGCGGTCAGCGCGCAACACTCCATCGCGTAAGCGGCGATGGCGGCGCCGGAGGCCAGCTCGGAGAGCACCTTGGCCTCGGGGTCGTGCGCGGAGATCAGCGCGCTGGCGATCGCCGACGGCACAAACGGCCCAGGCACCGCGCCGTAGCCGAACTCGGCCAGCACGATGGCCAATTCGAGGGTGCCGAATCCCTGCCCCCCGACCGATTCCGCGAGATGCACGCCCTGCAGCCCCTGCTCGGCCGCGGCCTGCCAGTACGGCGGGGGATTGTCGATGGGGGATTCCAGCGCCGCGTGCAGCACCTCGGACGGCGCCACCCGCGCCACCAGGGATCGCACCGAGTCGGCCAGGTCTTGATGCTCAGGAGATATTGCGATCGGCATTGGTCGCCTTTCTCGGCCCTTGGCTGGCTCACGATTCAGCCAGCGTCTTCCAAGCTAACAACCGGTCGGTTGGTTGACTACATGGGCCAGCGGTTGCCCGTCGCGCAGCCGGCGGCAGTTGGCGACGGCCTCGGTCAGGTACCGCCGCATGGTGTCGGCGGTGTACCAGGTGACGTGCGGCGTCAGCACCACGTTGGGCAGTCCGAGGAGCGGGTTGCCGGGCGCCACCGGCTCCACCTCGAAAACGTCGAGCCCCGCGGCGGCCAGCCGCCCGTCCCGCAGCGCGTCGACCAGGGCGCCTTCGTCGATCACCGCGCCCCGGGACGTGTTGACCAGCACCGCATTCGGCTTCATCCGGGCCAGCGCGTGGCGGTCCAGCAGGTGATGGGTCCGCGCCGTCAGGGGCAGGTGCAGCGAGACGATGTCGCTGGCGGCCAGCAAGTCGGGCAGCGGCCGCCAGCCGGGCCGCCCGTCGTCGCGGGTGCTGGTGTGCAGCATGTCCGCCCCCATCGCCGAGACGATGTCGGCCACCCGCTTGGCGATGTTGCCGTACCCGATCAGGCCGACGGTGCAGCCGCCGATGTCGCGCACCGTCTCGCCCAGTGCCGGATCCGCCGGCCAACCCGCGCCTTGGCGGACCGCACGGTCCAGCGCAGGCAGCCGGCGCAACGCGGCCAGCATCAGCAGCACCGTGCCCTCGGCCACCGACGGCGCGTTGGCGCCCGGCATGTTGGCGACGGCGACGCCGCGTTCGGTGGCCGTGTCGACATCGATCGTGTTCACCCCGGCCCCGAGCTTGTGCACCAGCTTCAGCCTGGTCCCGCGCCGCAGATCGGCGCCGGACAGCGGACGGAGCACGTGCCAGATCACGTCCGCCCGCGGCAGCTCCCGATAAAAACCCGCGTCGTCGTCCTCGGCGCACCACCGGATGTCGAGCCAATCCGATTCTGGCGCAACGAAGTCGAGCACCCTGTCGCCGGGAACGAAATGGGCGAGAACTCTCAGCGCCACCTCCTGGTGATCCACCTGGCGATGGTATCGGCCTGCTCGCTGCGCGCGCCCGGGGTGGTGAAGTAGTGGTCGGTGTCGATCGAGGCCTGAGTCTTGTCGGTGCCGGCGAGCGCGTCGTAGATGCGCTGGGCGTCCGACGGGAAGACCCCGGTGTCCGCCTCGGCGTTGATCACCAGGGCCGGCGAGGTGATGCGCGCCAGATGCGGTTCGGCGCGGGTTTGCGCCACCCGCAGGCTCCACATGCCGAGCCAGTTGCGCAGGGTGCAGGCGGCGGCGATGCCGTGCGCGGAGCGGTTCGCCTTGGCGGGGACGCCGGCGTAACACAGGTTCGGCTGGCGCTTGGTCGGCTCGATGCCCGGATCGACCATGCGGGGATCGGCCCAGGTGCGCATCACGCTGAACGGGCGGTCCGAAAAGCCCGCCGCGCGAACCCGTTTGAGCTCCCGCTCGGCCCAGTCGGTGATCGCGTGGTTGCGCGCGATCTGGGCGTCGCGGTAGCGGGCGATGAAATCGGGCGAGTATGGCGGGCCGTTGCGCTCGTCGAACAGGTCGAGGTCGGCGTCGGTGGCGACCGGGTCGTTCTCGTCGACGACGGCGGCGTCCATCCACGCCGTCAGCACGTCGGGTCGGCCGGGGTGGGCGGCCGTGGCGACGTAGCCGTCGGCGGGGATCAACTCGGTGAGCCCGGCCGCCGGGCGCATGCCGTCCAGCGGGGTCACGTTCGGTTCGATCGCCTGTGACTGGTAGGCGGCCATCAACGAGCCGCCGCCCGAATTTCCGAGCAGCACAACGTAATCCACGCCCTGCACCTCTCGCAGCCAGCGCACGCCGACGCCGATGTCGACCAGCGCGTGGTCCAGCAGGAAGCTGCTTTCGAAGCCGCGGAACCTGGTGTTCCAGCCCAGGAATCCGATGCCGCGGGTGGCGATGTAGTCGGCGAGATAGTGCTCGGCGAAGTCGATCTGGTAGTGCACGGCGATCATCGCCACCTTGGGCTTGCGCCCCACCGCGCGGTGGTAGAGCCCCTGGCACGGGTGCCCGCCGGCCCCGGCCCGGCCCGCGGTGGGCGAGGGCAGCCCGACGAACTCCTGCATGACGCCCGCGGCGCCGTTTTGACGGGTCAATTCGGCTCCCTTCCGCCGGCGGTCGACAATGGTGCAAACCTCCTGGAGCAGAACTGATCCTGATGTTAGATTCAGCTTCGGATCTTGGCCAGGCTTTCGCGGATCGATAGGAGCCGCAGGATGATCAAGCCGCACAACACCAACTCGGAATTCGAACTGGGCGGGATCAACCACGTCGCGCTGGTGTGTTCCGACATGGCGCGGACCGTGGATTTCTACTCCAACATCCTCGGGATGCCGCTGATCAAATCGCTCGATCTGCCCGACGGGGCGGGCCAGCACTTCTTCTTCGACGCGGGCAACGGCGACTGCGTCGCCTTCTTCTGGTTCGCCGACGCCGCCGACCGGGTGCCGGGTATCTCGTCGCCGGGCGCGATCCCGGGCATCGGCGACATCACCAGCGCGGTGAGCACCATGAACCACCTGGCATTCCACGTGCCGGCCGAGAAGTTCGACGCCTACCGGCAGCGCCTCAAGGAAAAGGGCGTGCGGGTCGGTCCGGTGCTCAACCACGACGAGAGCGAGCGGCAGGTCTCGGCGACGGTGCACCCCGGGGTCTACGTGCGCTCGTTCTACTTCCAGGATCCCGACGGCATCACGCTGGAATTCGCCTGCTGGATAAAGGAATTCACGAGTAGCGACAACAAGGCCGTCCCCAAGACCGCGGCCGACCGACGACCCCCGGTGGACGCCGTACGCTAGACGGAGATGACCGACGGCATTCTCTCCGATGCTCAGATCGCCGCGCTGACGCCCGAGCAGCGGCGCGACCTGATCAACCGGCTGGAGCGGCCCCTGAGCGACGTGATCGACCCGGTGCTGCTGAGCCGGATCCGGCGCACCCGCATGAGCCTGATGATCGGCGGCTCGATCGCGATGATTCCCTGGCTGGGATACCTGTCCACCACGCTGCCGGCGAACTACGTCGCCCACAACTGGACCGCCACGTGGGTGGGTTTCGACATCCTCTTGGTTGTGTTCATGATGGCGACGGCCGTCCTGGGTTACCTGCGTCGCCAGCTGGTGGTGCTCGCCGCGTTCACCGCCGGCGTGCTGCTCATCTGCGACGCGTGGTTCGACCTGATGACCGCCGGACCCGCCGACGTGCGGATATCGGTGGCGACCGCGCTGGGCATCGAGGTGCCGTTGGCGATCTTGCTGATCCGCGGCGCGATCCGCATCATGCGGCTCACGATGATGCGCTTGTGGCTCCTGGATCCCCGGATGAGGCTCTGGCACCTGCCGCTGTTTCCTTGAGCCGGTACAGGTTTGGGTTGGTGAGTTCGTCGAGCAGCGACGCGAGGTGATCGACGAGCTGGTCGGGCTCCAGCCGGACGTCGCCGGCCAGCCAGGCGCTGATGGTCTGCCCGACGCCGCCCACGGCGAAGTGCGCCGCGGCCTTGACGCGGTCGTTCGCAGGTGCCCGCAACGTGTCGACGGCATGCTGGCCGGACAGCATGGCGAACAGCGCGCTGGACTCGGCCCGCTTGCGCACGATCACCGGGTCACCGAGCTGCGTGTTGAACAGCAGGCGCCCGATGCGGGCGTCGCCGGCGACGGTCCGCACGATGTTTGCCATCCCCGCGTGGGTCTGCTCCTGCGGCGGCACCGCCGCCACGGCGGCCTGGGTGGTGGCGGCCAGCTCGGCCACCACCCAATCGAACACCCGGCTGACGAACTGGTCCTTGTCGCTGAAGCTCTCGTAGAAGTATCGGGCCGCCAGGCCCGCCCGGTCGCAGATGCCGCGCACGGTCAACGCCGAGACGTCCTGTTGGTCGGCCCCCAGCAGGTCCAGGCCGGCGCTCAAGAATTGGCGACGGCGGCCGGCCACCCGCTCGGCGGCGTCGACGCCGCGGTAGGGCCGTGCTTTGGATCCCTGCGCCATGGGCACCATCTTGACACCGGCACCGGTAGGGGACAACATCAGGAAACAGGCGTTCGCACATTTGCGCAGAGGGGATTCCGCATGGCGGTGCAGGACTCGATCGGTCATGTGGAGCGCGCCGTCGCAGACGCGCCCCGCCCGAGCCGCTCCCGCCGCGGGCGCGGCTTGGGCATCGACGAGGGGATGATGGGCGTGGCGCTGTTGGCCGGGCCCGCGAACGTGATCATGCAGCTGGCGCGCCCGGGCGTCGGTTACGGCGTCCTGGAGAGCCGCGTCGAGAGCGGCCGGGTGGACCTGCATCCGATCAAACGGGCCCGCACCACCTTCACCTACCTCGCGGTGGCAACCGCCGGCAGCGATGCCCAGAAGGAGGCCTTTCGGCGGGCGGTGAATCGGGCGCATGCGCAGGTGTATTCCACCCCGGACAGCCCGGTGGCCTACAACGCCTTCGACGTCGACCTGCAGCTGTGGGTGGGGGCATGCCTGTACAAGGGCGGGGTTGACATCTACCGCACCTTCGTCGGCGAACTGGACGGCGAGGACGCCGACCGGCACTACCGCGAGGGCATGGCGCTGGCCACCACGCTGCAGGTGCCGCCGGAGATGTGGCCGGCGGACCGGGCGGCCTTCGACCGGTACTGGCGGGAGTCGCTGGCCAAGGTGCACATCGACGACACCGTCCGCGATTACCTGTATCCCATTGCGGCGGGCCGCATTCGGGGGGTGACGCTGCCGGGCCCGCTGCAGCGCATGTCCGATGACTTCTCGCTGCTGATCACCACGGGCTTTCTGCCCCAGCGCTTCCGTGACGAGATGCGGCTGCCCTGGGACGCCGCGAAACAGCGGCGCTTCGACCGGCTGATGGCCGTGTTGCGCACGGTCAACCGCGCGCTGCCGCGCTTCGTGCGGCAGTTCCCGTTCAACGTCCTGCTCGCCGACGTCGACCGCCGGATCCGGACGGGGCGGCCGCTGGTTTGACACCCGGGGCTCCGCGCCCCGGTTGATAACGACAATCATTTTCATTAGGCTCTTGGACTGGTAACCCTTCCCAGCCCGAGGAGTGCCGCATTATGACCGCGCCGATTTGGATGGCTTCACCGCCGGAGGTGCACTCGGCGCTGCTGAGCAGCGGCCCGGGCCCGGGATCGTTGCTGGCGGCCGCGGGGGCGTGGAACCTGCTGAGCGCCGAATACGACTCCGTCGCAGCGGAACTCACCGCGCTGCTGGGATCGGTGCAGGCCGGCGCCTGGGAGGGGCCGAGCGCGGAATCGTACGTCGCGGCGAATGCGCCGTACCTGGAGTGGCTCATCCAGGCCGGCGCGGACAGTAAGGTCGCCGCCGCCCAGCACGAGACCGCGGCCGGCGC
>NZ_LZLY01000117.1 GCF_001673535.1 Mycobacterium sp. 1081908.1 | reverse complement strand
CATGGCGGTCTTCGGTGCACCGGTGGCAATGGAGGACCACGCCTTTCGCGCATGTCTTTCGGCGTTGAGCATTCAGGCGGAAGCGAAGGCACTGGCCGCGGACGTCGAGCGCCGGGACGGCGCGAAACTGCTCCTGCGGGTGGGCCTGAACTCCGGTCAGGTGATCGCCGGCGAAATCGGCTCGGGCTACTTCGGTTACACCGCGATGGGCGACCAGGTCGGGTTGGCCCAAAGGATGGAATCGGTCGCACCGCCGGGCGGGGTGATGCTCAGCGTCTCCACCGCGCGACTCGTTGATGGCGCGGCGGCGGTGGGCGAACCGGAGCTGGTCCGCATCAAGGGCGCCAATGAACCGGTCACCGCGTATCGCTTGCTGGGCATAACGGACCGGCGTCGCGCGACAGAGCGCTCCGAGTCGAATCTCATCGGTCGTCGGTGGGAAATGTCCGCCGTCGAGGGCCTGTTGGACCGCGCACTCGGTGGACATGGCGCCGTGGTCGAGGTGGTCGGCGAACCCGGCATCGGCAAGAGCCGCCTGGTGCGCGAGATCGCCGCGATGGCGGCGGCGTGGGGCGTGGAGGTGTCGAGTGCCTTCTGCGAGTCGCACACCAGTCAGGTCCCCTTTCATGCCGTGTCGCGTCTGTTGCGCGCGGCCACCGGGGTCGAGGGTCTCGACGGGCCGGCGGCCCGCGCCCGGGTGCGAGACCGAATTCCGGACGCAGACCCTGAGGACGCGCTGCTGCTCGACGACCTGCTCGGCATCGGCGACCCGAACACCGCGATACCCGCCATCGATCCCGACGCGCGCAGGCGCCGGTTGGCCGCGCTGGTGAACGCCGCCAGATTGTCCGGCCAAAGCCCCGCGGTCTACGTCGTCGAGGACGCCCACTGGATCGATGAGGTCAGCGAGTCGATGCTGGCCGATTTCCTTGCGGTGATCCCGCAGACACCCTCTCTGGTGCTGGTCACCTATCGACCCGAATATCGCGGCGCGTTGACCCGGGTGGCCAACGCCCACACCGTAGCCCTTGCGCCACTGAGTGATTCAGAAACCGCGGCGCTTGTCGCACAGCTCCTCGGGCCCGACCCGTCGGTCGATGCGCTGGGCCGCAGAGTCGCCGAGAGGGCCGCCGGAAATCCGTTCTTCGCCGAGGAATTGGTCCGCGAACTGGCTGAGCGCGGTGTGCTGCGTGGGCAACCCGGTGCCTACACGTCGGCGGCGGAGGTCGGCGAGGTAAGCGTGCCCGCCACATTGCAGGCGACCATCGCCGCGCGCATCGACCGGCTCGACCGGAAAGCCAAGCGCACGCTGAGCGCGGCGGCCGTCATCGGCTCGCGGTTCGGGCTGGACCTTCTCACGGTGCTGGGCGTCGAGCCCGCGATTCCCGCGTTGGTGGCGGCCCAGCTCATCGACCAGGTCGGGTTCACCGCCGAACCGGAGTTTGTCTTTCACCATCCGCTCATTCGCGCGGTGGCCTACGAAGCACAGCTCAAATCGGATCGCTCGGATCTGCACCGCCGGCTGGCCGCCGCGATCGAGGCCAGCGACCAAGAGCCGGACGAAAACGCCGCGCTGATCGCCGAACACCTTGAGGCCGCGGGTGATTCGGCCGCGGCCTACGGCTGGCACATGCGCGCCGCGACGTGGGCGACCAACCGCGACATCAAGGCGGCGCGACGCAGCTGGCAGCGGGCGGCCGAAATCGCCGACGCCCTGCCCGCCGATCCCTCGCACGGGGCGGCCATGCGCATCGCCCCGCGCACGATGCTGTGTGGCACCGGCTGGCGAGTCCACGCCGACGTTGCGGGTGACCGCTTCGATGAATTGCGGGAGTTGTGCAACGCCGCGGGGGACAAGGCGTCGCTGGGCATCGCGACGGCGGGCCTGGTGGTCGGCTACGCCCATCGGGACCGGATGCGCGAGGCGTCGCAGCTGGCGTCGGAAGCCTGGGCCCTCGCCGAGGCGCTCGAAGACGCGAACTTGACGGTGGGGCTCTCTTTCCCGGTGATCTACGGCTACATCGAAAGCGGCCGGTGGCGCGACGTGCTGCGATCCTCACAGACCGTGATCGACCTGGCCGACGGCGATCCGTCGAGGGGCAACTTCCTTGTCGGGTCCCCGTTGGCACTCGCCACCACGTCGCGGGGGATGGCCCGATATTTCCTGGGTCGTCCCGGATGGTCCGACGACCTTCGGCACGGCCTGGTCATGGCCCGCGGCGCGGACCCCGCGTCCTACGCCGGCGTCATCGGCTATATCTACTTGCTGGGCATACCGTTTGGCGTGCTGCGGCCGGCGGAGAGTGCGCTGCACGAGATCGAGGATGCGCTGCGGATCGCCGAGCGATCGAGCGACGACGTGGTGGTGGGCTTCACCCGGGGGGCGCTGGGCCTGGCGCTGATGCATCGCCAGACGGCCGCGGAGCGTGACCGCGGGCGGCGGCTCGCGGTCGAGGTCGGCGAGGTGTTCGTAAACCAAGGGCACAACCTGAGCGATTTGCCGATCATCGAGGTCTACTTGGCACGCGAAAAGGTGACGCGAGGGGAGCGCGACGAGGCCGTCCCGCTGATGCGCGCCGCGGGCGACCATCTGTTCCGCGACGGACGACTGCTGCTGTGGGGCATTCCCGCCACCGGCGTGCTGGTGGAAACGCTGCTCGAACGCGGGGCCGACGGTGACGTCGCCGAAGCCGAGGCCGCCATCGAGCGGCTGGCGGCCGCGCCGGCCGACGAGGGCCTGGCGATGCGCGACATCTGGTTGCTGCGCCTGCGAGCGCTGCTGGCTCGAACTCGCGGCGACGACGCCGCCTACCGCGACGGCCGGGATCGCTACCGCGACATGGCCACAACGCTCGGCTTCGAGGGGCATGTCGCCTGGGCCGAGGGCATGGCATGACGCGCGCTTAGAACGTGTTGACCTTCTCGACGCTGACGAACATGCCGTGCTTAGTGCGGTCATTGGTGAAGCGGGTGCCCTGCTCGGTGGCGTTGATCGTCCAGCCCTGCGCCGCGTAGGTCTTGTAGTCGATGGTGACGGTCGGGATGGCGCCCAGGTTGCCCAGCACCCACTGCACGTTGCCGCCGGCGCTGATGCTGACGCCGTTGGCGTGCTCGCCGTCCTGCAGCGGGGAATTGGTGAACGGCGCCTCGCAGCCGACGGTCTCCTTGTTGATCTGGCAGCGCGTCACGCCGGACTTGGTCTCGATGAAGACGTAGCCGTTGTGGTCCGGCGGCAGCGGGATCACCCCGGCCGGCGGTGTGGTCGGGCTGACCGGCCCTGGGCTGGTCGACGGGGCCGGGCTGGTGGCGGTCGGCGCCGGCGTCGTGGTGGTCGGCCGCGGCGTGGGGAAGGTGGGCTCGGTCGGCCCGGCCCCCGGGGTGGCGACCGGCTTGCCGTCGACGAGCGTGCTGCAACCCGAGACCAATGCGGGAGCGGCCAGGACGGCCGAGAGCAGCAGCGAGCCGCCGGCCAGCCTTCGCCGCGCCTTTTGCGATAACTGCACGCGCCGCTCCCCGAAAGTCTTCGATTTCAGCGCTCAGAGTACGCAAGAGACGGCGAAAGTCACTGCAACTGCGCCGTTATCGATGCAGAGCCGATGGCGCAGGTTTACCGCCGCGTGACCGACGCGATCTCGGCCGCCCGGCGGGCCGCGGCGACGATGCCCTGGTAACCGGTGCAGCGGCAGAAGTTGCCGGACAGGCCCTCGCGTATCTCGTCGTCGGTGGGGTTGGGGTTGTCGCGCAGCAGCGCGGTCAGCGTGGTCACGAAACCCGGCGTGCAGAAGCCACATTGCAGCCCGTGGCATTCCCGCAGCGCGGCCTGGACCGGCGACAGGGTGCCGTCGGGCGACGCGATGCCCTCGACGGTCGTCACCTCCGTGCCGTCGGCCTGGACCGCGAACATCAGGCAGGACCGTACGGCGTCGCCGTCCACCAGCACGGTGCACGCGCCGCACGCCCCGTGCTCGCAACCGAGATGGGTGCCGGTGAGCCCGCACCGCTCCCGCAGGAAGTCCGCCAGCGTCATGCGCGGTTCGACGCCGGCCGCGATCGGAGTCTCGTTGACCGACAACTGAACCGGCTGTTCATGCATGGCTTGCCTCCCCGAGTGCTTCCTCGATGGCTTGCGTCCAGGCGCGCGCGACCATGGTGGCGCCCACCTGGGTGCGGTACGAGGCGGACCCCTGCAGGTCGGTCGGCACCTCGTCGAGGCCGGTCATCGCGGCCCGGCCGATCTCCTCGGGCACCAGCTCGCCGATCGGCTTGCCGATCACCGCGGCCTCGGCCGCCGTCGCCCGCCCGACCGTGGGGCCCAGGCCCAGCAGCCCGATCCCGCAGCGAGACACCCGGTCGTCGTCGCCGAGCAGGACCGCCACCAGCGCGCCCGCGATCGCGAAATCGCCATGGCGACGCGCGAATTCGTGCACCGCGAACCCGGACCTGCCGTTCCATACCGGGAACCGGACCCCGGTCAGCACCTCGTCGGGCTCCATCGTGGTCTCCCACAGGCCGGCGAAGAAGTCCGCGGCGGCGATCTCGCGCCTGCCCCGCGGCGAGAGCACCTCCATCACCGCGTCCAGCGCCAGCGCGGCCGCCGGGTATTCGCCCGCGGCGTCGGCGTGGGCGATCGACCCGCCGAGGGTGCCGCGGTTGCGGATCTGGAAATGCCCGACGAACGGGGTCGCCCGGGTCAGCAACGGAACACCTTGGCGCACTTGGTCATCGAAGCCGACGGCGGACTCGGTGGTTCCGGCGCCGATCCACAGTTCGTCACCCCTGCGCTCGATGCCGCGCAGCTCGCTCAGCCGGGAAATGTCGATGAGATGGTCGAAGTAGGCCAGCCGCATCGCCAGCATCGGGACCAGGCTCTGGCCGCCGGCGATGATCTTCGCGTCATCGCCCAGCTCGGACAGCAGCTCGACGGCGTCCTCGACGGTGTCGGGGCGGTGGTAGTCGAACGGCGCGGGCTTCACCGGTTCGCCTCGCTCAGCAGCGATGCGATCGAGGCGGGGCTGGCGGGTAGCCGGGTGACCGTCACGCCCAGCGGCGCGAGCGCGTCGTTGATCGCGTTGATCACCGCGGGCACCGAGCCGATCGCCCCGCCCTCGCCGGCGCCCTTGTAGCCGCCGGGCCCCGGGCCGGGTATCTCCACGTGGCCGAATTCGATCGGTGGGACCTCGGTGGTGGTCGGCAGCAGATAGTCGACGAAAGTCGTTGCCAGCGGGTCGTCGTCGTCGTCGTAGGCGAGGTCCTCCATCAGCGCGCCGCCGATGCCCTGCACCGTCCCGCCGGCGATCTGGCCCTCCACGATGTTCGGGTTGATCATGGGCCCGACGTCCTCGCTGACGATGTAGCGCAGCAGCGTGACCTTGCCGGTGGCCACGTCCACCTCGCAGGTGCAGGCGTGGGTGGCGTTGGACCACAGGATCGGGGCCTTGGCGACGTAGCGGGCGGTGGCCTCCAGCTCGGGCGACATTCCCGGCGGCAGCGCCTGCGGCGAGTAGTACGAGAGGTAGGCCAGCTCGCCGAACGTCACCTGCTTGGACGGGTCGCCCCGCACGGCCGCGGCGGAATTCGCCAGCACCACCTCGGATTCGGGCACCTTCAGCTGGTGCGCCGCCAGCGCCACGATCTTTTCGCGCAGGATCGTGCCCGCCTCCGCGACGGCCCCGGCGGTCATCGGGCCGCTGCGGCTGCCCTGCGTCCCGGCCCCGTACGGAGTGATCGCGGTGTCGCCCTGGATGGTGGCGACGTCGTCGATGTCGGCCCCCAGCGCGTCGGCGGTGAGCTGAATGACGGTGGTCTCCAAGCTGTTTCCGCTCGAACCGCCGTTCACGTAGACGTTGATCTTGCCCGTCGGCTCCATCCGGATGGTGCATCCCTCGGTGGCCAGGTGGCCCGTCGCCGCGCCGGTCGGCTCGATGTACGCCGAGAACCCCAGGCCCAGGTAGCGGCCCTGCGCCAGCGCCTCGCGCTGTTCCTTGCGAAACCCTTCGTGGTCAAGCAGTTTCACCGCCTGCTCGAACGTCTCGCTGGGGGCGACGTGGTCGTAGGGCATTCCGTTGGGGTTGAAGTACGGCATCTCGTCGCGGCGCAGCAGGTTGCGCCGGCGCAGCTCGACCGGGTCCATGTTCATCCTGCGCGCGGCGATGTCGAGCAGGATTTCGCGCGCCAGCGTCTCGTACTGCCACGGGCCGCGGTAGGCGGCCAGCCCGCTGGTGTTGGTGAACACCGTCTTGTAGTTGAAGCTGGCCTTGGGCACCCGGTAGGGCCCGGGGAAGAACATGCCGATGGCGGCCGTCGTCAGCACCGGGTAGGGCGTCGGGTAGGCGCCGATGTCTTGGACGAAGTCGATGTCGGCCGCCAGGATGTTGCCGTCCGCGTCGAACGCCAGGCGGCCGGTGCCGTCGACGTGCCGGGCCTGGCCGGCCGACATCAGGTTCTCGCGCCGGTCCTCGATCCACTTCAGCGCCGCCGGCACCTTGCGGGCGGCCAGCATGATGCACATGTCCTCGCGCATCGGAACCACCTTCTGGCCGAAACCGCCGCCGGTGTCGCGCATGATGACCCGAACCCGTTGCGCCGCAATGCCCAACAGGCGCGCGCAGAAGGCCCGCAACTCATGCGGGGTCTGCGTCGACGCCCACAGGGTGAGCTCTTCCGACGCGGCCTCCCACTCGACCACCAGCCCGCGGGTCTCGATCGGCACGGGCGCGTAAATCTGTTGGTAGATGTCCTCTTTCACCACGCACGCCGCCGACGCGAAAACCTCTTCGTCCGGCGGCGCGCCGCCCATCCCGCCCGCGACGTTGTTCGCGTACGCGTCGTGCACCAGCACATCCGAGGACTGCGCTCTGGCGAGGTCGGTGATCGCGGGTAGCGGCTCGTAGTCGACGTCGACCAGTTCGAGCGCGTCCTCGGCGATGTAGCGGCTCTCGGCGACGATCAGGGCGACCGGGTCGCCGACGAACTTCACCTCGCCCTCGGCCAGCGGCGGGCGGGGGGTGTCGGGCACGTCCTTGCCCGCCACGGCGTGCCACGCCTCCTTGACGTCTGGGTTGAGGTCGGCCGCGGTGAACACCGCGCGCACCCCGGGCAGCGCCAGCGCCGCCGACGCGTCGATGCCGTTGATCGTCGCGCGCGCGAACGGGCTGCGAACGAAGCAGGCGTGCAGCATGCCGGGCCGGGAGATGTCGTCGACGAACCCGCCGCGGCCGGTCAGCAGCCGGAGGTCCTCCACCCGCTGCACCCGGGTGCCGGCGTATCGCGGGGTGGCGGCCGTCGCCCCCTGCGCGTCTTGAGTCATCGCGCTCCATCCGGTTGTCGCCTGATGAGAACCACGATGCCATCATAGGAGAGTGGCGTTATCGCAGTCGAGGGCCGTCGGTGTCTTGCTGGCGGCGGGGGAGGGACGGCGCTACGGCCGGCCGAAGGTGCTGGTGGCCGGCTGGCTGGACGCCGCGGTCGGCGCGCTGCGCGACGGCGGCTGCGACGACGTCGTCCTGGTGTTGGGCGCCGCCGAGGTACCGGCGCCGCCGGGGGTCACCGCGGTCGTCGCGCGGGACTGGCGCGACGGGCTGAGCGCGTCCGTGCGCGTCGGCCTGGCCGAGGCCGACCGCCTGGGCGCGGACTACGCGGCGCTGCACGTCGTCGACACACCCGACGTCGGTGCCGCCGTGGTGGCGCGGGTCCTCGGCCGTGCCCGGGCGTCCGCCAGCGGCCTGGCGCGCGCGTACTTCGATGACCGGCCGGGCCATCCGGTGGTGATCGCGCGCGGGCACTGGCCCGACGTGCTCAAGCAGCTAGAGGGGGATCGGGGCGCGGGCACCTACCTGCACGGGCGGCCCGACGTCGAGGCCGTCGACTGCGGCGACCTGGCCGGCGGTCAGGACATCGACGAACCCTGAGCGGGTGGGGCAGGCACGGCGGCGTCATCGGCGGCGGCCGTGACCCGATGGCGCACCAGGAACCAGCCGCCGATGAGCGCGGGGACGCCGACGACCGTCGCGCCGATCAGGTAGGGGCCCTGCACCTTGTCGAAGAACATCAGGACCACCACGCCGACCAGGAACGCCAGCGTGAGGTAGCCGCTGTACGGCGACAGCGGCATCCGGAACTTGGGCCGCTCCACTCGCCCGGCCTTCGCCAGCCGGTAGAACTGCAGCTGGCTCGCCACGATCGTCCCCCACGCGAACACGATGCCGATGGCCGCGATGTGCAGCACGATCTCGAACGCCTGGCTGGGTTTGACGGCGTTGAGCACGATGCCCAACAGACCCACGACGCTGGTCAGCAGGATCCCGCGGTACGGAACCCCCCGCTTCGACATCGGCGCGGTGAACTTCGGGCCGCTGCCGTTGATCGCCATCGAGCGCAGGATGCGGCCGGTGGAATACAGCCCGGCGTTCAAGCTCGACAGCGCCGCGGTCAGCACCACCACGTTCATCACGCTGCCGGCCCCGTGGACACCGGCCTTGGCGAAGAACGTCACGAACGGGCTGACGTTGGCCTTGTAGGCGGTGTAGGGCAGCAGCACGCCCAGCAGGATGGTCGACCCGATGTAGAAGACCGCGATGCGGAACACCACCGAGTTGATCGCGCGCGGCATCACCTTCTCGGGGTTGGCCGTCTCCCCGGCCGCGATGCCCACGAGTTCGATGGCGGCGTAGGCGAACACGACGCCCGAGGTGACCAGCACCAGGGGCAGCAGGCCGGTCGGCATGAGTCCGCCATGGGTGTTCCACAGGCCGGTGCCGGTGTCGTGGCCGTCGATCTTGAAGCGCCCGACCAGAAAGACGGTGCCGACGACGAGGAACGTGACCAGCGCCAGCACCTTGATCAACGAGGCCCAGAACTCCAGCTCACCGAAGGCCCTGACCGAGATCAGGTTCATCGACAACACCACCAGCAGCGCGAACAACGCGATGGCCCACTGCGGGATGGCGTGGAACGCCCCCCAGTAGTGGCAGTAGTGCGCGATCGCGGTGGTGTCCACGATCCCCGTCATCGACCAGTTGAGGACGTACATCCAGCCGGCGACGTAAGCCAGCTTCTCCCCGAAGAATTCGCGGGAGTACGACACGAACGATCCCGACGAGGGGCGGTGCAGCACCAGCTCGCCGAGCGCGCGCAGGATCAGGAAGACGAAGATGCCGCAAACCCCGTACACCAGGAACAGCCCGGGCCCCGCCGAGGCCAGCCGCCCGCCGGCGCCGAGGAAGAGGCCGGTTCCGATGGCGCCACCGAGGGCGATCATCTGGATCTGGCGGTTTTTGAGGCTCTTGTGATAGCCCTCGTCCTCACGCGCGAGCCGCGCGGCGGCACTGTCTTGCTCTGACATAGAGCTCCTGCCGTGGTGGCTGCGGGACAGCTCAGGCTAACGCATGAAGGTGGCGCGCGCTCGCCGGCAGCAAACCGGTATCAGAGGCGCAGCAGCCGCTCGGCGTTGCGGTGGCTGATGAGCGCCCGGTCGTCGTCGCCCAGCGGCAGGCCGTCGAGGAAATCCCGCGCGGCGCGCATCGACCCGAACGGGTAGTCGGCCGAAAAGCACACTCGCCCAACGCCGACCTGCGCGACCAGGTTGGCGTAGGTCGGCCCGTCGTTGAAGTTGGCGAAGGTGTAGTTGAGGTTTCGCCTCAGGTAGGTGCTGACGGGATGGCTCAGGCCGGTCAGCTCGGGTTTCAGCGTCGCGTCGAACCGCGGCAACATGAACGGGATCGCCTCCCCCATGTGGCCGATGACGAATTGCAGCTCGGGGTAGCGGTCGAACACGCCGCCGAGAATCACCCGCAGGACATGGGTCGCGGTGTTGATGTGCCAGCCCCAGCCGACGGTGGCCAGCGCGAACGTGACCTCGTCGGCGAAGCCGGCGTAGCTGGACTCGATGACGCCCGCCGGCGGGATGGTCGGGTGCAGATAGATCGGCACCCGCAGCGCGGCCGCGCGCGCCAGGACTGGGTCGAAGAACGGGTCGTCGAGGTAGCGGCCCCGGCAGTGCCCGTTGATCACCGCGCCGACAAACCCGTGCTCGCGCACCGACCGCTCGAGCTCGTCGGCGGCCTCCGCGGGCGCGCTGATCGGCAGGGTGGCGAAGCCGGCCAGCCGGTCCGGGTAGCGCCCGACGGCCTTCGCGAGCTCGTCGTTGCACGCGCGGGCGAGCCGGACGGCTTCCGGCCCGTCCAGCTGTTCGACGCCCGGCGCGGCCAGCGACAGCACCGCCACGTCGACGCCGGCGTCGTCCATCGCCGCGATCCGCCCGTCGCCCAGATCGCTGATCGGTTCGACGATGCCCGCGCGCGACGCCAGCCAGCGACCCGGGCCTTTCAGGAATTCCGTTGTGGCGTAATGCTCTTCGAGAGCTATCGTCCGCATCAGCTCGCCAGCACCCGGGCGGCGGCGCTCCAGTACGTCAGCTCGTCGCGATCGGAGGCCAGCCGGATCGTCTTGGTGTACCCGTACTCCGCCAGCGTCTCCTGGGCGTGCTCGCGGCCGAACCCGCTGTGGCCGACACCGCCGAATCCGGTGCCGATGGCAATCCGGTGATAGTTGTTGACGAAGACGGCGCCGGCGCGGATCCGCCGGCTCACCCGCAGCGCGCGGTCACTGTCCTGGGTGAAGACCGCCGCGACCAATCCGAACGGCGTGGCGTTGGCGATGCGCACCGCCTCGTCCTCGTCGGTGAACGGAATGAGGGTGACCACCGGGCCGAAGATCTCGTCGCGGGCCACCCGCATGGTGGGGGTCACGCCGGTCAGGACGGTCGGCGCGACGTAGAAGCCGTCGGCCAATCGCGGATCGTCGGGCAGCGGCGCCTGGGCGGCGATGCGGGCGCCTTCGGCCACGCCGATCCGCAGGTAGTCGAGGACCTGATTCTGCTGCTTGCGGGTGACCAGCGGTCCGACGTCGGTCGTCGGGTCGGCGCCGTCGCCCACCCGCAGCCGGCCCACCGCGGCGCACAACTTCGCCTCGAACTCCGCATAGACGCTGTCGTGCACCAGGATTCGCGACGCCGCGGTGCAGGCCTCGCCCTGGTTGAAGAAGCCGCCGTCGATCGCGGCGAGCAGCGCGTCGCGCAGGTTGGCGTCGTCGAACACGACCAGCGGGTTCTTCCCGCCCAGCTCCATCAGCGTCGGGGTGAGGTTGCCGGCCGCGGTGCGCAGCACCGCCGCACCCGTCCGCGGGGACCCGGTGAACGACACCTTGCCGACCAACCGGTGCCCGGCCAGCGCGGCGCCCACCTCGCCGCGGCCCGGCACGGCCTGCACCACACCGTCCGGCAGGACCGACTGGATCAGTTCGACCATCCGCAACACGACCGAGGGCGTCTGCTCCGGCGGTTTGAGCACGACGGCGTTGCCGACCGCCAGCGCCGGCGCGACCTTCCCCGCGGTGTGGATGGGCGGCCAGTTGAACGGGACGATGCCCGCGATCACCCCGTACGGTTCCAGCGTGGTGACGTCCAGGACCGGGCCGTAGTCGCGGGCCTGGCTGGGCAGCGCCTCCACCATGGCGCCGAAGTACTCGAAGATGGCGATCGCGGCTTCGACGTCGAAGTTGCGGGCCTGGGTGATCGGCTTGCCCATTTCCAGCGTCTCGAGCTCCGCGATCTCGTCGGCGTGGGCGCGGATCACCTCGGCGACCTGACGCAGGTACCGGCCGCGCTCGCGCGCGGGCCGTTGCTTCCAGCGCAGGTGCGCGGCGTGCGCCCGGCGCACGGCCTGGTCCACCTCGTCCGGCCCGGCGCCCTGGACGACCGTGACCGTCTGCCCCGTTGCGGGGTTCTGCACGACGAACTGGTCGTCGGTGGACGCCGAGGACCACCGGGTTCGGGTTCTGGTCAGGGTGGGGCCCTGCAAACTCATAACGCGCACCGTCCGATTGAGGGGGTTGGGGATCGACGCGACCCAATTGCGAACCGTAAATTGGCCCAACCGTCATACGCCAACAAAATTTCCTGATGGGAGCCATCACCGGCGGTGATAATGGCTCGGTGGAGCTTCGTCAGTTGGAGTATTTCCTCGCTGTCGCGGACACCCTCAGCTTCACCCGGGCGGCCAAGAGACTGCACGTCGTCCAGTCCGGAGTGTCCGCGACGATCAAGGCCCTCGAACGCGAACTCGGCGCGGACCTGTTCGTCCGGGGGTCGGCGGGGGTGACGCTCACGCCGGCGGGGCGCGAGCTGGCGCCCCACGCCCGCACGACCATCGACGCCGCCCGCGCGGCGAAAGAGGCCGTCGCCGCCACGGCCGGGGCCGTCCGCGGCACCGTCCGGCTGGGGACGCTGATGTCGATCAACAACATCGACCTGCCGACGCTGCTGGCCGAGCTGCGTGCCCGCCATCCCGGCGTGCTGGTCCAAATTCGTTTCGCCCGGGCCGGTTCGGCGGGCCTGGCGCAGCAGCTGCGCGAGGGCAGCCTCGACCTCGCGCTCCTCGTGTTGCCCGACGGCGCGCCGGCCGACCTGCACACCCGGCTCGTCGCGGACTTTCCGCTGCTGTTGATCGTCCCCGCGGATCACCCGTTCGCCGGCCGGGAGTCGGTGTCGCTGGCCGAGCTGGCCGGGATGTCGTTCGTCGACGGCCCGCCCGGGTACGGCAACCGGGCGGTGGTCGACCGGGCCTTCGCCGCGGCCGGGGTGCAGCGCACGATCGCCCTCGAGGTCGCCGACATCGCCACCACCGCGACCCACGTCCGCAACGGCCTCGGCATCGGCTTCTTGAGCCGGTTCATCCTCGACGAGATCGGCGACGACGGCCTCGCGACCGTGCGGATCTCGGATCACGACATCTGCTGGCGGCTGTACGTCGCGATGTCGGCGCAGCGCCCGCCCAGCGCCGCCACCCGCGCCGTGTTCTCGCTGATCGAGGAGATGATCCCGGGGCGCGGCGCCCCGGATCTCGGCTCCGCCCCGAGTGTGAGCTGAGGGCGTTTGAGTGTGAGCTGACGGCGGTGGTTGTGCGTCCAGGGCGCCCTGTGTTCACACGCAACGCCCACCCCCGGGAACAAGACGCGCGCGCCGGCCGTTAGCATGATCGATAAGTTGAGCGAAGCAGACTCAAGACTGGGTTGACACCACGACGCCCGCGAGGGCAGGCTTGAGCGGGGTTCACTCAGCATAGTGGCACCAAAGAAGCTCTACGTAATCAGGAGGAATCACTATGGCTCGTGCGGTCGGTATCGACCTCGGGACCACCAACTCAGTCGTCTCGGTTCTCGAGGGCGGCGACCCCGTCGTCGTCGCGAACTCCGAGGGTTCGCGGACCACGCCGTCGATCGTCGCGTTCGCGCGCAACGGCGAAGTGCTGGTCGGCCAGCCCGCCAAGAACCAGGCGGTGACCAACGTCGACCGCACTATCCGCTCGGTGAAGCGGCACATGGGCACCGACTGGTCCGTCGAGATCGACGACAAGAAGTACACGGCGCAGGAGATCAGCGCCCGCGTGCTGATGAAGCTGAAGCGCGACGCCGAGGCCTACCTCGGTGAGGACATCACCGACGCGGTCATCACGGTGCCCGCGTACTTCAACGACGCCCAGCGCCAGGCGACCAAGGAGGCCGGCCAGATCGCCGGCCTGAACGTGCTGCGCATCGTCAACGAGCCCACCGCCGCGGCGCTGGCCTACGGCCTGGACAAGGGCGAGAAGGAACAGACCATCCTGGTCTTCGACCTCGGTGGCGGCACCTTCGACGTCTCGCTGCTCGAGATCGGCGAGGGTGTGGTCGAGGTCCGCGCCACCAGCGGTGACAACCACCTCGGTGGCGACGACTGGGACGACCGCGTCGTCGAATGGCTCGTCGACAAGTTCAAGGGCACCAGCGGCATCGACCTGACCAAGGACAAGATGGCGATGCAGCGGCTGCGTGAGGCCGCCGAGAAGGCCAAGATCGAGCTCTCGAGCTCGCAGAGCACCTCGATCAACCTGCCCTACATCACCGTCGACGCGGACAAGAACCCGCTGTTCCTCGACGAGCAGCTGACCCGCGCCGAGTTCCAGAAGATCACCCAGGACCTGCTGGACCGCACCCGTCAGCCGTTCAAGTCGGTGATCTCCGACGCCGGCATCTCGGTGTCCGACATCGATCACGTCGTGCTGGTGGGCGGTTCCACCCGCATGCCCGCGGTGACCGAGCTGGTCAAGGAACTCACCGGCGGCAAGGAGCCCAACAAGGGCGTCAACCCCGACGAGGTGGTTGCCGTGGGCGCCGCGCTGCAGGCCGGTGTGCTCAAGGGTGAGGTGAAAGACGTTCTGCTGCTTGACGTTACGCCGCTGAGTCTCGGTATCGAGACCAAGGGTGGCGTGATGACCAAGCTGATCGAGCGCAACACCACGATCCCGACGAAGCGGTCGGAGACCTTCACCACGGCCGACGACAACCAGCCGTCCGTGCAGATCCAGGTCTACCAGGGTGAGCGCGAAATCGCCTCGCACAACAAGCTGCTCGGCTCCTTCGAGCTGACCGGCATCCCGCCGGCCCCGCGCGGCGTCCCGCAGATCGAGGTCACCTTCGACATCGACGCCAACGGCATCGTGCACGTCACGGCCAAGGACAAGGGCACCGGCAAGGAGAACACGATCAAGATCCAGGAGGGCTCCGGCCTGTCCAAGGAGGAGATCGACCGGATGATCAAGGACGCCGAGGCGCACGCCGAGGAGGACCGTCAGCGCCGCGAGGAGGCCGACATCCGCAACCAGGCCGAGACCCTGGTCTACCAGACGGAGAAATTCGTCAAGGAGCAGCGCGAGGCCGAGGGCGGGTCGAAGGTCCCCGAGGACACGCTGAACAAGGTCGACGCCGCGGTGGCCGAGGCCAAGTCGGCGCTGGGCGGCACCGACATCTCCGCGATCAAGGCGGCGATGGAGAAGCTGGGCCAGGAGTCCCAGGCGCTCGGCCAGGCCATCTACGAGGCCACCCAGGCCGAGGGCGCTCAGGCCGGCGGCGGCGAGGCCGGTGGCCCGCAGCCCGGCTCGGCCGATGACGTCGTGGACGCGGAGGTGGTCGACGACGACCGGGAGGCCAAGTGAGCGAGGGCAACCCGGAACAGGTGACGGTCACCGACAAGCGGCGCATCGATCCCGAGACCGGCGAAGTACGGCACGTCCCCCCCGGCGCGGAAGCGCCGGGCGGGGCGGCCGCCGGTAAGGCCGAGGCGGGCGACAAGGTCGCCGAGCTGACCGCCGATCTGCAGCGCGTGCAGGCCGACTTCACCAACTACCGCAAGCGGGCGCTGCGCGATCAGCAGGCCGCCGCGGACCGGGCCAAGGCCGCCGTGGTCGGCCAATTGCTCGGCGTGCTGGACGATCTCGATCGGGCCCGCAAGCACGGCGACCTGGAATCCGGCCCGCTGAAGTCGGTCGCCGACAAGCTGGACAGCGCGCTGACCGGCCTGGGCCTCACGGCTTTCGGCGCGGAGGGCGAGGACTTCGACCCGGTGCTGCACGAGGCCGTGCAGCACGAGGGCGACGGCGCCGACGGCTCCAAGCCGGTGATCGGCACGGTCATGCGGCAGGGCTACAAACTCGGCGACCAGGTGCTGCGGCACGCCCTCGTCGGCGTGGTCGACACCGTCGTCGACACCGACGCGGGCGACGGCGAGGAAACCGTCGCCGCCGAGACGCAACCGTCCGACATGGCCGATAACGCCGACGGCTCCGGCGATTAAGCACGACAATCACATACGACAAATAGATAGAGAAAGGTGAGGGGGTGACGCGGCATGGCCCAGCGTGAATGGGTCGAAAAGGACTTCTACAAGGAGCTGGGCGTCTCCTCTGACGCCAGCCCGGAAGAGATCAAGCGCGCGTATCGCAAGCTCGCGCGCGACCTGCATCCGGATGCCAACCCCGACAACCCGGCTGCCGGCGAACGGTTCAAGGCGGTCTCGGAGGCGCACAACGTGTTGTCGGATCCGGCCAAGCGCAAGGAGTACGACGAAACCCGCCGCCTGTTCGCCGGCGGCGGGTTCGGCGGCCGCCGGTTCGACGGCGGCAGCGGCTTCAGCTTCAACGTCGGTGGCGACGGCGCGGAGTTCAACCTCAGCGACCTGTTCGACGCCGCCGGCCGAAGCGGCGGGGCCAACATCGGCGACCTGTTCGGCGGCTTGTTCGGGCGCGGCGCCAGTCCCCGGCCCAGCCGGCCGCGGCGCGGCAACGACCTGGAGACCGAGGCCGAGCTCGATTTCGTAGAGGCGGCCAAGGGCGTGGCGATGCCGCTGCGGCTGACCAGCCCGGCGCCGTGCACCAATTGCCATGGCAGCGGCGCGCGCCCGGGCACCAGCCCGAAGGTGTGTCCCAGCTGCAACGGCTCGGGCGTGATCAACCGCAACCAGGGCGCGTTCGGCTTCTCCGAGCCCTGCACCGACTGCCGGGGCAGCGGTTCGATCATCGAGCACCCGTGCGACGAGTGCAAAGGCACCGGCGTGACGACCCGCACCCGCACCATCAACGTGCGGATCCCGCCGGGTGTCGAGGACGGACAGCGGATCCGGCTGCCCGGGCAGGGCGAGGCCGGGTTGCGCGGCGCGCCGTCGGGCGATCTGTATGTGACCGTGCATGTGCGGCCGGACAAGGTGTTCGGCCGTGACGGCGACGACCTCACCGTGACGGTCCCCGTCAGCTTCACCGAGTTGGCTTTGGGCTCAACGCTTTCGGTGCCCACGCTGGACGGCAAGGTCGGCGTGCGGGTGCCCAAGGGCACCGCCGACGGCCGGATCCTGCGGGTGCGCGGACGCGGGGTGCCCAAGCGCGGCGGCGGCAACGGCGACCTGCTGGTCACCGTCAAGGTGTCCGTGCCGCCGAACCTGGAGGGTGCCGCCCAGGAGGCGCTGGAGGCCTACGCGGCCGCCGAGCGATCCAGTGGTTTCAATCCGCGCGCGGGATGGGCAGGTAATCGCTGATGGCCAGAGGCTCACGCAATCCCAAGGAGGAGGCCCGGACCTTCCTGATCTCGGTGGCCGCCGAACTGGCCGGCATGCACGCGCAGACGCTGCGCACCTACGACCGACTCGGGCTGGTGAGCCCGAGGCGCACTTCCGGTGGGGGACGCCGCTATTCGGAGCACGACGTGGACCTGCTGCGCGAGGTGCAGCGGCTGTCGCAGGACGAGGGCGTCAACCTGGCCGGCATCAAGCGCATCATCGAGCTGACCAACCAGGTGGAGGCGCTGCAGTCGCGCGTGAAGGAGCTGACCGAGGAGCTGGCGCAGATGCGCGCCGGCCAGCGCCGCGACCTGGCGGTGGTGCCCAAGAGCACCGCCCTGGTTGTCTGGCAGCCGCGACGAAAGGGCTAGCGTCCCGATGACCGGTCGCGACATTCAGGTGGTCAGCAATCACCCGATCGTCGAGACCCTGCTTCATCGATATCAACGCGAGCTGGGCGCACAGCTGCGTACCTACCGCAATCACGTCTATCGCGGCATCAACTATCACCAACTGCTGCTCGCAGCTCCGGTCCCGGACTTCGCCGTTCTGGCCTGGGCCGCACACGATCTCGGCATCTGGACCGCGGGCACATTCGACTACCTCGCACCCTCGGCCGATCTGGCGGCCGCGCACGCCGACGAATTCGGCATCGACAACGTCGACGACGTGCGCACGCTGATCGTCGAACACCACCGGCTGCGGCCGTCGCACGACCGGATGGCCGAAACCTTTCGGATAGCCGACCGAATCGACGTGAGCCGTGGTCTGCTACACGACGGGGTCGGCCGCCTGGCCGTCCGGTCCGTCGTCGCCGAGTTGCCGTATTGCGGCTTCCACGCATTCCTCGCCAAGGGCCTCACCCGCTACGCCGCCTGGCATCCGGGTCGGCCCTTCCCGATGCTGCGGTGGTGAAAGATGCCCGCTCACACCCGAATCGAGAACTGCGTGACCGCCGGCACCCCCGGGCGGGCACAGCGGTAGCCGCCGCGGCGCAGCGCGTCGGTGGGCGCGGTCATCGGCTCGAAGCACACGACATCCTCGGCGAGGGGGGCGAAGATCTGCGCCGCCGGGTACCCGTGGTCGAAATGCACCTCCATGCGCCGCCCGCCGCCGGACACCGCGAACACCTCGCCGTCGCCCACCTGATCGTAGGCGTCGTCAAATGCATTGTCGCCCAACGGTTCTTCCCTGGCCGGCTGTTGTTCCGACTCGCCGGTGGGCAGGCCCCGCTCGTCGAGCCGCAGGTGCCGCAGCGGCGGCGTCTCGATCATCCATTCGGCGCGGGGAACGTCCGGCAGGCGCAGGTAGGGATGGAAGCCGAAGCACAGCGGCACCGCCGTGTTGCCCGTCGCGGTGACGGTGGTGCGCACCGACAGCGTGCGGTCGGCCAGGCGGACCGCCACCGAGAGCACGTGCGGATAGGGGAAACCGGCCAGCAACCGCGGGTCGGCGCCGAAATCGACCTCGGCGGTGAGCTCGTCGTCCGACTCCGCCGTCACGCGCCAGCCCGGGTAGGCGGCCAGGGTGCCGTGGATCGGCAACCCATTGGGGTCGGGACGGACACCGTTCTCCCCGGGCGTCAGCGTCACCGTCACGTTCTCGGCTGTGTAGGTGTTGTCGCCCAATCGATTTGCCCACGGATACAGGATCGGGATGCCCATCGTTTTGCCGGCCTCGACGTACGCCCGCAGGCCGCGACGTTGGCCGAGCAGTTCGGTGCCCGCGTCGGTCAGCGACGTGCCGATCATGCCCGCCTCCGGCACGAACTGCGCCGCCACCGGCGATGACGGGTCGGTCAGGGTGACGATGCGCATGGCTTACCTCGGTTCACCTGGACAGTGGGTCGTGCTGAATGCGTTCGGGCGGCGCGCCTTTGGCGAGCAGGGCGGCCTTGGTGGCACGAACCATATCCGGTCCGCCGCAGATCAGGATCTGCCGGTCGCCCCAGCCGCCGTATTTGGTCACCACGTCGGGCAGGCGGCCGGTCTGGCGCACGTGCAGCCCGCGCGGCGGCGTGACGTCGGGATACTCGGCGGCCCACGGCGGGTCGGCGCTGTACTCCGAGACCGGTGAGACGGACAGCCACGGATTGTGCTGGGCGACTTGCCACAGCGTGGGCAGGTCGTAGAGCTCGCAGCGGTAGCGGGCGCCGAAGAACAGGTGGACCCGCGGGTTCACCGCGTAGCGGGACAGGTCCATGATCAGCGCGCGCAGCGGCGCCAGCCCGGTGCTGCCTGCGACCATCAGCACGTCCCCGCCGTCCCGGTCGACTCGCAGGCCGCCGTGCGGGCTGGACAGCTGCCACCGGTCGCCGGGCCGCGTTTCGTTGACGACCGCGCTGCTCACCAGGCCGCCCGCGACCTGCCGGACGTGGAACTCGATCCCGCCGCCCGGGTCGGCCGGGATCGCGGGGCTCAGGTAGCGCCACCGGCGCGGGCACTGCGGAACGTGGGCGTCGACGTATTGGCCGGGGTAGTAGTCCATCGGGCGGTCCAGCTGCAGCCGCACGACGGCCAGGTCGCGCGAGACCCGCATGTGCTCGATGACCGTGCCGTCCCACCAGGCCGGCCCCTGCTCGGCGTCGGCGGCCCCGCTCATCACCCCGGTGATCAGGTTGAGCGACTGATCGGCGGCCGCCGCGACGGGCTCGGTCCACCCGTCACCGAGGCGGTCACGAAGCGTCGCGTACAGCGCGCGGCGCAGCGTGCCGTAATGGTTCGGCAGCACGCCGAATTTGCGGTGATCGCGTCCGAGCTGGGCCAGGAAGGCCACCGGCTCGGCCGCGCGCTGTTCCACCAGTTCCCCGTAGACCCAGTGCAGGGCGTGCGCAAATGCGGCCCGCTGGGCGGCCATTTCGGGCGGGAACAGGTCGCGCACCGAGACGTCGAGGGCGAACCAGTGGGTGTAGAACCGGCGGACGACTTCGTTGTCTTGGTCGGAGCCGGAGTCGCCCGGCGCGAAGGCGTCGCGCAGTACCCGCAACGCAGCGCGGTCCTCCAGGCTCACGGTGCCCCGATTCTAGGCGTCAACGAAATTTTGTAGACTTGAGCGGAACACACTCAACCTTGACGGCGTTGAACATCACGACAAGCATTTTATGCAGCCCTTTCTGACCCCAAACGGAGAAAGTCGTGGACTCTTTTAACCCGACCACCAAGACGCAGGCGGCCCTGACCTCGGCCCTGCAGGCGGCCTCGGCCGCCGGCAATCCGGAGATCAGGCCCGCCCATCTGTTGTTGGCGCTGCTGACGCAGAACGACGGGATCGCCGCGCCGCTGCTGGAGGCCGTCGGCGTCGAGCCCGCCACCATCCGCGCCGAGGCGCAGCGCATCCTGGACCAGCTGCCGCAGGCCAGCGGCGCCAGCTCGCAGCCGCAGCTGTCGCGCGAATCGCTGGCCGCCATCACCACCGCCCAGCAGCTGGCCACCGAGATGGACGACGAGTTCGTCTCGACCGAGCACCTGATGGTGGGTCTGGCCACCGGTGACTCCGACGTCGCCAAGCTGCTCACCGGCCACGGCGCGTCCCCGCAGGCGTTGCGGGAGGCGTTCGTGAAGGTCCGCGGCAGCGCGCGGGTCACCAGCGCCGACCCCGAGGCCACGTACCAGGCGCTGGAGAAGTACTCGACCGACCTGACCGGCCGCGCCCGCGAGGGCAAACTCGACCCGGTCATCGGGCGCGACAACGAGATTCGCCGCGTCGTGCAGGTCCTGTCCCGGCGCACCAAGAACAACCCCGTGCTCATCGGGGAGCCCGGCGTCGGCAAGACCGCGATCGTCGAGGGCCTGGCCCAGCGGATCGTCGCCGGCGACGTGCCGGAGAGCCTGCGCGACAAGACCGTCATCGCCCTGGACCTCGGGTCGATGGTGGCCGGCGCCAAGTACCGCGGCGAGTTCGAGGAGCGGCTCAAGGCCGTCCTCGACGACATCAAGAACTCCGCCGGGCAGATCATCACGTTCATCGACGAGCTGCACACCATCGTCGGCGCCGGCGCGACCGGCGAGGGCGCGATGGACGCCGGCAACATGATCAAGCCGATGCTGGCCCGGGGCGAGCTGCGCCTGGTCGGCGCCACCACGCTCGACGAGTACCGCAAGTACATCGAGAAGGACGCCGCGCTGGAGCGCCGCTTCCAGCAGGTGTTCGTCGGCGAGCCGTCGGTGGAGGACACGGTCGGCATCCTGCGCGGCCTGAAGGACCGCTACGAGGTGCACCACGGCGTGCGCATCACCGACTCGGCCCTGGTGGCCGCCGCCACCCTGTCCGACCGCTACATCACCGCCCGCTTCCTGCCGGACAAGGCCATCGACCTGGTCGACGAGGCCGCCAGCCGGTTGAAGATGGAGATCGACTCGCGGCCCGTCGAGATCGACGAGGTCGAGCGCCTGGTGCGCCGCCTCGAGATCGAGGAGATGGCGCTGGAAAAAGAGGAGGACGAGGCCTCCAAGGAGCGTCTGGAGAAGCTGCGCGCCGAGCTGGCCGACCAGAAGGAGAAGCTGGCCGAGCTGACCACCCGCTGGCAGAACGAGAAGAACGCGATCGACGTCGTGCGCGAGCTGAAGGAACAGCTGGAGGCGCTGCGCGGGGAGTCCGAGCGCGCCGAGCGCGACGGCGACCTGGCCAAGGCCGCCGAGCTGCGCTACGGGCGCATCCCCGAGGTGGAGAAGAAGCTCGACGCCGCGCTGCCGCAGGCCGAGGCCCGCGAGAACGTGATGCTCAAGGAGGAGGTCGGGCCCGACGACATCGCCGACGTGGTGTCCGCGTGGACCGGCATCCCGGCCGGGCGGATGCTCGAGGGCGAGACCGCCAAGCTGCTGCGGATGGAAGACGAGCTGGGCAAGCGCGTGGTCGGGCAGAAGAAGGCCGTGCAGGCCGTGTCCGACGCGGTGCGGCGCAGCCGCGCCGGGGTGGCCGACCCCAACCGGCCCACCGGCTCGTTCATGTTCCTGGGCCCCACCGGCGTCGGCAAGACCGAGCTGGCCAAGGCGCTGGCCGACTTCCTGTTCGACGACGACCGGGCCATGGTCCGCATCGACATGAGCGAGTACGGCGAGAAGCACTCCGTCGCCCGCCTGGTCGGTGCGCCCCCCGGCTACATCGGCTACGACCAGGGCGGTCAGCTGACCGAGGCGGTTCGCCGCCGGCCCTACACCGTGGTGCTGTTCGACGAGATCGAAAAGGCGCACCCGGACGTGTTCGACGTGCTGCTGCAGGTCCTCGACGAGGGCCGGCTGACCGACGGGCAGGGCCGCACGGTCGACTTCCGCAACACCATCCTCATCCTGACGTCCAACCTCGGGTCGGGCGGCAGCGAGGAGCAGGTGATGGCCGCGGTGCGCTCGGCGTTCAAGCCGGAGTTCATCAACCGCCTCGACGACGTGCTGATCTTCGACGGGCTCAACCCCGAGGAGCTGGTGCAGATCGTCGACATTCAGCTCGAGCAGCTGGCCAAGCGGTTGGCGCAGCGGCGGCTGCAGCTGGAGGTCTCGCTGCCCGCCAAGAAGTGGCTGGCGCAGCGCGGGTTCGACCCGGTCTACGGGGCGCGGCCGTTGCGCCGGCTCGTTCAGCAGGCCATCGGCGACCAGCTGGCCAAGCAACTGCTGGCCGGCGACGTGCACGACGGCGACACGGTTCCGGTCAACGTCAGCCCGGACGGCGACGCGCTGATCCTCGGTTAGCCGGCGCGGGTGTGAATCCTGGGCTTTGGGTGTGGATCCGGGGCGAGAAAATCGGTGAAATCCCGCCGCCAGCTCACACGCAAAGCCGTCAGCGCACACTCGATGCGGCCCGGCCGCGCGCACTCGGCGCGCCCTGGCAAACCTTAATTTGCTTGTGACCTGGTCGCATTGTCTATTCCGGGCCGACAGCGGATACCCTGTGTGGGATGGTCCCCCTTTGGTTCACGCTGTCCGCGCTGTGCTTTGTCGGCGCGGGCGTGCTGCTGTACGTCGACATCGATCGACGCCGGGGGCGCAGCAGGCGCCGTAAATCATGGGCGCGGTCGCACGGCTTCGACTACGAGCGCGAATCGGCCGACATCCTGAAGCGCTGGAAGCGCGGGGTGATCTCGACGGTGGGCGACGTCTCCGCCCACAACGTCGTGCTCGGCCAGATCCGCGGCGAGGCGGTCTACATCTTCGACGTCGAGGAAGTCGCGACGGTGATCGCGCTGCACCGCAAGGTCGGCACCAACGTCGTTGTCGACCTGCGCCTCAAGGGCCTGAAAGAGCCTCGGGAGAGCGACATTTGGCTGCTGGGCGCGATCGGCCCGCGGATGGTGTACTCGACCAACCTGGACGCGGCGCGGCGGGCCTGCGACCGGCGCATGGTCACGTTCGCGCACACCGCCCCCGACTGCGCCGAGATCATGTGGAACGAGCAGAACTGGACGCTGGTCGCCATGCCGATCTCCAGCACGCGCGCGCAATGGGACGAGGGCCTGCGCACCGTGCGCCAGTTCAACGACCTGTTGCGGGTGTTGCCGCCGGTGCCGCAGGAGACCCCGCAGGACGCCGGGGCGCCGGCGGGGCTGCGCAACGCCGCACCGAGCCGCCCCCTGGCGCCCGCCGGTCGCCTGGAGCTGCCGTCCAGGCGGTCGCAGCAGGACGTGTCGGGGTTGCTGGGCTCGGATGTCCAGGCCACCCGCCGCCCCACCGAGCCGCTGCGCCGGGACCAGGGTCGGCAGCCGCCGACCGGGCGCAACGGCCATCAGGCCAGTAACTACCAGCGCTGAGGCCGGCCGGGCCCGCGTCACTACACTGTCGCTCATGCCTCGCCCCGTAGCCCTGATCACCGGGCCGACGTCCGGGATCGGCGGGGGTTACGCACGGCGCTACGCGCGCGACGGCTACGACCTGGTTCTGGTCGCCCGCGACGTCGACCGGCTGGCCAAACTGGCGGCCGAGCTCGAGGGCCAGGGCGGCACCGTCGAGATCCTGCCCGCGGACCTGGCCGATGCGGCCGGCCGCGACAAGGTCGCCGAGCGGCTCGCCGCGGGGGTGCGGGTCCTGGTCAACAACGCCGGCTTCGGCACGTCCGGCGAATTCTGGACGGCCGATCCATCGCTGCTGCAGGCGCAGCTCGACGTCAACGTGACCGCGGTCCTGCGGCTCACCCGGGCCGCGGTGCCCGCCATGATCGCCGCCGGCGCCGGGACCGTCATCAACGTCGCCAGCGTCGCCGGGCTGGTGAACGGGCGGTCGGCGACCTATTCGGCGTCCAAGGCTTGGGTGATCTCGTTCAGCGAGGGCCTGGCGGGCGCGCTGGACGGAACCGGGGTCGGCGTGCACGCCGTATGCCCGGGGTTCGTGCACACCGAATTTCACACCAGGGCCGGGATGGACATGGCCAAGCTGCCGCCGTTCCTGTGGCTCGAGGTCGACGACGTGGTCGCGGCCAGCCTGGCCGACGTCGCGGCCGGCAAGGTGATCAGCGTTCCGGGCCTGCAGTACAAGGCGATCGTCACCGCCGGGCGGCTGCTGCCCCGCGGCCTGGTGCGTACCGCGACGAAACGGGTCGGCGGCCGTGACCGGAGCTGACGCGCGCGGCGAGCTGGCCGACCTGGTGCGCCGCCTGGCGGTGGTGCACGGCCGGGTGACGCTGTCGTCGGGCAAGGAGGCCGACTACTACGTCGACCTGCGCCGCGCCACCCTGCACCATCGCGCCTCCGCGTTGATCGGCACGCTGATGCGCGAACTCACCGCCGACTGGGACTACGCCGTCGTCGGTGGCCTGACCCTGGGAGCCGACCCCGTCGCGACCGCGATCATGCACGCGCCCGGGCGGCCCATCGATGCGTTCGTCGTGCGCAAGTCGGCGAAAGCCCATGGGCTGCAACGCCTTATCGAGGGATCCGAGGTCTCCGGTCAGCGGGTCCTGGTGGTGGAGGACACCAGCACCACCGGCAATTCGGCGCTGACGGCGGTGCACGCCGTGCAGGACGCGGGCGGCGACGTGATCGGGGTGGCCACCGTGGTGGACCGCGCGACCGGCGCCGCCGAGGCCATCGAGGCAGAGGGCATTCCCTACCGCAGCGTGCTGGGCCTTGCCGATCTGGGGCTGGGCTAGGCCGCGGGACGGATGCGCAGTCTCGTCGCCTTACTGGCCTGCCTGGCGGTAGTGCTAATGGGCTGTTCCGGCTCCGACCATCCCGCCCGGGTCTTCGGCGCGCAGGCCGCGCGGCTCGGCGAATCGCTGGCGCTGCTGGGCTGGAACATGTCGGTGTCGAACCTGCGCTGGGACGGCGACTACGTGCTGGTCGACCTCGACGCGTCGCCCACCGATGCGAAGGCGCCGCACGCCAAACCCGAGGAGGTTCGCTTCGGGCTCTACGGCGCGCTGGCGCACCCGATGGAGTCGGCCGCCCTGGGCAGCTGCGACGACGCGGCGGCCACCGTGCACGACATCCAACACCCGCTGGCGGCGCCCCCGAACCGGCTCACCGGCACCATTTGCCTTGGGCCGCTTAAGGATCGGAGCCAGGTCCGCGGCGTGTACGGCTACTCGCCGCGCGACCGCATCCCGAACACGTCGGCGGCCTACCCGGCTGCGTTTCCGGTGGGGTTGCTGCCGACCAACGCCAACGACACCGGCGTGACCGTCAAGACCGTCAGCCTGACGGCCTGGCGTGCCGACGGCGCCCCGGTGACCAAGGCCCAGCTCGGCGACCCCGCCGCGTTCAACGGCAACGGCTACATGCTGCTCGGCCTGGAAGCCACCGCCCTGGCGGATCGCTATCGCGACGACTCCGCCAAGCGCGGCGGTCCGCTGATGCTGCTGACGTCGCCGACCTTGCCCGGCCGGGGCCTGAACCCGGCCTGCGCGACGTACGGGTCGTCGGTGCTGATCCTGCCCGACGCGTCGTTGGACTCGGTCCGCGTCAACGCGTCGCTGTGCACCCAGGGCGAGATCAACGAGGCGCTGCTGTACGCCACTGTGGCGGTCGACGGCACCCACGCCGGGGTGTGGACGCAGCGATGAGCGATCCGGGGCCCACCGAATGGGGCACGACGTCCGGCGGCGTCGGGCCGTGGCGGGGCGACCTTCCCACCGATCCGCGCTATGACCCGAACCTGTTGCGGGACGGCGACACTCGCAACGTCGTGGACGCCTACCGGTACTGGACCCGCGAGGCGATCATCGCCGACATCGACCGGCGCCGTCACCCGCTGCACGTGGCGATCGAGAACTTCGGCTATGACGCCAACATCGGCTCGGTGGTGCGCACCGCCAACGCCTTCGCCGTGCACACCGTGCACATCGTCGGGCGGCGGCGCTGGAATCGCCGCGGCGCCATGGTGACTGACCGGTATCAGCGGCTGTGCCATCACGACAGCACCGCCGGGCTGCTGGAGTTCGCGGCGGGCGCCGGTCTGACGGTCGTCGCCGTGGACAACGTCCCGGGGGCGCAGCGGCTGGAGGAGACCGCGCTGCCGCGGGATTGCCTGATGGTGTTCGGCGAGGAGGGGCCGGGCATCACCGGCGACATCCGCGCCGGCGCGGCGGTCACGGTGTCGATCGCCCAGTTCGGCTCGACGCGCAGCATCAACGCCGGCGTCGCGGCCGGGATCGCGATGCATGCCTGGGTCCGGCAGCACGCGGATCTCGGCCGCGCGTGGTAGCGGCCTTCAGTGTAAATCCCTGACCTTCGGTGTGAACCGGTGGCGAAGCCGATCGGCGTGTCGTCGCCCAGGATTCACACGGAATACCTGAGCGCACGCTCAGCACCCGGACGCTCTACGTTGGGAACGTGCGCGACGTCCTTGCCGAGCTGATGGCGATCTGGCGCGCCGGCGACACCGCGGGCCTGGGCACGGTGGTGCGCACCTTCCGGTCCGCGCCGCGCCCGCCGGGGGCTTCGATGGTGGTGGCGCCGGACGGGTCGGTGTCGGGGTCGGTGTCGGGCGGCTGCGTGGAGGGAGCGGTCTACGAACTCGCCAACGAGGTCGCCAAGTCCGGGACGCCGCGGCTGGAACGCTACGGTGTCAGCGACGACGATGCGTTCGCGGTCGGGCTGACGTGCGGCGGCATCATCGACGTCTTCGTCGAGTCGATGTCGCGATCGACGTTTCCCGAACTCGGCGCGGTGGCCGACGACATTGGCCAACACCGGCCGGTGGCGGTCGCGACCGTCATCGCGCATCCCGACGCAAAGTGGGTCGGGCGCCGGGTGGTCGTGCGGCCCGACGCGGTCGCCGGATCGCTGGGCTCGCCGCGCGCCGACGACGCGGTCGCCGACGATGCGCGCGGCCTGCTGGCGGTGGGGCGCAGCGACGTCCTCAAGTACGGGCCCGACGGGCAACGGCTGGGCGACGGCATGGAGGTGTTCGTCGCCTGCTACGCGCCGCGCCCGCGGATGCTGGTGTTCGGCGCCATCGACTTCGCCGCGGCGCTGGCGCAGCAGGGATCGTTCCTCGGCTACCGGGTCACCGTGTGCGACGCCCGCGAGCTGTTCGCCACACCGGTGCGCTTCCCGACCGCCGACCACGTCGTCGTCGACTGGCCGCACCGCTACCTCACCGCCCAGGCGGAGGCGGGCGCCGTCGACGCGAGCACGGTGATCTGCGTGCTCACCCACGACCCGAAGTTCGACGTCCCGGTGCTCGAAGTGGCGCTGCGGCTACCGCAGGTCGGCTATGTCGGCGCGATGGGATCGCGCCGCACTCACGACGACCGGATGAACCGGCTGCGGGCCGCGGGGCTTAGCGAGGCCGAGCTGGGCCGGTTGTCCAGCCCGATCGGGTTGGACCTCGGCGCCCGCACTCCCGAGGAGACGGCCGTGTCGATCGCCGCCGACATCATCGCCAAGCGCTGGGGAGGCGGGGGCCGCCCGCTGAGCGAGACCGCCGGACGAATCCACCACGACGCGAGGGACCCGGCTCTACGGTCGTAGTGACGGCCGTATTCTGACTCGCGACGCGCCAGCCGAGCACAGCCCCACCCGAGAGGACGCACAGCATGAAGATCGCCAACCAGTTCACCGTCAGCGCGCCGATCGAGCAGGCCTGGGACGTGCTGTGCGACCTGGAACAGGTGATCCCGCTGATGCCGGGCGCGCAGCTGACCGGCCACGAGGGCGACGACTACCTGGGCAAGGTCAAGGTCAAGGTCGGCCCGGTCACCAGCGAGTTCAGCGGCAAGGTGCGCTTCGTCGAGCTGGACCGCGACGCCCACCGCGCGGTCATCGACGGCAAGGGCAAGGAATCCCGGGGCACCGGCAATGCCGCCGCCACCGTCACCGCCCAGCTGCAGGCGGACGGGGCGCGCACCAGCGTCACCGTCGACACCGACCTCAAGATCGTCGGCAAGCTTGCCCAGTTCGGCAGCGGCATGCTCCAGCAGGTGTCGGAAAAGCTGCTGGGCCAATTCGTCGAATCGCTGGAGGCCGAACTGGCCGCCAAGAACACCGGCGCCCCGGCGCCCGACGCGGCGTCGGAGGAGCCGATTCCGGCCTGGCCGGCGAACCCCGTTCCGGGAACCCGGCAGCCCCCGGCTCCCGAGCCCGAGCCCATCGATCTGCTCGAGCTCGCCGGTGGCGATCAGCTCAAGAAGTACGCCCCGATGCTGCTGGCGGTGCTCGCCGCGCTGGTGCTGGGTTGGGTGCTCGGCCGTAGGCGTTAGCTGGTGTGGCTCAATCCCCGTGCGGCGGAGGGGGAATTCCGACCTGTTCCTGCCGGCGCGCTCGCTGACCGGCCTGCGCGAATTGCTGACCGCCCTGGCTAGCCCGGCATCGCCGCGATGAGCTGCTCGGCGGTCAGCGGCAGCGAGCGCACCCGCACGCCGAGCGCGTCGTACACCGCGTTGGCGATCGCGGCGGCCGTCGGGCCCTGGGCGCACTCCCCGATCCCCAGCGGCGGATTGCCCTGTCCGGCAATGAGTTCGACATCGATCGCGGGCACCTCGGAGAACCGCAGGATGGGGTAGGTCTCCCAGGTGTCGCTGGTGACGTTGAACTCGTCGAACCGCACCCGCTCCTTGAGCGTCCAGCTGGTCGCCTGGATCGCGCCGCCCTCGATCTGGTTGGCCGCCCCGTCGGGGTTGATGATCAGCCCGGCATCCACCGCGATCGCCAGCCGGCGCACCCGGACCTCCTCGACGGCCTCGACCTCGGCCACCACCGCGCAGTAGGCGGCCGCATTCTTGTATCGCGCGTACCCGATGCCGCGGCCGACGGCCTCCCGCGGCGCCCAGGTGGCCCAGCCGGCGCGTAAAGCCGCCGCCTCCAGCACCGCCCGCCCGCGCGGATCCGACAGGTGCGCCAGCCGGAACTCGACGGGGTCGCGGCCCGCGGCGACGGCGAGCTCGTCCAGGAACGACTCCGCGGCAAAGACATTGACGAAGGCGCCCAGCGAACGCAGCGCCGAGGTGCGCAGCGGCATCTCTGTCAGCAGGTGGTTGATCACCCGGTAGGACGGAAAGTCGTAGCCCGGCACCGAATTGCGCCCGGTCCCGCCGCCCCACTCGACCGGCGGCTCGCCGCCGGCGCGGATCGGCTCGCCACCGGCCCGGTCGGCGGCGGCCAGGAACGCCGGCGTCGGCGTCGTGCCCGGCCGGCCCATGTAGCTGCCGCTCCAGATCTCGTGGCGCCAGCCCAGCACGCCGCCGTCCTCGCCGCAGTCCGCGCCGATTTCGACCACGGCCGCGGGACCGAAAGGCGCCCAGGCCAATTCGTCGGCGCGCGACCAGACCAGGTGCACCGGCCGCCCGGGCACCGCCCGGGCCAGCAACGCGGCGTCCATGGCGGCGTCGTCGGCGCCGTTGTGCCCGTAGCACCCGGCCCCCTCGACGTGGCGCACCACCAGCTGATCGACCGAAAGGCCGAGCGCGGAAGCCAATTCCCGCCGCAGCACGTGCACGCCCTGGCTGTGCGACCAGACCTCCAGCCGGCCGTCCGGGTGAGACAGCGCCGCCGCCGCCGACGGCCCGATCGAGCCGTGCGCCAGGTAGGGGCGGTGGTAGCGCGCCGTATGAGTACGCGTCGAAATGACCGGCTCCCCAGCCTCTTTGGACGCGAGCACCGAGGTCTCGGCCGCCGCCGACACGAGAAACCCGGGCAGGTCGTCCTCGTCGGGCAGCGTCGAACGCTCGTCCCACCGGGCGTCGGCGCGCAGCCGCTCGGCCGCGCGCACCGCGACCCCCTCCCGCTCGGCGATCACGCCCAGGAACTCGCCGTCCCGCACGACGGTGACCGCGCCCGGCAGCGCCAGGGTGGGGCCGGTGTCGAGGTCACGCAGCTTGGCCCCGCGCGACGGCGGGCGAACGACGCGGCCGTACAGCTGCCCGTCCAGTACCAGGTCGTGCAGGTAGCGCGGCCGCCCGGTCAGCTTGTCGGGCAGATCCAGCCGTGCGACGTCGGTGCCGACGACCCCGTAGGCCGACTCCGGCTTGGGCGCCGCCTCACCGGTCGCCGCCCGGTCCAGCAGCGAATCGTCGGCGAGCTCCCAGTAACTCGTGGCCACGCCGTTCGGGCCGGTGATCTCGCCGTCGGCCACGTCCAACTCGTCGGGCACCACGGCCAGCTTGGCCGCCGCGACGTCGACGTAGATCGCCCGGG
>NZ_LZLY01000116.1 GCF_001673535.1 Mycobacterium sp. 1081908.1 | reverse complement strand
ATACAGCGCCAGGGTTTTGCCTTTGTCGAAGATCGCCAGGTAGTGGCGGGCGTGGCGGGCGAGGCGGATGACGTCGCTCATGGGCAGGATGGTGCCGCCGCCGGTCAGGGCGCGTCCGGCGGCGGCTTCGAGTTCGGCCAGGGTGGTGGTGAGGATGATTGAGGCGGGCAGCCCGTTGTGCTGGCCGAGTTTGCCCGATGCGAGCAGGGCGCGCAGCGCGGCCAGCATTGCGTCGTGGTTGCGTTGGGCGGCGCTGCGGGCGTCGGCGTCGATGGCCTCTTGGGCGGGTGTTCCGTCGACGCACGGCGTGTCGTCGTTCGGGTTGCACATGCCCGGGGCGGCCAGCTTGGCCAGCACGGCTTCGAGGGTGGCGCGCAGTTCGGGGGTGATCAGCGCGCGTAGCTCTGACATCCCGTCGGATTGTTGGTTGCCCAAGGTCAGCCCGCGCCGGCGGGCCCGGTCGGCGTCGGTGTAGTTGCCGTCGGGGTTGAGGCAGTCGGCCACCGTGTCGGCTAGTGCGCCCAGTTGTTCGGGACGAAACCGGGTGCCCTCGTGGGCCAGTTTGGCTTCGACCTGCTCGCGGGTGGCGGCGTCGATCCAGCCGGGCAGCTCGTGCCAGAACTTGCGGATCACCGCGACCTGGCCGGTGCCCAGGGTGCCGTCGCGTTGGGCCGCGGCCGTCGCGGCCAACACCGGCGCCAACGGTTCACCGGTCAGGCCGTGGCGCGGGCCCAGGTCGGCGGCTTCCTTGATGCGCCGGGCGGCTTCGGCGCGGGTGATCAGCGTGGCCTCGGCGATCGCATGCGAGAGCTTGCCGCCCAACTCCTCCGGGGTGGCCTGGCGGGCCACGGAATTGATCACCGGGTGTTCTAGGGACGGTATCCGCCGGCGCATCTTCTCGAAACGCTCGAGCAACGCGAGGTGCTCGCGGGTAGTCAACGCCTCGCAGTCAATCTTGGCCACCGTGTCGAAATCGGCTTCCCAGCGATCCAGCGCCGCCGAGAGCGCCTCCCGATCAACACCACCGTCAGCCATGCCCCGAAACTAACCACGCCCACCGACAAAAACCGCCGCCCTGAGACACCTGAAACCAAAGTGGCGCAAGTTCTTTGAAAACGCATCCATGATGCAACACTCAACGCATCTAGTATGCGGGTGTGACCGGCTCGTACACATACACGTTCGACGACATTCGCAACCGTCCGGTGGCGGTGGTCGGGGCGGGAACGCTGGGCCGCCGCATTGCGGTGATGTTCGCCAGCCGGGGCGGCACGGTGCGAATCCACGCGCGGCGTGCGGAGCAACTGGAAGCGGCCACCCAGTATGTGGCCGAGACCCTGCCAAGGGCGGTGCAGCAGCGGGGCTTTGGCGAAGTCGGCGTCGCGACGGGAACCGATTCACTCGCAGAGGCGCTCGACGACGCCTGGCTGGTGGTGGAGTCCGTCCCGGAAAGACTCGAGATCAAGATCCCGCTGTGGGGCGAGATCGACCGGGCGGCGCCGCCGGGCACGATCTTCGCGACCAACTCCTCGTCGTTCCCCTCGCGGCTGATGGCCGAAAACGTGCGCGACAAAACCCGTTTGTGCAACATGCATTTCTACATGCCACCGGAGCTCAGCGCGGTCGACCTGATGTCGGACGGTCAGACCGACCGCGGCCTGCTGGACACGCTGCTGGCCGTGCTGCCCGAGTTCGGCATCCGGCCCTTCGAGGCCCGCAAGGAATCCACCGGCTTCATCTTCAACCGCATCTGGGCGGCCATCAAACGCGAGTCGCTGGCCGTGGTCGCCGAAGGCGTGGCCCGGCCCGAGGACGTCGACGGGATGTTCAAGGCGAACTGGGGTGTGCCGGCCGGGCCGTTCCAGATGATGGACCTGGTGGGGCTCGACGTGGTCCTCGACATCGAAAACCATTACGCCGCAGAGTTTCCGCACCTACCGAAGAGCGTGCGGGACCTTTTGCAGTCCTACGTCGACGCCGGCAAGCTCGGCCTCAAGACCGGCGAGGGCTTCTACACCTACTGACTTGCCTTTTCAGTTGCTGAGCACCAGGCGCCACTGGCCGGCGGCCGTACGGTCGGGGACACACCAGAAGTTGTTCCAGTTCCCCGGCGTCGTGGCCTTCACGCCCGGCCCGGCGTCCTGGCAGGCCTCCCGGGTCGGATAGCTGCCCTCGGTCTGAATCGTGTCCGCCGCGGCGACGCCCACGCCGATGGTCATCAAACCCGACAGGGCCAGTACGGCGGCGGCGACAAATCGTTTCATATCGATCCTCCTGTGCTGCCCCGTTGAGCAGCGATGATGGCAGTGTAGTCAAGTGACTACGCCCGCACAAGGGCCTGGTTACGCCCGTCGGGCCAGGTGGTCCAGCGCGAGCCGGGCCGCGTTGGCGCCGCACATGCCGTGCGCCCCGGGCCCCGGCGGGGTGGCCGCCGAGCAGATGTACATCCCCGGCACGCCAATGGTGTAGGGCGACAGCGTGATTCGGGGTCCGAACGTCAGCTGGCGGATGTCCTTGGCGCCGGTCATGATGTCGCCGCCGTCATAGTTGGGGTTGAAGGTCGCCATCTCGGTGGTCGAGCGAACCGCCTGGCCGACAACGCGTTCGGCGAAGCCGGGGGCGAATCGTTCGATCTGGGCGACGATCACCCCGGTGGCGTCGCCGGCGTAGCCGTTGGGGACGTGCGCATAGGTCCACACCGGGTGCGTTTCGCCCACCGAGCGTTGCGGGTCCGCGAGGTACTGCTGGCCGACCAGGACGAACGGCCGCTCGGGCATCCGGCCGGCGTGGATCTCCCGCTCGGTCGCGGCCAGTTCGGCGTAGGTCCCCGCCAGGTGCACCGTGCCGGCCCGGCGCGCGTCCGGGTTCGTCCAGGGCACGCCGCCCTCGACGGCGAAGTCGACCTTGAACGCGCCCGGGCCGCGGCGAAACCTGCTGAAGGCGCGGGAAACCCGGCCCGGCAGGCGGTCTCCCAGAATCCCGGCGACCGCGCCCGGGGCGAGGTCGAACATGGTGATGTCCGCGGGCGGCAACTGCGCGGCCGCCTTGACCCGCACACCGGTCTCGATCTTGCCGCCCAGATCGGTCAGCAGCGCGGCCATGGCGTTGGCGATCGATTGCGAGCCGCCCTCGGCCACCGCCCAGCCGTGCCGGTGGCCCGCCGCGATCAGGCCCAAAGCGATGGCGGACGTCATAGGGTAGTGCAGCGGCCGAAAGGTATGCGCCGCAACGCCTCCGAACAACGCGCGGCCCTCTTCGGTGCGGAACAGCCGCGCGAACGTCGACCCCGGCAGCAGCGTGGGCGCACCGAACCGGGCCAGCATCAGCGGGTGATTGGGGAACCGCAGCAGTGGCCCCATGATGTCCTCGCTCAGGGCGTCGAACCGGGTGGCCGAGTAGCCGAACGCGAGCCGCCAGCGCCGCCCGTCGCGGCCCAGGCCGGCCGCGGTCTCGTCCACGGAGCGGTGCAGCACGCCGGCGCCGCCGTCGTCGAGGGGGTGCACGCAATCGATCTCGGGCCAGCGCCACGTCAGGCCATAGCGCTGCATGTCGAAGCGGCCCAGGAAGCTCGACCCGACGGCCATCGGGTGGATCGCGGAGCAGTGGTCGTGCAGCAGGCCCGGGACGATCGCCTCGCCACTGCGGGTGCCGCCGCCCACCTGGTCGGCCGCCTCGAGCAGCGTGACCCGCACGCCCTCGGCGGCCAGGCACACCGCGGCCGCCAGCCCGTTGGGCCCGGCACCCACCACCACCGCAGTTGTCATGGGTCCATCCAACAGGAATTTGGTTGGACGTCGTTCGCGGTACTCGCGCGCGATACCGAATCGTGTTGCCATCGACGTTCTCTTCGCGATTGTGACGGCGAATCATATTCACATGACAAATACCGATCAGACCGTGTTTGAAGGTCCACTTCGGCAGCTTGCTCGCAGCGCGTGGCAGCTGCTCCTGCTCATCGGCCTCGCCGCCGTGGCGCTGGGCGTCATCGTGCTGGTCTGGCCGGGCAAGACCCTGTTCGTCGCGGGTGTCCTGTTCGGCATCTACCTGGTGGTGTCCGGGATCGGATACATGTTCGCCGCCTTCGGCACGCACGCCGGGGTCGCGATGCGGGTGCTGTCGTTCATCACCGGCGTCGTGTCGCTGGTGGTGGGATTCTTCTGCTTCCGCGAAGAATTCGAGGCGGTCTGGCTGTTGGCCATCTGGATCGGCATCGGCTGGCTGTTCCGCGGGATGACGCTGCTCGCCGCGGCGTTGTCGTTCGACCACATGCCCGGCCGCGGTTGGCAGGCGCTGTCCGGTCTGATCATCGTGATCGGCGGCGCCGTCATGATCATCTCGCCGCTGCGCTCGATCGCGATCCTGACCCTGGTCGCCGGGTGGTGGCTGATCGTCATCGGCATCATGGACGTCATCACGGCGTTCCAGACCCGCAGCCGGGCCAAACACCTGACCGGGTAGGCCGCGCGCCGGGCGCGCGCATCACGTCGCCCGATGAGTTTGAGGCCCGCGCCGCCTCCGTATGGGTAAAGCGATCGTTTACCTTTCGGAGGAGAAGCGGATATGACGCAGGCGGGTTCGACGCGTTTCCTGATTGTGGGCGCGGCGGGAAGTCATGGGGCCACGGGCAACCACGTGGCGCGGCAGCTGCTCGAACGGGGGCTGCATGTTCGGGCGTTCGTCCGCCAAGCCGATGAACGGGCGAACGAGCTAACGAAACTCGGCGCCGAAATCGCGGTCGGCGATATTCGCGACTACGAGGCAGTGCGGGCAGCGCTGGATGGGGTGCAACGTTCGTACTTCACGTATCCGCTCGCCGACGGACTTCTCATTGCGACTGCGACCTTCGCCGCCGCCGGTAGGCAGGCGGGGTTGCAGTCGGTGGTCAACATGTCCCAGATCACGGCTCGCCCGGACCACGCGAGCCCGGCCGCGCGCCAACACTGGTTGGCGGAGCGCGTCCTCGACTGGTCTGGGATCGGCGTGACCCACCTGCGTCCTCCGTTCTTTCTGGAGAATCTGTTCAACGTCGCCGCCCCCACCATTCGGACCGACCACAAGATCTATCTGCCGTACGGCCAGGGGCGGCACGCCCCCATCGCGGGCGAAGACATCGCGCGGGTGGCCGTCGGCATCCTGACGAATCCCGCTGCGCACCAGGGCAAGACGTACGTGCCCACCGGTCCGGAGGCGTTGTCGATGACGGAACAGGCGGGCATTTTCAGTCAGGTACTGGGACGCCGCGTGGAGTACGTCGACATCCCGGTCGAGCGCTGGCGTCAGATCCTGTCCCAGGTCGATGTCATGACGCCGTGGCTGATCGAGCACCTGTCGCGGGTGGCCGAGAGCCACCAACACGGTGAATTCGACGCGGTGACCGATGTGGTCGAAACGATTGGCGAGGCGCCGCCCCAGTCGCTGGAGGCATTCGTTCGCAAAAACCAGATCGTGTTCGGGGCGCCGCAGGAGACCCGTCGAAACAGCTAGCGACGCAACGCCGTCCGGTGGCGATGAGTTTCGCCGCGTCGGATCCTCAGTAATGGCTGACAGGACGGGCCGCCCCGGCGGCTAGGAAAGGAGTACAACTATGAGCGCAACCCCCGCCGCCCAGCGGGATAATTCTCGAGGGCACAAGGCGTTTCGGGTTTTCCTGCGTGTCTATGGCGTCTTGACGCTGGCGATATTCGTATCGCTGTTCGTGGGCTTCATCGCGCAGTCGCCGCTGCTCGCGGAGCACGGCGGAGCGTTGAACTGGACGATCTGGAACGACGTGCGCTGCGGCAGTGAACATATGCACGTTCCGCCGATGCTGATGGTGATTTACATCGTGTGGGGGGTCTTTCTGCTGCGTGCCGCCGGCGACCCGCGCGGCTACGCGTCGTTTCTGAGCTTCACGATGTGGGCCAACCTCGCGCATGGGGTTTTGATGGCCGTGCAAGCAGGTACCGAGATGGATCATTACTGGAGCAAGTTTCTGACCGACATTCCATTTGTGCTGATCCTCGCGCTGGGAATCTACCTCTGGCGTCGCGCGGACAAAGCGCAATCATCGAGGGCAACCGACAAGATCGTGGCGTGAGGAATTCGGCGCGGGCAGCGTTGCAGCGCAAGCCGATTCGGGTCCGTCAGGCCCGGATGTCCGCGGTGACCGCCGCGGTCAGCCGGATCAGGTCGTGCGGGGAGACCGCGACGTCCCAGCCGCGCCGGCCCGCGCTGCAGTACACCCGCTCGAAGGCGAGCGCGCCGGCGTCGACGACGGTGGGCAGGCGCCGGCGTTGCCCGAACGGGGATACCGCGCCGACGACGTAGCCCGTGGCCCGTTGGGCGGCACCGGGTTCGGCCATGGCGGCCCTCGCCACCCCGAGCGCCGCGGCGGCGGCCTTGAGCGACAACTTCGCCGCCGCCGGGACCATCGCGACGGCCAGCCCGTCGGGCACGGCGATGATCAGCGTCTTGTAGACCTGCTCCGGTGCCACGCCGACCCGGCTCAGCGCCTCGACGGCCTCGACGCCGAACGACGATTCCCGGGGATCGTGATCGAACTTGACGATCTCATGCGGCACACCGGCTTTGACGAGCGCCGCGATGCCCGGTGTGGGCGCTTTCGGACTCAGGGACCCGTGTACCCGGGCGGGTTGACGCCGTCCACCCAGAAGTCGACGCCGAGCTGCGAACCCGGGATGCAGTCGTAGGCCGACAGGTCGGTGACGCCGGATTCCACCAGCACGTCCTCGCACAGCAGCATGTTGCCGGTGTACTCGCGGGCGGGCTTGTTGAGGATGACGTAGGCCGCGTCGGAGTACACCTCGGGCTTGCGGGCCCGCCCCATCGCCTCGTCGCCGCCGAGCAGGTTCTGCACCGCGGCGGTCGCCACCAGTGTGCGCGGCCACAACGTGTTGGAGGCGATGCCCTCGTCGCGCATCTCCTCGGCGATCCCCAGCGCGCACAGCGTCATCCCGAACTTGGCCATCATGTAGGCGGTCGGCTTCAACCACTCCTTGCCGAGCAGCACCGGCGGCGACAGCGTCAGGATGTGCGGGTTCTCCCGGCCCTTCAGGTGGGGGATGCAGGCCTGCGAGACGGCGTAGGTGCCGCGCACCTGGATGCCGTTCATCAGGTCGAACCGCTTCATCGGCACCTCGGTGATCGAACCCAGGTTGATCGCCGACGCGTTGTTCACGCAGATGTCGATGCCGCCGAACTGCTCGACGGTCTTGGCGACCGCGGCCTCGACCGAATCCGGGTCGCGGACGTCCCCGACGATCGGCAGCGCCTGCCCGCCCGCGTCCTCGAGCTCCTTGGCGGCCGTGTACACCGTGCCCGGCAGCTTGGGGTGCGGCTCGGCGGTCTTGGCGATCAGCGCGACGTTGGCGCCGTCCTGCGCGGCCCGTTTGGCGATCGCGAGGCCGATTCCGCGACTGGCGCCGGAGATGAACATGGTCTTGCCGTTCAGGGACATGGCGTCACATTAACGCCACGCGCGAACCGCCCCGATTCCGCCCGGGAAATAGCCGGCTGCCGGATGCTGTTAAAAGAGTCGGTTTCTGATGCAGATGCGCAGCCCGGACAGACACTGTCGGGGGCAGCCTTTAGATTGGGAGGAGCAGTTTGGTGCCAACCGCGACGTGCCTCATGGAGGACGAGCAGTTGAGCCGCTCGCTTGCGAGTTCGGCGGCGCTTTCGGCGCTGGCCGGCGACACCGCTGCAGAAGGGACCGTGTTAATCGAGATGGCCGATACCGACGGCGAGACGGGTCTACAGGCTGCCGAACCGGCGCCACTCCAGGAGACCGACGAGGAACTCACGGCGCGCTTCGAGCGCGACGCGATTCCGCTGCTGGACCAGCTCTACGGCGGCGCGCTGCGCATGACGCGCAACCCCGCCGACGCCGAGGATCTGCTGCAGGAAACGATGGTGAAGGCCTACGCCGGTTTCCGCTCGTTCCGGGCCGGCACGAACCTCAAGGCGTGGCTGTACCGCATCCTGACCAACACCTACATCAACAGCTACCGCAAGCGGCAGCGCCAGCCGGCGGAGTATCCGACCGAGGAGATCACCGACTGGCAGTTGGCGTCGAACGCCGAACATTCCTCGACCGGCCTGCGTTCGGCGGAGGTCGAGGCGCTCGAGGCGCTGCCCGACAACGAGATCAAGGAGGCGTTGCAGGCGTTGCCGGAGGAGTTCCGGATGGCCGTCTACTACGCCGACGTCGAGGGTTTCCCGTACAAGGAAATCGCCGAGATCATGGACACGCCCATCGGGACGGTAATGTCTCGGCTGCACCGCGGCAGACGTCAGCTGCGCGGTCTCCTGGCCGACGTGGCCAAGGAGCGCGGCTTCAACCGTGGCCAACATGCGCACGAGGAGGTGCCGTCATGAGCGAGTCTGCCGGCCCCGCCGAGCCGCGCGCCGACGACAGCCATTCCCACGGCCTGGGCTGCGCCGAGGTCATCGCCGAGGTATGGACCCTGCTCGACGGCGAGTGCACGCCCGAGGCGAAGGAGAGGCTGCGCCAGCACCTCGAGGCGTGCCCCGGCTGCTTCCAGCATTACGGGATCGAGGAGCGCCTCAAGGCGCTGATCGCGACCAAGTGCACCGGCGACAAGGCCCCCGAGGGCCTCAAGGAACGCCTCCGGCTGGAGATCCGCCGGACCACCATCATCCGCGGGATGGAGTAGCTACTCCGTCAGGAATTGGGCCGCTTGCCGTGGTTGGCCTTGCTGTACTTGCGGTCGCGCTTCTTCCGGCCACGCTTGGCCATCTGTCCGAACCTCCGTGATTGCGCATCGATCGGGCGCCGCGCACCCGTTAGCTTGTCTCACATTGTCGCACGCCCCGCGCGCCGCGGTCCCCACCGGTCCTATGGTTCGATATACATGAGCTCGATAGACCAGCAGCCAGCATGCGCCAATGACCAGGATGAGTGGGGTGAAGATGGCGGAGGATGTTCGCGCCGAGATCGTGGCCAGCGTGCTCGAGGTCGTCGTCAACGAGGGCGACTCGATCGGCAAGGGCGACATCGTGGTGCTGCTGGAGTCCATGAAGATGGAGATCCCGGTCCTGGCCGAAGTCGACGGCACCGTCAGCAAGGTGAGCGTGTCGGTGGGCGACGTCATTCAGGCGGGTGACCTCATCGCCGTGATCAGCTAGCGGTTGGATGTCCACTCTCGGTGACCTGCTTGCCGAGCACACGATGCTGCCGGGCAACGCGGTGGACCACCTGCACGCCGTGGTGGGGGAGTGGCAGCTGCTCGCCGACCTGTCCTTCGCCGACTACCTGATGTGGGTCCGCCGCGACGACGGCGTGCTGGTCTGCGTGGCGCAGTGCCGTCCGAACACCGCGCCCACCGTTCTGCAAACCGATGCCGTCGGCACCGTCGTCGCCGCCGACCGGCTGCCGCTCGTCGACGAGACCTTCCGGCCCGCCGCCACCAC
>NZ_LZLY01000115.1 GCF_001673535.1 Mycobacterium sp. 1081908.1 | reverse complement strand
GCGGTCACGTTGCCCTGGTAGTAGTCCTTGTCGGTGGCGCCCTCCGCCCGGGGGTGCGGCGGCGCGAGCATGTCCTGCAGCAGCGGCGCGAGCAGCCGGTCCTTTTCGTAGATGAGGTCGGCGCGGTTGTCGTCGGCCATCTCGTAGTCGTTGGTCATCGTCAGCGCCCTGGTCGGGCAGGCCTCGATGCACAGGCCGCAGCCGATGCAGCGCAGATAGTTGATCTGGTAGACCCGGCCGTAGCGTTCCCCCGGCGAGTACCTCAGCTCCTCGGTGTTGTCGGCGCCCTCGACGTAGATCGCGTCGGCGGGACACGCCCAGGCGCACAGCTCGCACCCGATGCACTTCTCCAGGCCGTCGGGGTACCGGTTGAGTTGGTGGCGGCCGTGATAGCGCGGCGCGACCGGGCCCGGCTTTTCCGGATACTCCTCGGTCACTCTCTTCTTGAACATCGACCCGAGGGTCACGCCGAAACCTGCCACGGCGTCGAGAAATTTAGGCACGTGCTTTCTCCTTGCTCGCGCCGACCTGCTGCGCCGGCAGCGGCGGTGTCGGGAACGCCGGCCCGAGGGCCTCGGGGGCGGGGATTTCCCCGCCCTGGCGGCGCAGCTCGCGTTGCATCGCGCGAATGGTCGGCGTGCTGAACGGTTTTCGCAATAGCAGCACCAGCCCCGCGGCGAAGACCAGGCTGCTGACCACCAGGACCGGCGTCCAATGCGCGTATCCCTGGTTGCGCGCGGTGCGGATCACCGCCGCGATCAACACCCACACCAGCGACGCCGGGATCAGCAGCTTCCAGCCCAGCGCCATGAACTGGTCGTAGCGCAGCCGGGGCAGGCTGGCCCGCAGCCAGAAGTAGATGAACAGGAAGGTCCACATCTTGGCGGTGAACCAGAGCACCGGCCACCAGCCGGTGTTGGCGCCCGCCCACATGTTCAGCGGCCACGGCGCGTGCCAGCCACCGAAGAACAACGCGGTGGCCAGCGACGAGACCGTCATCATGTTGACGTACTCGGCCAGCATGAACATCGCGAACTTCAGCGACGAGTACTCGGTGTGGAATCCCGCCACCAGTTCGCCCTCGGCCTCGGGCAAATCGAATGGCGCCCTGTTGGTTTCACCGACCATCGAGATGAGGTAGATCACGAAGGACGGCAACAGCAGGAACACATACCAGACCCGATCCTGCGCGCCGACGATCTGCGACGTCGACATGGAGCCGGCGTAGAGGAACACCGCGGCGAAGGACAGCCCCATCGCCACCTCGTAGGAGATGACCTGCGCGGTGGAGCGCACCCCGCCCAGCAAGGGGTAGGTGGACCCCGACGCCCAGCCGCCCAACACGATGCCGTACACCCCGATCGCCGACAGGCCGAGGATGAACAGCACCGCGACCGGAAGATCGGTCAGCTGCAACGGCGTTCGGTGGCCGAACACCGACACCACCGGGCCGAACGGGATGAACGCGAACGCGGTGAACGCGGGAATCGTCGAAATGACCGGCGCCGCAAAGTACACGAACTTGTCGATGCCGCCGGGGGAGATGCTCTCCTTCAGCGCCAACTTGATCCCGTCGGCCAGGCTCTGCAGGGCGCCCCACGGCCCCACCCGGTTGGGACCGGGCCGCAGCTGCATCCAGCCGAGGATCTTGCGTTCCAGCAGGATCGCGACCAGCACGTTCAGCATCAGGAAGACGAAGATGGCCAGCGCCTTGCCGAGCACCAACCACCAGGTGTCGTGCCCGAAGGCGCTCAAGGGCACGGTCATGTTCCCGCTCCGATCGTGACGATGCTGCCCAGCGTTACGCCCAATTTCCGGTGCACCGCCGAGCCCGGCGAGTTCAACGGAAGCCACACCACCCGGTCGGGCATGTCGGTGATGGCCAGCGGCAGCATGATCGAGCCGCGCGGGGTGCTGACCGTGACGTTGTCACCGTCGGCGGCGCCGACCTCGGCGGCGGTCTCGGCCGACAGCCGGACGACGGGCTTGCGCGCGGTGCCCGCCAAATGCGGTTCGCCGTCCTGCATTCGGCCCTCGTCGAGGAGCATCCGCCAGCCGGCCAGCACGGCCTGCCCTTGCCCGGGGGTGGCCGGTTCCGGCGCCGCGACCCGCGGGTCGTCGGCGCGTGCGCCCTCCCATGTGCTCAGCCCGGCGAGCTCCTCGCGGGCCGCCTCGACGGTGCCGGTGTTCAGGTAGATACCCATCTCGTCGGCCAGCGTGTCGAGCACCTTGTGGTCGGACTGGCCGGCCTCCCGGGTGGTGCCGCGCAGCGCCGGCGCGAACGCGCGGTAGCGGCCTTCCCAGTTGACGAAGGCGCCGGCCTTCTGCGTCGTCGGCGCGACCGGGAACACCACGTCGGCGCGTTCGGTGACGGGGCTGTGCCGCAGCTCGAGGCTGACGATGAAGCCGGCGGCGTCCAGCGCGGCCAGCACCGCTTCCGGGTCGGGGAAGTCGTTGGGTTCGATGCCGCCGATCAGCAGCGCCGACAGGGACCCGTCGGCGGCCGCGGCCAGGATGCCGTCGGCGTCCCGCCCAGGCGCCGAAGGCAATTCGTCGACGTTCCACGCCGCGGCGACCTGTGCGCGGGCGGCGTCGTCGGCGACGGGGCGCCCGCCCGGCAGCAGCGTGGGGAGCGCGCCGGCTTCCAGCGCGCCGCGCTCGCCGGCGCGCCGCGGCACCCACGCCAGCCGGGCGCCGGTGGCGTCGGCGAGTCGCGCCGCGGCGGACAGCCCGCCCGGCACCGTGGCCAGGCGCTCGCCGACCATGATGACCGCGCCCGGTTTCGACAGCAGCTCGCCGGCCTCGCCGGTGGCCAGCCCGTCCAGCGCGGCGGCTTCGCCGCCGGGAACGGTCTTGACCAACCGGCCCGACATCTTCGTCAGCGCCCGGGTGGCGAACGGCGCGACCGAGTACACGGGCAACCGGTGCTTGCGGGCGGCCTTGCGCAGCCGCAGGAACACGATGGGCGACTCGTCCTCCGGCTCGAAGCCGACCAGCACCACCACGGGGGCGGACTCCAGGTCGGAGTAGCTCACGGTCACCGGCCGGCCCGCCACGCGGGCGGCCAGGAAGTCGGCCTCCTCCGCGGAGTGCGGGCGGGCGCGGAAGTCGATATCGTTGCTGTCCAACGTGATTCGGGCGAACTTGCTGTACGCGTAGGCGTCTTCCCAGGTCGCCCGGCCACCGACGAGCACGCCGGTGCGCCCGCGGGCCGCTTCGAGCCCCTGGGCCGCGGCCACGATCGCGTGCGACCAGGACGCCGGCTGCAGCGTGCCGTCGGCGTCCCGGATCAGGGGAGTGGTGATCACGTCGGGCTGGGTCGCGTAGTTGAACGCCCACCGGCCCTTGTCGCAGTTCCACTCCTCGTTGACCTCGGGGTCGTCGCCGGCCAGGCGCCGCAGCACCTTGCCGCGCCGGTGGTCGGTGCGCTGCGCGCAGCCCGAGGCGCAGTGCTCGCAGACGCTCGGGCTGGAGACCAGGTCGAAGGGGCGGGCGCGGAAGCGGTACGCGGTCCCGGTCAGCGCGCCCACCGGGCAGATCTGCACCGAGTTGCCCGAAAAGTACGAGTCGAACGGCTCGTTGGCGTAGATGCCGACCTGCTGCAGGGCGCCGCGCTCCTGCATGTCGATGAAGGGGTCACCGGCGATCTGCTCGGAGAACCGCGTGCAGCGGGCGCACAGGATGCAGCGCTCGCGATCCAGCAGCACCTGCGAGGAGATGTTGATCGGCTTGGCGAAGGTGCGCTTGACGTCGGTGAAGCGGGATTCGGCGCGCCCGTTGGACATCGCCTGGTTCTGCAGCGGGCATTCGCCGCCCTTGTCGCACATCGGGCAGTCCAGCGGGTGGTTGATCAGCAAGAGCTCCATGACGCCGTGCTGGGCCTTGTCCGCGGCCTCGGAGGTGAGCTGGGTGCGCACCACCATGTCGTCGGTGCACACGATGGTGCACGACGCCATCGGCTTGCGTTGCCCCTCGACCTCGACCATGCATTGCCGGCACGCGCCGACCGGGTCGAGCAGCGGGTGGTCACAGAACCGCGGGATCTGGATGCCCATCAGCTCGGCCGCGCGGATCACCAGAGTTCCCTTGGGAACGCTGATCTCGGCGCCGTCGATGGTCAGTGTCACCATCTCCGGCTTGCTCACCTGGTTTTCGGTGTCGGCCGCCTGGGTCACGCCTTACCTCCGTTCAGCACCGAGTCCCGCGGGTCGAACGGGCAGCCGCCACCCTCGACGTGGGCGACGTATTCGTCGCGGAAGTATTGGATCGACGACATCACCGGGCTGGCGGCGCCATCGCCCAATGCGCAGAACGACTTTCCGAGGATCGCGTCGGAGATGTCGAGCAACTTGTCGAGATCCTCGTGAGTGCCCTTGCCGGTCTCGAGCCGGGTGTAGATCTGGTCCAGCCAGAACGTGCCCTCGCGGCACGGGGTGCACTTCCCGCACGACTCGTGCTTGTAGAAGTACGTCCAGCGCTGCACGGCACGCACCACACAGGTGGTCTCGTCGAAGATCTCCAGCGCCTTGGTGCCCAGCATCGAGCCGGCGGCACCGACGCCCTCGTAATCCAGTGGCACGTCCAGATGTTCGTCGGTGAGCAGCGGCGTCGACGACCCGCCCGGGGTCCAGAACTTCAGGCGATGCCCGGCGCGGACCCCGCCGGCGTAGTCGAGCAATTCGCGTAGCGTGATGCCGAGCGGGGCCTCGTATTGGCCGGGGCGGGTGACATGCCCGGACAGTGAATACAGCGTGAAGCCAGGCGATTTCTCGCTGCCCATCGATCGGAACCATTCCACGCCGTTGAGGATGATCGGCGGCACGCTGGCGATCGTCTCGACGTTGTTGATCACCGTGGGGCAACCGTAAAGCCCGGCCACGGCGGGGAACGGCGGCCGCAGCCGGGGCTGGCCGCGCCGGCCCTCCAGACCCTCCAGCAGCGCGGTTTCCTCGCCGCAGATGTAAGCGCCCGCACCGGCGTGCACCACCAGCTCCAGGTCGTAGCCGGATCCTTCGATGTCGCGGCCCAAATAGCCGGCGGCGTACGCCTCGGCGACCGCGTTCTGCAGCCGGCGTAGGACCGGAACCACTTCGCCGCGCACGTAGATGAAGGCGTGGCTGGCCCGGATCGCGTAGGAGGCGATGATGGCGCCCTCCACCAGCAGGTGGGGCGTCGCCAGCATCAGCGGAATGTCTTTGCACGTACCGGGTTCGGATTCGTCCGCGTTGACCACCAGGTAGTGCGGCTTGGCGGCCGGACCGCTGTCGCCCTGCGGGATGAACGACCACTTCGTCCCGGTCGAGAAGCCGGCGCCGCCGCGACCGCGCAGGCCCGAGTCCTTGACGGCCCCGATGACCGCGTCGGGCTCCATCTTCAGGGCCTTCTTCAGCGCCTGGTAACCGTCGTGGCGCTGGTAGGTCTCCAGCGTGAACGACGTCGGGTCGTCCCAGTAGCGGCTGATGACCGGGGTCAGCGGGGTGGTCATGACTCGCCTCCGGGAGCCGGCGGGGCTTCCATGCCCTTCTCCTTCGCCACCTGCAGCCCGGCCAGAGTGGCTGCACCGGGGCCGCCCTGGCCTTCGTCGGGGCGCTCGTCGGGCAGGCCGGCAAGGATGCGCGAGGTTTCGCGGAACTTGCACAGCGCACCGCGGGTGGGAGCCTTGGGATTTCCGGACCGCAGCGAGTCGACGAGTTCGCGTGCCGACTCCGGGGTCTGGTTGTCGTAGAACTCCCAGTTGACCATGACCACCGGGGCGAAGTCGCACGCCGCGTTGCATTCGATGTGCTGCAACGTGACCGAGCCGTCGTCGGTGGTCTCATCATTGCCGATGCCGAGATGTTCCTTGAGCGCGTCGAATACCGCGTCGCCGCCCATCACCGCGCACAGCGTGTTGGTGCAGACGCCGACCAGGTAATCGCCGGTGGGGCCGCGGCGGTACATCGTGTAGAAGCTGCCGACCGCCGACACCTCGGCACCGGTCAATCCGACTTGCTCGCCGCAGAATTCGAGTCCCGCCGGTGTCAGGTAGGAATCCTCGGCTTGGACCAGGTGCAGCAACGGCAGCAGCGCCGAGCGCTTGTCGGGGTAGCGGCCGATGATCTCCTTGGCGTCGACCTCGAGGCGCGCCCGCACCTCGGGCGAATACGACTGCGGCGCACCCTCGGTCACGAACGCGTTGGGTTCCTCGGGCGGCGGTCCGAGCCGGATGAACACCGGCTGACCCTGCGGCCCCGTCATCGGTCCACCCCGCCCATCACCGGGTCGATGCTGGCGACCGCGGCGATCAGGTCCGCGACCATCCCGCCCTCGCACATCGCGGCGACGGCCTGCAGGTTGGTGAACGACGGGTCCCGGTAGTGCACCCGGTAGGGCCGGGTGCCGCCGTCGCTGACCATGTGCACGCCGAGCTCACCGCGGGGCGATTCCACCGCCGTGTAAACCTGGCCGGCCGGAACGCGAATGCCCTCGGTGACCAGCTTGAAGTGATGGATCAGCGCCTCCATGGAGCTGCCCATGATCTTGGCGATGTGTTCGGGCGAGTTGCCCAGGCCGTCGGGGCCGACCTTCAGGTCGGCGGGCCAGGCGATCTTGCGGTCCTCGACCATCGTCGGCCCCGGCCGCAACTTGTCCAGACACTGCTCCACGATCTTGATCGACTCCCACATCTCCTTGACGCGAATGATGTAGCGCCCGTACGCATCACACCCGTCGTCGGTGATCACGTCGAACTCGTAGTTCTCGTAGCCGCAGTAGGGCTCGCTCTTGCGCAGGTCGTGCGGCAGCCCGGTGGAACGCAGGATCGGGCCGGTGATGCCCAGCGCCATGCAGCCGGTCAGGTCCAGGTAGCCCACGCCCTCGGTACGCGCCTTCCAGATGGCGTTTTCGTTGAGCAGGTCGCCCATTTCGCGCAGGGGCTGCCGCAACTCCTTGAGGGCCTCGGCGATCTCGGTTTCCGCGTTGGGTGGTAGGTCCTGTGCGACGCCGCCCGGCCGGATGTAGGCGCTGTTCATCCGCAGCCCGGTGATCGATTCGAACAGCTTCAGGACGATCTCGCGGCCCCGGAAGCCGACGAACATCGGGGTCATCGCGCCCAGCTCCATGCCGCCGGTCGCCAACGCCACCAGGTGCGACGAGATCCGGTTGAGCTCCATCATCATCACCCGGATGACGTTGACCCGCTCCGGTATCTCGTCGGTGATGCCGAGCAATTTCTCCACACCCAGGCAGTAGGCCGTCTCGTTGAAAAACGGTGACAGGTAGTCCATTCGGGTCACGAAAGTGACGCCCTGGGTCCAGTAACGGTATTCGAGGTTCTTCTCGATCCCGGTGTGCAGGTAGCCGATTCCGCACCGGGCCTGGGTGACCGTCTCGCCCTCGATCTCCAGGATCAGCCGCAACACGCCGTGCGTGGAGGGGTGCTGGGGACCCATGTTGACGACGATGCGCTCGCCGGGGTCCGCGTTGCGGGCGGCGTCGACGATCTGGTCCCAGTCCTGACCGCCGGCGACCAGGACCGTTTCAGCTTGAGTCATTAGTTGTAACCCCTGCGTTCGTCGGGCGGAGGTATCTGTGCGCCCTTGTACTCGACCGGGATGCCGCCCAGCGGATAGTCCTTGCGTTGCGGATGGCCGTGCCAGTCGTCGGGCATCTCGATCCGGGTGAGCGACGGGTGGCCGTCGAAGATGATCCCGAAGAAGTCGTAGGTCTCGCGCTCGTGCCAGTCGTTGGTGGGGTAGATGCCGTACAGCGACGGGATGTGCGGATCACTGTCCGGCGCAGCCACTTCCAGCCGCAGCCGACGGTTGTGGGTGATCGACTGCAGCGGGTAGACGGCGTGCAGTTCCCGGCCCGTCTCGTGCGGGTAGTGCACCCCGTTGACGCCCAGGCACATCTCGAAACGCAGGTCGGGTTCGTCGCGCAGCCGCTGCGCGACGCGCTGCAGCAGATCGCGGCGGACGTGCAGGGTCAGCTCGTCGCGGTCGACGACGACCTTCTCGATCGCCTCGTCGAATTCGATGCCGTTGCGGCCCAGCGCTTCCGCCAACCGGTCGGCGATCTCGTCGAAGTACCCGCCGTAAGGTCGGGGGCTGGAACCGGGCAGCGTGATCTCGCGCACCAGCCGCCCGTAACCGGACGTGTCGCCGGTGCCGCGCACCCCGAACATGCCGCGACGAACGTCGATGACTTCTTCGTCGGCGGTCGGGACGGATCCCCCCACTTCGCTGGCCGCCACCTTCGGGTCGTGGTCGGGAGAGCTCATCGCAGCAGACCGCGCATCTCGATCGTGGGCGTGGCCGCCAACGCGGCCTGCTCGGCCGCGGCGATGGCTTCTTCGCGGTTAACGCCCAGCGGCATTTCCTGAATCTTTTCGTGCAGCTTCAGGATTGCGTGCAGCAGCATCTCCGGTCGGGGCGGGCAGCCGGGCAGGTAGATGTCGACCGGGACGACGTGATCGACGCCCTGCACGATCGAGTAGTTGTTGAACATCCCCCCCGACGACGCGCACACGCCCATAGCCAGCACCCATTTCGGCTCGCCCATCTGGTCGTAGATCTGGCGCAGCACCGGGGCCATCTTCTGGCTGACCCGCCCGGCCACGATCATCAGGTCGGCCTGCCGCGGCGTCGCCGAGAACCGTTCCATGCCGAAGCGCGCGATGTCGAACCTCGGTCCGGCGGTTGCCATCATCTCGATCGCGCAGCACGCCAGCCCGAACGTCGCCGGCCACAGCGAGTTCTTGCGGACGTATCCGGCCACCTTCTCGACGGTGGACAGCAGGATGCCACCGGGCAGCTGTTCTTCCAGGCCCACTCTTACCTCAATCCCATGTCAGGCCGCCGCGGCGCCACACGTAGGCGTAGGCCACGAAGACCGTGAGCATGAACACCACCATCTCGACCAACGCGAAGGTCCCGAGCGCGTCGTAGCTGACGGCCCAGGGATACAAGAACACGATTTCGATGTCGAAGACGATAAACAGCATTGCGGTCAGGTAATACTTCACCGGGAACCGCTGCCCGGCCGTCGCGTGCGGGCCGCTCACAGGGGATTCCGTGGGTTCGATCCCACACTCGTAGGCCGCCAGCTTCGACTTGTTGTAGCGCTTCGGGCCGGCCACGCTCGCGATCCCGACCGAGCCCACGGCAAAGGCGGCGGCAATCCCGCCGAGCACCAGGATGGGTATGTAGACGTTCAACTCGCTCCATGATCCGTCGTAATGTGGCCGCCTTCTCAAACTGAGCGGGCGGCCAGGCGGTGACCGGGCTGCTGTGACGAACCGGGTCTGTAGCCCGTCACAGTGACCTTCAACATAGCGTCGTTGGCGTCGGCGCACGTGCCCGGGGTGGTGCTATTTGCCCGGTTTTAACGTCCCCGCATCCGGGCGAGTCGTCGCGGGGGTGCTGAGCACCCGCCCACACGGTCTACGGTCCCGTGTCGGCGCAGGTGAGAGGGGTAATCGCTAGTGAGCGGGAGCGCGGAGCAACCCGAGGACCGTGCGGCCCAACACGATGGGGTCCAGGGGATGGGGCACGGCGGCATCGGCGCGCGACCAGCTGGCCAGCCACGCGTCGTCGCGGCGGCCGGTGAGCACCACGATCGGCGGGCAGGTCGCGAGCTCGTCCCTGAGCTGTTTGGCGATGCCCATGCCGCCGGTGGGGGTCGCCTCCCCGTCGAGAATCGCCAAGTCGATGCCGCCCTCGTCCATCGTGCGGATCACCATGGGGCCGGTCGCCACCTCGACGTAGGTCAGCTCGGGTAGGTCCGGGTGCAGGTGCTTGCCCAATGCGCGCATCACCCGTTCGCGGGTTTCGACGTTGTTGCTGTAGACGAGGATCCGCAGGGGGCTGCTGGAGTCGGGCACGCTCAGATGGTACTGGTGGCGCGCAAACCCTACCGGGTTGCCCGAACGAAGACCGCTTGCGCGGCCGCCGTCGCCGTCCCGCCGACCATGCCGAACCTGTTCCAGCCCAGGTCGAATTGGGACCGGTCGACCTTGGTTTCGCCGGAGATCCGAATCGAGCCGTCGTCCAGCTCGGTGATCGTGACGGGCAGGGGCAGCGGCGCGGTGATGCCCTTGACGGTGAAGCTGGCCCGCAGGTCGGCGGCCCCGCCCTTGGTCGGGTTTACCGCGGTGACCACGACGCTGATCTCGGGGAAACGCTCGACGTCGAAGAAGTCGGGCGAGCGCAGGTGCTTGTCGCGGCGGCCGATGCCCGTTCTCAGCGACGCCGCGCGGATGTCGACGCGGCCGAAGATCGCGGCATTGCCGGTGAGCTGCCCGTCGCCGCTGAACTCGCCGAAGCGGCCCTTGACGTTGAGCAGGCCCCAGAAGTTTCTGACCTTGAAGGTGATCTCCGAGCGATCGCGAACCAGGTTCCACACGCCGGCCAGGTCCGGATCGCTCAGCAGTGTTTCCAGAGTCGTCATCGTCCTCCCCCGTGACTCCAGTCGAATCTAGCCGTTAGGCGAGCAGCGGCGCGATCTCGGCGGGGTCGAAGTATTCGTCGATCCGGTCGATGAGCCCATCGGCGCCCACCCTGATCACGATGCAGACCCGCATGGAGATCGATTGGCCGGCATGGCCGGTGGCGTGCAGGATGTGCTGCTGGACGAAGCCGCCGGGGAAGTACCGCCGGTCGAGGATCTCGTAGCGGCGCTCGGTCGTTGCGGTGATGAACCAATCGATGACCCGCATCGCCCGGGCCTTGTCATCTGACTTGGAGGGGTCGCGCCGCGCGCCCGCGCGCCAGACCGCGATGTCGTTGCTCCACAATCGATCGACCGCCGCGGCGTCGGTGTTCTCGATCGCGGCGAACAGGCGGTCGGCCACGTCGACGATGGTGTCGGTCTCGGCTGCGGACATCTGGAGGCGCCCTCTCATTCGATTGCAAACCAATCCAGTATCGAACGTGCGGCTGCCAGCGGACAGGCGACACCGCAAATGGAGCACTCAGCCACAAGACCGCAAATAGTTTCTACGCGGGAATGTAGAACGGGCCGACGCCAATCTTGTGGTCGCCGGTGAGCCCAATGCCGATCAGGTTGTTGCCTGTGTTGCCGATCCCGAGATCGAAGTTGCCAAAGTTGAACAAGCCCTGGTTGAAGTTGCCGGTGTTGCCGAGGCTCAACGCACGCAAGAAGCCGATCCCCAAACCGGTGTTTCCGGTGCCGTTGTTGAAGAAGCCGGCGTTGGAAAGGCCGGTATTCCAGCCGCCAAAGTTGTTGTTGCCGTTGTTGAAGAAGCCAATGTTGCCGGTGGTTTCGGCGGTGAGGAGGCTTGGATTATTGAGCAAAGTGCCGATATTGCCGGCGTTCCACGTGGTGTTGGGGTTGACGTTGCCAATGCCGAAATTGGCGAAGCCCGTGTTGTTTATCCCGAACTCGATGGTGCCGATGTTGCCGATGCCGACGTTGTAGGCGCCGTTGTTGAAGAAGCCGAGGTTGTCGGTGCCGATGTTGCCGTATCCGACATTCGCGGCGGCGTTCGCGACCATGCCTGGCAGGTTCTGCAACGCCTGCATCGGCGCCCCCAACTGCGCCGCCGCCACCGAGGCTCCACCGTGATAGCCCACCATCGCGGCCACGTCCTGGGCCCACATCTGCTCGTACTGGCTTTCGGTTTCCGCGATCGCGGGTGCGTTCTGCCCGAACAGATTCGACATCACCAACGACACCAAGTCGGAACGGTTGGCCGCGACCAGCACCGGGTGCACCGTGGCCGCCAGCGCCGACTCGAACGCACCCGCCACCGCCTGAGCCTGCGCAGCCGCCCCAGCCGCCTGGGATGGGTTGGCCTCCGAGCTGGATTCGGCGGCGAACTCGTTTTCGTCAGTGACGTCGGGGTTGGCCTCCCAGGGATGGCAGGGTCCGGCGGCTCAGGCGATGGTGGCCGCGGCGGCGCCGTACGCGGACTGGTTGAGTACGGCGGCGGCCCAGGCGGCTGGGGCGGCTGCGCAGGCTCAGGCGGTGGCGGGTGCGTTCGAGTCGGCGCTGGCGGCCACGGTGCAC
>NZ_LZLY01000114.1 GCF_001673535.1 Mycobacterium sp. 1081908.1 | reverse complement strand
GGGCTAGCCGCTCAGACCTTCTCGACCTTGACGGCGTGCGCCATCTCGTGCGGCAGGGTGACGTTCGCGCTGCCGGGTGCCGCGGGCGCCTTGCCGGGCGCGGCGGGCGCGCTGCCGGGTGCCGCGGGTGCCCTACCGGGTGCCGCCGCCGGCGCGCTACCGGCCGCCGCGGGTGCGCTACCGGCCGCGACCGGTGCCACCGGCGCCCTGACCGGCGCCGCCGCTCCGGTCTTGCCTCACTAGAACCGGGAGGGACCTGTCCCCTGACGGCACCGCAGAGTCCGCCCTCTGCGGTGCCGTCGAACAGGTTTTCGTGGACATTTAACGCCGCACTTCGTGTCGCCTCATAAATAACACCAGAAACACAAGTAACATCAGCTGGTGTCCCGCAGTCGCGCGCCAACGATGTTGCTTACGGCCATCGCGGCGACGGTCGTCATCGTCTCCTGGGTGGGCGACGCGACGCGCGACCGCCGGGCCTCGAATCCACCGCGAGCGCCCGAGACCCAGCTGGCCGAGCAGCCGCTGATCGGGCTCGGGGGTGGGGTCACCGTTCGCGAACTCACCCAGGACACACCGTTTTCGTTGGTGGCGCTCACCGGGGACCTCGCCGGGACGTCCACCCGGGTCCGCGCGAAGCGCCCCGACGGCTCCTGGGGCCCCTGGTATCAGACCGAGTACGAGACGGCGGCTCCCGACGCCGGGCCGAGCGGCGGGCCAACCGAGGGCCCGCGCAGCACGGACCCGGTCTTCGTCGGCACCACCACGACGGTCCAGATCGCGGTCACCCGTCCGATCGATGCGCCGACGACCCAACCACCCCCGCCGGCGAAGGTCGAGAACAACAACGACGGCCTGGGGTACAAGCCGGCGTCCAGGGAACAGCCCTACGCGGAGAACATCTCCGCGATCCTCATCTCCCCGCCGCGGGCGCCGGTCCACACGCAGTGGACGCCGCCGTCCGGGGTCCTGATGCCGGGGCAGGCGCCCCCCATCATCAGCCGGGCCGAGTGGGGCGCCGACGAGTCGCTGCGATGCGGTAGTCCGCAGTACGACAACGGGATTCGTGCCGCAGTCATCCACCACACCGCGGGCAGCAACGACTACTCGCCGCTGGAATCGGCCGGGATCGTCAAGGCGATCTACACCTACCACAGCAAGACCCTGGGCTGGTGCGACATCGCCTACAACGCGCTGGTCGACAAGTACGGCCAGGTGTTCGAGGGCAGCGCCGGGGGCCTGACCAAGGCCGTCGAGGCGTTCCACACCGGCGGCTTCAACCGCAACACCTGGGGCGTGGCGATGATCGGCAACTTCGATGACGTGCCCCCGACGCCGATCCAGCTGCGGACCGTGGGCCGGCTGCTCGGCTGGCGGCTGGGCATGGACGGCGTCGACCCCAAGGGCACGGTGGCGCTGGAGTCGGCCGGCAGCCACTACACCACCTTTCCGGCCGGCGCCGTCGCGAACCTGCCCACCATCTTCACCCACCGCGACGTCGGCAACACCGACTGTCCGGGCAACGCCGCCTATGCGCTGATGGACGAAATCCGGGATATCGCTTCGCATTTCAACGATCCACCGGAGGAACTGATCAACGCGCTCAAGGGCGGCGCCATTTACGAGCACTGGCTCGCGATGGGCGGCATGAACAGCGTCCTGGGCGCACCGACCTCGCCGGAAGACAGCGCCGAAGGCGACGCCCGCTTCGCCACCTTCGCCAAGGGCGCGATGTACTGGTCGCCCGAGACCGGCGCGGAGCCGGTGACGGGTGCCATCTACGACGCCTGGGCCTCGCTGAGCTACGAGCGGGGGCCGCTCGGACTGCCGACCAGCGCGGAAATACAAGAGCCACTGCGCATTACGCAGAACTTCCAGCACGGGGTCCTGAACTACGAGCGGCTTACCGGGAACATCACCGAGGTCGTCGACGGCATCACCACGCCGCTGTCGACCCAATCCCCGAGCGGTCCCGACGTCCCGTCCGAACACTTCTCGCTACCGACCCACCCGACGGCCACCTAAGACAGTTTGACTGCCATTCCGGGCCGGATGTGGGCTCCGTCACAGTAGGCTCGGCTTTGCCTGGCAATCACCCGGTTGGGACCGAGTCGAGGGGAGACGGCCATGTCGTTCGTGATCGCAGAACCGGAGCTGGTGACGGCCGCGGCCGACGACCTGGCCGGCATCCGCTCCTCCCTTGCCGAGGCCACAGCGACGGCGGCGGCGCCCACCACCGGGGTCACGACCGCCGCGGCCGACGAGGTGTCGGCGGCGATCTCGGAAGTGTTCAGGCGGGTCGGCCGGGAATTTCAGGCCCTCAGCGCCGAGGCGATGGCGTTCCAGGACGAGTTCGTCGGCCTGTTGAACGGTGGCGCGGCGGCCTACCTCGCCACCGATGTCGCCAACGCCGAGCGCGGCCTGCTCAGCGGCGTGAACGCCACCGGCGCGGCCGCCGCCTTGGTCCCGGGCGGCGCGTACGGGCAGCTGATCGCCACGACTTCGGCGAACCTGGACTCCGTCTTCGGCACGTGGGCCGCCGACCCGTTCCCGTTCCTGCGCCAGGTCATCGCCAACCAGATGGGCTACTGGCAGCAGATCGCGACGGCGATCGCCTACACCGCCCAGAACTTCCCGGCCGTATTGGCGAATTTGCCGGCGACCATCCAGGCCGCGATCCAGCAACTGCTGGCCTTCAACCCCGTTACGGCCCTGCAAGGGTTCGTCACCACGCAGATCGGATTCGCGCAGGAGTTCGCGACGAATCTCTACGCCGCGGCGACCGGCATCGTGACCGGCCTGCCCGCGTTCGGCGCGCAGCTCGAGGTGGCCCTGCGGGCCGTCCTCGCGGGCGATTACTTCGGCGCGGTGCAGGACGTGGCGCAGGCCTTCGCCAACCTCCTGGTGACCGGGGCCGACCCCGGCACCCCGGTGATCACCCTCACGGGTGGAAGCATCTTCCCGCCAGTCCTTCCCACGGTGAATGCCGTAGTGACTCCGACCCTGCTCGGTCCACTGGGGAATCTGTTCACGCTGGCCAACATTCCCGGGCAGGAGGCGCAGTACTTCACCAACCTGATGCCTCCCTCGATTCCCAGGCAGATGTCGCAGAACTTCACCAATGTGCTCAATGTGCTTACGATTCCGAGCATTTCGGCGACGGCTTCGTTACCGTTGGCAAGTCCCACTACAGGATCGCTGAGCGCGTTCTTCGGGTTGCCGTTGGTGATCACCTACGCGGCCGCGGGCGCGCCGCTCGCCACGCTCACCGGGCTCGCGACTAGCGCGACGGCGGTTCAGACGGCCCTGTTGGCCGGCGACCCCGTGGGAGCCCTGGGTGCGCTGGTAAATGCCCCGGCCGTGGTGGCCAACGGCTTCCTGAACGGCGAAACCATCGTGGACATGACGATCCCGGTGCCGATAAGCGTCACAGTGCCGATCATCGGCCCCATCAGCACCACCCTGCCGATCACTCTGCACCTGCCGTTTGACGGCATTCTGGTTCCGCCCCACCCCATTACGGCCACAGTAGATTTCAGCGGGTTCCCGGGTGGTGTGCCTCTACTCGTCACCATCTTCGGCACGCCGTTCATGGGGCTTGTCCCACTGATGGTCAACTACCTGCCCGAACAACTCGCGGCGGCGATCACCCCCGCGGGCTGACTAGAGCCACCAGCGTTCCAGCACCCGCCCCACCCCGTCGTCGCTGTTGGGCGCGGTCACCTCGTCGGCGGCGGCCAGCACGTCGGGATGGGCGTTGCCCATCGCCACACCGTGGCCCGCCCACCGCAGCATCGGGATGTCGTTGGGCATGTCGCCGAACGCCACTACGTCCTCGCTGGTGATCCCCTGCGGTTTGGCGACCTCCTCCACGCCGCTGGCCTTGCTGATCCCCAGCGGCACGATCTCGACCAGGCCGTTGTTGGTCGAATAGGTGATATCGCCTTCGATGCCAACATGTTTGGCGAGTTCGGCGGCCATGTCCGAACTGCGGGCGCCGGCCTTGCGGATCAGCAGCTTGATCGCCGGGGCGCTCAGCAGGTCGGCGATCGACACCTCGGTGTTGTCCGGGTTGAGCCACGCGTGCTCGTAACCCGGCGAGCTGATGAACTGGGGAGTCGCCGTGTCATGGGCACGCTCGCCGATCCGCTCGACGGCCAGCCCCGCGCCCGGGATGACGCGCGTCGCGAGCTCGGCCAGCTCAGCCAGCGCTTCGACGGACAGCATTCGCGACGACACCACCCGGTCGTTCGCGGGGTCGTAAAGCACGGCGCCGTTGGCGCACACCGCGATCGGCGCGAAGCCGAGCGCCTCCACCACGGGCCGTATCCAGCGCGGCGGCCGGCCGGTCGCCACGACGAACTGCGCCCCGGCGGCGACGGCGGCACGCACGGCGTCGCGGGTGCGCGGAGAAATTGTCTCGTTTTCGTCGAACAAGGTGCCGTCGACGTCGCAGGCGATCAGCGCCGGCAAGGTCATTGAGAGAATCCGCCTTCTCTCAGTGCAATCCGCTTTGGGTCTGCCCGGGCCGGGTCACACCGTCGGTGCCGGACCGCGCAATCCGCTCCTGCAGTTCGGCCAACCGGATCGCCCGGGAATCGTCCTGGTTCGGCGCGGCGCCGCCCAGGCGCCTCGGCACCCAGAACTCGCCCTCGGGGTGCGGATACTCCTCCTGCACGCGGTACAGCATCGCATTCATCACCTGACGCACCGCGGCGATGAGCTGCTCGGCGTTGCCCTGCGGCGGCAGCGGCCGCCCGGCGGCCACGGTGATCGGAACCTTGTTGCGGAACACCTTCTTCGGATGATCCTTGGGCCAGATCCGGTGCGCGCCCCAGACGATCATGGGAATGATCGGCACCCGAGCCTCCAGCGCCATCCGGGCCGCGCCCGACTTGAACTCCCGCAGTTCGTAGCTGCGGCTGATGGTGGCCTCGGGGTGGAGTCCGACGAGTTCGCCCTCCCGCAGCTTCTGCACCGCCACCGCGTAGGCTTCCTCCCCCTTCCGGCGGTCCACCGGAATGAGCTGGCAGTGCTTGATCACGAAGTTGACCGCCTTCACGTCCGCCATCTCGGCCTTGATCATGAAGCGCAGCCGTCGCTTGCGTTCGTGGGCGGCGAGCGAGGCGGGCATCCAGTCCAGGTAGCTGGTGTGGTTGAGCACGATCAAGGCGCCGCCCCGCGCCGGGATGTTCTCCAGGCCTTCGTAATTGAGCTTCGTCCCGTTCATCGCGGCGAATGCCGGAACCACCACCTCCGCGAGGCGGAAAAACGGCTCTGCCATGTTCCTCTCCTTCCCCCTAACGCGGCTGATGCGGGGTACGGTGGGCGGCCCCCTGAGCCGACCTTGCCGCCGCCTCGTCGGCCTCGATCTGCGCCGCCTCCGCCAGGGTCGGCGCGCCGCCGCCGAGCCGGCGCGGCACCCAGTACGCGCCGGCGGGGTGCGGATAGTGCTGCTGCGCCCGGTGCAGCAACGCCGTCATCGATTCGCGCAGCGCGGCGCTGGTGGACTCGATGTCCCCGGCGGCCCGCACCGGCGCACCCACCTGCACGCTGACCGGAAGCTTCTTGCGCCCGACGTTGCGCGGATGGTCCTTGGTCCAGATCCGATGCGCACCCCAGACGATCACCGGGACGATCGGCACGTTCGCCTCGGTGGCCATCCGGGCGGCGCCCGTCTTGAACTCCTTGAGCTCGAAGCTGCGGCTGATCGTGGCCTCCGGGTAGACACCGACCAGCTCACCCTCGCGCAGCCGCCGCACGGCCACCGCGTAGGCGTCCGCGCCGGCGCCGCGATCCACGGGAATGGTGCGGGTGTGCTTGATCAAGAAATTGACCACCTTCACCTGTTGCATCTCGGCTTTGATCATGAATCTAAGCCGACGGCGGCGGCGATGCACGGCTAATGCGGCAGGCAGAAAGTCGACGTAGCTGGTGTGGTTGATCGCGATCACGGCCCCACCGCGGTCGGGGATGTTCTCCTCGCCGGCGTAGGTGATCCGCGTGCCGGTGGCCAGCACGACGAGCTGGGCCAGGATCTCGAGGGTCCGAAAGGTCGGCTCCGCCATTTACTGCTCCGGCGGCCCCGCGGCCCGGGCGCGGCGGGCTGCCCGCGCGGCGGCCTCCTCGGCGTCCATGCGGGCCGCCTCAGCTAACGATGGGGCGCCGCCTCCAAGCCGGTGCGGCACCCAGAATTCCCCGGCCGGATGCGGTCCATACAGCTCTTGGGCCCGCTCCAGCAAATGTTGCATCCGCGAATGCAACAGCCCCTTCAATTCCTCGACGGCCAGCGTCGGTTCGATCGGTTCGCCGGCGAGCACCACGATCGGCACCTTCGGGCGCAGCAGCTTCTTGGGGTGTCCCTTGGTCCAGATCCGCTGCGCGCCCCACACGATGTGCGGGACGATCGGGACGCCCGCGTCGACCGCCATCCGGGCCGCCCCCGACTTGAACTCCTTGATTTCGAAGCTGCGGCTGATCGTGGCCTCGGGATACACGCCGACGAGCTCGCCGTCTTTGAGGTTCCTGACGGCGGCCTCGTAGGACGCGGCCCCGTCCTGCCGATCCACGGAGATGTGTCGCAGGCTGCGCATGATCGGCCCGGTGATCTTGTTGTCGAACACCTCCTGCTTGGCCATGAACCGCACCTTGCGCCCAAGGCCCTGCTTGTAGGCGGGCAAACCCGCGAAGGTGAAGTCCAGGTAGCCGGTGTGGTTGATCGCGATGACCGCACCGCCGGTCTTCGGCAAGTTCTCGACGCCCGCAACCGAGATCTTCAGACCCTGGATGCGCCAGACCAAGCGGGCGAGCTGGATGACAGTCCCGTATACCGGTTCCACAGCGCTTCAGCCTAGTGCTCCCGACTGTGAGCCGTCTCGGACGCGAACCAAGGCGCCGCTTCGCGCTAAGCTCGGGGGCTGATAAGCCGTCCACTCCCAACGTCCCTGAAAGGTATCAGTGCAGGTCACCAGCGTAGGCCACGCCGGATTCCTGATCGCGACCCACGCGGGCAACATCCTTTGCGACCCCTGGGTCAATCCGGCCTACTTCGCGTCCTGGTTCCCCTTCCCGGACAACAGCGCGCTGGACTGGGACCAGCTGGGCGCCTGCGACTACCTGTACGTCTCGCACCTGCACAAGGACCACTTCGACGCCAAGAACCTGCGCGAGCACGTCAACAAGGACGCGGTGGTGCTGCTGCCCGACTTCCCGGTCCCCGACCTGCGAAACGAATTGCAAAAGCTGGGGTTTCACCGGTTCTTCGAGACCACCGACTCGACCACGCACCGGATGAGCGGGCCCAAGGGCGACCTCGACATCATGATCATCGCCCTGCGCGCCCCGGCCGACGGGCCCATCGGCGATTCGGCGCTGGTCGTCTCCGACGGCGAGACAACGGTTTTCAACATGAACGACGCCCGGCCGGTGGACCTGGACGTGCTGGCCGCCGACTTCGGCCACGTCGACGTGCACCTGCTGCAGTACTCCGGGGCGATCTGGTACCCGATGGTCTACGACATGCCGGCCCGCGCCAAGGAGTCGTTCGGCGTCCAGAAGCGGCAGCGCCAGATGGACCGCGCCCGGCAGTACGTCGCACAGGTCGCGGCGACCTGGGTCGTGCCGTCGGCGGGGCCGCCGTGCTTTTTGGACCCCGAATTGCGCCACCTCAACGACGACCACGGCGATCCGGCCAACATCTTTCCCGACCAGATGGTCTTCCTGGAGCAGATGCGCGCGCACGGGCAGGACGGCGGCCTGCTGATGATGCCCGGGTCGACCGCGGACTTCACCGGGACGACGCTGAATTGGCTTCGCCACCCGTTGCCCGACGTCCAAGTCGAGGCCATCTTCACCACCGGCAAATCGGCCTACATCGCCGACTACGCCGACCGGATGGCCCCGGTGTTGGCCGCGGAGCGCGCGAGCTGGGCACCGGCCGCGGGCGAGCCGCTGCTGGACCAGCTGCGAGCGCTGTTCGAGCCGATCATGCTGCAAAGCGACGAGATCTGCGACGGTGTCGGCTATCCCGTCGAGCTCGTCATCGGCCCCGAGACGGTGGTCCTGGACTTCCCGAAACGGAGCGTGCGCGAACGGATTCCCGACGAGAAGGTCCGCTACGGTTTCGCCATCGCGCCCGAATTGGTGCGCACCGTGTTGCGCGATCACGAACCCGACTGGGTCAACACCATCTTCTTGTCCACCCGTTTCACCGCGTGGCGGGTGGGCGGTTACAACGAATACCTGTACACGTTCTTCAAGTGCCTGACCGACGAACGGATCGCCTACGCTGACGGCTGGTTCGCCGAAACCCACGACGACTCCGCGTCAATCACGATGGACGGCTGGGAGATTCAGCGTCGCTGCCCCCACCTCAAGGCCGACCTGTCCAAATTCGGTGTGATAGAGGACGACACGCTGACCTGCAACCTGCACGGGTGGCAGTGGCGGTTGGACGACGGCCGCTGCCTCACCGCGCGCGGGCACGAACTGCGAAGCACTCGGAAATGAACTCCAGTTACGACGACGGGCTGGTGCAGCTGGATCGAGCGGCGATCACGTTGCGCCGCTACCACTTTCCTTCCGGCACGTCCAAGGTCATCGCGCTGGACCGCATCGACGGGTACAAGGCCGAGGCGTTGGGCATGTTCGTGCAGCGCTTCCGCATCTGGGGCAGCTCCGACCTGCGCCGCTGGCTGCCCCTGGACGTGCAACGGCCGTTCAAGTCCACGTTGATCACCCTGGACGTCCCGGGGACCTGGCCCAGCCCGGCGTTCACGCCGGCGCGCCCGGACGAGTTCGTCGCGCTGCTGGACGAACTGCTGGGCGAGCGCGGCTAGCGGACCCTCAGCGGCCCTCTAGCGGCCCAGGTCGTCCAGTGCCGCCCGGGCGGCGTTGTAGCCGGGGATGAACGTGATACCCGGGCCGCCGTGGCACCCCGCGCCGCCCAGGTATAGCCCGTGGATCGGGATCGGTTGGCCGCGAAAGCCTTTCGGCCCGGGCCGGTTCGGCCCGATCTGGTCCGAACTCAACAGGCCGTGGCAGTAGTCGCCGCCCGGGGCGCCGAACATCACGCCCATGTGCCTGGGCGTGAACGTGGTGTGCCGGACGATGCTGCGCTCGAAGTTCGGCGCCAGCCGGGTGATCTTGTCGATGACCCGCTGGCCCATCTCGACCTTCGTCTGGCCGTAGTCCGCACCGCCCTCGATCGGGAACCACAGCGCGAACGCCGACGCGGCGTGCTTGCCCTCGGGCGCCAGGTCGGGATCGTTCTGCGAGGGGATCTGCAACACCACGGTCGGGTCGGCCGGCACGATGCCGCGCCGGGCGTCCTCCCACTGCTGCTGGACTTCCTCCGGGGTGCAGAACAGGCCGATCGAGGCCTGCATCGCCGGCTCGTTGAGCGCCTCGTAGGGCGCGGCGAACTCGGGGGCCTCGTCCAGCGCGAAGTGCATCTGCAGGTAGCTGCCGCGGTGGTCGATCCCCGCGTACCGCTCGCGGATGTCGGCGGGCAGCGCAGCGGGATCGACCATCTCGTTGAGCGTCACGTCCGGCGCGAGGTTCGAGACGACGGTCGGCGCCGTGAGGGTGTCCCCCGCCTCGGTGCGCACGCCGGTCACCCGCCCGTCGGCGACCAGGATCTCGGTCACCTTGGTGCGCAGCCGCACCTCGCCGCCCAGGCTTTCCAACAGCTCGGCCAGGTGCGCGGTGAGCGCGCCGATGCCGCCGCGCAGCTTCTTCATCTGCATGGTGTCCCCGTCGGGCACGCCGAGCCCGAAGGCCAGCGCCGCCGCGCTGCCCGGGGTGGACGGCCCGCGGTAGAGGGTGTTGACGGCCAGCACGGTCATCGAGCCGCGCAGCGCGCCGTGCTTCTCGCGGTCCGGCAGGTAGCGGTCCAGCACGTCGGTGACCGACCCGAACAGCATGTCGTCGATGGCCGAGCGCTCGAATTCGTTGGTGGCGCAGGCGTACATCTCGTCGAAGGTCTTGGGCTCGGTCCCCGCCTCGAACCGGCCCAGCGCCCGGGTGGGCGCCTGGCTCCAGGCCATCAGGCCGGCCATCCCGTTGACCGCGTCAGCGCCGTGCACCTCGTTGAGGTGGGTGAACAGCTTGATCGGGTCGCTGTACTGGATCAGCGGGTCATCACCCACGCCCCGCACCGCGACCGACATCACCTCCAGGTCGAGCGTCTCGAGGGCGTCGAGGCCCAATTCCTCGACGACCACGGACGCCGTCGGGAACTGCACCGAGCCGGCGATCTCGAATTGGTAGCCGTCGAAAAGCTCGACCGTGGAAGCCATCCCACCGGCGTACAGCTTGGCGTCCAGGCACACTGTTCGCAGCCCGGCCTTCTGCAGCAGCACCGCCGCGGCCAACCCGTTGTGTCCCGCGCCGATGACGATCGCGTCATACTCAGTCATGTTCCTGCCCTCCAGGAATGGAGGCTGGCACGGACGCGAAGTTTTGTCAATTATGACGAAACTGGTGTCAGGCCCCGGCGGCCCAGGCGTCGGTGATCCCGGCCCGCAGCGATTCGAGCGCGACGTGGGACACCCGGGCCAGCTCGCCCAGCGACCGATCCTCGCCGACCATCCAGAACTCCATCGCGCCGAACACCGCGGCCGCGATGCAGCGCGCGGTCACCGCGGCGCGCAGCCGGCCGTCCGACGTGGCGGCCGCGGCGCAGCTACGCCGGTGCAGCTGCTCCTGGATGGCGTTGGCGAAGTCGGCCTGCACTTCCTGGATGTGGCGGACGATGCGGCCGGGATCGATCTCGCCGCCCCGCAGCGCGGCGATCTTCGTCACGGCCTCAACGTCATACGGGAACGAGAAGACGGCCGCTTGCACGGAATCGATGATCGGTTCGTCGGCGGGACGGGCGTCCAGCGCGGCGCGAAACCAGTTCAAACCGGTGTAGTCGGCAAACAGCAGGTCGTGCTTGGACTGGAAGTGGCGATAGAAAGTCCGCAGCGACACCCCGGCGTCCGCCGCGATCTGCTCGGCCGACGTCTCCTCGACGCCCTGGGCGAGGAACCGCACCAGGGCGGCCTGTATCAGCGCCTCCCGGGTGCGTTCGCTGCGCGCCGTCTGCGCGGGCCTGACCATGCTCAGTAAGGTACCCCAGTATTTGTGTGTCAATATTGACAAAACTTCGAGATGCGGGTGACACTTCGCCCATGATCTGGCTATACATTCACGCAATCCTCGGGATCGCCGTCATCGGCTGGATTATCGCGTCGAACCCGAAGATCTACGCCAAACCCGCGGACGGACCGTGGTTCTCGCCGCTGGAACTCGTGTACTACGCCGCGGGCATCGCCTCGATCGCGCTGGGCTGGTACTTCAACATCCGCTTCGTGCTCGCCGCGCACGGCGAGGGCAGCATCGTCTCGGGGCCGGCCAGTTACCCCCACTTCCTGGCGCAGCAGTTCGGCAACCCGGCCGCCGGTTCGGGCAGCCAGGACTACATCATCTCGAATGTCATTCTGCTGCCGGTGTTTACGATCGTCGATGGCTACCGGCGCGGCGTCCGGCGTCCGTGGCTGTTCTTCCTGGCCAGCTTCTTCACCAGCTTTTCCTTCCCGCTGGCCTGGTACTTCGCCACCATGGAGCGGATGCGCCGCCACGAGCGCGCCCGTGAGCCGGTGAACGCCTGATTCAGCGCGTCACCTCGGCCCACCGCTGCGCCCACCGCTCCAGCGGGGTCAGCGCCTTGCCGAGGGAGCGACCCTCCTCGCTCAGTTCGTAGCCCTGGTCGTCGCGCTGGACGACGAGGCCCGCGCCGGTCAGCTCGCCGAGGCGGTCGTAGAGAACGCTGGGCGACATGCCGTCGCAGCGGTCGCGGAGCGCCCGGGCCCCGAGCGGGCCGTCCCGAAGCTCCCACAGGATCCGCAGCGACCAGCGCCGGCCGAGCAGGTCGAGGGCGGCCATCAGTGGCCGTCCCGTCGTCGACCCGCGCACCGGTGCGCCCGGGCGCACCGCCGATTGACGTTTCGTTTTCCGTAACGTAGTTTCGTCCTTCATGGTTACGGAAATAGTAACGCCCCGGATCGGCGCGCTCGAACCGCCCCACGAGCCGGCGGTGGCCGCGCAGCTGGACAAGATGATGCCCCCGGGCGTGCCCCCGATCGCGTTGTTCCGCACCGTGGTGCGGAACCTGCCCATGGCCGAGGCCATGACGCTGTGGGGCAGTTACGAGCTGTCCCGCGCGCTGTCGCTATCCCTTCGCGACCGCGAGGTCGTCATCGACCGCACCTGCGCGCGTTGCGGGTGCGAGTACGAATGGGGCGTGCACGTGGTCTTTTTCGCCGAGCGGGCGGGTTTCGATCAGGACCAGGTCCGCTCCCTGACCCATGGCGGCTCCGACGACCCGTGCTGGGCCGACGAGCGCGATCGGCTGTTGATTCGCGCGGTCGACGCGCTGTGCGACCACCGCGACATCGGCGACGCCCTATGGGCGGCGCTGCGCGACGAGTTCGACGAATCCGAGATCCTCGACCTCACCATGCTGTGCGGCTGGTATCACGCGATCAGCTTCACCGCGCGGGCCGCTCGCGTCCCGCTGGAGGCGGGCAGCCCTACCTTCGCCGGCATGAAGCCCTAGGGCGCCAAAAGTTCGGTGCCCACGAATGGCACCAGCGCCGCCGGCACCCGCACGCTGCCGTCGGGCCGCTGGTGGTTCTCCAGGATCGCAACCAGCCACCGGGTGGTGCCGAGCGTGCCGTTGAGCGTGGCCGCGATCTGCGGCTTGCCGTTGCCGTCGCGGTAGCGCGTCGCCAGCCGGCGCGCCTGAAACGTGGTGCAGTTCGACGTCGACGTCAGCTCCCGGTAGGTCCCCTGCGTGGGAACCCATGCCTCGCAGTCGAATTTACGCGCGGCCGACGAGCCGAGGTCACCCGCGGCCACGTCGATCACCCGGTACGGCACCTCGATCAGGGCGAGCATCTCGCGTTGCCAGCCCAACAGCCGCTGGTGTTCGGCCTCGGCGTCGGCGGGCGCGCAATAGACGAACCCCTCCACCTTGTCGAACTGGTGCACCCGGATGATGCCGCGGGTGTCCTTGCCATAGCTACCGGCCTCCCGCCGGAAGCACGACGACCAGCCCGCGTAGCGCCGGGGCCCGCCGGACAGGTCCAGGATCTCGTCGGAGTGGTAGCCGGCCAGCGGCACCTCGGACGTCCCCACGAGGTAAAGGTCGTCGGCCTCGACCCGGTACACCTCGTCGGCGTGGGCGCCCAGGAACCCGGTGCCGGCCATCACCTCCGGGCGCACCAGCACCGGCGGGATCATCGGGATGAAGCCGTTCTCGACGGCCAGCCGCAGCGCCAGCTGCAGCAGGCCCAGCTGCAGCAGGGCGCCCCGGCCGGTCAGGAAGTAGAACCGCGAGCCGGCCACCTTGGCGCCGCGCTGCATGTCGATCAGGCCGAGCGACTCGCCGAGTTCCAAATGGTCCCTTGGGTTTTCGATCGCCGCCGGCTCGCCGACCACGTCCAGGACTCGGTAGTCGTCCTCGCCGCCGGCGGGCACCCCGGCGACGACGACGTTCGAGATCGCCATGTGTGCCGCGGTGAACGCCGCCTCGGCGTCCGCCTGCGCGGCTTCGGCGGCCTTCACCTGCTCGGCGAGCTCCTTGGCGCGCGCCAGCTTGGCCGGGCGTTCCTCGGCCGTCGCCGCGCCCACGCTCTTGCTGGCCGCCTTCTGTTCGGCGCGCAGGCCGTCGGCGGCCGAAATCGCCGAGCGACGCTCGGCGTCGGCGGCCAGCAGGGCGTCCACGAGCGCCGGGTCTTCGCCACGGCTGACTTGCGAACGGCGCACGGCGTCGGGGTCTTCCCGGAGCAGCTTCAGGTCGATCACGGCCCCGACACTACTTTTGCGGCCCCGGCGCGGCGGCACAGCGTCCCACCAACGAACGCCCCACATACCACATCTGCAACTTTTGTCACGTCACTCATGTGGCCCTGTCAGAATGGAGCCGATGTCGCAAGCCCCGGAGAAGGAAGTTTCGGAAGCCAGCAGCCCCGCCGGCTCCCGCGACGACGCAGCGCAACAACCGCCGGACGGCTTCCCATGGCCGCGCGGGTTGCAGGCGACCGCGACCCGGCGGGCGCTGTTGCTCACCGCGCTCGGCGGCCTGCTGATCGCCGGGCTGGTCACCGCGATTCCGGTCGGCGGCGGGCCCGGGCGGTTGGCCGGCTACATCGACCCGGTGCCCAGCACCGGCACCAAGAGCGACGCCGCGTTCAGCCGCGCCAAGGCCGGCGACTGCCTGATGTGGCCGGACGCCACCCCCGAGTCCGCGAGCGTCGTCAAGTGCACCGAGAATCACAAGTTCGAGGTCGCCGAGTCCGTCGACATGCGAACCTTCCCCGGCTCGGAGTACGGGCCCAGCGCCGCGCCCCCGTCGCCGGCCCGGATCCAGCAGATGACCCAGGAACAATGCGAGCCGGCGGTCCACAATTACCTGGGCGCCAAGTTCGATCCCAACAGCAAGTTCATGGTCAGCCTGCTGTGGGCCGGCGACCGAGCCTGGCGCCAGTCGGGTGACCGCCGCATGCTGTGCGGGCTGCAGCTACCCGGCGGCAACAACCAGCAGCAGGCGTTCAAGGGCAAGGTCGCCGATATCGACCAGTCCAAGGTCTGGCCGACCGGCACCTGCCTGGGCATCGACCCCGCGATCAACCAGCCCACGGACGTCCCGGTCGACTGCGCGACCCCGCACGCGATGGAGGTCACCGGCACGGTGAACCTGGCCGAGAAGTTTCCCGGCCCGCTGCCCGCCGAGCCCGACCAGGACGGGTTCATCAAGGACTCGTGCACCAAGATGACGGACGCCTACCTGGCCCCGACCAAATTGCGCACCACCACGCTGACCCTGATCTACCCGACGGTGTCGCTGCCGAGTTGGTCGGCGGGCAGCCGCGAGGTCGCGTGCAGCATCGGTGCCACGCTGGGTAACGGCGGCTGGGCCACGCTGGTGAACAGCGCCAAGGGCCAGCTGCTGATCAACGGTCAGGCGCCGATCGCCCCGCCCGACATTCCCGAGGAGCGGCTCACGATGCCGCCGATCCCGATTCAGGCGCCAAGCCAGCCCACCCAGGCCAGCACCGCGCCCGACGCGATACCGCCGAACAATCAGCACCTGCCCGGGCAGCAGCCGGTCGCGACGCAACCCCAGGCGCCCGCAACCCAGGCACCGGCCACGCAACCGCCGCAAGACGTCCCACCCCCCGCGGACGGCGGGGCGCCGCCCCCGCCCCCGGCGCCGGAGGCACCGCCGCCACCGCCGGCCGAACCGGCACCGGCCCCAGCCCCAGCCCCGGCGGGCTAGCCGCGTGCCCGTGCGGATGGATCCGCGCCGGTTCGACGAGCTGGTCTCCGATGCGCTCGACCTGATCCCGCCCCAATTGGCCGCCGGGATGGACAACGTCGTCGTGCTCGTCGAGGGCCGCCACCCGGAGGACGCCGAACTGCTCGGGTTGTACGAAGGGGTGGCGCTGACCGAGCGCGACTCCGATTACGCCGGCTCGCTGCCGGACGCCATCACGATCTACCGCGAGGCGCTGCTGGACGTCTGCGACTCCGACGACGATGTCGTCCAGGAGGTGGCGATCACGGTGATCCACGAAATCGCCCACCACTTCGGCATCGACGACGACCGGCTGGAAGAACTGGGCTGGGCCTGACGATTCCTGGGCGCGGCAACACCACTTTGTCCGGGCCGGGTGCTATGAACGGCTCATGAGCGCGAAGTGCCGCGAATGCCGGGCGGGGCTAGATCACTGCCACGGCACCATCATTCGCCATTCGTTGCGCCGGTGGGAGTGCACCGAGCCGGACTGCGACAGCCCCGAGCTGCTGGTGCACACGTTCGTGATCGACTGCGACGCTGTCGGCTGCGACTGCACGGAAGAGTCGTCAGCCCATCGGATCGGTGCTTGAGCCCACCGCGTCGGCGACCGGGCTCGCGTCGGCCTGCGGGTAGAACGGCGGCGTCAGGGACCCCCAGCGCAGGCAACTCCACCGCCCGTCGGTGATCGGGGCCAACACCACCGAATCGGCGTTCTCGAGGTGGTGGTCCAGCGCGAAATTGCCGTCCACTCCGGCCAGGACCGCGGAGGCCAGCCGGATCGCCGCGCCGTGGCTGACGACGACGATGTCGCCGTTCCAGTCGTCGTCGTCGAGGTAGCGCATCCGCAGCTCGGTGAGCACCGGCACGTAGCGGTCCAGTACGTCGTTGCCGGTCTCCCCGCCCGGCAGGGGCACGTCGAGGTCGCCGCGATGCCACCGCTCGTAGATCGCGTTGAATTCCGCGACCGCGTCGTCGTCGCTGCGGTCTTCCAGCTTCCCGACCTGCACCTCGTGGATGCCGGTGAATTCCAGGGCGCCCAACGCGAGTTCCGCGCCGATCACCTCGGCCGTCTGCGACGCCCTGGTGGCCACGGAGTGCGCGAGCATCGCCGGGCGCCCCGAACCGCGGGCGAACGCGCGGGCCTGGTCACGGCCCAACGGCGTCAGTTCCGCCCCGGGCGGCCGGGTGTCGAGCCGGCGCTCGACGTTGCCGTAGGACTGCCCGTGCCGCAACAGCACCAAGCGACCGCTCATCGCTGAGACCCCCCGGGCTTGCCTTCGCGCAGTCGCGCCAGCCAGCGCGCCGCCTCGTCCGCCTCCGGCGGCACCACTCCCGCGCCCGATCCCGTCGGCCAAGAACCCAAGTACCTCACATCTGCACAACGTCGGTGCAGCGCCTTGAGTGCCTCGGCGACCGCGCCGTCGTCGATGTGGCCGACACAGTCGGCGAAGAACAGGTAGGTTCCGAGTTCCGTTCGGGTCGGCCGGGATTCGATCCGGGTCAGGTCGATGCCGCGGATGCCGAACTCGGCCAGCGCGGACAACAGCGCGCCCGGCACGTTGTCGATGCGCAACACGACCGACGTTCGATCCGCGCCGGTGCGCGCCGGCGGCGGCCCGGGCAGCCCGATCAGCACGAAACGGGTGCGGGCGTTCGGCTCGTCGACGACGCCGTCGGCCAGCGCCTGCAGCCCCCAATGCTCGGCGGCCAGCGGCGAGGTCACCGCGGCGTCGGCCTGACCCTCGGCCGCCTGACGCGCCGCGTCGGCGTTGGAGTACGCCGGCCGCAGCTCCACCCCCGGCAGATGCGCGGCCAGCCACTGCCGCACCTGCGCCACCGCCACCGGGAACGCCGCCAGCGTGCGGACGCCGGCCGCGTCGAGGCCGGCCTTGACGACGATGCTGAAGGCCACGTCCAGCGTGGTCTCGGCGAACACCTGCAGGGGCGAGCCGATCGCCAGGCTGTCCAGCGTCGGTATCACCGACCCGTCGATCGAGTTCTCGATCGGCACGCACGCGTAATCGGCGTCCCCGTCGCGGACCGCGTTGAGCGCCGCCGGCGTGCTCTCGATCGGCATCATGCGCACGGCGCCCGGGCCCTGCCCGGGAACCAGGCCGGCGGTCGTGATTTGCAGCAGCGCCGCCTCCGTGAAGGTCCCTTCCGGACCGAGGTATGCGATGCGGACCACGCCCCAACCCTAACGGCGGTCCATGTCAAACGGGCCTTGCGACGTGATGGGTCGTAAGTTAACTTAGGCTTACCTAATTCACTGCTGAGGAGAACGATGGCCCCGCCGCGCTGCCCCACCCCGACGACCGCAGAACGCATCCGCAGCGCCTGTGCGCGCGCCGGGGGCGCCCTGCTCGCCTTGGAGACGGGGGAAGCGCGGAGGGGTCCGATCGCCACGCCGGTGCACCACCTGCTGGCCGACGGGTCCTTCGCGGTCGCGCTCCCCGTCGAGCACGAAGCGGGTGGCCCGGTCGCCGGATCGCAAGCGCTGCTGGAGCTGACGGACTACGCGCCGCTTCCGGTGCGCGAACCCGTCCGTTCGCTGGTGTGGGTGCGCGGCCGCCTGCAGGCGGTCCCGGACGACGCGGTGACCGACACGCTGGACATGATCGCCGCAGAGGACCCGAATCCGGCGTTGTTGCAGGTCGACACCCCGCGGTCGGTCGCGTGCGCGGGCGAGCTTCGGTATCGGCTGCTGCGGCTGGAGATCGACTCCGTCGTCGTCACCGATGCCACCGGGGCCGAGCCGGTCACCGTGGCGGATCTGCTCGCCGCCCGTCCCGACCCCTTCTGCGAGATCGAGTCGAGCCTGCTGTGGCACCTCGACACCGCCCACAACGACGTGGTGGCGCGACTGGTGTCGAAGCTGCCGTCGCCCCTGCGCCGCGGGCAGGTTCGCCCGCTCGGGCTCGACCGATACGGCGTGCGGTTCCGCATCGAGGGCCGCGACGGCGACCACGACGTCCGGCTGCCGTTCCACAAACCCGTCGACGACATGACGGGGCTGCGCCAGGCCATCCGGGTGCTGATGGGGTGCCCGTTCGTCAATGGGCTGCGGGCCCGCCGGTAATCCCTGCACGTACGTTATCGGGGTGAACGGCGACCGATCACCCCGTCGGCCGGTGCCGCGCCGACCCGAGCCGCCGCAGGCGAGGCGCCGGGCGACCGGCCCCGCGCCGCGGGGGGCCGAGGCCCCGCCGACGACGGCGCC
>NZ_LZLY01000113.1 GCF_001673535.1 Mycobacterium sp. 1081908.1 | reverse complement strand
CACCCCGGTCTCCGTGCGCGCCAACCCGGCCGGGTCAATTCGGGCCGTTTCCAACGCTTCCCAGCACACCTCCAGCAACAACCGCTGCTGCGGATCCATGCTCAACGCCTCGCGCGCCGAAATCCCGAAGAACCCGGCGTCGAACCCGGCCGCGTCCGCCAAAAACCCACCGGCGCGGGTGTACGTCTTGCCCACCGCATCCGGATCGGGATCGAACAACTCCGCGAGGTTCCAGCCCCGATCGGCCGGAAAACCCCCGACCGCGTCGGTGCCCGTAGCCACCAAATCCCACAACGCCGCCGGCGAATCCACCCCACCCGGGAACCGACATGCCATGCCCACCACCGCAATCGGCTCGTCCACCCCCACCCGCGATTCCACCGCGGGTGCCGCCGCGACCGACCCATCCAATAGCCCGCCCAGGTGGGCGGCCAACTCCTCGGGGGTCGGATAGTCGAACGCCAGGGTGGGCGGCAACGGCAGCTCGGTTTCGGTCCTGAGCCGATCCAGCAATTCGGTGGCCTTCACCGAATCAAAACCCAGGTCCCCGAACGCGCATTCGGGGTCGATGTCGTGCGGGCTCGGACGCCCCAACACCGCCGCCGCCTGCGCACAGACCAGCCCCACCAGCAGGTCGCGCTCCTGGCGGCGGAGCGTCTGCTGCTGGCGGCGCAGCGTGCGCAGGCGTTGAGTCCATCCGGAGTCGGTGCCGGAGTCGGTGCCGGCGACCACATCCACGTCCTCGACCGCTCGCGGCGCCGGCCGGCGGATCGACCCGTCCAACCGGGTGAACTCGTCGCGCAGATACAGCTGCACGCAGTCCCGTCGGCGGACCTTGCCGCTCGTCGTGATGGGAATCGAACCAGGCGGCACCAGAACGAGATCCGCCACGCCCAGGCCGTGTGCCCTGGATATGGCGGTGGCGATTTCGCGCCTGAGGGCGCCCATCCGCCGCATCGCGGCCTCTTCGGGTTCGTCCCGATTCTTGAGCTCGGCAATGGCGACCAGGCTCTCCAGGCCGCCGTCATCCGGAACCCCGATCGCCACGCAGCGGCCCCGGGTGATCTCCTGGATCGTCGCCTCGATGTCATCGGGAGAATGGTTGCGCCCGTAGACGATCAACAGGTCCTTGATGCGGCCGATGATGAACAGCTCGCCGTCGGAGAAGAAGCCCAAATCCCCGGACCGCAGCCACGGCCCCTCGGACGCGCCGGCCGACGCCCCGACCAGGGTTGCGCCGAACATACCCTCGGTGCCGGGAGGATTTCCCCAATATCCTTGCGCGACATTGTCGCCCTGCACCCAGATCTCACCGACGGTTCCCGCCGGACACTCGGTGGCCGTATCGGGGTCGACGATGCGCACCGCGGGCGACCGTGGCACGCCGTAACTCACCAGCGGCGTGCCGCCGTCCCCGCATCGTTTCGCGTGCCCGGCGGTCAGCTTCTCCGATTCGAAGTGAACGATTTCCGGCGACTGGCCCGCTTCGCGCGTCGCGATGTACACGGTCGCTTCCGCCATCCCATACGCGGGCCGCAACATCCGGTCGTGAAAGTTGAAGCGGGCGAACCGCTCGGCGAAGCGCTGCAACGTCGCGGGTTGCACTCGCTCGCTGCCGTTGAGGATGCCGAGGACGTTGCCGAGGTCGAGCCCGGCCATGTCGTCGTCGGAGGTCTTTCGGGCCGCCAGTTCGAAGGCGAAGTTCGGCCCCGCCGAGAATGCGTGGCTGTTGCTCGCCAGCGACTGCACCCATCGGGCGGGTCGTTGCAGGAACGCCGCCGGGCTGGTGACCTGGGCGGGGCATCCCGACAGAACGGGAAAGACGATCGCCAGATACAAACCCATGTCGTGATAGAACGGCAGCCAGGACACCATCGTGGTGTCCTCTGGGGCGATCCCGCCAAAGATGTCCACATTGATCTGCTCGAAGTTGGCCACGATGTTTTCGTGGGAGATCTCGACGCCCTTCGGAGTGCGCGTCGACCCGGACGTGTACTGCAAATACGCGATCTCCGGCCGCCCCTGGACCTCGGCGGCGGGACCATTCTCGGAGTCGAGGTCCAGCAAATCGACCTCGATGACCGGCGGCGCTGGCTCACCGGGCTTCGACTTGAGGTATTCGACGATGTTGCCCGCCACAGACGATGTCGTGAGAATCGCCGAGGGCGACGCGTCACTCAGTACCGAGATGAACCGCTCATCGGTGACGCCACCCAGCGGAACCGACAGCGGAACCGCGATCCGACCGGCCTGCAGCGCGCCGAGAAAGCCGGCGACGTAGCCGAGTCCCTGCGGCGCCGCGATCACCGCGCGATCGCCCATCGACCCGCACGAGCTGAGTTCGCGCGCCACATTCCGCGTGCGCCGATACAGCTGCGACCACGTCAGGCTTTCCGGAACGCCCGCCCAGTCCCGCTCGTAATCGACAAACGTGAACGCCGTCTCACCGGGCCGCAAATTAGCGCGTTCCCGCAGCACAGCGGGGACGGAATTCCCGTGTCCTTGCGGAGAATCAGCACGAATCATCGGGGAATTCCTAGGCCAGAAGGTTTTTCGGTTAGCCGACCCGCTGTAAGCGGGCGAAATTTTCGACGAGATCGGTGGCGGCCGCGACGCTTTCGGCGGGTTTGGTCATCCGTGGGGCAAGCTCGCGGGCCCGGCTGCGGTATTCCGGGGCGAGGATCCGGCGTAGGTCCTTGACCAGCGAGTCTTCGGTGGTGGTCGATAGACGCCGGTAGGTGCCCACCCCCAGGCGTTTGAGCGCCGCCCCCTCCAACGGCTGGTCATAGAACGTCCAGAGCACCACCTGTGGCACTCCGGAGCGCAGGCACGTGGCGGTGGTGGCCGCGCCGCCGTGATGGACCACCGCGCGGCAGGCCGGAAAAATCGCCTCGTAATTCACCGCACCCACGACCTTGACGTGGTCGAACTGGTGGATATCGCTGAAGTCGCTGACGCCCGCGCAGACCAGCGCCCGCTCCCCCAGCCGCTCGCAAGCCGCGGCGATCATGGCCAGCACGGTGGCGGCGGATTCGACTGCGAGACTGCCGAAGGCGAAGCAAATCGGCGGTGTTCCGGCCCCGATCCACGACAAGACCTCGTCGTCGGCATCCTGTGGGAACCCCAGCGTCAGCGTGCCGACGAGGGGGCGCTTGCCATCCCATTTCGCCCACTCGGCCTCGAGCCCCGGAACGAAAAGCCGGTCGTAGCCCTGGATTTCAAGAGATCCGCGGTCTTCGATCCGGCGCGGCCAGGGCCGGGTCGCCTCGGGCAGACCGAGCAGCCGGCGTTGCGCGTCCTCGGCTTTCTTCGCCGGACCGCCCCACGTCATCCGCTCGTATCCCCGCATTGCGGCGCGGCCCAACGGCGCCGGCAGCAACGGCATCACCTTCCCGTTGGCCCGGATCGGGAACCAATGCAGCATGGCGAACGGAATGTCGTAGAACTCAGCGACATTGAAGGGGAACTGCTCGAAACCATAGCCGGAGATGATCAGGTCGGCGCCGTCCCCCAGCGACTGCAGCGTGTCGAACGCCTCCTCCGTCCAGCATCGGCTCACGATCTCCGCGATTTCGCGCCCCAGCCTGTCCAGCTCCTGCATCCGCCACGGGCGGCGAAACAACAGCGTCCAGTAGTCGCGCTGCACGTCCATGATGATCCGCGAGTCGAGACCGTAGCCGACGGCCGCAACCCCTGCCGCCTCGGCGAAACCGACCAGGTTGGGCGGTACCGCGATGCGCACGTCATGCCCCCGGCGCGTCAGCTCACGGCCCACGACCACGGAGGGCTCGACATCGCCACGCGCCCCGTAGCACGCCAGCGCAAATTTCATTGCGAGTCTTGACCTTTCAGTTGTGTCAGTGCCCCGATTCGGCGGCGGCGCGGTAACCGCGGACGGCCAGCGGCCCGAGCACCGCGGCGAGACCGAGGGCCCACGCGAGGGTCACCAGCAGCGGCCACAGCACGGGACCGCCCTGGGCCAGCCCCCGCATCGACTCGATCGTCGCCCACATCGGTTGGAGGCGGATCTCCAAGCGCACCCACGAGGGCAGCGTTTGCGTGGGAACGACACCGGAACTGGCGAACACCGCACCGGTGGACGGCACCCCCAGCCACATGAGCGCGGAACCGGTCCGGGCGCGCACCGCGATCGCGATCACCGCCATCGAGAAGACGACCACCACCAGCGCCGGCACCAATATGAACGGGATGACGTTGAGCAGGCCGCCTTTGAAGCGAAGCCCGAGTACGACACCGACCGCCGTGATCAGCGAGGCACTCACCAGCGTGCGCGCGGCCTCGGCGAGCAGCCGGCCGGTCAGCGCGCTCGCCCGGTGCACGGGAAACACCCACAGCCGGCCGATCAGGCCGCTGTCGCGGTCGATCCACATGCGGCGGCCGGTCGCGAGCGCCCCGAACATCGCACCGGCGACGGCACACATCGGCACCAGGCCGTAGAGACTTTCCGTGCCGGTGATCCTGATTATCGACTTGCCGACCAGCAGTTTGTAGGCGATCAGCAGAAAGGTCGGGAACACCAGGGCCTGGATCAGCACCATCGGCTGGCGCCGCCACCGGGTGAGCAGATGGCTTGCGAACAGCAGGGTTTCGCTGGCCAGGGAACTCCGCGGCGGTGCGGGCGCGCTCATTGCGGACGCCCCTGCACCCGCACGGCGATCGCACCGAACACCGCCAGCAGCCCCAGACACCACGCCAAGCTGATCGCCAAATTGCCCACCGCGACATGGCCGGTGGTGAATCCACGCAGGGTCTGCGTCACCTGCGAGACGGGCTGGTAGCGCACGAACGGATTGAGCCAGTCGGGGAATGAGTCGGCCGGCGCCATCCCGGTGGACAGCATGACCAGCAGCATCTGGGGAACGAGGAGCAATTGATCCAGCACCCCGCTGCTCGCGAACCGACCTTGCGAGGCGACGGACACCACCCCGGCCGCATCGGCGGCGAGCGACAGCGCCAGCGTCAGCACGAGGGTGAGGCCGGCGAAGGCGGCCGCGTAGATCAACCCGCCGAACATCCGGAAGCCGAACGCGTACCCAATGGCGATCGCGGCGAGCAGGCCGAGGGTGCCGCGAAACAGGCAATACGACATGCGCGCCATCAGGGGCGTGACCGTGGATATGGGAAGCGTGCGGAGCCGATCGGCGAAGTCGCTCCGCTCGTCCTGGGCGGCACGGTCGATGGTCGTCAGCGCGCCGAGAAAGATCACCTGGATGACGACGACCGGCAGGACGTACTGCGGGTAGCTCATGCCGCCGGTGTCGATCACGTTGCCCAGCATGAAGTTGAAGACGACGAAGTTCAGCGCGGGCGACACAACCGCGAATATCAGATCGTTGCGCATCGCGTTCTGCACCGCGCGCTCGGTGAGCGCGGCGAGCGCGGTCACGTGGTGACTTTCGCCGTGAGGTGCAGGAACGCTTCGTCCAAGGACGGCTTGCGCAGGGCGATGTCGAGGAGCTCGACGCCAAGCCGGTCCACCCGGCGAAACACCTCACCGAGCGTCGCGACGCCGTCGGGCGAGAGCACCGAGACGGTGTTCGCCTCGTAATCGGCCTCGGCACCCTCGAGGTCGGCGACCGCTTCCAAGATCTTGGCGAGGTCGGCAGGATTCACCGGACTCACCGTGCAGTAGCCCAATCCCACGCGGCGCTTGAGGTCTTCGGCGGTCCCCTCGGCGACGACACAACCTTTGTTCAGCACGACGATCGAATCGCTGAGCACGTCGGCTTCTTCGAGATATTGCGTCGTGAGCAGGATCGTCACGCCCTGGGATGACAAGGAGGACACCAGGTTCCACACATCGCGGCGGCTGCGCGGGTCCAGGCCGGTGGTCGGCTCGTCGAGGAAAAGCACTTCCGGCGGAACCATCAGCCCGGCGGCGATGTCGATGCGGCGCACCATGCCACCCGAATAGGTGTGCACCGGCCGGTCGGCGGCGTGCGACATGTCGAACTCATGGATCAATGCGTCGGCTCGCAGCCGCGCGTCTTTGCGCCGCATCCCCCGCAGCCGGCCGAACAGCACCAGGTTTTCCCGGCCGGTCAGCTCGAAGTCGAGCGCGGCCAGCTGCCCGATGCTCCCGATGCTCGCCCGCACCTGGGCCGGCTCCCGGACGACGTCGTGCCCGGCCACGACCGCTCGGCCGGAGGTGGGCCGCAGCAACGTCGAGAGGATCTTGATCGCGGTCGACTTACCGGCGCCGTTGTGACCGAGCAGAGCGCACACCGACCCCGTCGGGACGAAAAAACTCACGTCCTGCAGCGCGCGAATTTTTCCGTCAAAAGCCTTTGCTACGCCGTCTAGCTCGATCACGAAGACAGACCATACCCGTCGGTAGACGCGTGTTGAATAGAAACGGGCCGCTGCGGTTTTGAAGTTGCCCCGGTCGCGAGCGCCAACCCGCCGTGGGGCTGGCCGTTCAGACCCGCCGATTTCGTCATCCGGGGTTACCAGGGTGGCCGTTGTGCTTGGCCCCGATTCCGGTGGTGGTGGCCGTCCCGCCGGCCCCGCCGCCACCGCCGGGGGTGCCGGTCCCGCCGTCGCCGCCGTCCCCGCCGGTGGCGGTGGCCGCCGAGAAGGTGGATGAGATTGCCGCGAGTCCACCGGCCCCACCGGCGCCACCGACGCCGCTGGTGGCGGCCCCGCCGTCGCCGCCGCGGCCGCCGTTGACGTTTCCGAATCCGTTCGTGACGGCCTGACCACCGGTACCGCCGGCCCCGCCGGACGCGCCCGCCCCGCCCGCGCCGGCGGCGCCGCCGGTGCCGACGGCCGAAGAGGTAGTGGTCTGGATGGTCACGTCGCCGCCGGCCCCGCCGAGCCCACCGACGCCGACGGTGCCGGTGCCACCGGCGCCGCCGTGCCCGCCGCCGACGTTTCCGAAGCCGTTCGTCAGGACGCCGCCGCCGGCCCCGCCGGCGCCACCGGACGTGCCGTTCCCGCCGGCGCCACCGTCGCCGCCGGTGCCGACGGCCGCAGAGGCGGAGGTCTGGATGGTCACGCCGCCGCCGGCGCCGCCGACCCCGCCGACGCCCAGGCTGCCGTTGCCGCCGGCCCCGCCATGGCCGCCGTTGGTCACTCCGGTTCCGTTCGTGATGACCGCACCGCCGGTCCCACCGGCACCACCGGAGCTGCCGTCCCCGCCCTTGCCGCCATCGCCGCCGGTGCCGGTGGCCGCGGAATTGCTCTGGATGGCCACGCCACCGCCGTTGCCACCGGCCCCTCCGACGCCGTTGCTGCCGGTGCCGCCCGCGCCCCCGTGGCCGCCGGTGGTGTTGCCCGTTCCGTTCGTTTGAACCGCCCCGCCGGTCCCGCCGGCGCCACCGGAGCCGCCGTTCCCGCCATCGCCGGCGTCGCCACCGGTGCCGGTGGCCGAAGAGGAAGAACTCTGGATGGCCACGCCGCCGCCGTTGCCACCAGTCCCGCCGACACCGCTGCTGCCGGTGCCGCCCGCGCCGCCGTGGCCGCCCGTGGTGGCGCCCGTTCCGTTCGTTTGGACCGCCCCGCCGGCGCCACCGGCGCCACCGGATGCGCCGTTGCCGCCCTTGCCACCGTCGCCGCCGGTGACGGCTACCGAAGAGGATGAACTCTGGATGGCCACGCCGCCGCCGTTCCCGCCGGCGCCACCCACGCCGGTGGTGCCGGCACCACCGGCGCCGCCCGCACCGGGTTTGACGGTTCCCGTGCCGTTGGTGAGAACCTGCCCACCCGCTCCACCGGCGCCACCGGATGCGCCGTCCCCGCCGATGCCACCGTCGCCGCCCGTGACGGTGGCCGAAGAAGAAGCATTCTGGATGGCCACGCCGCCGCCGGTCCCGCCCGCGCCACCAACACCGCTGCCGCCGGTACCACCGGCGCCGCCGTGGCCGCCGATGGTATTGCCGGTGCCGTTGGTGACGACCACGCCACCGGCCCCGCCGGCACCACCGGAGACGCCGCTCCCGCCGGTGCCGCCGTCGCCGCCACTGACCGCGGCCGAAGAGGTGGCGCTCTGGAACTGCACGCTGCCGCCGGCCCCGCCGACGCCCCCGATGCCACCGGTGCCGGTGCCGCCGTCCCCGCCGTGGCCGCCGACGGTGGCTCCCGCTCCGTTGGTGACGACCACGCCACCGGCCCCACCGGCGCCGCCGGCGAAGCCCTGCCCGCCATTGCCACCTCCGCCGCCGGTGACGACGGCCGAAGAGGTTCCGTTCTGGAATTGCACGCTGCCGCCGGCGCCGCCGGCCCCACCGAGGCCGATGGTGGCGGTGCCACCGTCGCCGCCGTGACCGCCGGTGGTGGTGCCGGCCCCGGCGGTGATGACCTGTCCACCGGCCCCGCCGGCCCCACCGAAGGCGCCGCTCCCGCCGTTGCCGCCGGTGCCGCCGACCACGGGTACGGCGTTGGCAGTGTTCTGGATAAGCACGGCCCCGCCGGCCCCGCCGGCCCCGCCGACGCCGCCGACGCTGCTACCGCCGTTGCCTCCGGTCCCGGGTGCGACGGCCCCCGTGCCGGTCATGGTGACGCCGGCCCCGGCGCCGCCGTTGCCGCCGTTGCCGCTGCCGGGAGCGTTCCCGCCCTTACCGCCATTGCCTGCCTGCGAAGCGGCGGCGCCGCCATTGCCGCCGTTACCGCCGTTACCGGTGCCGGCGCCGTCGCCGCCGGCGCCCCCGTCACCGCCAGTGCCGGTCTGCGAAAGGGCGGCGCCGCCATTGCCGCCGTTGCCGCCGTGACCGTTGCCGGCGGCGGCGCCGCCCGCGCCGCCCTGGCCGCCACTGCTACCGCTGCCGCCGGCACCACCGTTGCCGCCGTCCGGGTGGAGCAGGGTGCCGGCCGCGCCGTTGCCACCGGCCCCGCCGGCGCCGGAGGTACCGGTGGTGCCGGCGTTGCCGCTGCCGCCCGGGGTGCCGAAGATGCCGGCCGAGCCGCCGGCACCGCCGGCACCGCCGAGGCCGCCGAGCCCGCCCGCGCCGCCGGCGCCACCCGTCCCGTTGTTGATGCTGAAGTCGCCGGTGCCGCCGGTGCCGCCGGCACCGCCGTTGCCGCCCGCGCCGCCCTGGCCGCCGTGCCCGCCGGCGCTCAAGAACCCGACGGCGCTGCCGCCGGCCCCACCGGCCCCGCCGGCCCCGCCCGCAAAGCTCGAACCCGGGTTGCCGGGAGTGCCGGTGGCGCCGGTGGCGCTGAACCCGCCCTGACCTCCGGCACCGCCGGACCCGCCGGCCCCGCCGAGCAGCGACTCGCTGGCCCCGCCGGCCCCGCCGTTGCCCCCGGCGCCACCCAACTGACCGGGCACCGCGCTGGAGCCGCCGGCCCCGCCATTGCCGCCGTTGCCCGCGGCGCCGCCGCCGAACAGGCCGTTCCGGCCGCCGGCCCCGCCGTTACCGCCGTTCACCCCGGCGGTGGTAGCAGATGCGCCGGCCCCGCCGTTGCCGCCGTGCCCGAAAAAGCCCGCCGACCCGCCGTTACCGCCGTTCTGCCCGGTTCCCGCCGCTCCGGCAGCGCCGTTGCCACCGTTGCCCCACAGGATCCCGCCGTCCCCGCCGTTGGCGCCCGGCGTGGTGGCGTCGGCGCCGTCGCCGATCAGCGGGCGCCCCGTCAGCGCCTGGACCTGCCCGTTGATCGCCGCCAGCGCCTGGTCCAACGGTGAAGCATTGGCCGCCTCCGCGGCCGCGTAGGCGCCCGCCGCGCCGTTCAACGCCTGCACGAACTGTGCGTGAAACGCCTCCGCCTGCGCGCTCAGCGCCTGCTGCTCCTGCCCAAAGGCGCCGAACAACTTCGCGATCGCCGCGGACACCTCGTCCTGCGCGGCAGCCGCCACGGACATCGTCGAAGGCGCCGCCGCCGCGTAGGCCGCACCGATCGTCCGCCCGATCCCGGCCAAATCCGCGGACGCGGACCCCAAAGCTCCCGATGTAGCGATCACATAGGAAGACACTGGGTTCCCCCTCGGTGGGGACGGGACGGCAAGGACGCGGGTGATTTTAGGCGTAGGTTACGCGTGTCTAATACGGTTTGGAATCCGATTCCGAAAGTTTGAACCAAGCTCAAATTGCATACCCCGGACCGTCGCAGCACCGCGCAGCGCGCGCTGTGTGACTGATGCGACAGGAGCGACTAGGGGTCAGGTCTGTTGCAAATGAGCGCTTTCGCTGCTGCGACCCGGCGAAGGGGTCGGCTCGGCCGGGCCGATTCGGGGCTCAAGCGGCCGGCTCACGGACCGGAAGGCCGGCCGCGCGATACATCGCGTCGATGACGGTCATGTTCTCGACCGCTTCCTCCGGCGTCGTCTTCACCGGTTCGCCGCGCAGCACGGCCGCGGCGAAGGCGTCGAGCTGATGCCCATAGGTGGAGCGCCCCGCCGTGAAGTTCTCCACCCGCTTCCCGGCGGTCGACCGGACCGAGAACCGCTGGAACGGGATCAGCGGGTGCAGCCGCAGCTCCCCGCGGTCGCCGACCACCTTCACGGTCAAGCGCGGTGGCGCCGCCGACCACATCGAGCAGTGGATCCGGCCGGTGTGCCCGCCGGCGAACCGCAGCTCGGCCGTCATGGCCCGGTCCACGTTGGGACCGCGCAGCTTCGCTTGTGCCGCAACGACTTCCGGGGTCGAACCGCCGAACCTGCGCACCATGTCGACCGCATAGCAGCCGAGGTCCATCAGCGCGCCACCGGCCAGAGCGTAGTTGTAGCGGTTGTGCGAGAACTTCGGCATCCAGAAGCACCACTCCGCCTCGACGCGCTGCAGCTTGCCCAGCTCTTCCGAGGCGATGATCTCCTCCACGCGCGCCGCGCACGGGTGGTAGCGGTAGTGAAAAGCCTCCATCACGACGCGATCCGACGTGGCGGCAATCTCGGCGACCTCGCGGGCCTCGGCGGCATTGGCCGTGAACGGCTTTTCGCACAGCACATGCTTGCCCGCGGCCAGCGCGGCCCGAGTCCACCGGCCGTGCAACCCAATTGGCAGCGGGTTATAGATGGCGTCGAGGTCTGGATCGGCGATCAGCGCCTCATAGCTCTCGTGCACCCGGCCGATGCCGTGTTCGGCGGCGAAGGCTTGAGCACGGGACACGTCGCGCGCGGCGACCGCGGCCACCACGACCTCGGCGTTGTCCCGAGCGGGCTTGATGAGCGCCGTCGGGGTGATGCGCGCCGCCCCCAGGATGCCGATCCGCACCGGTGCGCCGCCTTCAGACACGGACGGGATGCTAGCAGTCGACCCGCGGCCGGTCCGGCCGATTTCGCCGCCGGTAACGGCGCGAAACGCGCCGACATACACTCTGCCAATGCTCGCCGCTGATACCTTGCGCCGCGTGGGAACTCGGCTCCGCGCGATCGCGGCGTCGCGCAAGGCCGGCCCAATCCCGCGGGTGATGGTGATCTCAAACGTGGGCAGTTTCGGCGGCGGGGGTGCGCTCGACTTCCGCGACATGGTCTTTGCCATCCACGAAAAACGGCCCGACATAGACGTCGTCGCCGTCTGCCCGTGGAAGGGAAGCCTGGTCGCGGAATGCGCACGGCACGATATCCGGACCAAAATCACCTGGATACCGGGCTGGGCTTTTCTCGCGCGGTCGCGCGCGCCGCGCATTGAGGCGCTCATCGGCACGGTCCCGTATCTCGCGATGCTGCTCGTCGGCATATTGCCCGCGCTGGTCCTACTTATTCGGCAGCGTCCGACGATGGTGCTCACCAATACGATGGTCATTCCGGCGCACGCGATCGCCGCCAAGCTGCTCGGCATCCCGCATTACTGGCTGGTGCGCGAGTTCGGCAAAGACGACCATCGGCTTTGGTTCCTGTTGGGCTATCGCCGAACCATCCGCCTCATCGGCCGGCTGTCGGAGGCGGTGATCTGCAATTCGCAGGCGGTTGAGGACGCTCTGCTCGCAGTGGATCCGACGATGGCGACCCACGTCGTCTACCCGGTCGTCGACACCCCGCTCGGCACACCGCCGGAGCGGCAGCCCGGCGAACGCATGCGAGCCGTGCTGATCGGCTACTTCTCCGAAGCCAAGGGACAGCGCATCGCGGTCGAGGCCATCGCCATCGCCCGGGAGGCCGGCGTCGACATCGAGTTGACGTTGGTCGGCGCCGGCAACCAGAAACCGCTTCGCGAGCTCGCCGGACGCCTGGGCGTCGAGGACCTGGTGCACATCCATGGGCGCACCCGCGACGTCGGACGCTACTGGTCCGCCGCCCACCTAGGCCTCATGTGCAGCCAATGCGAGGCGTTCGGCCGGGTAACCGTGGAGGCGATGCGGGCCGGGCTGCCGGTGTGCGGGACGAACGCGGGCGGCACACCGGAGATCATCGAATCGGGAGTCAACGGATTGCTGAGCCCCGCCGGCGACGCGAACGCACTCGCAGCCAACCTGATGACCCTGGAATCGGACGAAGACCTCCGCCGCAAACTCGCCATTCGCGCGGTGGAAACGCCGCGCTTCCAACGCGACCGCCACGACGATGAATTCACCACCATTCTCGGCCTGTCTTGACGCGCATCGCGACGAACTTTTACCCCTTCCCTGCCTGGCGTGCGATGCTACGATCTCGATTCGCCGGGACCGGGCCAACCGTTGAGCCATGATCGGCTGAGGAGTTGAATTTGGCTGTCGGCGAGATGAGTCCGCGCGAGGCCGAACGCGTTGTGTGGGACGTGATTGTCGTCGGCACCGGCATGGGCGGCGGGATGTTGGGCTACTCGCTGGCCCGCGCGGGTCGGCGGGTGCTGTTCGTCGAAAAGGGCCGCTCCACATTGCCCGGGACGCCGGGAACGATTCGCGCGGCCATGCCGGAACTGGCCGAGCCGCGTGCGTCCCGTTCGGAGCACACGTATTACGACGCCCTGGCCCGGGCCGGGCGCTCCAATGACGAGATCGAGGACATCAGCGGGCGGCGCTCGAAGCGGTTCGTGCCGTTCATCGGCAGCGGCACGGGCGGCTCCTCGGCGCTCTACGGAATGGTCTGCGAGCGCTTCTTCGCCCAAGATTTCACGCCTCGGCAGAACTTCCGCGACCCCGGCGATTCCACCGTGCCCGAGGCCTGGCCGATCACCTACGACGAGCTGCGGCCCTGGTACGCCGAGGCCGAAAAGCTCCTCGGGGTGCGCGGCGCGCCCGACCCCCTGCGCCCCGAGGCGGCCGACGTGGGTTTGCCTGCGGCCCCGCCGTTTTCACCCGACAACCAGCCGCTGGTCGACTACCTGAGCGGCCGCGGACTACACCCCTACCACCTGCCGATGGCCTGCGACTACACCGAGGGCTGTCCCACCTGCCAGGCCCACCTGTGCGAGCGGTCGTGCAAGAACGACGCCGGCCGCAACGGCGTGCTGCCCGCCGTAACCCAACACGGCGCGCACCTGCTGGACCAGTGTCGGGTCGTGCGCCTGGAGGCCGACCGCACCCGGGTGCAGCGAGTGATCGCCCAGCAGGGCTCCGACATGCTGGCACTGCAAGGCAAGGTGGTGGTACTCGCCGCCGGCGCGCTGGCCACCCCCGTCTTGTTGCTCAACTCCCGGTCCGGCGACTGGCCGCGCGGACTGGCCAACGGCTCAGACGTGGTGGGGCGCAACCTGATGCGCCATCTGATGGATTGGATCGAGGTCTGGCCGCAACCCGGCTGCAAGATCACGGCCGAGAACAAGGAAATCGGTTTCAACGATTTCTATTTCTGGGATGGTCAGAAATATGGCACCGTTCAGTCGGCGGGCGCGATGGCCAATTTGGCATCCATGGATATGTTCACCAACCAGCCCGGTTGGCAGCCAAAGGCACTGCGCCTGATTAGCCCGGCGGTGCGGCCGATCTACGATCGCTTCTTCAATGGTGGGCTGGTGCTGGCCCCGATCATGGAGGACCTGCCGTATCTGGACAACCGCGTCCTGCCAAGCGACCGATCCGACGAGGATGGGCGCCAGCGGCTGCGACTCCAATACCGTTTACACCCAAGCGAGGTCGAACGCCGCGCGGTGTTCATTCGGCAGATAAAAGAGGTGTTGAAGCCGTATCGCACCCTCACCCTGCGAACCGGCGCGAACAACTCGACCCTCGGCCACGTCTGCGGCACCTGCCGCTTCGGCACCAATCCCAAAACCAGCGCTCTCGATGCGCAGAACCGGGCGCACGAAGTGGACAACCTCTACGTGGCGGACGCTTCGTTCTTCCCGTCCAGCGCCGGGTTGAATCCCAGTTTGACGGTCGCGGCCAACGCCTTACGGGTGGCCGCACACGTCAACCAGGCGCATTTCGCCACCTGACCGCTCCGGAAACAGCCTGTCCGCGAAGCCGTTTCAGCCGGCCCGCTTGAGGCGGGCGAAATCTTCCACGAAATCGGCCGCGGCCGAGACGCTTTCGGCGGGTTTGGTCATCCGGGCGGCGATCTCGCGGGCCCGGGCGACGTATTGCGGAGCGAGAATGGTCCGCAGGTCCGCGACCAATGTTTTCTCGGTGGCGGTCGAAAAGCGCCGGGCGGTGCCCACCTTCAGCCGTTTCACCGCGGCGCCCCAGATCAGCTGAACGTCCGCCATCCAGAGGATCAACGTCGGGACCCCGGCGCGCAGGCCCGCGGCGGTGGTGCCCGCCCCGCCGTGGTGCACGACCGCGCGACAGGCGGGAAAGATCGTCGCGTAATTCATTGCGCCCACCACCTTGACGTGTTCGGGCTGGGGGGCGTCGCCGAAATCGGTCGCGGCGGCGCAGATCAGCGCCCGTTCGCCCAACTGCGCACACGCCCTGCCGATCATGGCGATCGTGCTGGCGGCGGATTCGACCGGAATGCTGCCGAACCCGAAGAAAATTGGCGGTGCTCCCTCGGCGATCCATGAGGCGACCTCATCGTCGGCCTCCGTCGGTGACTCCAGCGTCAGCGTGCCGACGAACGGCCGCCGACCATCGAATTTCGCCCATTCGGCCGCCAGCCCGGGAAAGCACACTTCGTCATAGGCCTGGATTTCCAGCGAGCCTCGTTCGGCGATCCGCGCCGGCGCGGGGCCGGTGACCTTCGGCAGTCCCAGCTCGCGGCGTTGGGTGTCCTCGACCTTTTTTACGCCGCGCCAGACCAACCAGTCGTAGAGCCTCATCGCCGACCGGATGAACGACGGCGGCAGCGTCGGAACCAGGCGGCCGTTCACCCGGATCGGGAACCAGAGCAGCGTGGCCAACGGAATGCCGCGGTACTCGGCGACGCTGGCGGCAAGCTCCTGGTAACTCATGCCGGTCAACAGCAGGTCGGCCCCGTCCGTCAGCGAGGTCAGCATCGTGCTCATCTCCGCCCAGCACCGCGTGCCGGGCTCCCGGGATTCACGCAAAAACGCGCGCACGTCCCGAATCCTCCAGAAGTTCCGGAAGAAGTAGGCCCAGAAGTTGCGCGTCGATTCCAGCCAGGTCTGAATGTCCGGCCCGTAGCTGATCGCGGCGAGCCCGGCCGCCTCGGCGAACCCGACCAGGTCGGGCGGGACGGCCATGCACACGTCGTGCCCGCGGCGGCGCAACTCGCGGCCGACGGCGACGCCGGGCTCGACATCGCCGCGAGTGCCGTAGAACGCCAGCACAATTTTCATCGCGTGATCGTGGTCCTTCACTTCCCGTGCGCGTTCTGCGAAAAGCGGCAGACCCGGTGCTCAGCTCAGCCGCCCAGCAGCATAACCCCAATTCCCGCGCCATCAACCGGCAATCCGAAAGATTCGACAGCGCGCCGATGCCGTCGTCAGCGACGGCGATTTGGCCTCGCGCAGACCGCATTTCAGGAATACGGCGACAACCGGAATTTCGGCTCCCGCGGCATCAAAAACGGATAAGTCTTGGCCAATGCTCGGCCGCGCGGATGAACGCGAGGCTAATCTGCTGTGATGAATCGGCTCGACCGCATGAACGCCCGCCAGGCCGCACTGGCGAATCGTCTGTCATAGGAGGCTAATCAGTGCCGACCCGGATACGCCGCGCGCGCGCATCCTCCGACAACCGCGCGTCCAACGGCGACGCGCCGCCGGACAACCTGCTGACGTTGGTGGACCAGGGCTTCGTCGCCGGGCAGCGCGCGATCGGCCAGACCGAAGTCATGCAGGTGGTGTGGGTCTATGAGCACCCCATCGACTTCGACGGGCTGAAACGTTTTCACCACAATCTCGGCTACGGGTTGTCCGGACGGCTCATCGAGCGGTCGCCGCTGCCATTCGGCCGGCACCGGTGGGTCGTCGATCGCGGACCGGCGGACATCCGTTTCGATGACCGCGCCCGTCACCGCTCCGAGCTCAGCGAGTGGGCCGATGAATGCTCACAAATTCCGGTTGACCCCGAAGCGGGGCCCGGCTGGCACATCAGCGTCGTTCCCCTGACGGACGGCTCGACGGCGGTCACCTGGGTGATCTCCCACTACATTATTGACGGCGTCGGGGGTCTCGTCGCGGTGGCCGACGCCATCCTGGGCGCCAACCGCGATCTCGGCTACCCGCCGCCGCGCTCGCGGACGCGGCTGCGCGCGCTGACCCAGGATCTCCGCCAAACGGCGCGGGACGCGCCCGACGTGGCCCGGGCGTTCGTCGCATTGGCGAAACTGACCCGCCGTCAGCGCCGCGATGCTGCCCAATCAGCGCCGGCGCCACGGCCTGTCGCCCGCCGCGGCGGCGATGGTGCGGACCCGGTCATCGTGCCGGGCATCGCGATCCTCGTCGACCTGGATCAGTGGGATGCGCGCGCGGAGGCTCTCGGCGGAACGAGCACGACGCTGGCCGCCGCGATGGCGGCAAAACTCGCGGAGCACCTGGGGCGCCGACGGGCCTCCGACGGCGCCGTGACGCTGCAAATCGTCATGACCGACCGCGCCGACGGCGATACGCGCGCGCTCGCGGTGTCGTTCGCCCGGGTCAGCCTCGACCCGACCGGGTTGGCGACGGACCTGCGCGACACCCGGGCCGCCGTCAAGCAGGCGCTGAAGATTCTGCAGAGTACGCCGGACGAATCTTCGCAACTGGCCGCGCTGTCCCCTTTTACCCCGAAGCGGACGTGGAAACGGGGAGTCGAGGCGCAGCTCAACGACCCCGACATGCCGGTGATCTATTCCAATCTCGGCGACGCCGGCTCGGTGGTGAGCCGTGCCGACGGCACCCAGTGCGAGCACGCCTGGGCGCGCGGGACGCGGCAACACGCGACGCGGCAACAGCTCGAGCGAACGGGCGGCCACATGCAGGTGGTGTCCTGCCGCACGCCGGGGATCGGCAAGATCTACCTCACCGTCGTGGCCTACCACCCGGGCGCCGAGAACACCAAGCCCGCGCTGCGCGACCTGGCCGCGCGCACGCTGGCCGAGTTCGGCCTGACCGGTGAGGTCGAGTAGCGAATCCGTTCCCTGCGCACCGGTCGGGACGCCATGCTGAGAAGTTCCTTAAATCCTGGTCAGGCGCTGTTGGACTCCATTATGGTTTGCATCCGTAATTGAACTCGTGTCAGTTAGGGTGGTGCGGTGGTCTGGGGCAGTGTGCGCGATGTTGAGCCGACGCGGTCCGATATCGCCGTCGAGACCGGCCAAGACGCCGGCCCACCGCCATTGACACCTCCGGCACAAGGCGCACCCAAAAAGAGTCGCCGCAATGCGGGGCCCGCGATCTTCCGGGGCCTGCGGCGGCTTTGGATCCCGCTCGTCGTACTGGTGGTGATCGCCGTCGGCGGATTCACCGTGTCGCGACTGCACGGCCTGTTCGGCTCCGAGAAGCGGCTCTCGTATGCCGACACCAGAGTCGACAACAAGCCCTACAACCCCCAGCACCTGAGGTACGAGGTCTTCGGACCGCCGGGCACCGTGGCCCTGATCAGCTATTACGACGACACCGGTTCGCCCCAGCACGTCGACGCGGCAAGCCTGCCGTGGTCGGTGGAATTCGCGGTCACCGCGGCGACGGGCATCGGAAGCGTTGCGGCGCAAGGTGATAGCGACAGCATCGGCTGCCGCATCCTGCTCGACGGCGTGGTCAAGTCCGAGAAGGTCACCAATGAGGTAAGCGCGTTTACGTCCTGCATGCTGAAGGGCTCATGACCAACCATCAGCTACAGCACAGTCGGCCCTTGGTAGCGCGGACGATCCGTCGATTTTCGGTCGCCATAGTCCTGGGGTGGATCGCGCTCATCGGGGTGTTGAATTTCTGCGTCCCCCCGCTGGAGCAGGTCGAGAACCAGCATTCGGTCGCCCCGACCCTCACTGACGCGCCGTCCGCCACCGCGTCCCAGCGGCTGAATGAAGACTTCAAGGCGGCCGACCAAACCGGTCAATCGAGCTCCGGCACGGTGGCGACGATCGTTTTGGAGGGTCAGCAACCCCTCGGCGACGACGCCCACCGATTCTACGACCGCCTGATTTCCCAGCTAAAAGACGATCAGAAGCATGTCATCCACGTCAACGATTTCTGGGGCGACGAATTAACCCGGCATGCCGCGCAAAGCGCCGACGGCAAGGCCGCATACGTATTGGTGATTCTCGCCGCGGGCAACGACTCGATCGAAGCCGTTCAGCACATCGTCGCGCGGACGCCCGCGCCGCAGGGAGTCACGGCGTTTGTCACCGGGCCCGCGGCGATCATTTCGGATATGAGCCACAGCGGTGACCGAACGGTCGCCACAATTACGCTGGTAAGCATCGCGGTGATCTTCGTAACGCTGCTGCTCGTCTACCGTTCCGTCGTCACCGTAATTCTGTTGCTGCTGGTGGTCGGCATAGAACTAATGGTGGCCCGAGGAATTGTGGCATTTCTGGGCTATCACGGGATCATCGGCCTCAGCACCCTCGCGGTCAATTTGCTGGTGTCCCTCGTGATCGCGGCCGGAACCGACTACGGAATCTTTTTCATTGGGCGATACCAGGAGGCGCGTCAGGCCGGTAGCGACCGAGAGGCGGCGTACTTCACCACGTACCACGGGGTCACCAAGGTGGTCGTGGCCTCGGGCTTGACGATCGCCGGAGCGCTCTACTGCCTGGTCTTTACGCGGCTGCCCTCGTTCTACGTGCTGGCCGTCCCATGCGCGGTGGCCGTTCTGGTCGCCGTCGCGGTCGCGATCACGCTGATCCCGGCCGTCCTCACGGTCGGAAGCCGTTTCGGGTTGTTCGAACCCAAGCGGAAAATCAGCTATCGCCTGTGGCGGCGGGTGGGCACGGCGATCGTTCGCTGGCCCGCACCCATTCTCGCCGCGGCATTGGCCGTCACGCTTGTCGGGTTGCTGACGCTGCCGGGCTATAAACCCAGCTACAACGACCAGAAATTCATTCCCAAAGACATCCCCGGAAATTTGGGGTATGAGGCCGCGGCGCGACATTTTCCGCCGTCGGCGATGATGGCACCCGAGATCCTGCTGGTGGAGGCCAATCACGATCTGCGCGACTCGGCCGATTTTCTGGTGCTGGATAAACTTGCCAAGGCCGTCGTCGCGGTGCCGGGCATATCGTCGGTGCAGGCCGTAACGCGGCCCGAGGGAACCCCGATCAAGCACACCACCATCCCGTATCTGCTCAGCATGCAGGCCGCCGGTCAGCAGCAATTCCTCACTTTTCAGCGGGCGCGGATGAACGACCTGCTCAAGCAGGCCGACCTGATCAGCGAGGCCATCAGCATCACGCAGCGCATGTATGACGTGATGAAGGAATTGGTCGCCACGACGCATGACGTCGTCGCCAACACGCATGAAATGCAGTCCCTCACCAGCGAGCTGCGAGATCACATCGCGGATTTCGAGGATTTCTTCAGGCCGCTCCGCAGCTACTTCTATTGGGAAAAGCACTGCTACGACATTCCGATCTGCAACGCGATCAGAAGCATCTTCGATTCGCTCGACGGCGTCGACGCGGTCAGCGACAAGCTGATCCTCCTGGTGGCCGACCTCGATCAGGTGGACGCGCTCCTGCCGCAGATCCTCGCCCAGCTGCCGGCCACGATCGAGATCATGCAGCAATCGCGGACCATGCTGCTCACCATGCACAGCACCATGTCCGGCGTCCTCGGCAACATGGGCGACAACAGCAACAATGCGACCGCCATGGGCAGGGCGTTCGACACCGCCCAAAACGACGATTCTTTCTACCTGCCGCCGGACACGTTGAAGAACAAAGACTTTCAGCGAATCATGAACATCTTCGTGTCGCCGGACGGCAAGGACGTCCGCATGCTCATCCTGCAAAAGGGCGACCCCTCGTCATCCGAGGGCCTCTCGCGGGTGGATGCGATCAAGAGCGCGGCCGAGGAGGCGCTCAAGGGAACCCCGCTGGAAGACTCGAAGATCTACCTCTCCGGCACCGCGGCGTCGGTGCGGGACCAGGTGCGGGCCTCGACAATCGACCTCATGATCGCCGGAATCGCCGCGCTCTGCCTGATTTTCATCGTCATGCTGATCATGACGCGCAGTTTTGTCGCCGCCCTGGTTATCGTGGGCACGGTATTGCTTTCGCTCGGCGCTTCCTTCGGGCTATCCGTATTCGCCTGGCAGGATTTGCTGGGCATACAAATACATTGGTCGGTGCTGGTGATGTCGGTGATCGTCCTTTTGGCGGTGGGCTCCGACTATAATTTGCTGCTGGTCGCCCGGATGAAAGAGGAAATTGGCGCCGGGATAAACACCGGCATCATTCGCGCCATGGGTGGCACCGGCAAAGTCGTGACCAACGCGGGCCTGGTCTTCGCGTTCACCATGGGGTCCATGCTGGTCAGCGATCTGCGCACCATCGGTCAGGTCGGCACCACGATCGGTCTGGGTTTGCTGTTCGACACGCTGGTCGTGCGCGCGTTCATGACGCCGTCCATCGCCGCGCTGCTCGGGCGATGGTTCTGGTGGCCGCAACAGGTTCGGCCCCGTCCCGCGAGTGCCTTGCTTCGGCCCACGGGACCCCGCCCGTTGGTGCGCGCCCTGTTGCTGAGATAGCGGCGGCCAGTGGCGCATTTCCAGTTCAGGACGAGACCGGCGACCGTGGGGAGCATCGTGGCACAGGGCGATAGCGGAAGCCGTGGCTGCCGCGTCGACGTGCACCGCGCGTCCGCCCGCACCGTCTGCGCCTTGAAGGCCGCATGAGCACCGAACCGCCTCGGCCGCCCTTCTTCGCGCGGATCATCCGCAGGCTTTCGCTCGTCGTCATTCTGGCGTGGGTGGCGTTGACGGCGCTTGTGACGTTCGGGGTTCCTCCTTTGGAGCGGGTCGGCGAGGAGCATTCCGTGCCGCTGGCTCCCCAAGACGCGCCGTCGGTGCGGGCCATGACGAGCATGGGCAAGGCCTTCAAGGAGTCCGATTCGGACAGCTTCGCGATGATCGTGCTGGAGGGGCAGAAACCCCTCGGCGACGACGCGCACACGTATTACCGGGAATTGGTTCGTGAGCTGAGAAGCGACCCGCGGCATGTCGAGCACGTGCAGGATTTGTGGGGAGACCGACTCACGGCGTCCGGCGTGGAAAGTCCCGACGGCAAGGCCGCATACGTGCAGCTGAATCTGGCCGGCAACCAGGGCACCACCCTGGCGCAGGAATCCGTCACGGCGGTCCGGCAGATCATCAAGCAGACGCCGCCGCCGCCCGGTGTCGAGGCCCACCTCACCGGCCCGGCGGCGCTCATCCCGGACATGGTGCGCAGCGGCAACGACTCCCTGCTGAAGATGACCCTGATAGCGGGGGCGATCATCTTCGTCGTCCTGCTACTCGTCTACCGTTCGGTCACCACGGTGATCCTCGTGGTGATCGGGGTCGGGGTCGAAGTGGGTTCGGCCCGAGGGATCATCGCGTTTCTCGGCGACCACAACCTGGTCGTGCTCTCGACGTTTGCCATCAATCTGCTGGTGGCCCTCGCCATGGCGGCCGGGACCGACTACGGGATCTTCTTCTTCGGTCGTTATCAGGAGGCCCGCCAGGCCGGCGAGGATCCCGAAACTGCCTACTACATCACCTACCGGGGCGTCGCTCCCGTCGTCCTGGGTTCCGGCTTGACGATCGCCGGGGCGATGTTGTGCCTGAGCTTCACCCGGATGCCGATTTTCCAGACCATCGGCGTGCCCTGCGCCGTGGGCATGCTGGTGGCGGTCGCGGTGGCGGTCACGCTGGTTCCGGCGGTCCTGACCGCCGGAAGTCGCTTCGGGCTGTGCGACCCCAAGCGCAGGATCGCGCAAAAACGATGGCGCGGCATCGGCACGGCGATCGTCCGCTGGCCCGCGCCGATTCTCGTCGCGACGTTGGCGGTCGCCCTCGTCGGTCTGGTGACGCTGCCGGGCTACAAAACCAGCTACGACGACCGGTCATACCTACCCAAGGACCTCCCGGCGAATTTGGGGTACGCGGCCGCCGATCGCCATTTCTCGCAATCGCGAATGTTGCCCGAAATTCTAATGATTCAAGCCGACCACGACATGCGAAATCCAGCGGACTTTCTGGTGCTGCACAAAATAGCCAAGGCGATTTTTCGGGTGCCAGGAATTTCTCGCGTGCAGGGCATAACCAGGCCCGAGGGAACACCGATCGAACACACCTCGATACCTTTCCTGATCAGCCTCCAAAACTCGTCCATGATGCAAAACATGCAATTCATGAAGGCCCGCATGAATGACATGCTCGCGGAGGCCGACTCCCTCGCTAAACAGATCGCGATACTGAAGCATCTGTACGAATTGCAGAAGCAGCTCACCGCCGTCGCTCACGAGACGGTCGGTGTGGCGAAAGAGATGGAAAGCATCGTGGACGAGCTTGAAGGCCACGTCGCGGACTTCGACGACTTCTTCAGGCCGATTCGGAGTTACTTCTACTGGGAAAAGCACTGCTTCGATATCCCGATATGTTTCGCGATACGGTCGATATTTCAGCTATTCGACAGCGTCGATGCGCTCAGCGACAGATTGCACATGGTCGTCAAGGACGCGGAGACGGCGGACGAGCTGGCGGGCCAGCTGCTCCTGCTGACTCCCCCGCTGATCGCGATCGCGGAGGCCACGCGCGTGACGCTGTTGACCAACCACAGCACCACGTCGGGGCTTCTCGGTCAGCTGGACGACGCGAGTAAAAGCGCGACGGAAATGGGCCAGGCGTTCGACGCCTCCAAGAACGACGACTCGTTCTTCCTCCCACCGGATGTCTTCCAGAACCAGGACTTCCAGCGCGCGATGGCTTCCTTCGTGTCGCCGGACGGGAAGGCGGCCCGGTTCATCATTTCGCACCGGGGCGACGCCGCGACACCCGAGGGCATCGCGCGGATCGATCCGATCAGGACGGCGGTCGAAGAAGCGCTCAAGACCACCCCGCTGGCCAGCGCCAAGATTTCCATCGCCGGCGCGGCGGCGACCTATAAAGACTTCGACGACGGCTCCAAATACGACCTGTGGATCGCCCTCGTCGGCGCGCTCTGCCTGATTTTCGTCATCATGCTCGCCCTGACCCGCAGTTTTGTCGCCGCCCTGGTTATCGTCGGCACGGTGGTGCTTTCTTTGGGCGCCTCGTTCGGGCTGTCGGTTTTGGTGTGGCAGTACGTGCTGGGCGTCAAATTGCACTGGATGGTGCTGCCGATGTCGGTGATCGTCCTTTTGGCGGTCGGATCCGACTACAACCTGCTGCTGGTGGCCCGCATGAAAGAGGAAATAGCCGCCGGCATCAACACCGGCATCATCCGCGCCATGGGTGGCACCGGGAAGGTCGTGACGAACGCCGGCCTGGTGTTCGCCTTCACGATGGCCTCGATGATCTTCAGCGACTTGCGGATCATCGGCCAGCTGGGTACCACGATCGGCCTGGGTCTGTTGTTCGACACGTTGGTCGTGCGCTCGTTCATGACGCCGTCCATCGCCGCGCTGCTCGGGCGCTGGTTCTGGTGGCCGCAGACGGTCCGGCCGCGTCCCGCCAGCTTCATGCTGCGGTCCGAGGCGCCGCGCGCGGTGGTGCGGTCCCTGCTGCTGCACGAGGAGCGCCGCGACGACGACCCGGCCACGGTCGAACTCCCCCGGCTGACCGTCTAGGCGGCGGGCGGACAGCGCCCGAAAATTACGGAATCGGAATCGGTGCGCCGGTCAGGAATTTGGCCAAGGTCTGCTCCAGGGCGATCAATCCGGCCAGCGTCAAATACGTCAGAACCAGTGCCTCGTAGCCGATATAGACCGGTAGTTCGAGGAAGCTCAGCATGAACTTCAAGACGCCCGACGCGCTGTTGTAGAGACTGTTGAACGTCGACAGGAGGCTGGCCGGCGCGTCGATGAGCTCCTGGATGATCGAGTTCGGGTCGAACGCCACCGACGCGGCGTTGACGGCCTCGGCGGCGGCATAGGCGCCCGCGCCCCCGGTCAGCTGCTGCGCGAATTGCTCACCGAACGTCGACGCCTTCCCGACCAGTCCCTGGAAGCTCTGGGCGGCCTGGGAGAACACTTGCGCGACGGCGGCCGACACCTCATCGGCGGCCGCGGGTATCACCCCGACGGTCGGGGCCGCCGCCGTCAGGTGTGCCGCGCGGAGCGTCGAGCCAATAGCAGCCAAATCCGTCGCCGCGGCCGCCATCAACTCCGGCGTCGCCATCACATACGACATATCTATCCTCCAGCCGGTCACCGACACGACCCAGCGGCAAAGCAAGAATCACGACTGGATCACGCCCGTCACGGAGATTACACACAAGTACAACGGCGCGCTGCAGCTTCGGCCGATCCCTGAAAACAAAAGTTTGCGGCCCCTCAAACTGGCTGCTAGCGCGGCTTCCGACCTATTGGGAGAGGCCCCAAAACCATGCGGTCTCCGGGTTCTCAGGTCGCCACCGGGGCGCGCGGATGGAGTCGCTCCCGAAACCGTCCCGGCCGGCTTCGATTGGCCGGTACTTCATCGTCGACGGTCGGGCTCCCCGGCCGGCCACGGATGGCGGGATTGCGCTCGGTGCTACGGGCCGGAATCTCAGCTGGCGTCGCGCAGCATGGGCTGCGCGGTCGAGGGCAACCCGACAACCACCGTCGCCTCAGCAAACAGATCGACGGCCTCCGCGATGGTGCGATCGACGAAGGAGGCGAAATCCTCGAACGAGATGCCGTCCTGGATCCACCGCGATCTGCGGGCCACCAGACCGACGCGCTGCGGGTCGGAGCAACCGTGCAGGATCGCGGTGACTTTGCGGTTCCGCCGGTTCCAGGTGTCAGCTAACCGGGTCAGCCACGGGCGGTCGGCGGCGCGGAAGGAGTACGCGGGAGCGACCCCGATGACCAGCATGTCGCCGAACGACGGTGCGATCTCGAGGTGGATGTGCAGCCGCCCGCCATCGGCGTTGGCGACACAGAAGTATTCGCCATCGTGCTCGCCCTTGAGGAACTGCAGTCCGCAGGTGCGTACGTAGCGTTCGATCATCTTGGCGCAGAGCGACTGACTCATCATGAGGTTGATCATGCGGCCGGCGGCTTTGTGGATCCTTTGAGCCGAGCTAGCCGCGGCCGAAGAATCTGCTGAGAATTCCCTGAGCTCCTGGGCCGGAGCGGACGGCGCGGCTCAGCCCACCAGTCGCGCGACCTCGACCATCGCCGACGTGATCTGCGCGATCTCCGCGCCGGAGCAGACGTACGGCGGCATCGCGTAGACCAGGTTGCGGAAGGGGCGCAGCCACACCCCGTGGTCCAGCGCCGCCGGCGTGGCGACGGCCAGGTCGACGGGCCGGTCGCATTCGATGACCCCGATGGCCCCGCGCACCCGCACATCGACCACGCCGGGCAGCCCCCGGGCCGGTTCGAGCCCCTCGGCCAGCCCGGCGGCTATCCCGGCCACCGTGGATCGCCAGTCCTGGCCGAGCAGCAGCTCCACGCTGGCCACCGACACCGCGCAGGCCAGCGGGTTGGCCATGAACGTGGGCCCGTGCATCAGCGCCCCCGCCTCCCCCGAGCTGATGGTGTGCGCCAGCTCGGTGGTGCACAGGGTGGCGGCAAGGCTGAGGTACCCGCCCGTGAGCGCCTTGCCGACGCACATGATGTCCGGGCTCACCCCGGCGTGGTCGGCGGCGAACAGCTCACCGGTGCGCCCGAACCCGGTTGCGATCTCATCGAAGATCAGCAGCACGTCGTGCCGGCTGCATGTTTCGCGCAGGTCCCGCAGATAGGCCGGGTCGTGGAAGCGCATCCCGCCCGCCCCCTGCACGACGGGCTCCACGATCACGGCGGCCAGTTCGGGGGCGTGCCGCGACAGTTGCGCCTCGAACGCCGCCGCGTAGGCGGGGTCGTAGTCGCGGGGCACCTGCGGGGCGAACACCTGCGGGACGAGCACGTCGGACCACAGCGAGTGCATGCCGCCGTCGGGGTCACAGACGCTCATCGGGGTAAAGGTGTCGCCGTGGTAGCCGCCGCGCCAGGTCATCAGCCGGTGCTTGGCGGGCCGGCCGCGGCCGCGCCAGTACTGCAGCGCCATCTTCACCGCGACCTCCACCGAGACCGACCCCGAGTCGCTGAAGAACACGGTCTCCAGCCCCGCCGGCGTGATCTCCACCAGCAGCCGCGCCAGCCGGGCCGCGGGCTCGTGGGTCAGTCCCCCGAACATGACGTGGTTCATCGTGGCCAGCTGCGCGGTCAGCGCGGCGTCCAGCCCGGGGTGGCCGTGCCCGTGGATCGCGGTCCACCAGGAGCTCATCGCGTCGAGCGCCTCGACGGGCCGGCCGTCGCGGACCAGCGTCAGCCAGGCGCCCCGGGCGGCGACGGCCACGACGGGCGCCACCGATTCGCTGCCGATCGTGCTGTAGGGATGCCACAGGTGCGCCGCGTCGATCGCGCTGATCTGCTCGGGCGTGAGCCCGGCTCTGGCGGCAGGCATAGAGATCGAGCGTAGAGGCAGCCGGTTCGCGCAATTCGCGGCCATCGGGGACCATCTATGGCCATGGCTTCGCCGCACCAGCCCGACGACCCCGGCCCCGGTGACCACGTCGCCGCCCCGCCGCGCTCCGACCACGAGGCACCCCGGGTGCTTCGCCTGCGGATAGTGGCGTGGGACGTCATCTGCACCGTCACGCTTTTGGTGCTGCTGCTGGTCCTCGCCACGGCGACGGACTGGCCGGCGCGGCTGTTCGGCTACCTCGGGAGGCTGTGCGAGGGGGACACCTGCGGGCCGGTCCCCTTCGGGATCGATTACTACATTCACCCGGTGGTATGGGGCGGCATCGGCGCGGCGATCACCGCTGCCGGAATCGGCCCGTTCGTTTCCCTCCTGAAGGGCTGGTACATGTCGTTCTGGCCGGTGCTTTCTCTCGTTCTGCTCCTGGTCGCCTCCGCGGCCGGCTTCATCCTGACCACCTTCAGCGAGCGGTATTGGCTGTGACGGCGCGGCCGCGGTAGCGCCCCGACGTCGGTTTCGGCGCGACGGCGTCACTGAGACCCAAATCACAACTGCGGACACGGAATTAGGCCCGCCAGTCACCGTCCGGTCACGTTACGACAAAGAATCCTTCGTGGAGCTCACCAGGCATTTTCCGCCGGCAACTTCTGTTGTAAAAGTGTCTCTAGTGACTGGTGTGAATCCGGGTAGGCCGACCGGGTTCATCGCCAAGCGTCATGCAGCGGCGTGGGGCCCCGACGGGGCGGCCTTCGCCTCCTGCAGTAGCGGCCGACGCGCGAAGTCACCGCGACGGAGGCCCGGACCCAAGAAGGTGGGAACCCCATGAAACGCATCTTCGGCTTCGCGATCGGGCTCGCGATGCTGGTGGCCCCGTTGGCCACCGCCAGCATCGCGACCGCCGACCCCGGCACCCGTTCGATGGACTACCAGCAGGCCACCGACGTCGTCGTCATGCGCGGTCTTTCGCAGCGCGGCGTGCCGTTCTCCTGGGCCGGCGGCGGCATCACCGGCCCCTCGCGCGGCAAGGGCACCGGCGCCATGACCGTCGGTTTCGACGCGTCGGGCCTGATGCAGTACGCGTATGCCGGCGCGGGGATCAAGCTGCCGCGGTCCTCCGGTGAGATGTACCGGCTCGGTCAGAAGGTGCTGCCGCAGCAGGCCCAGCGTGGCGACCTGATCTTCTACGGTCCCGGTGGCACGGAAAGCGTCGCGATGTACCTCGGCAACAACCAGATGCTCGAGGTCGGCGACGTGGTCCAGGTATCGCCGGTGCGCGCCAACGGCATGACGCCATACCTGGTCCGGGTTCTCGGGGCCCAGCAGACGCCGTTCCAGCAGGCGCCGCTGCAGCAGGTGCCCACGCAGCAGGCGCCCCTGCAGCAGGCGCCGGTCCAGCAGGTCCCGACCCAACAGGCGCCCCTGCAGCAGACGCCGGTCCAGCAGGTGCCCACGCAACAGGCGCCGCTGCAGCAGGTTCCGGCCCAGGCCCCGTTGCAGCAGCAGGTCCAGCAGGCGCCGGTGCAGCAGCTCCCCCTGCTGCAGCAGCCGACGCAGGCGCCGCTGCAACAGCCCTACGGCATCACGCGGTAGCCCCGCCGAACAGCCGCCACTTGCTCCCCTGAGCTGGCTCGCCGGAAGGCCGGCCGGCAGGAGCGGGTGGCGGTTTTCGGTTAAGTTGGCGGTTGACCATGCAGACCCTGTCGCCGCCTCGTCCCCCGGTTGCCGCCGAACCGGTGCCGGCGCGCGCGGCCGGGTTCTATCGCTACGACCTCGACGGCCTGCGCGGCATCGCGATCGCGCTGGTCGCCGTCTTCCACGTCTGGTTCGGGCGGGTTTCCGGCGGCGTGGACGTGTTTCTGGCGTTGTCCGGGTTCTTCTTCGGCGGAAAGATCCTGCGGGCCGCCCTCAACCCGGACCTTTCGCTGTCGCCGGTGGCCGAGGTGACCCGGCTGGTCCGCCGCCTGCTTCCCGCCCTGGTCGTCGTCCTGGCCGGCTGCGGGCTGCTGACCGTCCTGGTCCAACCGGAAACCCGCTGGGAGACCTTCGCCGACCAGAGCCTGGCCAGCCTCGGCTACTACCAGAACTGGGAACTGGCCAGCACCGCGGCGGACTACCTGCGGGCGGGTGAGGCCGTCACCCCGCTGCAGCACATCTGGTCCATGTCGGTGCAGGGCCAGTTCTACGTCGCCTTGCTGGCGCTGGTCGCCGGGTGCGCCTACGCGTTGCGGGGCCGGCTGCGTGCCCACCTGCGCGCGGTGTTCCTGGTGCTGCTCGGGGCGCTGACGGCGGCCTCGTTCGTCTACGCGGTCATCGCCCACCAGGACGACCAGGCGATCGCCTACTACAACAGCTTCGCGCGGGCCTGGGAGTTGCTGCTGGGCGCCCTCATCGGCGCCGTCGTGCCCCACGTCCGCTGGCCGATGTGGCTGCGCACGGCCCTGGCCACCGTGGCGCTGGCGGCGATCGTGTCGTGCGGGGCCCTGATCGACGGCGTCAAGGAATTCCCCGGCCCCTGGGCGCTGGTCCCGGTCGGGGCCACCGTGCTGATGATCCTGGCGGGGGCCAACCTGCGGGCCGGCGCCGACGGCCGCCTGCCCCTGCCGAACCGGGTCCTGGCGGCGGGGCCGCTGGTGGCGCTGGGCACGATGGCCTACTCGCTGTACCTGTGGCACTGGCCGCTGCTCATCTTCTGGCTGTCCTACAGCGGCCACCGCCACGCCGGCTTCGTCGACGGCGCGGCGGTGCTGCTGGTCTCCGGGGCCCTGGCCTACCTGACCACCCGGCTCGTCGAGGACCCGCTGCGTTACCGGACAGCCGCCGGCGCCGCCTCCCCCGCGCCCATGCCGAAGATCCCGGCGGTCCCCTGGTCGCTGCGACTGCGCCGGCCGACGATGGCGCTGGGATCGATGGTGGTGCTGCTGGCCGTCACGCTCACCGCCACGTCGTTCACCTGGCGTCAGCACGTCACGGTGTTGCGCGCCGCGGGCAAGGAGCTCAGCGTCCTCAACCCGCAGGACTACCCGGGCGCGCGCGCCCTCACCGAACACGTGCGGGTCCCGGCGCTGCCGATGCGGCCCAGCGTGCTGGAGGTCAAGGACGACCTGCCGATTTCGACCCGGGACGGGTGCATCAGCGACTTCGTCAACCCCGCGCTGGTCAACTGCACCTACGGCGACGTCGAGGCCACCCGCAGCATCGCCCTGGCCGGCGGGTCGCACGCGGAGCACTGGCTGCCCGCGCTGGACCTGCTCGGCCGCCTGCACCACTTCAAGGTGGTGACCTACCTCAAGATGGGCTGCCCGTTGTCCACCGAGGAAGTCCCGCTGATCATGGGCAACAACGCCCCGTACATGCAGTGCCGCGAATGGGTGCAGCGGACCATGAGCAAACTCGTCACCGACCGGCCGGACTACGTGTTCACCACGACGACCCGGCCGTGGAACATCAAGAGCGGCGACGTGATGCCGGCGACCTACATCGGCATCTGGCAAGCGTTGTCGGACAACAACATTCCCATTCTCGGCATGCGGGACACCCCCTGGCTGGTCAAGAACGGCAAGCCGTTCGACCCCGCGGACTGCCTGGCCAAGAAGGGCGGCAGCCCCGACTCGTGCGCCGTCAAGCGCTCCGACGTGCTGTCCGATCGCAACCAGACGCTCGACTTCGTCACACAGTTCCCGTTGCTGAAGGTCCTCGACATGTCGGACGCGATCTGCCGCGCCGACGTCTGCCGCCCCGTCGAGGGAAACGTGCTGATCTACCACGGTGCGCACCACCTGTCGCCCACCTACGTGCGAACGATGACCGACGAGCTGGGCCGCCAGATCGGGGCCGGCACCGGTTGGTGGTAACGGGCCGCGCCGCGCGGGCGCGGATAAGGTCGGATGATGCCGTCGAACAATCCAGGCCCGGACGAAGGCGCCGCCGGCGTGCACGACGCCGGCCGGGCCCAGCCCCGACTGGCCACCGTCTGGCCGGGAAACCCTTACCCGCTCGGCGCCTCCTATGACGGGGCGGGCACCAACTTTTCGCTGTTCTCCGAGATCGCCGACAAGGTCGAATTGTGTCTGATCGACGACGACGGCAGCGAATCGCGCATCCCGCTGGATGAGGTCGACGGGTTCGTCTGGCACGCCTATCTGCCGAACATCGTCCCGGGGCAGCGCTACGGCTTTCGCGTCCACGGCCCCTTCGACCCGGCGGCCGGGCACCGGTGTGACCCCAGCAAGCTGCTGTTGGATCCCTACGGCAAGGCGTTCCACGGCGACTTCGACTTCGGCCAGGCGCTGTTCTCCTACGACCTGAAGGCCGTCAACCCGAACGGCCCGAACGCCGACGGGCTCGACCCCGGGACTCCGCCCATGGTGGATTCGCTCGGCCACACCATGACCAGCGTGGTGAGCAACCCGTTCTTCGACTGGGGCTCCGACCGGGCCCCGCTCACCCCGTACCACGAGACCGTCATCTACGAGGCCCACGTCAAGGGCATGACGCAGGCCCATCCCGGCGTCCCCGAGCAGCTTCGGGGCACCTACGCCGGGCTGGCCCACCCGGTGGTCATCGACCACCTCAAGTCGCTCAACGTGACCGCGATCGAGCTGATGCCCGTTCACCAGTTCATGCACGACCAGCGACTCCTGGATCTGGGGCTGCGAAATTACTGGGGCTACAACACCTTTGGCTTCTTCGCCCCGCACAACCAATACGCGGCCAACCGCACGGCCAGCGTCGCCGAGTTCAAATCCATGGTGCGCAGCTTCCACGAGGCCGGCATCGAGGTCATCCTCGACGTGGTGTACAACCACACCGCCGAGGGCAATCACCTGGGCCCGACGATCAACTTCCGCGGCATCGACAACGCGGCCTACTACCGGCTGGTCGACACGGACCTGCGGTTGTACAAGGACTACACCGGCACCGGCAACAGCCTCAACCCCCGCCACCCGCACGTGCTGCAGCTGATCATGGACTCGCTGCGCTACTGGGTGCTCGAGATGCACGTCGACGGGTTCCGCTTCGACCTGGCCGCCACGCTGGCCCGCGAGCTGCACGACGTCGATCGCCTGAGCGCGTTCTTCGACCTGGTGCAGCAGGATCCGGTGATCAGCCAGGTCAAGTTGATCGCCGAGCCGTGGGACGTCGGCGAGGGCGGCTACCAGGTCGGAAACTTCCCGGGTTTGTGGACCGAGTGGAACGGGAAGTATCGCGATACTGTGCGCGACTACTGGCGGGGAGAACCCGCGACCCTGGGCGAGTTCGCCTCCCGGCTGACCGGCTCGTCGGACCTCTACGAGGTGACGGGCCGGCGTCCCAGCGCCAGCATCAATTTCGTCACCGCCCACGACGGCTTCACGCTCAACGACCTGGTGTCCTACAACGACAAGCACAACATGGCCAACGGCGAGGACAACCGCGACGGCGAGAGCCACAACCGGTCGTGGAACTGTGGCGTCGAAGGCCCCACCGACGACCCGGACATCCTGGAGCTGCGCCGCCGCCAGATGCGCAACTTCTGGGCGACGCTTCTGGTCAGCCAGGGCACGCCGATGATCGCGCACGGCGACGAGTTCGGCCGCACCCAGAGCGGCAACAACAACGTCTACTGCCAGGACTCCGAATTGTCCTGGATGGACTGGTCATTGGTCGAAAAGAACTCGGATCTGCTGGCTTTCGCGCGCAAGGTGACCACCCTGCGCAAGAACCATCCGGTGTTTCGCCGGCGCCGGTTCTTCGAGGGCGAGCCGATCCGCAGCGGCGACGAGGTCCGCGACATCGCCTGGCTGAACCCGAGTAGCCGCGAGATGACGCACGAGGACTGGGGCGAGAGCATTCACAAGTGCGTAGCGGTGTTTCTCAACGGCGACGCCATCACCGCACCGAACGCCCGCGGCGAGCGGGTGGTCGACGACTCATTCCTGTTGTGCTTCAACGCCGGCGAGGACCCGGTGGAGTTCGTGATGCCGCCCGACGACTACGCCCAGGAGTGGACGGTCGAGCTGGACACCAACCACCCCGCCGGGGAGGCGGACCAGGTGGTGAACGCCGAGGAGAAGGTCTCGCTGCCCTCGCGTTCGCTGCTGATACTTCGTAAGACCTTGTGACGCATGGCTTTACCCGTCCTGTCCACCTACCGGCTGCAGCTGCGTGGTGAGTCCAGCGGGTTCGGGTTCACCTTCGCCGACGCCGAGGGCCTGCTGGATTACCTCGACGACCTCGGGGTGACCCACGTCTACCTCTCCCCCCTGCTGACCGCCGCCCGGGGGTCGAACCACGGCTACGACGTCACCGATCCCACGACCGTCTCGCCGGAGTTGGGCGGCCCCGCCGGCCTGGCGCGCTTGTCCGCGGCGGCCCGGGCGCGCGGCATGGGCCTGATCGTCGACATCGTCCCCAACCACGTGGGCATCGACGACCCCGAGCAGAACGCGTGGTGGTGGGACGTGCTGCGGCACGGCCGGGAATCGCGGTACGCGGCGTTCTTCGACATCGACTGGGACCTCGACGAGGACGGCCGAATTGTGCTGCCGATATTGGGTTCCGACGACGACGCGGCCGACCTGAAAGTCGACGGCGACCGGCTGCGGCTGGGCGACCTGGCGCTGCCCATCGCCCCGGGCACCGGGCAGGGAAGCGGCCCGGACGTCCACGACCGCCAGCACTACCGGTTGGTGGGCTGGCGAAACGGGGTCTGCGGCTACCGGCGCTTCTTCTCGATCACCTCGCTGGCCGGGCTGCGGCAGGAAGACCGCGCGGTGTTCGACGCCAGCCACGCCGAAGTCGCCCGCTGGTTCGGCGAGGGACTCGTCGACGGCGAGGATCTTCTCGATCGCGATCCACGCGTCGGGCCCGAGAAGCTCGCGCAGCCGCGCCAGATATCCGCAGGGATCGGACAATCCGTCGGGGTGGTCGATGCGCACGCCGTCGACGAGTCCCTCGCCGAACCAGCGGGCGACTTCGGCGTGGCTGGCGTCGAACACCGCGCGGTCTTCCTGC